>JBFIXI010000001.1:0-125181 GCA_041605955.1 Acidimicrobiia bacterium
CGGGAACCACTCGCCCATCCAGTCCGGGTATTCCTCTTCGAGGATGTCCGCATATAGCCAATCGGCCTCGATGGCTGCGATGTGATACAGCGTGGCGCCAATCGAGTTCGGGTAGCCGTGAGCACTGGCATCGACGTGGTCTTGCGCGAGGCCGGCGACCGCATCGAGCGTCCGCTGTCGGGCGTCCTGTAGAGCGGCCAGAGCCGTACCGATCGCAAAGTCGAATCCGAATAACGGACGCAGCTCGTTGACCTCCATGTCTTCAGCCTATCCAGCCGGGAGAGGGGGGAAGCGGAGGCGCGGGTAGGCCTGTACCCGCGGGGCGGGTTCCCCGTGTTGGGGGTATTCCCGCGCCTTGGCTTCCAGCGCGCGTTGGCGCTCGGTGTTGTACCGTCGCAGCGCACTGGCATGGGAGGCTTTGTGAAGTCGCAATACCGGGTCGTCGTCATTGGGGGAGGCGTCGTCGGCGCCAGCGTGCTCTATCACCTGGCGAAGCTGGGGTGGAGCGATGTCGTCATCGTCGAGCGGGATGTGTTGACCGCCGGTTCGAGTTGGCATGCCGCCGGCGGGGTGCACGCGCTCAACGCCGATCCCAACATTGCCGCCCTCCAGGCGTACACGATCGACCTGCTCGGCGAGATCTCGGCGGAGTCGGATCTCGATATCGGTATGCACATGACCGGCGGTATCACATTCGCCGAAGAACCGGTCCGCTGGGAGTGGCTGCAAGCGGCCTACCGGGTGTTCCAGACGATGGGCATCGAAGACGTCTGGCTGATGACTCCCGACGAGATCAAAGAGCGGTGTCCGATCATCAACATCGACAGCGTCCTGGGCGGGCTCTGGGCCGATCGGGAGGGCTACATCGATCCAAGCGCCGTGGTGCACGCCTACGCCAAGGCTGCCCGGCAACGCGGAGCCGAGGTCATCGAGCACAACCGGGTGGTCGACCTCGAGCCGCGCCTCGACGGGGGCTGGGACGTCATCACCGAGCAGGGAACCATCGTGGCCGAGCACGTCGTCAACGCCGGCGGGCTGTGGGCCAAACAGGTGGGTCGCATGGCCGGCGTCGAGCTTCCGGTATCGCCGCTGATGCACCACTACCTCGTTACTGAAGCAATCCCGGAGCTGGAAGCCATCGACTGGGAGATCCCGATGATGATCGATCTCGATGGCTTCACCTACATGCGCCAGGAGCTGAAGGGAGTGCTGGTCGGCATCTACGAGATCGACCACAAGCACTGGAGCATCGACGGCGCGCCGTGGGACTACGGCATCGAGCTGCTGCCGCCCGACATCGACCGCATCGCCGAAGAGGTCTCCATCGCCACCACTCGCTACCCGGCGCTCGACCGCACCGGCATCAAACAGTGGGTCAACGGCGCGTTCACCTTCTCGCCGGACGGCAATCCGCTGGTGGGCCCGGTGCCCGGGCTGCGCAACTACTGGTCGGCGTGCGCAGTGATGGCCGGCTTCCTCCAAGGCGGAGGAGTCGGCAAGTCGCTCGCCGAGTGGATGATCCACGGCGAGCCCGAAGAGGACATCTACGGGATGGACGTTGCGCGATTTGGGCCGTACGCCGAGAACCGGGAGTACATCCGCCAGATGACCGGCCAGTTCTACTCACGCCGCTTCGTCATGACCTATCCCAACGAGCAGCTGTGGGCGGGCCGCCCACTGCGGATGGCGCCGGCGTACGACGCGATGACCGAGGCAGGTGCCCAGTGGGGCGAGTCGTGGGGCCTCGAGGTTCCCATCTACTTCGCGGAGAGAGGTTTCGAAGAGATTCCGTCGCTGCGCCGCTCCAACGCGTTCGACATCGTTGCCGAGGAGTGCCGCCAGGTGCGCTCCGGCGTGGGCATCCTCGACATCACGGGGTTTTCCCGGTACGAGGTCACCGGGCCCAACGCCGCCGCCTGGCTCGATCGTCTCCTGGCCGGGCGGCTTCCCGGCCCGGGGCGCATCCGCTTGGCTCCGATGCTGGGCCACGACGGCCGGCTCAAGGGTGATCTCACCGTGCTCAACTGGGGAGACGGCACCTGGTGGATCATGGGCTCCTACTACCTGCGGGCCTGGCACATGCGCTGGTTCGCCGACCACGTCGAAGACGGGGTGCAGGTGCGCGACCTCGGAGATGCGACGGTCGGGTTCTCCTTGTCGGGCCCCAAGTCGCGGGAGCTGCTGGCCAAGGTCACGCCGGGCGATGTCTCCGGTGAGGCAATGCCGTTCATGTCGTGTTGCCCGATGGACGTCGGGCTGATCCGGGCGAAGGTCGGGCGGATCTCGGTGACCGGCGAGCTGGGGTACGAGATCCACTGCAAGCCCGATGAGCACATCCGGCTGCGGCGGACGTTGCTCGCCGCCGGCGAGGAGTTGGGTGCGGTGGAGTACGGCTACAACGCGCTGCTCTCCCTGCGGATCGAGAAGAGCTTCGGCATCTGGTCGGCCGAGTTTCGCCAGGAGTACACGCCGGGCGAGACCGGCATGGACCGCTGGATCGACTGGAACAAGCAGGGGTTCATTGGCGAGGACGCCGCCCGCAAGGCGCGCGACGCCGACAACGCCGCCCGCCGGCTGGTCACCTTGGAGGTGGAAGCCACCGACGCCGACGCCACCGGCTACGAACCGGTGTGGGCCGGGGACAAGCGGGTCGGTTACATCACCTCGGGCGACTACGGCCACACGGTCGAGAAGAGCCTGGCGATGGCTCTCGTCGCCAGGGAACACTGCGAGGTGGGCACGGAGCTCACGACCCACATCGTCGGCGTCGAGCGGCCCTGCCGAGTGATCGAGGCATCCCCATACGATCCCACCGGCGCGGCGATGCGCAGCTGACCCGGCAGCCCAAGCCGACGGTGGTACCCCTACTCGGCGTGCGTGGCGATGACCGCGGACATCGCCGCCATACCGGTCGTCACGTCCGGCCGGGTGACCTCGAATGCGGGGACGATGATCCGATCGACCCCTAGCCCGGTGAGGGCGTCGATTGCAGCCGTCGGGTCTGCCATGAATCTGCCCGGAAACGCCGCCGACACCTCAACCGCCGAGCGCGGTCGACCGATGGCCTCGCAGGCTTCCGCCAAGAACGTCATCGACTGCTCGAGGTCGTCCAGCGTTGCCGGGCCCGGGTAGAACCCGTCTCCCAGCTCTGCGGCGCGGCGGGCGGCACGGCGACCGCTGCCGCCCACGACGATGGGGATGGTGCCATTGACCGGCTTGGGGTTGAGGGCCACATGCTCGAACGACACGTGGGACCCTTGGTAGCTCGCCGACTCATCGGCCCAGAGCACCCGCATTGCGGCGATCATCTCGTCGGCTCGCTCTCCCCGTCCGCCGAATTCGACCCCCAGCGCCTCGAATTCCTCCCGGAGCCAGCCCACTCCGATGCCCAGCTCGACGCGCCCTGCGGTGAGGTGGTCGAGTGTCGCCACCTCCTTGGCGAGGACGAGCGCGTTGCGTTGCGGCAGGATGACGACGCCGGTGCCCAGACGGAGCGATGACGTAGCCGCCCCCACCCAGGTGAGCCACACCAACGGATCGGGGATCGGAACCGCAGGGCTGCCCGGCATCTTCCCCGACCGGTGATAGGGGTATACCGACGTGTACTCATGGGGCCAGATGACGTGTTCGACCGTCCAGATCGACTCGAAGCCGGCTTCTTCGGCGGCCTGCGCCAGATCGCGCGCCGGGGCCGGGTCGGTGAACGGAATAGTGTTGGCGTAGCCGAGCCCGAACTTCATCGGCCGGGACTCATCGAGTAGCCGTGCGCACCGCAGCCAGCTCCTCGGCAGGTACCCAGCAAGAATGAAACCCATTCGGCACCCGCACCGGTAGCAGCACCCGCCCGATGGGGCCGGCGGCCAAGTCGGCGGCATCGAGGATCACCAACTCCGACCGGTCGGTGGCGGCGTCGTAGACGAATGACAGCAGGTAGCCGTCGTCCTCGGCGGTGGTGCCCGGGCGCGGCGCCACCGGCGCCTCGGATCCGAATCGTCCTGCCCCGAAGCCGTACCGTTGTTCGGCGCCCGTCTCGAGGTCGTACCGCACCAAGCCGTCGAAGTACATCGTGACGTCGGTGTTGATGGTCACGTTCCACGCGTACCGATTTCTCTCGCCGAACCGCTCGGGATGGATCATCGGGAACTCGGTGTTGCGATCGTCGAGCGCCTCTTCTGCCGTGGCGCCTGTGACCAGATTGAATCGGTACCGGTGCACGTAGGCGTCGAGGCGCAGGTAGTTGAGAATCGACGCCAGTGGTCCCGTGAGCTCGATCGCCGGTGGACCGGGAACCCGGAAGCGACAGACGTCGAGCACGATCTCGTCGCCGGATTCGTAGGCATTGATCGAGTGGTAGATGTAACACGGCTCGGCATCGAACCAGCGGACTTGGTCGCCGCCGCCGTGGCGGGGAATCACCCCGAACCGGGCGGGAGTGTCGGCCATGAACGCCAGTTGATGGCGCCCGGCACGCGCCGCAGCGGCGTCGACCACCAGCGGCAGGTCCATGAGGATGGAGTAGTTCTCGGTGATCGCCATGTCGTGCGGCATGCGGGCGTCCGGGATGTCAATAGGAGTGTGGTGCTTGACGACGCCATCGCGGCTAACGACCCCGTACGACATGTAGGGCGGCGTGGGCCCGTAGTCGAAATACACGAACTCGCCGGTGCGCGGGTCGACCTTGGCGTGAGCACTAACGCACGAGGCGCGGGTCCCGTTCCACTCTTCGGTGCCGCGCGTCTCTAGTGACAGTGGATCTACGCGGTAGGGCGCTCCTGCCAAGTACCACAGGGCCACCAGATTGCCGTTGTGGAACATGATGTCGGTGTTGGCGGTGTCCTTGAGGCGCAGGCGCGAGCCATCGTCAGGGTTGCGATCACGGGGCTCGGCGATGCCTTCCCACATCGCCTTGCCGGCGGCCAACTCGCCTCGCAGCCCTTGGGTACGGATCCAGCGGTTCCGGTATGACGCCGTGCCGTTCTCGAGGTGGATGGCGTGCAGCATCCCGTCGCCATCGAACCAGTGGTAACGACCCTCCGTCTTGAACCTCGGATTCGGGCCGTTGCGGACGTACAAGCCTTCGAGATCAGGCGGAATCTCCCCGATGACCTCGAGCTCGCTCGCCTCGATCTCCTCGTCGACCGGCGCGTAGGGCCCCATCAAGTAGGGGTTCTCCCCGGCATCGAGGGCCACCGAGAGAGCGTCGTTGCGCGTCATCTTCCACCTCACCGGATCGCCGCGACCGTCGCCACAGAATCTAACCGGGTCTTAGTGCGGGGGTAGCGGTGTCGCCTCGGGAGCAGCATCGATCATCCCGCAGCTCGGGACTTGGCGGCGGCAGCTCTGACCACTATCCGACTCGCTCGACCGGAAGCGCCTCGTACTTGCGCCCCGCCGCAGTCACCACGATGCGCCCGTAGCCGGGCTGGGCGTAGTGGCCAGCAGCAAACGGCGTGCTGGCATCGGCGAGCATCTCGAAGAACTCGGCTCGAGTCGTCGCCGCCGCCGGCTTGTCGACATCGAATGGGAAGGCCCATTCGGGGTAGTGAATCTGCACCGGGCTGAACGTCAAGTCCCCGACGATGATCAGCTCATCCTCGCCGGAGGACACCCGCACAGCTGTATGCCCCGGGGTGTGTCCGTAGGCGGCGACGGTCGTTACGCCGGGAACCACTTGGCCCGGTTCGTCGACCGCGTTGAGCAATGCGGCTTCGTCGAGGGCGTCGGCGACCTGCGTGATGCTGCGGGAACGATCGTCGGTCCCGCTTCTCCAGTGCTTCACCTCGCGTACCAGGGTCCAGTGCGGCGCGTTGCCAAAGAGCGGAACTCCGTCGGCGGCGAGGGAGCCGAGGATGTGGTCGGGGTGAAGGTGGGTGAACACGACATGATCGATGTCGGGGGGAGCCACGCCGAGCGTCTCCAGCGCTCCTGGCATGTCGCCGGCATTGGAACCATCGGGAGCGTTGAAGCCGAATCCGGCATCGATCATGACCCATGCCGACCC
Source organism: Acidimicrobiia bacterium (assembly GCA_041605955.1). Lineage (GTDB taxonomy): Bacteria > Actinomycetota > Acidimicrobiia > Spongiisociales > UBA5794 > JAHEJX01. Next base: position 6,002 of record JBFIXI010000001.1, read on the forward strand.
GGTGTCGACCAGGTAGCAGGAGTAACTGTTGGGCATTGTGCCGTCGGCGTTGAGGAAATGCTCGTAACCGCTCCATGCCTCAGGTGTCGATCCAATGAGGTATTCGAGCGGATCACGGTTCGTCGCTCCGTCGCGGATGCCGTACAGGACCACGGTGCCGATTTCGATCTTCCAAATCATGCGTGCCAGGGTAGGAGGCAATGCGCTTCTCCGGCGGGTGGCTGTTGGCGCGTCGCTTGACAGGTTGCCGAGCTCGCCGCCTCGGATACCATCTCTGGGTATGACGGTGCCTTCGCTTTCGCCAAGGAGCCGGCGGGTGTTTCTGGCCGATCTCGGCAGAGTCGCCGTTGGTCTGGTCACGCTCGGCGCAGCAGCGTGTTCCGACGACCCGTCGCCGACGACCAGCCAAGCGACTACGACGCGGCCGACGACTAGCCAGCCGACGACTTCCCAGGGGACCACTACGTCCCCTACCACGACGACAGCCCCCACGACCTCGGTGACCGCTTCCCCGGTGACCACATCTAAGCCGCCGGCGGCCGGCACCGTGTGGGAGCGGGTCAACCTCGGTTTTGTGTCTGCCTACGTCGTGGTTCGCAGCGGCGAGGCGATCGTCGTCGATACGGGCAACCCGGGGAGCGAGGGCTCGATCGAAGCCGCGCTGACCAAGCTCAGCGTCGGTTGGAGCGACGTCGGCCATCTGATCCTGACCCACCGCCACGGGGATCACATCGGCAGCGTCGACGCCGTGATGGCGGCGGCGTCCGCAGCGACTGCTTACGCCGGCGCCGGCGATATCCCCAACATTGCGGCGCCGCGTGCGATCACGGCGGTCGGTGACGGCGATACGGTTGCCGGCCTCGAAGTGGTTGCCACCCCCGGCCACACCCCCGGTCACATCTGTCTTCTCGACCGCGGCGTAGGCTTGCTCATCGTCGGCGACGCCATGGTCGGCGAGGCGGGGGGAGTGGCCGGCCCGGTGCCCCGCTTCGCCGACGATCTGCCCCAAGCCAACGCATCGGTGGTCAAGCTCGCCGGACTCGAGTTCGACGCCATGGTGTTCGGTCATGGCGAGCCGGTGCTCGCCGGTGCATCCGGCCTCGTCTCCGAGCTGGCCGCGGGACTGTGAGGTCGGCCCCGGGCCGCGTCTGCTGTGCATAGCGAGGCGCTGAGCACAGCGGATTTGGTACATCCGTTTGTAGTGGCCGGCTCAGTCGTACATCTGTACCATCGAGCCATCTCTGCATCTCGGGGACGGACGTGAGCACCGACTACAAGGCCATCATCATCGGTGGCGGCATCATGGGCACGTCGCTCCTCTATCACCTCACAATGGAGGGGTGGAGCGACGTGCTCCTGCTCGAAAAGGGCGAGCTGGCGTCCGGCTCGACCTGGCATGCCGCCGGGCAGATCACACATTCCACCTCGAGCTACGGCCTGGCGTCGATGACCAAGTACGGCACCAAGAAGTACGCCGAGCTCGAGGAGGAGACCGGCCAGGCGATCAGCTGGCACAACACTGGGTCGCTACGGCTCGCCTACAGTCCCCCCGAGTACGACTGGCTGCGTTACACCGTCGCCGTCGGGCGCGGAGTGGGCAACCGGATGGAGCTGGTTGACCCGGATCGCATCGCCGAGCTTCACCCGTTCTACAACCTCGAAGGCGTCATCGGCGCCCTCCACACGCCAGACGACGGCCATCTGGACCCAGCCTCGGCGACTCAGGCGTTTGCCAGCGGGGCTCGCTCCCGTGGGGCCACGATCAAGCGCAACACGCTGGTGAAGAACACGCTGCCCCGCGACGATGGCACGTGGCGGGTCGACACCGACTCGGGGTCGTTCACCAGTGAGGTGGTGGTCAACGCCGCCGGCACGTACGCCCGCCAGGTGGGGCAGTGGGTGGGGCTCGACATCCCGATAGTGCCGATGACCCATCATTACTTCGTCACCCAGGAGATCCCTGAGCTGGCCGCGCTGGAGAGGGAGCTGCCGGTGGTGCGGGACGACCTACACGTCTCGGGCTACATCCGCATGGAGCGCAACGCCGGGCTGATTGGCATCTACGAGAAGGCCAACCCCAACTCCATCTGGGAGGACGGCACTCCGTGGGAGGCCGACCATCACCTGTTCCCCCCCGACTACGACCGGGTAGCACCCTGGCTCGAGGCCGCCTTCGAGCGCTTCCCGCTGCTGGCCGACTACGGCATCCAGAAGGCGATCCACGGCGCGATCACCCATCCACCCGACGGCTCGATGATGCTTGGGCCGGCGCCGCGCGTGGAGAACTACTGGTACTGCAACGGCACCCAAGTGGGCATCGCATGGGGCCCGGGAGCCACCTACTACCTGGCGAAATGGATGGTGCACGGCGCCACCATCCTCAACATGCGAGCCTGGGACCCGCGCCGCTTCGGCGACTGGGCCACCCCCGAGTACAACCGCGCCAAGGCGCATGAGGACTACCGGCTGCGCCACGAGATCCCCTACCCGGCGCTCGACCGACCGGCCGCCCGGCCGCACCGGACCTCGGCGGTCTACGACCGCATGGTCGAGCGCGGCGCGGTGATGGAGGAGGTCTTCGGCTGGGAGCGGCCGCGGTGGTTTGCGCCGCCCGGATGGGAGCGGAAGCACATCCACGCCTTCCAGCGGCCCGAGTGGCACCAGGCGGTCAGGGAAGAAGTGGAGAAGGTGCGCAACGGCGTCGGGATGGCCGATCTCACCGCCTTTGCCAAATATGACGTGACGGGGCCCGACGCGGCTGGGTTTCTCGACCGGCTCACCACCAATCGGCTCCCGCAGGTGGGCCGCATGGCTCTCACCTACATGCTCACCGAGCGCGGGATGGTGGAGATCGAGTTCACGATCGGACGGCTTGCCGCGAACCACTTCTACCTGGTCGGGGCCGCCGTCGGCGAGGTGCGTTTCGAGGACTGGATGCGGCAACACCTCGGCGGCGCGGACGTCATGATCACGAACGTCTCAGGCGACTACGGCGTGCTGGCGATCGCCGGTCCCGACAGCCGCCGCCTGCTGGCAGCGGTGACCGACGCACCGCTCGACAACGACGAGTTTCCCTGGCTGTCGGTCAGGGAGATCGCGGTCGCCGACGTGCCCGTGCGGGCGCTGCGGGTGTCGTTCACCGGCGAGCTCGGGTGGGAGTTGCACGCCCCGATGGGGCGCATGGCGGAGGTCTTCGACGCTTTGGCAGCTGCCGGCGCTCCACTCGGTCTCGGTTGCTACGGCACCCATGCCCTGACCGCCATGCGCATGGAGCAGGGCTACAAGGTCTCGGCTGACATGACCAACGAGGTGAGCGCTTACGAGGCGGGTTTGATGCGGTTTGTGAAGCTCGACAAGGGCTTCGTGGGCAAACCGGCGCTGCTGGCGAACATGGATGCGCCCCGCTGGATGTTGGTCTACGTCGAGATCGACAGCGACCACCTCTCCGCCGACTGCCTCGGCGGCGAAGGAGTGTTCTCCGGGGACAGGCGCATCGGGGTGGTCACCACCGGCGGCTACGGTTTTGGGACCGGCTTGAGCCTCGCCTGGGCGTATGTCGATCCGGACCAAGCCGAGCCCGGCACCGAGATGACGGTTTTGGTGCTTGGAGAGCCGTGCGCCGCCCGGGTGCTCGCCGAGCCAGTATGGGATCCAAAGCACGAACGGGCACAAGCATGAGGAGAAGGTGGTCTTGAGATCGGACATGGACTATCGCGAGACGGCAGTGCGGGTGCTGCCGGGTGGAGCGCTGGGGACGCGGCTCCATCCCGAAGGCCTCAACATGACGATCGCATCGGCCAAGGGCTCTCACATCATGGACGTCGAGGGCAACATCTGGATCGACTACGTTGCCGGCGCCGGCGCGCTGATACTGGGCCACCAGTTCCCGACAGTCGTCGAGGCCGTGCAGCGCCAAGCAGCGCGCAGCCTGCACCAGTACGCCGCCTTGAGCGACGTCTCGATCGAGCTCGCCGCCGAGGTCGTAGCCGCCATCCCCGGCGCCGAGCGCATGATCTTCACAACGACCGGCTCCGAGGCCACCGCATACGCCATGCGGATCGCCCGGGCCGCCACCGGCCGCACCAAGATCCTCAAGTTCGAGGGGGCGTTTCACGGCAACCACGACTATGCCGGCGTTGGGGTCGCTCCGTCCGAGCCGAGCCCCTATCCGCGCGGTCTGCCGTTCACCCAGGGGACGCCCGAGGCGGTGGTGGACACGGTGCTCATCGCGCCATACAACGATCTCGCTCGTCTCCGCGAGATCGCCACGGCGCATGGCGACGACCTGGCCGGGATCATCGTCGAGCCGGTGCAGCGGATCATTGCGCCGCAACCCGACTTCCTCGAAGGCCTGCGGGCGCTTGCGACGGAGCTCGGGGCGGTGCTCATCTTTGACGAGGTAGTCACCGGTTTCCGGCTGGCCTACGGCGGTGCCCAGGAGTTCTTCGGCGTCGAGGCCGATCTGGCCGCATACGGCAAGATCGTCGGGGGCGGCGGTCCGGTAGGCGCCGTGGTCGGCAAGGCCGAGCTGATCGACCAGGCACATCCCGAGCGGAAGGGCACCCCGGGTTACGTGTATGCCTCAGGAACGCTGCACGGCAATCCGCTTGGTGCCGCCGCCGGGTTGGCCACGCTCGCCGAGCTGCGGCGGCCCGGTTTCTACGACATGCTGAACAAGCGCTCTGCCGAGTTCGCCGCCGCCATGACTGACGTCTTCACCGCGCGGGGGTACCCGGCCTTCGTCGAGAGCACCGGATCGCTGTGGCAGATCCTCCACATGGACGAATCGCCGCAGCGCTACACCGACCTGTTGGCCTCGGATCGTGCGGCCAATGTTGCGTTCGACACCGAGCTGATGCGCCGCGGCATCAACGTCATCCCCGGCCTGCGTCGTTTCGTGTCCCAGGCCCACACGCACGAAGACTTCGAGCGGACCGTCGACGCGGTGCGCGACGCATGCCGCTCGATGCGGTCCTGACACGCGCCGGAAGGAAGGGGTGATCCCGTGAGCTCAGAGCGATTCGAGAAGGGCTTGGCGGCCCGCAAGGCAGTGCTTGGTGAGGAGTACGTCGAGCGGAACCTGGCACGGTCCGACGACTTCAACCGGGAGTTCCAGGAGATGGTCACCGAGTACTGCTGGGGGTTCGGTTGGGCTGACGAGGCGCTCACTTTCCGGGAGCGCTCCATGATCAACCTCGGCATGATCGCAGCTCTCGGCCGCATGGAAGAGTGGGAACTTCACTTCCGCGGCGCCATCAAGAACGGCCTCACCCGCGACGAGCTGCGCGCCGTCCTCCATCAGATCACGATCTACTCCGGAGTTCCCGCCGGAGTGGCCTGCTTCAGGATTGCCCGCAGAGTGTTTGCCGAGCTGGACGCGAGGGATTGAGGATTCGGCACCGGATCGTGTGGACGCGATTATGGAGCGGCCGTGTCGGCTCGAGCGCGAGCTGGCACACTCAACACGCCACGGGCGCCCATTCAGGTTCACCCAGGCCAGCCCGCCGCAAGCATTGCGAAGAGCCCCGCGTAGAACCCGATCGCACCTGCAACAAGCGCCATCACGACTACCAATCCGGTGCGTGCACCCGTCATGCTTGAACCTGAGCCTGCAGGATCACAGTCCCGTCCGCGCCGAGGCCCTTGATCTCGAGCAAGTTCGCCGGGTCGATCGCAGGGGCAAAGGCGCGTAGGCCGTTGCCGATCTCGACCAATGCGAAATCCTCCGAATCTTCGGCGATGACAGATCCATGTCTGGTCACCAGATCGATGTCGACGAGGTGTGGGTCGTAGACAATTCCGACCATCACGGCCATGTCATCCATGTGTACCAACCGGTGCTCGAACGGGTAGTAGTTCTCGGTCGGTACGCATTCGGTAGTGGCCCGGTCGGCGCGGATGGCGACGCAGGCCTCGGTTGGTGTGACGAAAGCCTCCACCGCAAATGCCCGTTCTCCGTCGTAGGCGGCGACCGGTGTCATCTCCGCAGGGTGGACGTCAATGACCAGCCGGTTGTCGCTGCCGCTCGCGAAACCGAACGGCAGTTGCTCGTCCAAACCGATCGCCCATGTCAATTGTCCGTTCGAGTCGTTGGCTTGTACGAGCTCCTTGACGATCGGGCCGTCGAGATCGACTCTCGACGGGCCGGCGAACACCTGCGCCGGGACCGTCCCGCGCATATCAAATCCAGAGGCGGGCGCCATAGATACCAGCAGCGCCACCTCTCCGGCTACCTGGATCTCGTCGCCCGAAGGGCCTGACAGCACCGGTGTCGGTACGTATTCCAGGCGGAACTCGGGTGGGGTCGATTCGAATCGGAAGATCACCCGGGTGTAGTCGTCATACGTCTCAGTCGTGACTTCTCGGAGTAGCGCAGGCTCGCCTTCGCCCGGATATGCCGGAGACGTGTATGGCTCAATCTGCGGATTGCCCACAGCTGGGGGCAGCGTGGTGCTGGTGGTCGTCGTAGAGGGTGTCGGCTGAGGAGTCGCAGGTGCTCCAGTTGTCGTAGGTGGTGCCGATGACGGCGCGCGGGACGCGTTGTGGATGCGCTCGCCGCCACACCCGGCTAGTGCGACGGCGGCCAACGCAACAGCAATGACGGCGATAGCACGCATGATCTCGATGACTTCCTGCTCCCTGGTCTGTTGCCCCTACCCATTACGGCGAGTGGCCAAACGTGAAGCCGACGACGAGTCCGTCGCGTGATCGGAACGCCGCAATGGATACCGGATTGGCGCCTTTATCCGTCGTTTAGCTCAGCTCTAGCCCCCGTTTTCCAGCGCATCCATACGGTGTAGCCGGAAGCATGAACAGGGCCAGGTGATCGTGACCAGCTTCTCCAGCTCGCCAAGGACGGCGGCAGATCCGTCCAGGGCCCGCCCAGGACGGACCATGAGCCGGACCCTCTCCCGTGTCGCCCGCGTGGTGCTGACCTTCTTGCTCGTTGTGGCCCTGTCGCCCCTCGCAACCGCGGTGGCCGCCGACGCGACGGTGTCCATCACCAACAATCTCCAGCCGCGGGAGCTCACGATCGCCCGCGGCGTCACGGTGGAGTGGGTCAACAACGACGTCGAGCGCCATCGGATGAGAACGGTCAGTGGTCCCGAGGAGTTCGACAGCGGCAACCTCGAACCGGGTGAGACCTTCACCTTCAACTTCGCCTTCGAGGGTGAGTACCGCTATGTCGACGCCCGCAACGAAGACAACGTCGCTTACCACGGCATCATCACGGTGACGGCAGATCCGGGTGATCCGCCGCAGCCACCGCCACCGTCGGGCGACGTCGAGATCATCGATCGTTCCTACCGCCCGGCAAACATCACGATCGCTGCGGGCGGCTCCGTCACCTGGGTGAACCGTGACGGGGACCACACGGTGACCGCCCGGGATCGCTCCTGGGACAGCGGCGTCTTCGACACGGGAGCCACTTACACCCGCAGCTTCAACACTGCAGGGACATTCGAGTACTTCTGCATCCTCCACCCCGACATGGTCGGCACCGTGACCGTGACCGGGGGAGGAGGCACCCCGCCACCGCCTCCTCCGCCGCCACCCCCGCCCCTGCCGCCTTCACCTCCTCCGGGTAGTGGCGACGTCACCATCGTCGACTTCGCCTACGAACCGCGGTCCCTCACCGTCGAGGTCGGCACCTCGCTGACCTGGGTGAACGCAGGTGAGATTCCCCACACCGTGACCGACGTGAACGGCACCTTCGACTCTGGGCTGCTCACCACAGGGGACACGTACGGCCGCACGTTCAACTCCACAGGCACCTTTGACTACTTCTGCACGATCCACCCCGAGATGACAGCAACGGTCATCGTCAGCGGCGACGGCGGCACGCCACCTCCTCCGCCGCCTCCACCGCCGCCCCCTCCTCCTCCGCCGCCGCCTGGCGCGGCGAACGTAACGATCGTTGACAACGCTTTCCAACCCGGCAGGTACCGAGTGGCCGCCGGCGCCACAGTCACGTGGATCAACACCGGCGCCGTGCCTCACACCGTCACCTCGACGAGCGGCGTCTTCGACTCGGGTCTTCTGCTCACCGGCGACGCCCACCGCGAAGTCTTCACCACCCCCGGAACCTACGACTACATATGTACGCTCCATCCCGGAATGGCCGCCACCGTTGTAGTTGGTGGTGGGGGAGGACCGCCGCCAACGACCCCGCCGAACCCGGTCGATCCGCCCGAGACCCCGCCCTCGAGCCCGTCAACCGTCGCGATCGTCGATAACGAGTATGAGCCCGGCGAGCTTGCCGTCGCTGTCGGTGAGACCATCACGTGGGTGAACAACGGCGCGTTGCCTCACACCGTCACTGCTGTCGACGGCTCCTTCGACTCGGCGATATTGATGCCAAAGGAGAGCTTCCAGGCCAGCTTCGGGGCGCCCGGCACCTACGACTACTTCTGCACGCTCCATCCCGGAATGGTCGGGCAGATCACGGTGACCGGCGCGAAGTCGGGAGGCCCCGCGGTGACCACTTCGCCCGCTTCGGCCGGGAGCCGCCCGCCGACTGCGTCGGCCGGGTCCGCCGCCGTCGCCGCGCCCGAGGCGGCCCCTATCGAGGTCAAGGCAGTGCGGGTGGTCGACAATGCCTTCGAGCCCGCCACCGTAGTCGTCGCCGCCGGGCAGCCGGTCAAGTGGACGAACCATGGTGCCCTGCCTCACACGGTCACTTCATCCGACCAATCGTTCGATTCGGGTGTCATGGAACCCAGGGGGGAGTTCCGCATGTCGTTCGACGTCCCAGGGAGCTACCCGTACATATGCACGTTGCACCCCGAGATGACCGGCACGGTCAACGTCGTTGCTCCCGCGCCGCGCGTCGACGTGGCCTCGGTCGTACCGGTTGCGGCGAGCGATCCACCCTCGCTCGGGGTGGCCATTGCGCTCAGCATGACGATTGTGGCCGCCATGGCCGTCTTCACCATCGGTATGAGCCGGTTCGCCAAAGCGGCCGAGGCCGAACGTAGCTCACATTCTCGACCACCTGACAGGGATCCCGGTCGAAGACATTTATCCGACGGTTACCCGGCGGCGGAGGACCGATTAGCGCAAGGCAGGTGATGCTGAGACCAATCCCAAAGGAGGTTCAACCAATGTTCAGCCGCCGACTCGTCGTCACAGTATCGGCACTATCGATATGGATAGGTCTCACGGCCGCCGTTGCCTTCAGCGCGCCATCCGACTCCACAACTTCCCCCCTCCCGCAAACCACCTCGACCTCGGACAGCCCCCCAACGACAGACGGCACATCCACCACTACATCCACCAGCTCCTCGGCGCCGACCACGTCGAGCGCGCCAACTACCTCTGTGAGCCCATCGGTGCCGCCATCGACTACCGGGCCGAGCACCTCGACCACCGATGCTCCCGACCCGGGTAACCGAACCGTGGTGGTGAGCGCCGGACCGGCGGGCTCGATAACGGTCACCGTGCGCGGGTCGGCCTTGTCGGTCGAGTCTTGGGACATTTCCGGATTCGAGATCGTCGAACTCGAGGAGCGCGCCGACCGCATCGAGGTCGAGCTGACAGACGGCCAGACCGAGGTCGAGCTCGAAGTGCGGCTCAAAGACGACGGAGAGCTGAGAGCGCACCTCGAGGTGGGGTGACAGTGACCGGCCGGCGCACGGGGTCTAGCGGCGAGGAAGCTCCAGCGTGACGGCAGCCCCGCCGAGCTCCGAGCGACCGATCGTCATGCCGCCGCCGGCCAGCTCCGCAGTACGTCTAGCGATGTCGAGCCCGAGGCCGGTGGAACCGGCTGCCGAGGCTCCGCGGGGGAGTAGCTGGCGATGGGCGAATCCGGGCCCGGAGTCCTCGATGGTGACCGTCGCAGTCTGCGGTGTCGTCTCGACCGTCAGCCGATATCCGATTCCCTCCGCAGTGTGGGCGAACACGTTGCCGATCAGGGCGTCGATCGCTGCGGTCAGATCGTCAGTGGCGACGCCAACTGCAGTGGTGGATCGTGGGATGACAGCCTCGGCGTGCCGGTCCTGCTCGGCAGCCAAGGCTTCCCAAAACTCGGCGCGCGACCTTGCCACCTCTTCCACGTTCGTCGATGAGGCCACGGATCGCCCCGGTCTCCGCAGCACGCCGATCGCGTGGTCCACGCTGCGCTCGATCTCGTCGAGATCGCCCATGATGAGCTCCCGAGCGGCTTCGTCGCCGATCCGCTCCGTGTCGAGGCGGGCTGCCGTGAGTGGGGTACGAAGCCGATGAGACAGGTCGGCCGCGGTCTCCCGCTCGGCCTGCAGCAGCGCGGCCACCTCGCCGGCGAGCCGATTGAACTGATGACTGACCTCGACGATCTCCGGCGGCCCGGCCGGGGTCACCCGCGCACCGAGGTTGCCCCGGGCCAGCTCGGCAGAGGCTGCGGATAGGTCCTGCACCGGGCGCACGATGCTGCGCGCCAGCCGATCGGTGACGAGTACCGCTATCGCTACGAGCGTCATCGACAGCCCGACGAGGACGGCCTGGGCCCGGAGGACACCAGCAGTGAGCTCGCCGTCGGTCACGAGGATCCTGACAACCGAGATCACTCCACCCGGCTGGAACGCAGGAACCAAGACAGCTCGGCCACCGGAGACGGCCATGTTGCTGGCGGCGCCGCCAAAAGCCGCCTCGAGGCTCTCTCCAGCCGGGATGGGGGATCCGGCAACGGATCCGTCGTTGGTGGCCACCGCGATGGCCCGCCCGTTGAGGATCCCGCCGGGTGCGATCGCCTCGAGGGCCAGCGAGGCGTCCCCTGCGTCGGAGGTAGCGGCGATGAGCTGGGAAACGAGCTGGGCGTCTTGTTCGGCGGCGTTCAAAGCCCGGTCACGCGCGATGTCGGATACGAGCCCCAACAGCGGGATCAGAAAGGCCACCGCCACCATCGATGTCACCGCCAGGGCCAGGAGATTCAGACGCCGTCTCATGCGTCCGGATTGACCAGCTTGACCCCGACTCCTCGCTTGGTGTGTAAGTAGCGCGGTTCGCTCGCCGTCTCGCCCAGCTTGCGACGCAGCCAGGACAAATGAACGTCGACAGTCTTGTCGCCGCCCCCGTAGGGCTGATGCCACACCTCCGCGAGGAGTCGACGTTTCGACATCATCTTGCCTTCGTGGGTGGCGAGAAAGCCGAGCAGCTCGAACTCCTTGGCGGTCAGAGCGAGCTCGGTCCCGCCCAGCCGCGCAACGTGGGAGTCGAAATCGATGACCAGGTCGCCAACCTGGACGAGCGCCGCCGTCTTGTCCTCGGTACGTCGCAACACGGCTCGGATGCGGGCCTCGAGGTGCTCTGCGGTAAACGGTTTGACCACATAGTCATCCGCACCGGCATCAAACAGCCGGACGATCTCGGCTTCGTCGTCGCGGGCGGTGGCAACGATCACCGGCACATCCCGGACCGCACGAATCATTTGCAGAACCTCGGCCCCGTCGACGTCCGGCAGACCAAGATCCAAGACTACGATGGAGACGCCCCCCTCGAGCGCCGCTTGGACGCCTCCGATTCCTGTCGGTGCCGACGTGACGTCGTGTCCGCTGTCGGCGAGCCTGGTCGCCAACGCCTGACGTATCCGGGCGTCGTCTTCGATGAGCAGAATGCTGGCCACCTCGGCACGTTACAGCGGCGACCGATCTGCGCCTACGGGCGAGCGCGACAACTAACCAGGGTTTAGCCGCCATTTAGCGTTGTTGCCGACATTCCGTGCGATCGTGCTGTCATGAATCGCTTTGGGGTCGCGGCATGGATTGTCGCCACCCTGCTGTCCGTATGGATATCGACGCATGCGGTGGCTTTGGTTCGCGCCGAGGTCACTGAGCCCCGACCGCTGGTGGCGGCCGAAACCCTGGCGACCGCGGCCACATCGACGACGTCCCCCATCAGGTCGACCGTTGCAGAGCCGACCCCCGCAACCTCCAGCTCGTCACCCACCGATACGTTCGCCTCTAGCTCGACGGCGCCATCCAACCCCGCATCCACCACGACCCGCGTGCCCATTACCTCTACGACGGCGCCGCCGCCAACGTCAACCGCCGCGCCGCCCCCTACCCCTCCGCTGACCCAAACCCATCAGCTCATCGGAGGTTGGGTGCGGATCGTCGTCGGGCCCGACACCGTCCATTTGGATGCAGCCGCGCCGGCGGTTGGCTTCACCATGGAGGTGGCTTCCGAAGGGCCCGACGACGTCGAAGTCAGGTTCCGCTCCGACGAGCACGAGTCACGTTTCAAAGCCGATTGGGAGGCGGGCCGGCTCAGGATCGACATTGACGAGAAGGACTGATCCCGTCCGGAGCGCGCATCTCCGCACCGTAGGGCCGAGCCGAAATACCGCGGCGCGCTCGGGTGGCGGCGGCCAGGGCAGCGGACGCAGGCGTCGTCGATGGCCCGCTCCTCGCTCGATTCGGCGTCCTCGCGCGCTCGGGAGTGCCATCCTGGGTGGCAGAAGGGAGCCGAGACGGTGCCGACTCAGGAACCAGATCGCACGCATCAATCGAATAGCGCTGCGTCGGGCGCAGTAGGTGCGACCGTCAGCCTGGTGAAAGCCGTCGCCGACCACCCGCTACGGAGGCACCAATGACGCTCCCCGACAAGATGCGTGCCGTACTGCTCACCGGTCACGGTGGCCTCGACAAGCTCGAGTACCGCGACGACGTGCCGGTTCCCCGGCCGCGCTCCGGCGAGATCGTTATTGCCGTCGCGGCATGCGGTATGAACAACACCGACATCAACACCCGAACCGGCTGGTACTCCAAGACCGTCACCGCTGCCACAGGCGAGGACGTGGCCACAACCGACACCGACGGTTCATGGACCCGGGGATTGCAGTTTCCCCGCATCCAAGGGGCCGATCCGGCAGGTCGGGTCGCTGCCGTGGGGCAGGGCGTCGATCCGGACCTCATCGGCCGGCGAGTGCTGGTCGACGCCTGGATCCGCGATCCCGACGGTGACCTGGCCAGAGCGGCTTACCTGGGCTCGGAGCTCGATGGCGGATATGCGGAATACGTCCGGGTGCCCGTAGCCAACGCCTACCCCATCGACTCTGCGGTCACCGACGTCGAGCTGGCCAGCTTCCCCTGCTCGTACGCCACCGCCGAGCACATGCTGCATCGAGCCGAAGTCGGCCTCGGTCACTGGGTGCTCGTAACCGGTGCGTCGGGCGGAGTGGGCGGGGCCCTCGTTCAGCTGGGCAAACGGCGGGGAGCCAACGTCATCGCGGTCACCAGCCCGTCCAAGTTCGACGCCGTCGCGGCGATAGGCGCCGATATCGTGCTCAACCGCACGGCCGACGGCCTTGACGACGCCGTTCGGGACGCGTCCGGGGGAGGGGTCGATGTCTTTGCCGATGTGGTGGGCGGCGACCACTTCGCACCATTGTTCGAGACCATCCGCCGCGGCGGTCACTACACAACCGCCGGCGCCATCGGCGGACCCGTCGTGTCGCTCGACCTGCGCACGCTCTATCTGCACGACATCACCATGCACGGCTGTACCGTGCTCCCACCCCAGGTGTTCGCCAACCTCGCCGGCTACATCGAGCGCGGCGAAGTGCAGCCGATAGTTGCCGGCACCTTCCGTCTCGAAGCGATGCAGGCGGCCCAAGAAGCGTTCCTCGAGAAGAACCACGTCGGCGCCCTCGTCATAGAGATCGCGTAGCCCCATCGGGACCCTCGGGGGACGCAGAATTCCCTCTTGTAATCCTCGTTGCGGAGCGGATGATTCCGTGTCAACCACGTTGGGTTTACCAGCAAAGGAGGAAGGCGTGGCGAGAAGGTCGGTCATCTAGGGCCGGCCCCCTGCCCTAACGGGCGCGGTGACGCTGCTACCTTCTGGCGGCGTCGTGAAGATCACCAGCATCAGCGTCTATCCGTTCGAGCTGCCGTTGCAGCGCCCGTACCGCCTGTCCGGCGGTCGTCTTCTTTTGGAGCGTCTCGACAGCACGTTCGTCCGCCTCGATACCGATGCCGGCATCTCCGGCTGGGGGGAGGGCTGCCCCTGGGGCTCGACCTACCTGCCGGCCTTTCCTGGTGGGATCCGGGCGGCCATTGCAGAGTTGGCCCCCACCGTCCTCGGAATGGATCCGCGTCGGCTCGACGTGCTCAACGCTGCCATGGACGCGGCCTTACCTGGGCATCTGTATGCCAAGTCGCCGCTCGACCAGGCGTGCTGGGACATATTCGGCAAGTCGTCCAGTCTGCCGGTGTACGACTTGCTGGGCGGCGGCATCGACCAGAACCTGGTGGTGCAGAGCTCGATCGGCACCGATACGCCCGAGGCGATGGTGGAGGATATCTTGCGCCACCACCAGCAGGGCTACCGGGTGCACTCACCCAAGATCGGCTCCGACGTCGCCGAGGACGTTGCCCGGGTTCGAGCGATCGCACAGGCGTTACCGGCAGGCGACTCTGTCACATTCGACGCCAACCGGGCGATGCTGCCCGATCAGGCAATCCGGCTAATGCACCTCACTGCGGGCGCCGACGTCTATTTCGAGCAGCCGTGCGAGACGTACGAGGAGTGCCTACAGGTGCGCAAGGCGACCACCCAGCCGATCATCCTGGATGAATCGATCGTGGAGTACGGCGATCTCGTGCGGGCCCAGCGCGACGGGGCTTGCGAAGCGATCGGACTCAAGATCGAGCGGGTCGGCGGGCTCACCCGGGCCCGCCGGATGCGTGATTTCTGCGTGCAGACCGGCATTCGCATGAACATCGAAGCCACCGGCGGCAGCGTGCTGGCCGACACGGTGGCGGCCCATCTCGCTCAGGCGACCCCCAACCGTCTTCAGCGGGCCACGTGGCTGTGCCACGACATGCTCACCGTCGATCCCTGCGCCGGCGGGGCGCGCCACCTTGGCGGGTACACCCGAGCCCCCGACGCCCCCGGCTTGGGGGTGGAGCCGCAGCTGGAGTTGCTGGGGGAACCAGCGGCGACCTACGTCAGGTGATCCGTGGCAGTCATGATCCAAAGAGCCGGCCGGTGAGAACATTTGCCCGTTCGACCAATGCTCTCGCCCGGGTGGCGATCGCTCTCGCGGTGGGCACTGTCATGTCCGGGTGTGCGGCGATACCCGACGGGCTGCTGGATGAGGGCTCCATGACCTCCCGAGTGCCGCCGCCCGCGACGACTTCGGCCTTCGTCGAGGTCATGTTGGCGTGCTCGGTCGACGGCTCGCTGCGATTTCCGCAGGCCTACGCCAATGGCCCGGAACTG
This sequence comes from Acidimicrobiia bacterium, assembly GCA_041605955.1. Taxonomy (GTDB): domain Bacteria; phylum Actinomycetota; class Acidimicrobiia; order Spongiisociales; family UBA5794; genus JAHEJX01. Next base: position 21,203 of record JBFIXI010000001.1, read on the forward strand.
ACTCGCGATGAGCTGTTGGCAGTGCCGATCGGAAGGCTGCTCAGCGGGTTCTCCGAAGGGGGCGGGGGTCCGGGCGAGACCGGGCCTTTCGAGAAAGCGACCGGCTTTTCGGTGGTCAGCGAGACGCTCGTCTTGGGCTACGAGGACGGCGGTGTCGCCTCGTTCTTCGAAGTGCAAGCGGGTGCCGTCCGCGGGTGGGGCAGCTGCTCTCCGAACCTGGTGAGAGGGGACTCTGTTGCCGTGCGCTGGCGGCCCCGCTTCGCAGTAACCCGGGCCGATTCCGTGATATCGATCCTGGTCGACGCCAAGGCCTGTGACACGGAGGACGGTTCGACTGCGATCACCGAGATCGTGGCGATCAATCTCGAGGAATCCGACTCAGATGTGAAGGTGACCGTTTGGACGCGCGACGACGCGGCTCTCAGCGGAGGCATCGACTGTGATCCGATCGGTACCGCTCTGGAGGCCGAAGTCGTGCTCGAGGGTCCGTTGCGGAGGCGGGTGATGTTGGATGGAGGCACCCTGCCGCCAATGCGGGTGCGTCGCAACCCCAATCCATGATCTTTCCGACCGGCTGCCACCCGCCCCAAGGCGGGCGCGTTCGGAACCGCCCGAATCAGCCCAGCGTGGCCAACAGGGCGGTGGCATAGGCGTCCGGCGCAGTGTCGCCGTGATAGGTAATCGGCTCTCCGGCGAGGCGGATGACGCAAGCGTGGCGCCCATCGTCTTCCCGGTACAGGGCAACGAAGCGGTCACTCAGCAGCCTGCGGAGCTGGCCCTCGGTCGGAACCCAAACCACTTCCTTCTTGACGATCGAATCGAGCGCCCACTCCACGGTTCCGTTGAACGCCAGCTCTCGCTCACCCATGATGTTCTGCCGTGGCTCGATCACCATCTCGCTGATCGCCCACACCCGATCGCCGAAATCACGATCCGGAATGTGGAAGCGATCGCCTTCCCGGGGGTGCCATTCCAGGCCGGCGTCGCGTAGTTGGCGGGCGAGGTCAACCGATGCGATCGGGGTGGCGGCGTCAGTCATAGCGACCAACGTTACCGGGGTCCCCAACACCCGGCGAAGCCGAAGTTGTGGTCTCCTAAGCGCCGGGCGGGTGGTAGGACGCCAAGGCGCTCTTGGCCCGTTCCAGCAGCGCCGCCTGATCGTCCTGGTCGAACAACTCTGTCGTCTTGGCTCGGGCCAGTGCCCCCGAGCTGGCGACGGCGACACTGACGGCCGCAGCCGAAACCGAGTCGGGTAGCTCGGCGATGGCGATGCCGTCGTACTCACCGAACATCCAGTGGAACGACTCGATCTTGCCACCGAGCGCTTCGGCGAGCTGAGCGGCCGCCGCTCCCCGGTCGGTGGGATTCTTGATCATGTTGGCCCACGACTCATGTGTGTATGAGAAGAAGATGGCGTACTTAGCCATGGAGCACTCCCTTCGCGATTACCTCAAACCTACGCGTTCGCCGCGGCGCCTGGCACGGCCGGAGTAGGTAGCGTGGCCCCATGTATCAGCCTGAACTCGAGACCATGGCTCCCGGCGATCGCCGCCGCCTGCAATCCGACCGCCTCACCGCCTTGATCGGCCGCCTCAAGTCCCTGGATGTGCCCTACTGGCGTCAGAAGACGGCCGGCGTGGGGTTCATCACCTCGATCGGCGACATCGAGCGGCTCCCTTTCACCGTGAAGGCGGAGATGCGTGACACGTATCCCTACGGAATGCTGACGATGCCGATCCAGCAGTGCGCTCGCATCCACGCTTCCTCCGGCACCAGCGGCAAACCGACGGTGGTCGCCTACTCCAAGGAAGACCTACGTGTGTTTGCGGACGTCAACGCTCGCTCGATCATATGCGCCGGCGCCCGCCCGGACGACATCCTCCACATCGCGTACGGCTACGGCCTGTTCACCGGAGGCCTCGGTCTGCACGGTGGAGCGGAGATGGTGGGAGTGACGGTGGTGCCGGCCTCGGGGGGCAACAGCACCTTCCAAGCGGGCCTCCTGGCCGATCTCGGCGCCCGCGGCTTTTGCTGCACGCCGTCGTTCGCGATGCTGCTGGGGGAGCGGGCCACCGAGATGGGGCTGATGGATCAGATCAAGGCCGAGTACGCCATCCTGGGTGCCGAGCCGTGGTCGGAGGCCATGCGTAAGAAGATCGAGGAGATGTGGGGAGTAGATGCGCTCGACATCTACGGGCTGTCCGAGATCATCGGTCCCGGCGTGATGATGGAGTCGGTGGCTGGCAAGGGTGCGCCTTTCATGTACGACGACCACTTCTTTCCCGAGATCATCGCGCCGGATGGTGACAGTCCGATGCCGCGCGGCGATCTCGGTGAGCTGGTCATCACGACACTCACCAAGGAAGCCTTACCGATGATCCGCTACCGCACCGGCGACGTCACTCGGTTCGTCGATGAGCCCTCGCCCTGTGGTCGCACCTTTCAGCGCCTCGATCGCATCTCCGGCCGAGTCGACGACATGTTGGTGATCCGGGGCGTCAATGTTTTCCCGTCGGCCATCGAAGCGGTCGTGCTCGATGACGACTCGCTGTCCGGCCAATACGCCATCGTCGTGGACAGACGTGAGGCGATGCCCAATCTCGAGGTGCGCTGCGAGCTCCTGTCGGCCGACGACCTGCCAAAGCGGGACGCGATCCGGGACCGGCTGGAGCGGGCGCTGCACTCGGCCCTGCGAATCCGGGTCGATGTTGCGATCGGCAAGCCGCATTCCGTGGCACGGCAAGAAGTCGGCAAAGCGCAGCGAGTATTCGAGCGCACCGGTGCGGAAGATCCGCTCGCCGGATAGCAGCAACCGCTACGGCAGCACCGGAGACCCACCGTCACAGCCCCGGTTGCGGCGGTAGCCTTCGCGCCGCTCGCAACGGTGAGCCGGAGGGAGGCCCAGTGGATTTGATGATCGAGGCCAGGGGCCTCGTCAAGAAGTACGGCGAGGTGGTCGCTCTCGATGGTCTCGACTTGGAAGTGCGCCAAGGCACCGTGCTGGGCCTGCTGGGGCCCAACGGCGCGGGCAAGACGACCGCCGTATCGATTCTGACCACACTCACCGATCCAGATGCCGGCCAGGCCCGGGTCGCCGGCGCCGACGTCTTCGCCGACCCACATACCGTCCGCACCCGCATCGGGCTCTCCGGCCAATACGCCGCAGTGGACGAGCACCTCACGGGTTTCGAGAATCTGGACATGATCGGGCGGCTCTACAAGCTGGGTAAATCTCGGTCGCGGGCCCGCGCCCGCGAGCTGCTCGAACGGTTCGACCTGGGATTCGCGGCAGATCGGCCCGTGAAGACCTACTCGGGAGGCATGCGCCGCCGGCTCGACCTGGCGGGAGCCCTCGTTGCCGAAGCTGCAGTGATCTTCCTCGACGAGCCGACCACCGGGCTCGACATACGCAGCCGCCGGGAGCTGTGGGATGTGATCCATGATTTGGTGTCGCGAGGCGCAACACTGTTGCTCACCACGCAATACCTCGAGGAGGCGGATCACCTTGCCGACGAGATCGTCGTCATCGACCATGGCAGGGCGATTGCCGAAGGGAGCTCCCACGAGCTCAAGGGTCAAGTGGGCGGACAGCGTATCGAGGCCACGGTGGCATCCGCCGATCACGTGGCGACGGCCGAGGAGGCGTTGCGGAGTCTGGCGGTGGGAGACATTCAGATCGGGGCCCGGTCACGGTCGATTCTGGTGCCCGTCTCGGGAGGAACCGATGTCCTGCAACAGGCGCTGCGCCTGCTCGATGCGGCCGGGGTGGAGCTGCAGGACGTCGGCCTGCGACGCCCGACGCTGAACGACGTGTTTCTGGCGCTGACCGGGCACATTGCCGAACCTGAAACCGCCGCGACCCCCGAGCTCGCGGTAGTCGAGGAGGCGCGGCCGTGAACGCCCTGCGGGAAGCATTCTCCGACGGCGCCGTTATCGCCAAACGCAACGTGATCAAGATCAAACGGGTGCCCGAGGTCCTCGTGTTCGTGCTGCTGTCACCCATCATGTTCGTGCTGCTCTTCGCCTACGTTTTCGGCAGTTCCATCCTCATCCCCGGCGGCTCCTACCGCGAGTTCCTCATTGCCGGGATCTTCGCCCAGACCGTGGTTTTCGGCGCAACCTTCACCGGAGCCGGCTTGGCCGAGGACATGCAGAAGGGCATCATCGACCGTTTCCGGTCGCTGCCGATGTCGCGCGCAGCCGTGCTGGTGGGCCGCACCGCCAGCGACGTGGTCTACAACGTGTTGTCGGTGTTGATCATGGCCCTGACCGGGCTGGTCGTGGGATGGAGGATCCACACCGGTGTTGTCGACGCAGTGCTCGGGTTCGGGTTGCTGCTCGTCTTTGCCTATGCCTTCTCCTGGGTCATGGCTTACGTCGGTCTGCTGGTGCCCAGTCCGGAGGTGATCAACAACGCGTCTTTCATGGTGATCCTCCCGATGACCTTCATAGCCAACACGTTTGTTCCGGCCGAGAACCTGCCGGGACCGCTGCGGGTCTTCGCTGAGTGGAACCCGGTGTCGGCAGTGACCCAGGCGGCGCGCGAGCTGTTCGGCAACGTCCCGCCGGGCACCCCGGTGCCGGACGTGTGGCCGTTGCAGAATCCGGTGCTCTACACCCTCATCTGGTCGATGCTCATCATCCTCGTGTTCGCTCCGCTGGCGGTGCACCGCTACAACCGGGTGAGGAGCTGAGCCGGCACTCCCGCTGCAGGGGCGAGGGGCGGCGATGTCACCGCTCACCCGGGGAGGATTCGAGGAGGGCGAGGACGTCGGCGAGGGTGCCTTTCATCGCCCCGCCGTCGCCGGCTGATTTAGGCTCCGAGGCGCGCGCCCGGAGAGGAGGCACTCATTGTGCAGCTGAACAGCAACGACTTCAAAGACGGCGACTATCTCGAGGCGGCTCATGTGCTCTCCGAGGACTTCGGCTTCGGCTGCGAGGGTGGCAACCGGTCGCCCCACTTGGCATGGTCGGGCGCTCCCGACGGGACACGCAGCTTCGCGGTCACCTGCTACGACCCCGACGCACCCACCGGATCGGGCTTCTGGCACTGGGTGGTCGTCAATATCCCGGCTGACATCACAGAGCTCGAGTCCGGAGTCGGCAGCGCGGGTGGGTCGATGCCCGGCGGAGGTCTACAGACTCGGACGGACTTCGGTCGACCCGGCTACGGCGGACCGTGCCCGCCGGAGGGCGATCATCCCCACCGGTACATATTCACGGTGCACGCAGTGGGCGGCACGCTGCCGGTCGATGCGGATACTTCGGCGGCAGTCTTCGGCTTCCAACTCCACTTCAACACGCTGGCCAAAGCAACTCTGATGGGGCTCTACAAGCACTAGCTGCGGTTCGTCCCGCAGCTAGCGCGCCGCGATGACTGTCACCGGATGCGGGATGATGGAATGCCACAGGATCCCGTCCGGATGGAACGGCATCGTCTCCGGTTGGGTGTTGCCCAGGACATCGCTTGCCCGGCAGCGCAGGATATGCTCACCCGGAGCTGCCTCCCATTCGAAGCGGAACGGGCTCCAAGTCCAGTCGCCGTTGGGGCCGGTGAGCTCGGCTGCTTGCCACGGCCCGCCGTCGACGCTCCACTCCACTTGCTTGATCGGGACGCCGGCAGCTCGGGCATAGCCGCGGATCTCATTGCCGCCGGGCTCGAGTGTGGCCGGCCAGGGAAGGGCGAGGCTCGACTTGACCGGGTGCGCCGTTGCCGGTCCCAAATCGGCCCCCTCCGGTGTCCGCAGCCGGTAGTAGTCGTCGGCCCGCCAGGACGGGATCCAATCGGCGGACACCTCGATGCGATCCAGCCATTTCACGGAGTAGGCACCAATCCAGCCGGGAACGAGCAACCGTGCTGGAAACCCATGCGCCGGTTGGAGCGGCTCCCCGTTCATCCGCAGCGCGATGATGGTGTCGGGATGCAGCGCCTTCTCGATTGGGAGACACATGCGCACCGGTTCGCCTTCGCGGTTGGGTACGTCCAGACCTGCCGGGCTGACCCAGCTGGCGTCGGCCGTGACGCCCACGATCTCGAGCACCGACGGCAGAGTGGGGCCTTCCCAGCTGGCCATGCCCATCGCTCCCAGCATCCACGGCGTCTCGGCGGAGCCCGATGAGAATTCGCCGCCGCCCACGAGCTCGAACATCATGCGGCCGTTGCCGGCGCATTCGAGCCATGAGTCGACTCGGTGTTGTGGCAGACGTTGCAGCGTGGCGTAGTCCAGCGAACCCGAGTTGGTGACCGCATCGCCGGTGACGTGGAGCGTCCAGTCGGCCACGTCGATGGTGGGGACGGTCGCGACCTTGCAGACGAAGAATTGTTCCACCGGCGTGGAGTCGATGCCCAAGTCGGCGGACTCCGGTTCGAGGCTGGTGCCGCGAGCGATATAGCCGTGAGTGCTGGCGTCACGCATGGGCGGATTATTGCGGGTCCGCTCGCGGGAAGCCGGGTCGCTGCGGCGAGGGTACGCTGCGCGCCATGACTGAGTACTTCCGTAACTACATCGATGGGGAGTGGATCGACGGCAGCTCGCGAGAGCGGATTGCATTGGAAGATCCGGCGACGGGGGAGGTGTTTGCAGCTGTTGCCCGGGCGACGCCCGACGATGTAGAGCGGGCGGTGGCCGCCGCCCGGTCGTGTGTTGTGGAGCGACGTCTCGTTGACATGCGGCCGACGGATCGCGGCCGACTGCTGACGGCGATGGCTCGCTGGATCCGCGACCACGCAGATGAGATCGTCCCCTTGCTCACGCAGGATTCTGGCAAGACCCTCCAGGAATCGGAATGGGAGGTAGCGGGCTGCGCGGGGTTTCTGGAGTTCTACGGGGGGCTCGCCGACAAGATCGACGGGAGCTACATCCCGCTCGGAGACGGTTACGTCGACTACGTGATCCCGGTGCCCTACGGCGTCTCGGCGCACATTGTGCCCTGGAACTATCCATTCGAGATCACGGGCCGAGGTATCGGCCCGGCGCTGGCGGCCGGCAATGCCGTCGTCGTCAAATCTCCCGAGCTCGACCCGGCAACCGTCACCTTCCTGGCCAAGGCGGCAGACGCAGTCGGAATGCCCCGCGGCGCCGTCAACATCATCTGTGGATACGGCCCGGAGGCCGGGGATGCCCTGGCCAGGCATCCCGATGTCAACCAGATCACATTCACCGGGTCGGTCGCCACCGGGCAGAAAGTCCTTCATGCCGCCGCCGACTCGGTCATCCCGGCGGTCGTCGAGCTGGGTGGCAAGTCTGCCGGCATAGTGCTTCCCGACGCTGATCTCGACAATGTGACGGAACAGACCCGATGGGGGATATTCTCGAATTCCGGTCAGGTGTGCTCGGCGCTGTCCCGGCTCGTCGTGCCCCGGGAGATGCACGACGAGATCGTCGACAGGGTGGTGGCGGCCGCCGAGGCACTGAGTGTGGGGCCCGGAGCCGAGGGGCACGATATGGGCTCGGTAATCTCCCAGGTACAACTGGATCGGGTGGACCGCCACGTACGCAAAGCCAACGAGGACGGGGCGATGCTGGCGACCGGGGGCTCCCCGATCGATCGACCCGGGTACTTCTACGCGCCCACTGTGTTCGCCGGCGTGTCGAACGACCTGGCGATCGCGCAGGAGGAGGTGTTCGGCCCGGTGCTCACGGTGATTCCCTACGCCGACCCGGATGATGCGGTCGCCATCGCCAACGACTCCGACTACGGGCTGGTGGCGGGCCTGTTCGGCAACGACCTGGATCACGTCACCCGACTCGCCGACCGGCTGGAGGCGGGTCAGATCTTTGTCAACGAATGGTTCATCCCCGGCATCGAGGCACCGTTCGGCGGATTCAAGAAGTCCGGCTTCGGCCGGGAGAAGGGCCAAGCGGCTGTGCAGTCGTACTTTCAGCTCAAGAACGTAGGGATCAAACGACCCGGCTGAGGTGGCCGGCGAATAGCGAATCGCTCAGGTCGCGTAGCCATCCGCCGGCTGGGAGCGCTGCCAGCGAAAGGCGGCAAAGGCGCCGATCAGCGCTCCGATGCTGTTGGCGACCAGGTCCTGCATGTTGTTGCTGTAGCCACCGACAGTCGAGTTCTCCAAAAGGAGCGTGCCCACGTACTCGACGATCTCGACCAGGGCGCCGGCGCCGCTGGCCATCATGAACGCAACGAAGATCAAGGCGGGGCGGCGGCGGCCGCTCCAGCGCGTAATCGCCTCATAGGATGCCCACGCACCTATGCCGGTTGCGGCGGCGTGGAACAGCTTGTCGAACTGGATGTCGGCTAGCAGGGAACCTCGTAGAGAGGACGGCCGTCGATCAACAGGACGCCGCCGGCGAGGTTGCCGATGGCGATCGCTGCCAGCGCCCACAGGGTTCCCACGGAGAAACGAGCCGAGCGGTGGATTAGCGCGATGGCGCCGACCAGCACCACTGTGATCGGGACGTAATAGGTCACCGCCGTGCCGTCCACGACGAGCCCGTAGATGAGAAACCCGGCCGTGGTGGCGAAGACGGCGATCAGGACGTTGCGCATCGGGTCACGCTAGGCAATGGGCACGTCACCCGGGCTTCGAGTGAGTCATTGCTGTTGTTGCTGGACTTCGTGCGCACCGGCACCGGAGTCGTGACGCGACCTGCGCGCTGCGGGCCGGGGCGCGAAGGTGTAGCTTCCCGGATCGGCGCGGCTCATGGTCACCGCCACCTCGAGACCTCCGGACTCGGCATCGCCGTGATAGACCCCGCGCAGCGGCATGACTTCCTCGTAGTCGCGTCCATGGCCGATCTTGACGTGGCGCCCGTCTCCCTCGAGGCGATTGGTCGGATCGAGCGCCCACCAGCCGAAGTCGGGTATGAAGACTTCGACCCAGGCATGGGTCGCCACCTCGATTTCGTCGACCTCCGGGTCGCTGCCCGAAGCGGAGTCGGTGGCATAGAGATATCCGCTCACATATCGCGCTGGGATGCCGGCGCTGCGGAACATCGCCAGCGCCAGGTGGGAGTAGTCCTGGCAGACGCCCCGGCCACGCTTCAGGATCTCGCCGACGGGTCGTCTCCGGCAAACATCTCGCAGAAGCCGGGGCCGGGCGCGTATGAGTCGAGGAGTCCCACGAACCGGGAGACTAGGCGGCATGTGCCCAACCCGATTCGCGTGAATCGAGCCGCCGCCGAGGTGGGCGTCCTCTGCTACGTCGCCCTAACCCAAACCGGTCCCCTTGGGACGAGTCTGTGGTGGACCGCCCCGCAGATGGGTCGGCTCCGTCGCCTCCAACGGCGACAGCGACATGCCTACGGTGTCGGCAACATCAACGATCGCCCGCAGCGGGTTGGCGCAGGCAAAGCGCGAGGTGCGGATCATGTAGCACTGGTGGTCCGTGATCTGATCGCCGGTCCCGCCGGGTTGATCCGTCATGATGTTGTCGGGGTCGGAAGTGTGGCCCCACAAGTCGGCGAGATGGCCAATCTCGTGGACGACTGTGGTACCGTCGGCGTCGTTGTCGACTCGGACCCAGTTGGCCCCGGGATAGGCGCATCCGTTGAGATCGCTGGTCGGATCGCCGCTGTCCAGCTCGCGAACGAAGAACACGGTGACGGTGCAGGGGGCCTGGCACGCTTGCCGATTGAACCATGTCCACCATTCGGAGAAGATGCTACCGAACGCGCAATCGGTGCCTTCGAGCAGATCGGGACGTACCACGATGTCGGCATCGATGACCGCCAGATCGAGGTTGCAGCGATCGAGCAACGCATCGGCGTCGGCCATGATGTTGGCGACGTCGCCGAGCGGGACTGCGGTGTTGCCCTCGTCATCGGCCAGCACTTTGACGCAGACCCTGATCGTACGGCGGGGGCGGAACCCCAACCGGCATAGCACGAGCCGCCACCAGCGAATCAGCCATTCGATGGCCCAGCAGACCCACTCGAGGATGTAGAAGATCCATTCGAAGACCCTCTCGACCCATTCGAAGATCGTCTCGATCACCTCTTCGCAAATCCATTCGGTGATCGTCTCGACGACCTCGACGAGCTTGCAGACCCAGTCACACAGAAAGCTGAAAGGGCCCAGCCAGCCGCAAACCTCTTCGCACACCTCGCGGACCACCGTGATCGTGCTGGTGACCCAGCCGCACACCGTGCGCACGACCTCGCGAGCGATGCGCACCAGGGTGCGCACGAGAACGACGATTGGCCGCAGGACGGCATGGCAGATCATGAGACCCCCTCTTTTCCAGCCGGGCTCCCTCCCGGCGTGTCCTAGCCTTCAAGAGTGGATTGGCAGCGCACTTGATACGCGAATTCCTGCTTCCGGCACTTGCCGTGATGCTGCTCGCCGGCTCGACCGCTGCGGCTTGCGAGAGCTGCCCCGACGCGCGGGCCGAGATGGAGCTGTCGCCGGTGACCGACAACACGGTCACCGCGCGGTTCGCACTACCGGTCTTCGTTGGAGATCCCGCTTCACGCGCCGCCGGCCTGTTGATCGAGGCTCGCCGCGGCGATGAGATGGTCGGCCGCTACCAGGCGGCGCTCGATCAGCCGGCGAGTGGTCTGATCACCACCGCTGCGGTCGTCGATTCGCACCGCGTCTCCATCGGTTTCATCGAAGATCCCGCCGGCTTGGAGTTGACCGTTCGCAGCGACACGGCGGGCGCTTGCGCGGGCCCGACCGGCCGCGCCGTAGTGGGCTGACCAACCACCGCGGTCGTCGAATCAGCTCTGCTTGCTCGCCACTAGGTCGGCGATGGCCGTGATGCTGGCGAAGTGGTCCGGCACGAGGTCCTCATCGTCGATCTCGATGTCGAGGTGGGACTCGAGGAAGGTGACCAGTCGCATGATGCCGAGCGAGTCGACCACCTCCGTCTCCAGCAGCGGGTAGTCATCGACGAGTTCGTCGGGGTGCCCGGAGAACTTCAACTCTGAGAGTATGAAGCTGCGCACAGCGTCTCGGGTTGTCATTCAGTCCACCTCCATGGCGGCGGCCGCTAGCTGCTGCCGATTGATCTTGCCGGTTGACGTCTTGGGGAGGGCGTCGCTGAACTCGAACGCCTCCGGGATCATATATTTGGGCAGCCGCTGCGCAGCGAATGCCGCAATTACCTCGGGCGTGACGCCACCGCTGGATACGACGTAAGCCGTGATGCGGTTCGTGATGAGATCGTCGGGCACGGGGATCACCGCGCATTCGTGGATATCGGGGTGAGCCAGCAACGTCGCCTCGATGTCTCCGAGCTCGATGCGATACCCCCGGCTCTTGATCTGGCTGTCACGGCGTCCAATGAACTCGTAGTCCCCGGAGAGAGTCTCGCGAACGAGGTCGCCCGTCCGATATAGCGCCGCGTCGTCCTCACCGACCGGGGTCCGCTGCGGCCAGTAGCCCTGCATCACCGTGGGCCCGCGTACCCACAGCTCGCCGGCCTCGCCGGGCGCGGCGAGCCCACCATCGTCTTTCACCACCGAAGTGGACACTCCGGCAATGGGTTTGCCGATCAAGACGGGCGGGCCGTCCGGTGGTGGAGGCTCGGGTACGCGATAGAACGTGCAAACGTTGGTCTCGGTCGGCCCGAACAGGTTGGCGAACTCGGCGTGGGGGAGCAGATTCATCAGCCGTGACAGGTACTTGGTGGGGAATACCTCGCCGGCGAACAACACGGCTCGTAGGCCGGGCAGATCGCCGCGTTGCAGGCCAGTCCGCTCCGTGAGCATGGTGAGAATCGACGGCACCGCATAGGTGACTGTGATGCGCTCGGACTCCAGCAACCTGCGGATCTCCATCGGGAAGACCGTCGTCTGGCGCGAGGCGAGATGCACGGCCGCCCCGACGCGAGCGGCGGCGAAGAGATCAAAGGTCGACAGATCGAAATGAAGGGGTGCCAGCTGTGACAGGCGATCGTCCGCAGTCAGCTCGAATTCCGTGGCCCCCCACGCGGCAAATGCCATCACGTTGCCGTGGGACAACATCACACCTTTGGGGCTCCCGGTCGAGCCTGAGGTATACAGGATCACAGCCAAGTCTGCCGGCGTGACCTGCCGTTCCAGCCGCTCCGTCGGCTGGCTGGAGATGGCCGGTCGGCCGATGACGTCAACCTGACGTCCGCGGGAGGGAGCGTCGTCGATGTCGGCGGCGATGACCGAGGACAGTGGTGCTCCGAGCTCGATGACCTCGTCCCACACGTCCGCCTGCTTGGCGCCGGATACCACTGTTTCCAGGCGGCAATCCGCCATGATGTGGGCAATGCGAGCCGGCGGTGCCGCCGGGTCGAGCGGCACGTAGGCGGCTCCCGACTTCATGACTCCGTAGATGGCGGTGACCGCCTCGAGCGATTTGTCCAGGAGCAGCCCGACCCGATCGCCCGGTCCGGTGCCTGTAGCGGTGAGGGTATGAGCGAGCTGGTTTGCGGCGGCTTCGAGTTGCTCATAGGTGAGGCCGGAGGCGCCCGACTTGACGGCTATCCGGTCCGGATGCCGCTCGGCAGACCTCTCGAGTTGGGTGTGCAACAGCTCGCTCATAGCCCGAGCGCACTCGCAATGATGTTGCGTTGGATATCCGAAGTACCCGAATAGATGTGGCTGGCCACGGCGTCGCGCACGTCGCGCTCCAATTCTGACTCGGTCATGTACCCGTAGCCGCCGTGTATCTGGAGGGCATCCAGACTCGACTGGACGAAGGCTTCAGAGATGAACAGCTTGGCCATCGCCGACTCGAGTGGTGTGACCGCGCCGGCTGCCCGATCCTTGGCCCACCCAGCTCGGTAGAGGAGCATGCGAGCTGCATCCGTTCGCATCTTCATGTCCACGATCCGGTGGGACACGGCTTGGAAATCGCCAATGGGCTTGCCGAACTGCTCTCGACTCTGCGCATAGGCCACTGCGGCTTCCACCTGGCGCTCCATCGTGCCGACAACCGATGCCAGGATGCAGGCCCGCTCCCAGTCGATCGAGTGGTTGAAGATGGCCATGCCGTTGTTCTTGTTTCCCAGCAGCCGCTCCGCAGGCACGATCACGTCGTCGAAGAAGATCTCGCTCATCGGCGAGGTACGCAGGCCCATCTTGGAGACCGGCTTGCCGACGGTGAGCCCCGGTGCGTCCCGATCAACGAGGAACGCGCTGATCCCCATGGCCTTCAACCCGGGGTTGGTCGAGGCAAACACCACGAAGAGGTCGGCCACCGGGGCGTTGGTGATGAAGGTCTTGCTCCCGGAGATGCGAAACTCGTCGGCCGACTCGATTGCCACGGTGCGCAGGCTGAACGCGTCGGACCCCGACTCGGGCTCCGTCATTGCCTGGACTCCGATGAGCTCACCGGACGCCAGCGCCGGGAGGTACCGTTCCTTTTGTGCGGCGGTGCCGAAGCGCAGGATCGGCATGGCGGCCGACCAGAGGTGGGCGTTGATCGAGAAGATGAGACCGTTGTCTCGGCAGGCGTACCCCAGCGCCTCCATGGCCAGCATCGCAGTCAACGCATCGGCGCCCTGCCCGCCGTGCTCCACAGGAACCGTGAGGCCGGTCAATCCAACGGCGGCGCACTTTCGCCAGACCTCGCGGGAGAACTCGCCGCTCGCGTCGCGCCCCACCATCTCGTAGCTCAGCTGGTCCGTCGCGAACTCGACCACGGCCGCCCGAAAGGCAAGCTGGTCGGCGCTCCAGGCAAAGTCCACTCGCTAGTACCTCCCCCCGCACACTGGTCCGGTCATCGGCCACGAAGAGTAGCGGCTGTCACGGCGGCGGCGGCTCGAACTCGGCTAGCTGCGGCCCCGTCATCCCCGGTGGCGGGTCGGGTCGCTCGGGTCCGTGTGTTGGGCGGCAATAATCACCGTGTGCCGTCTCCAGAGACTTTCGCGGCTTTCTCCTCGGATGAGTTCTCGACGGGCCTTGTCTTTGGTTTCCTGGCGCTTGCGGTGGGCGCCTTGGGTGTCTATGCGTGGCGCCAGTGGCGCGAGGAGAACGCTCCCGTGGTTGGCCTCTTGGTCACGGGCGGGGGAGTCACGGTAACCCACCTGACGCTGGGAACGCCTCCGGAGCTACTAGCGGGGCTGGCCATGTTGACGGGTGCCGGAGCGCTCTATCCGCTGTCCCGCCGTATTCGGTTGCTGCCGACGCTGCTGGCGCTTCCCGGAGCCTGGTGGGTGGCTCGCGTCGTCGAGCTCCCGGGGCGCGACTGGGTCACCTGGTTTCTGCTGGCGTGGATCGTTGTCGGCGCAGGGGCGATCGCGGGACTGGACCGGCGATTCGCAGCCACCGGCTACGGACCGGTGCTGGTCACCGTCAGCATCGCCGGGATGTTCGCCACCTTGCCGGACACGGAGTCAATCCTCCCCATCTTCGGGGTGGCGCTGCCGATGGTGCTGTTGGCCTGGCCGAAGCCGCTCGCGTATCTCGGCGCCTTAGGCGTGTACCCGGCCCTCGGTTTCTTGGCATGGGCGATCGCCGAAGGCGGTGTCGGCCGAGAGGGGTCGATCATCGGTGCGGCCGCATCCCTGGCATTGCTCCTGATCGAGCCGATAGCGAGGTGGGCGGCCAACGGGCGGTCGCCGTTCGACGTGCTCGAATTCGGCTGGCGGCGGACTTTCGGGCTGGCGCTTCTTCAGGCGGGAGTAGTGCTGATGATGGCTCGCGGCGCCGGGCTGATGCGCTCGGCGTTCGCTGCGGCCGTTATTGCCGTGATCGTCTTCGTGGTGATGGCGGTCCTACTGGCCCGAGTCGGCTGGCAGATCAATCCGCCCCGGGCGGCGGACGCTTCCGGCGAGGAGCGTGTGGTGGGCCGGGCCGCCACGTAGCCCGGTAACGCGACGGTTGTTCCACTGCGATTCAACGCAACCGCGATCGTATGTGGCGTACTGCCTCTTCCGCCCGGAGGCCCCCCGTGACTCTCCTGCGAAAGAAGGCGAAGCCGTCGGAGAGCTGCACTGGCAGCCGCGGAACTCGGTGGGTGTCTTCGGTTGCCGCCCGGCGGTGCCGGCCGCCCACGGTGGAGGTCAAGTAGCGGTCTCGCACCAATGGGTCCGCCGCCTCCGCCCACCATCCCCATGGATACGTGAAGTGTTGTGGCCGTACTCCGGTTCTGCGCTCGATCAGCTCGTTCGATTCATCCAATTCAGCTGCGATGCTTTCGGCATCCAGCTGCCGCAGATCGGGGTGAGTGTGGGTGTGTGCCCCGAGCGTTGCCAAGCCCGAGTCTGTCATGATGTTGATCTGGTCCCAGGTCAGCGGGCCCGCCTGGGGGTAGCGGCCGTCGAGGGGCTGCCTACTCTCAATCGGACGCGTTGTCAGGTACAGGGTGAAGGGCATGCCGCGAGATTGCAGGATCGGGAAGGCATTTTCGTAGACATCGGCGAAGCCGTCGTCGAAGGTCAGCACGGCAAGCCGGCGAGCGGCGGGCTCGGCGCGCTGCTCCAATGCCGTCTCCAAGCTCACGATCTCGCCGGTGGCGAGGAGCCAGTCGAGCTGGCGCTCGAACGTCGCCGTCGGCACCTCCATCTCGCGGCCCAAGTCGACCCCTACCTGGTGGTATATCAGGATCCGCGGCCCCATCAACTGACCGAACAACGGGTCGGCAGCCGCAGCAAAGGTCTTCAGCCCGATCCGGGCTGCTCGTTTGAGATGTGATCTCACACGGATGACGAAGCGAGAATGCCGGCTTCCTCGAGCTGATCCCAGGTGAGTGGCTCGCCCGGCGGATTCGTCGCCAATCCCTGTAGCGCCAGGTCGAACTCTTCGATATCGGCGATCTCCGCCCGGATCGCATCGGCGACCTCCGGATTCTCCCGACTCTCCTTCCACAGCTCCATACGCAGCCTCTCGATGACTCTGGTTACCGCCGATCCCCGCAGGCTGAGAGCTCGCACCGAATCGAAGCTGGGGGCGTGCACCAAGGCCTGGAACGTGGCTAGGGCGCTCGCGATGTAGAGGGTCGTCGGCTCGCCGGCCACCTTCGCCTGAACCCCCACCAGGCGCCACCGCAACCACGAGTCGAGAGCCGACATCAACTCTTGGCGACGGGAGTGGTCGGCATCCAGCCCGATGGCCTGCGACCACCAGTCGGCGTCGCTTGGGGCCCTGGTCTCCGCGCCCGTGCCCGTCTTGATGGCAAGGACGCGTCCCAGGGATTGCTTCAGCTCCTCTGATCGATTCTCGTCCGCGACGAAGACGGCTCCGTATAGCAGCGATGCAGCTGATTCGGCACCGCCTCCGGGCGTCAGCAGAAGCGTCCCCGCCGGGTGGCCGGCAATTGAGGGACGATCTATGCCGTGTTTGACGAGGTGGGTGACCCGCTCCAACAAGAAAGCTTCGCCGGGCTCTCCATAGTCGGCATGAAGCTGCTCGCTGGACACGGGTTGGTCCGTCCGGTCGACTGCTTCGCCCTGCGGCCGGCCACTTTGTCGAGCCCACCGCCGCAGCATCCTGTGGTGGACTGCTTCGTTGGCGCTCTCCGGCGGAGCAGACTCGGCCTGGAGTTCGGGCACGTGCCCCGCAACCGTCATGTGGCCCGCGGTCGGTCGCAGCTCGGAGATGCGGTCTAGCTCCGCAGTAACGGCGTCCGACTGCTCGGCACCGACCTCGGAGGGTTCCTCTTCTTCAGGTTGAGGCTTCGCCGCCGCTCGCTCACCATCCGTGCCGATGGCGGCCCCGGTCTCTGCGGCCAGTGTCTCTGCGGCCAGTGTCTCTGCGGCCAGTGTCTCTGCGGCCAGTGTCTCTGCGGCCAGTGTCTCTGCAGCCAGTGTCTCGCCCGCAGCGCCGGGTCCCGGCGGCTTCTTGGTCCTCCGTATCAGTGCGGCGAGACCCGACCGCGAAGCTGCTGCCGGCGCCGGATCGGCATCAGAGTCTGCCGCTCGTTCAGTCTGAGTCGCCGGCGAGTCCGCCTGGAGCTGCTGGCCCTCGTCCTCGTTTCCCGGGAACTCGCTTCGCTCCCACGCCTCAGCCGGCCGCGCGAAGGGGTCTTCCCCAATGTCCAACGCCGGGCCCGAGTCGGGGGCCGGCGCGTGCTGTCGCATCGCAGCTGCTGCGCCGGTCTGGCCAGATGGTGAAGACCATTGCGGAGGAGCGGGCCGCAGCATCCGGCGTGTGAGTAGCGCCAACCCCGTCGGAGTAGCGCTACGCCCTTGGAGATCGTCCACCACGTCCTCTAAATCGACTGCGGACGTCCGGCCCGCCCGTCCCACCAGGACGAAGTGGTTGAGGCGCTGCGTCAAGACATCCGTTGCCGGATCTCCCCAATGAGGCGTGGCAAAGATCACGACTTCGACCAGCTCGCGAGCAACATCGAGCAGTTCCCGAAACCGTCGCCCGGCGAGCACATCGGCCGGGTCTGCGGTCAGGTGGCCTGCGTTGATCGCCAGCAATTCGGGGGCGACGGGCTCGCGGTCGCCGATAAACCGCTTGATGTCAGCGCTGGCGTCCTCGCTGGCTACTCGGAAGGAGACGATCTCCGCCAGCGTCTTGCCCCCGCTGTCGTACTCGGGAAGCTCCGATGGGCTGGAGAACACCGCGTCCACCAGCAGGACCTTGCGATCCGAGGCGGCCACCGACGACGCCAGGTCGGCCGCCAGTTCCTGGACGGCAGCGTCGCTCGTGCCCAACCCACACACACCGATAGAAACCGGTCCGGATGCAGTGGCTCCGTCCAGCGAAGCGCGTAACGCCTGAATGTCCGCGCGTCGCGGCCCGCCCGCATCCGGATACCAAGGATTGTCCCCGCTGGCGCGAGGACGAGAGGTCTCCACCGCAGCTAGGACCGGTAGCGGGAGGCGATCTTCAGTCCCGAGAATCGGTTGGCGCAGTCGGTCGGTTGCGATGAGCACACTCAGCGCCAACGCAGCTCCCAAGAAGAAGCCGATGCCGCCGGCTTGCATCGGAGAGTTGGGAATGGCAGTCACGTCGGCCAAGAGCGTGTCCCGCCGGAGGACTGGGGCCGATCCGCCCCCGAGGAAGTCTTCGATCAGCAACGCCGTGCTGATGTAATCCGACTCGGCATCTCGGATCTTCTGGTCGAGGACCAGCAGTTCGAGGCTCTCGTCCTCGTCGGCGACCGGGGTACCTGGGTTCGCTGCCCGTATCTTCGAGTATTCGTCTTCGAGACGGGTGATGACGTCGCGCACCACGGCGAGTTCCTGGCGGACATCGTCCGCCGGCCGAGGATTGCCTTCCTCGTCGAGTGCAGTCCCCAACTCACTGAAGAGCAGACCGAGGGAGAGGGCTGCCGCCTGCTGGCGGAGGCTCGAGAGCTGCGATTCCATCAGCGTGAGCTCGGCGGCGACGCTGGGGTCGAGGGGAGTCCCTTTGGTGAGGTTTGCTTTCTCGTTGCGCAGCTCCAGAATCTGGGCTGCGATCGAATCCAAAGTGGAGCGCAGTCGTTCCGCCTCGTCCCCGCCCGGTTCGGCGGCCTCGTAGGCGGCCCGCAGTCCTTCGGCGAGCGAGATTGCGGTGGCATCGTCCCCATCCCGAGCGATGAACTCCAACCGCCCCAGTGGCACATTGGCTCGCAGTTCGTAGGTGTCCGAATCGGTCAGCTGAACCTGTAGCGCGATGCGAGCACGGCTCTCGGCCAGCCGCAGGCGCGCCTCATACTCGCGATCGCTCTCCTTGTTGGTCTGCAAGATCAGCACGGGCGCGGTTGCTTCCCAGCTTTGCTCGATCGACTGGTTCTGTCGATCGGTCACGTAATACGCGGCTGTTGCCCCGGCAATAGCGACGATCGCGATGAGCCACCATCGGGTGGCCAGCAGCTTGAATAGGCGTCTGGCATCCATCAATCGACCCGGTCGGGGGCCTCCACAGCCGCGAGGTGATCTAGGTATATCACCACATTCGTGTCCCAAGTTTGCCACGCCACGGCATGAAGCATCCTACGGGCCCCTTCCTGGTCGCCCCGTTGTGCGATCCGGCCGAGCCCGGCGATCGCGCCGCGGAGGGTTGCCTCGGCGGGGCAAACGGGCTCGGTGATGCGGATCTTCGGGTGCGCGGAAGCGCGCAGCGGAGTGCGTGACAGCAGCTCGGCGTGCTTTTCTCCGGGGCGGGCCCCGGTCACGATGACGTCGATGTCCCTGCCGGGCACGAGGCCGGCCAGCCGGATCATGCGGCGGGCGAGGTCACCGATGCGCACGGGTTCGCCCATATCGAGAACGAAGATCTCGCCGCCTCTGGCCATTGCCGCCGCATGCAGCACCAGCTGGACGGCTTCTCCCAGGGTCATGAAATACCGCAGCATGGATGGATCGGAGACAGTGACGGGGCCGCCCTCTTGGATCTGGCGCATGAATGTGGGCACAACGCTGCCGCGTGAACCAAGAACGTTGCCGAACCGTACGGCGGTGAACACACCGGCGGTCTCGGGCTCGGCCGACGCCGATTGCACCTGCATCTCGGCGATTCGTTTCGAGGCCCCCATCACCGACGAGGGGTCGACTGCTTTGTCGGTCGAGATCAGCACGAAACGCTCGACGCCGGTCTGCTGGCCGGCGGCGATCACGTTGGCAGTCCCGCTCACATTGGTCTTGATCGCTTCGTCGGGGAACTCTTCGAGAATCGGAACATGCTTGTGGGCGGCGGCGTGGAACACCACCTCCGGGCGATGGGTGACGAAGATCCGCATCACTGCGTGAGCATCCCGAATGTCGGTCAGCAGCTCGACCGGACGGACGCAGTCGGTGGGAACCCCCAGCATTGCCTCGTAGAGGTGCGTCTCATCGTTGTCGAGCGCATAGACCGCGGCCGGGTCGAACGCACACACTTGGCGCACGATCTCAGATCCGATCGAGCCCCCGGCTCCGGTGACCAGGACGCGCTTGCCCCTCAGTATCTGGGCGACGGCCGAGAGATCCGTGTCTACTTGGGGCCTGGGAATGAGGTCGACCAGCTCGAGATCGCGAATGTCGCGCAGCGTCCCGTTGGCGCCGAGGAAGTCGTCGACGTGGGGTACGAGCCGCAATCCAACGTCGATGTTGGCACAGCCGTCGACGAGCTCGCGGATGCGATCGTTGTCGATGCGATCGGCGATGACGACCTGGTCGACGCCGAGCAGACTCACCAGGTGGGGAACGTCGGCGATAGTTCCCATGACCGGCAGTCCGGCCAGGCGTCGGGTCGATCGATCGCAGTCGGTGCTGACGAATGCAACGACGTGAAAGCTGCTGCCGTTGCTGCGAGCCGACCGTGCCAGGTCGACAGCTGTCCGGCCGGTTCCTACCACGAGGGCACCCTTCGGGTTGGCACGGGTGGAGCGATGAAACGAGAACATGCGGGAGCGGAACCGCAACGCTCCCATCCCGGCCAACGAGAGGCCGGTTCCCAAGATCACGACCATCAACGGAAGCACTCTGCCGTCCGATAGCCCGGTCACGTCGGCGGCGATCAGCAGCCCCACCAACCCAACGCCGGCGGATGTCGCCGCAAAGACGAGCCGCATGGCCTCTTCGACGCTGGCGTATTCCCATACGTGGCCATAAGCGCCGAAGAGCAGGTTGGCGATCAGGTGTGTAGCGATGATGGCCGGCAGGCTGAACGCGAAGCTATGCCACCAGCCGACGTCGATTCCCTGGATGTCCATGAATCGGAGCACCAGCGCTGCGGTGTAGGCCAGCGCCACCACGATGGCATCGATGACTGCGAACGTGAGATCGGCCCGGGCGCGCGTGAGGAACTGGGCTATTCGCACCCGATACTCGCTTGAAGCGTCCATCGGATCGCTGCTATTTCCCCTCACAGGGCACCGTCCCCCATCTCGCGAACACTCTATAAGGTGCCCCGAATCCGGCAGGGAGGTCGAAAAGGCCCGCTTTGGGTCGCCTCCCGGCCGGTGCCCGCCGGACGCCAACGCGCGCTATTTGTACCAGCGCTACTATCCGCGCGCAAGCGAAATCCCTACGCAGGCAGGTTCACCGTCTGGTTGCCGGGTGCCGTCAAAGCCCTCAAGTAGATCCAGCTAGCTAGTCTGATATGGATTGTCTCGTTTTTCGTGAGGTGGCGCGGGAGCCGCTTCACCTTGCGGGTCGGCTGCGGCGCTGGAATCATGTCCCGACGTCTTCGCAAAGGGGGAACAGACGATGCAAGTGCTCGTGACGGGAGCCGCCGGCTTTCTCGGCCGACACGTGGTGAAACGCCTCCTCAACGACGGAATGAGCGTCACCGCGTACGACTTGGTGGACGCCGGCACCCTCGACGCCCGAGCGATCACCGGAGATCTCCGCGACGCCGACAAGCTGGCTACCGCCGCCATCGGGCACGATGTGATCTGCCATATCGGCGCCATCGGGGATGTGTATTTGGCGGCCGACCAGCCGAATCTCGCCGCAGAGGTCAACTGCACCGGGTCTGCCAACGTCGCGGCAGCCGCCGAGAGGGCGGGAGCTCGTGTGGTCTACGCTTCGACCTGGGAGGTCTACGGCGAGCCCCGGTACGAGCCGCTCGACGAGGACCATCCGTGCGATCCTGACCACCCCTACAACATCACCAAGCTCGCCGGCGAGAGGCTGCTGTTGGCGGCGGACCGATTGCGCAACGTACCGGTTTTGGCGCTGCGCCTCGGCACTGCCTACGGCACCGGGCTGCGGCCCAATTCGGTGTTCCGGATCTTCATCGATCGCGCCCGACGCGGGGACCCGATAACCATCCAAGGCGACGGCAAGCAAGGCCGGCAGTTCACGCATGCCTCCGACATCGCCCGGGCCTTTTCCATGGCGTGCCGGGCAGATCTGCGAGGGGTGGCCCTCAACACCGTGGCACCCGAGTCCACCTCGATCAAGGAGCTGGCCGAGCTCGTCGTGGCGCGCTACCCGACCGAGCTGACCTTTGGGGATCCGCGCCCGGGAGATGTGCCTCCCGCGGCGGTCTCTGCTGAGCGGATCGCAGATCAGCTCGGGTGGCGGGCGGAGATGCCGTTCTCGCGGGGCTTGTCCGAGCTCATGGACGCGGTGGAAGCCGAGGGTTGAGGCTCCTTGGCGCGACGAACCCGCTCAGTCGTTTTGGTAGCGATCAAGGGGCTCGGGCTCGGGGGCGCCGAGAAGCTCATCGCCGAGGGAGCTCGCTATTGGGACCGCGACCGGTTCGATTATCGGGTCGTCTACTTCCTCCCTTGGAAGGACCAGCTGGTGGCTCAGCTCGAGGAGCAAGGCGTGCGGGTCACCAGCCTCGGGACCCGCTGGGGGATGACTCCCGACGCCGTGTATCGGCTCCACCGGCTCGCGAGGAAGAGCGCAGCCGCCGTCGTTCATGTCCACTCACCGACGGTAGCGGTTGCGATGCGCGCCACTCGGCGCGTCCCGCTCGTGTACACCGAGCACAACGTGGCGGACAGCTACCGGCAGCCGACCAGATTGCTCAATCGGCTGACCTACGGGCGCAACGCAGCAGTAACTGCGGTATCCGAGGAGGTGGCTGCGTCACTCGCTGGCTTCCCCGGCCCGGCGCCGCGCGTAATTGTCAATGGGGTAGCTGCTTCCGTCACTACCGAGGCCGCGCTGCTCGCTCGCCGGGAGCTGGGCCTCGCGGCAGATGATCGGTTGGTGGTCCATGTTGGCAACATCCGTCCCGGCAAGGGACACGACACTCTGATCGAGGCCGCTACGCGGCTTGCGGCCGACATAACAATCGTCTCGCTGGGTACCGAGCGACATCGGGGCGACCTAGACCGACTGCGAACCGAGGCGGCGCGAGCCGGCGTTGCTACCCAGCTGAAGTTCCTGGGACAGCGGGCGGATGCCCTCGCGTTCATATCAGCGGCCGATGTGTATGTGAGCCCCGCCGATCATGAGGGTTTGCCGGTGTCGATTCTCGAGGCGCTTGCCCTGGAGCGTCCTGTGGTGGCGACCTCGGTTGGGGGGGTGCCTTCCGTGATTCGCCCCGAAGAGACCGGCATGCTGGTCGCCCCGAACCAACCGGTAGCGCTGGCCGAAGCAATCACCCATGTGCTGGCGCACCCCGTGGCAGCCGCCGACTACGCCCGGCGGGGCCGCGCCCTAGTCGAGGAACGGTTCAGTCTGGAGCGAATGGTGGGTGCCTTCGAAGACATCTACACGGAGTTGCTCGATGGCTGAGGCCATCACGATCCGACCAATGGTCGACTCGGACCTTTCCAGCGTCCTCGACACGCTACGGGCGGCCCTCGGGGAGACTCCACTATTGAAGCGAACTCCTGAGCTATGGGATTGGAAGCACGTGCTCAATCCGTTCGGCCGCTCGATAGTGCTTGTCGCCGCCGATCGCGACCGGGTAGTTGCGGTCAGGCCGCTGATGCGATGGCGGCTGCGTACCGCTGCCGGGATCGAAATATCGTGTGTTCGGGCCGTCGACACTGCCGTGCACCCTGAATACCACCGGCAAGGGCTGTTTCGTCGCCTCAACGACGTTGCCCTCGAGGCGGCCCGCGAGGCGGGAGTGGCTCTGGTGTTCAACACACCCAATCCGATGTCCCGGGCCGGCTACCTGAAGCAAGGATGGCGGGACGTCGGCCGCATCGGGGTGATGGTTCGTCCCACATGGCGGCTGCTCACCCAGCGCGCCGCAGACGGCCTCCTAGATCCGGGGGTGGTCCTGCCGGGGGTCGACCCTGCCGTCGACCTGGCGGGCAACGATCGGCCCCCTCGAGGGCTGCGGACCGATCGGTCCGGGGGCTATCGGACGTGGCGCTTTGCCCAACATCCAACGGCGAGCTACCGGTGTATCGAGGCGGCCGGTGCAACCGCCGTCGTGCGAGTCAATCGCCGCAATAGTCGGGACGAGCTGGTGATCTCCGAGTTGATCGGTCCCGCAGGGCATCGCCCGATCGCGGCGACGGCAAAGCGGGCCACATCGGGATATCTGGTTGCATGGTTCTCGCCAGGATCCCCGGAGCGGCGGGCCGCACGGCGGGCCGGCCTGGTGGCGATCCCTAGGATCACTGCCCTCACCATGGTGGCCCGACCGCTCGTGGATCTAGATGTGGACGTATTCTCTCTTGACAACTGGGACTTGGCGTTGAGCGACTTGGAGCTCCTGTGAGTTCAGCTCTCACTTGGATTGCGATTCCCGCGTATCTCGCTGCGCTCATGTTCGGCTTGGGGCTGGGGCTCGTGGACGTGGGGACGCTGACCTACGTGCTGATTCTCACCGTTGCGGTGGTTGTCCTGGCCGTGAGAGCCGCCAACGACTCCGACCGATCGTGGCTCCCGGGCATCATCTTTGCCGGCTTCGTTGCCAAGCTCGTCGGATCTGCGCTGCGTTTCTACATCCTGGTCAATGCCTACGACAGAGTGGGGGATGCCCTCGGCTACTACCACCGCGGCAAGGATCTCGCCCCGGTCTTTCGCACGTTTCGTTGGCCGGAGGTGACCTATGGCAGCTCCGGCACGGTCTTCGTGTCCAAGGTGACGGGTTTGCTATTCACTCCCTATACGCCCAGCGAGCTGGGCGGCTTCTTTCTTTTCGGCACAATCGCATTCGTTGGCCAAGTCTTGTTCTACCTGGCATACCGCCGGGTGATGCCCCAGGCGTCGCACCGCCTCTACGCCTTGGCAATCTTCTTTCTTCCCTCGCTGGTCTTCTGGCCCTCGAGCATTGGCAAGGAGTCGCTGCTGATCTTCTTCCTCGGAGGCACGGCTTGGGGCACTGCTCACCTGTTGGGGCGTTATCGCATCCGCTGGGTCGGCTTGGTAGGGCTCATGCTGCTGCTGGTAGCTGCAGTTCGCCCTCATATGGCAGCGCTATATGGAGGGGCCCTGGCGATCGCGGTGCTGGTGGGGAGGTCGCCGGGAGTCACCGCGGCTGCCACGCGCCGCCTGATCCTGATGGGAGCCGCTTCGATCGGAGTGGTGCTGCTGGTGACATTTGCGTCGCAGAGCCTCGACGTCGACCTCTCCGGTTCCGACTTGGATCCCTTCCTTGCTGAACTGCAGCGCAACACGCAGCAGGGTGGGTCAGCCGTCGAGGGGCGAGCCGTGCGCAGCCTTCAGGACATCCCCCCGGCCATCCTTCGCACGCTGTATCGCCCGCTGTTCAACGAGGTCAACAACATACAGACCGGGATTGCGGCAGTCGAAGGAACTTTGCTGCTGGTGGTCTCGATCGTGCGGGTGCCCACGATGTTGAGGGACATCCGTCGTTGGCGGCGCTACCCCTACATGCTGTTCGCGGTCGTCGTTGTGATCGGGTTTGTCGTCGGATTCAGCGCTGTATTCAATCTGGGGATCCTCACGAGACAGCGCACTCAGGCGTTGCCCTTGCTGCTCGTATTGCTCATAGGTCTGCGCAAGGCGGAGGCCCCGGCCGACCGCCAGTTCGAAATGCGTCACGACGACCGGACCTTGGTGAGCTCATGAAACGCCCCTCGCTGCTCGGCGGCGAGCCGACATTCCCCGACGCCCTTCCCTTCGCCCGACCCACCATCGAGGATCCGGGCGCGATCCTCGAGAACATCGAAACCGCGCTGAGATCCGGGATCGTGACCAACGGATCCCTAGTAGCCGAGCTGGAGGGGCGGGCCGCCGAGCACTTCGAGGTCGATCACTGCGTGGCCGTGGCGTCGTGCACCCTGGGATTGATGCTCGTCATCCAAGCGCTCGATCCAGCAGGGCCGGTGCTCGTCCCCTCCTTCACGTTCTCGGCGACCGCTCATGCCGTGGCCTGGAACGGCAAGGACGTCGCCTTCGCCGACTGCGATCCGGATAGTTGGGTCCTCCGACCTCAAGATGTTTACGGAAGGCCGGGACTGATCGTAGGAGTCCACGTCTCCGGCGTACCGGTCGATGTTTCCGCCATGACGGCGGCGGCCGAGGCGCTGGGCGCCGAGCTGATGTTCGACGCTGCCCACGGCGCCGGGACCCTCGTGACCGTAGACGGTGTTAGCCGCCCTCTCGGTGGCTTCGGCAGCGCAGAGGTCTTCAGCCTGACCCCTACCAAGGTCCTGTCGGGGGCCGAAGGCGGTTTGGTGACCACCAATGATCCAGACTTGGCGGCAACGATTCGCACGGCTCGCGACTACGGCAATCCGGGCGACTACAACACCCGCTTCGCCGGATTGAATGCCCGCCTGTCGGAGCTCCACGCCGCAGTGGCACTTGCCTCTCTCGACCATCTCGAGGATCGGGTCGTTTGGCGCAACTCCGTTGCCGACAGGTATCGGCTCTCGTTGGGCGAGGTACCCGGGCTCGCCTTCCAAAAAGTGCCACAGGGTTGTCGTGCCAGCTACAAGGACTTCACCATTCTCATCGATCCCGACTCCTTCGGCGCGAGCCGCGACGCCGTGGTCACGGCATTGGCAGCCGAAGGGATCCCCACGCGTCCCTATTACTCGCCGCCCGTGCACCGGCAAACGGCCTACGGGCACGTGGCATCCCCTCCGTTGCCGACGACCGACCGGTTGGCGGCTCAGGTTATAAGCCTGCCGATATGGAGCCACCTACCGTTGGAACACGCCGAGCAGATCGCCAACGCGTTGGCGGCGATCCAGAGGGAGGCGGCAGCCGTTCAGGCCGAGGTTGAATCGGGCTGAGTTCGTAACAGGCCGGCCTTAGCCACGCTCCCCAGCGACAACGCCACGAGGGCGAACACCAGAATCAGCCGCAGCGGACCGTCACGCACCTGCTCGATCCCCAACGCAACGGCTGCGAATACGAGCTGGACCAGCGCCATCACCAGTACGACGCGGCCGACTCCCCAACCCTGGTCGCGCAGCTGGTCGTAGATATGGCTGCGATCGCCAGCGAACAATGGGCGTCCGGCCAGGTGGCGACGGATGACAGTGGCGGCCAGATCGATCGCAATCATTCCCAGCACGACGGCCGCCACGATGACTCGCGAATCCACCGGTTCCGGGCTCGCCCGCATGATGCCGTACGCCAATAAGGCCCCGACGACGTAGGCACCGTTGTCCCCGAGGAACACACGTGCCGGGTGCCGATTCAAAACGAGAAACCCGATCAGAGCGGCGGCGATGATCCAGCCGAAGTCGCCGTTGAGGCCGCGGGTCTCGGCCAGCAACGTCAACCCCAGCGCGCTGATAAACGCCGTGGTACCGACCAGGCCGTCGAGGCCATCAAACAGATTCACGGCATTGATCGTGGTGACGGTCAGCATCACCCCGATAGCGAGGGACAAGGGAGCGTTCGACCAACCGCCGTCCGCCAGCACCACCAACACGATCGCCAAACCAACCTGAGCGACGAGGCGGGGCCAGGGTGCGAGTTGGAATCGGTCATCGAACAAACCCAGGAGGAGCAGGCCCCCGGTCGCCATCGCCAGCCCGGCGTCATAGATGCCCGCGACGGTCATGCCGGTGTGAACGGCCAAGAAGACTCCGACCCCGCCCAGCGGCACTGCCGGGCGTCGATGAACCTTGAGGGCAGATGAGACGTCAGGCTTGTCGACGAAGCCCAAACGCGGGCCGACCATGAGCG
This sequence comes from Acidimicrobiia bacterium, assembly GCA_041605955.1. Taxonomy (GTDB): domain Bacteria; phylum Actinomycetota; class Acidimicrobiia; order Spongiisociales; family UBA5794; genus JAHEJX01. The sequence continues at coordinate 48,534 of JBFIXI010000001.1, forward strand.
CGCCGAACGCCCCTAGGAAGGCGACGGCGGCGGCGGCCGCTACGCCCGCCACAGCAGTATCTCCGACTCGGTCCCGGCGTGCACCTGAATCCGCGCCATATCAGCGAACCCCAGCTTGTGGTACAGCGATATCGCCTGCCGGTTGGTGCTGCCGACAACCACGCAGGCGCGCTCGATGTCCCGTTCCCGCAGCCCCTTCAAGAATCGCATACCGAGCCCGGTGCCGAGACCGACACGACGGGCTCGGCCCGAGACTGCCATTGCCAGCAACTCCGCCGCCACCTCATCGTGGCCGCCTCCGTAACGCAGCGTCTCGAGCACCCTCCTGACGACTCGTGGGCGGACCAGCCGATGACCTGCGGCCAGAACTGCCGGCAGTCCATGATGACGCAAGAAGTGGCGATAGAAGGAACCGGTGTCGGTAACGCCAGCGACGAATCCGACAGGCCCGGCAGCATCGGCGGCGACAACCATCACCGACTCTGGCCACTGGATCAGTGCGGTGTACAGCCTGGTCAGGAACCCATGACCCAGAGTGGGGAGAAACCCTTCCGTGATCGACTCGGCGTGGAGTCTGGCCAGGGCGGGGGCATCTTGCAGTTTTGCGCTACGGTAGCTGACGGCTGCCGGCTCTACTCGACCCAGATGGAGGCCACGACGTAGCGCGGCGCGACGATAAGACTCCATGACCCGCGCCACGACCTCGTCCTCGTCGAACTCGGCTTCCGCCTTGGCGCGGCTCGCGCTCGCCATCCGCTTTCTCAACTCCTCCTCTTCTCCCAAGCGGATGATGGCTGCCCGCAGCCCGTGACTATCACCGACGTCAACCAGGAGGCCGGTCACTTGGTCGTCGACGACTTGGCGACAGCCACGGATGTTGGTGGCAATGATGGGCAATCCGCTGGCAGCAGCCTCCATGGCTGCACGAGGAAATCCTTCGCGATGCGACGGAAGCACGAAAATGTCCATGACTGCATAAAGCTCGTCGACGTCGTCGCGCATCCCCAGGAAGCGAATCCCGTTTTGGCGAGCCTCCTCCAATACTGATTCGGCCAGGGCGTCGGCCTTGGCGGGATCATGGGGCCCGACAACCAAGACGACGTAGTCCTCTCCCAAGCCGACCGCGGCGGCGAACAGCTCCGCGTAGCCCTTCTCGGCGACAAGGCGGGCCACTATGCCCACCACGACCTGCGAGTCGCTGATCCCCAGTTGGTGGCGCAGTCGTGCCCGCTGAGCCGCATCGCAACGATCCGGACTGAAGCGTTTCAGGTCGACACCATTGCCGAGCAGATGGGTGCGCCGCCGGGGCGCGATCCGCCAGCGCCGCATCAACTCCAGGTCTTCCGGATTCTGCACCAGTTCCTCGTCAGAGAATCTCGCCGCCACCGCCTCGAGTGAGTAGACGAGCGCCCTTTTGAGGATGCCGTCGTCCGGGGTCGCGTACAGGCCATGGACGGTGTTCACGATGATGGGTATGCCGGCGAGCCGCCCGAGGACCCTTCCATAGAGTCCCGGCTTGGGATTGTGAGTGTGGAGGATGTCGACTCTCTCCCTCCGCAAGATCCTCCACAATTGTTGGGCGGAACGCAGGTCGGCGATCGGGTTCATGCCGCGGGTCGACGAGTCGAGCGCGATGTGGCGGATGCCGGCGGCCTCGAGCTCTGTCACCCAGGGACCCGGCGCGCTTATGCCGACGGCTTCTCCGGCGGCGGCCCGCACGGCTAGCAACTGGGGCATCACCAGGTAGCGGAGGCTCATGTCGACCGTCGTGAGGTGGGCGACTTTCATCTTGCTCCCGCTCGAGTCAACGCTCTCGGACCGCCGTCAGCGCCCTGAGAAGCTGGTCGTACCGCTCCACGGCATGATCAATCAGGTAGCCGTCACTCACCCTGGCACGCGCCTCTTCACCCATCTTCCTGCGGCGGGAGTCGTCGGTGGCGAGCTCGCCGAGAGCACGATCGAACGCGTCGAGGTCACCGGGGGGCACGACGAAACCGGTCACGCCGTCCTCAATCGTCTCGGCGGTGCCACCGACGTCAAAGGCTACGGTCGGCGTGGCGGTTGCTGCCGCCTCCAGGACGACTCCGGGGAAGCCCTCAGTTTCCGACGTGAGGACCAGTACGTCGGCCCAGGCGAGATGAGGGCGAACGTCATCGACCGACTCGGTGAACTCGACGTTGTCACGCAGACCGTAGGAGGCAGCGACTGTTTCGAGCTCTGCTCGCTGCGGTCCAGCGCCCACGAACCGCAGGCGGGCCGAACGCTGCCTCAAGAGGCGATCGAGCGCCAGCAGGCTCATTCGGGGCGCCTTTTCGGCCGACAGGTTGCCGAGGAAGATCAAGTGGAGCTCCGCATCCTGGTTCCTCTGGGGCACGTCGAGGAATGCCTCGGGCACCCCGGTGTGCGCCACCTCAACCCGGTCGGGATCGAGGCCGAACAGATCAATGAGCTGGCGGCGGGTGGCTGCGGAAACGGCCAGGATTAGATCCGCTCGCCGGTGCAGGATCGCCTGGAGCAAACGATGGCGGTTGCCCCGAAGCCAATAGGCCGGCTCACCGACCGAGGCATACGCCAATCGGGGGCGGTTTCGCAGGCCGGCAACCCCAAAGGCGGCGTAACGCAACGTGGTACCACCGTTGGCCAGGACCAGCGCCGGACGAGTTCGCCGAATACGCTTCCTCAGCTCGCGTACAACCCCAGACTCGATACGTCCAGAGCTGCCATCGGCAGTCAGCGGAGCCGCGTTCACGACCGGACTCGCTCCGGTTGCATCCAGCGCCACGAAATCGACGGTCCAATTGCGCTGGCGCAGGCCTTCAGCGAGCCGCTCTCCGAACACTTCAGCCCCCCGCCGCCGGTCGCTGGCGACGAGCAGCAAGATCGTTCGCGAGGCGTCGGGTGCTGGAATCGAATCCTGATGACCCATCGCTTCGACGCGCTTCCACCAAGTAGGAAATGACAGCGGAGCGTCGGCGGCAAGCCGCAATCGCTGCCTGCGATCATCGTGGACCAGGACAGCGGCCAGATTCAGTGGATGGAGTCGGTGTCCGTCGAAGCGCACGGTATTGGTGCGCGGGAGCATGCGTTCTAGGTACCTCAACGCCAACACATGCGGTAGCCGCAGCTTCTCCAACACGGATGGCGGCACGGCGGCCTCGGTCAACCCCACCGCCATCAGGAGCGCCAAATAGGTCGGCGCCCGTAGCTGCCAGCGAGTCCCGAACTCGATGAGGGCGCTCCAATCCGGCTCCGTCGCGGCTACTTCTGTCAGGTCGCGAAACAGGATGAGGCGGAAACGATGGTCGAGCAAGGCATGGGTGCAGAGGAATCCGATGCGGGCCTCCTCCGGTAACTGCCACATCGGGCCCAGCGGGTGATCCGGCTGAAGTGTCGCGTTGTCCCAGGCCCAGCCGGTCGCGCCTTCGGCACAGCCGCGCAGTTGGGTGTAGCTGAATAGATCCCAGTGGAGGTCCAGCGTGAATCTGACGCCGGACGGATCAGCCACCGGGATGTTGCGCTTGTCGGCTTTGGGAGTCTTGGGTGGGATTATCTCGACCGCCTCGTCAGCTGCCACCACTTCGATAGCCCGGTCGATCTCGTGGCGGGGTACGAGGATGTCGATATCGGTCGTGGTGCGATGCGCCGGGTTACGGTACGCCCAGGTGGCCAAGTGACTGCCCTTCAGGACGGTGGCCGGAATGTCTGCGGTGTGGAGGGTGGTCAATAGCCGACGCGTGTGGTGGTTCATGACGCCGTGCCGCGCCGCCAGCCGCGCGAAGACGGGGAGCCCTGCAGCCCGCAGGATCGGGTTTTCGTGGTCCGCCATCAGGCCGAATAGGCCATGGCGCACTGCCAACGCCAGCTCATCGCGATTGAGGGGGCGGTGCAGCTCGAGAGGGCGGCCGGCCGCGATGTCCAGCATCAATTGAGATGACGCATCACCAACCCGCCAAGGCGCGAGCTGCAGCGCGCGATGGAGCCCCATGCCGCCTTCCCCTCGAGTGCCGGACCCACTTGGCCAGGCGTTTTTGGCTGGTCAATCTACCAGAGAGGTATCCTGTGCCCTGGACCGGTTCCTGGGTGTGTGAGTGGGGGCGGAGGCGATTTGCGTAGTGTGGCCATCGGCGCCGCCGATCCGATTTGGGCCGGGGCGGTTTCGGCAGCGTTGGGTGCGGCCGTCGACGTAGCCTCGGTTGTGGCGGATCCCGACGCATTGGCGGGGGTTGGGGCAGACGTGGTAGTCGCCGCCTTCGATGCCGATGGGTTGCGCCGTACCCTCGAAGTCGTCGATATCGACGTGGCCGTTCTGGCGGTTGGCCCCGATTCGATGGATGTCATGGTCGACGTGTTGGAGGCAGGCGCGCTTGGGTTCCTCCCCGACGATTGCGGATTCGACGAGATCTCTCATGCCGTCGAACAGCTGCTCGAGGGCCACGCAGTCGTCCCGCCCGCCGCATTGGGTTCTCTGCTGCGTCGAGTGGTGGAACGCCGTCGCATTCGAGCTGCCGACGCAGCTGCGCTCGACACTTTGACCCCGCGGGAGCGCGAGGTATTCGAACACGCGGCGCGCGGACGCGACAATGACGCCATCGCTGCTGACCTTTTCATCTCGCCGGCCACCGCTCGGACCCACTTGGAGCGTGTCTTCAAGAAGCTCGGCGTGCACACTCGCGCCGAAGCTGTCGCTTTTGCAGCTCGTTGTGGACTCGACATCGAAGGAGAGCCATGAGCCGGGAGTGGATGGCGGCGACGCCCCGGCGTCACGGCCAGGCATGGGTGCGCCGCGGGAGCGACGACACTGCTGTGTTCAATCCCGATTCGGGCAAGCTGCACTTGCTGAACCCGTCGGCGCTTGCGATCTGGGAGCTTTGTGACGGAGCGACCACCGGCCAAGAGATGGCGGATGCCATCGCGGAGCTGACGACGCTCGACCCGGAGGCGGCGGCTGCCGACGTGGCTGCTGCTTTGGAACAACTCACCGAAGAGGGACTGGCTCGTGACTGATACCCCGGACGCAGCTTCACACGATTTCGGCGACCGCGTCGTTGGGCCACCGCTACCGCACATAATCGAGACTGAGGTCAAGGGCGATATCAGCCTCTACGACCCGAAGCACGAGCGCGTGTTGGTGCTGAACGGCCCTGCCAGCGATGTCTGGTTGCTGTGCGACGGAGAGCAGACTGTCGCCCAGATAGTCGAGCTGCTTGCGGTAGCTTACGGACAACGAGCTGAATCGATAAGGGACGATGTCGAGGCGACCATCCGCCAGTTCGTGCAAGAAGGGTTCGTTCCGGTCCCGTGAGCCAAGACGTAGCTCGGGGCTGAATGAGTGACCTCGTCGGCCGCGACGGGGCCGGTGACTTGCCGTTGCGAATCCTCGACTCCGCGGTCCTGCTGCGAGTGGAGCCGGACGAGGTGTTCGAGTCGGTCGCCCGGCTGCTGGCTCCGTTTGCGGTTGACCGGATCAACGATTCGCTTCCGCGCCACGTCTGGGCTCTGGCTGAGCACCGGAACTCAGCCGAGGTTCCCGCTTCCTCCTACGCGCTATATCGCGATGGAACCGCGATGGCGACCCGCCCGACTTGGGCGCTCACTGTTGCCTCGCTTGCCGCCGCGCTCAACCGCACCGCCATCGACGAGTACCAGGGACTTGCGGTGCACGCCGGGGTCGTCGCGTCGCAGGGACGGGCTATTGCCTTTCCCGCCGACTCCGGCGGAGGCAAGAGCACACTGGTGGCGGCCTGCGTCGCCGCCGGGTTCGACTACGTCTCCGACGAGGCGCTGTGCGTGGACCGAGATCGAGGGCACGTCGTCCCCTACCCCAAGCCATTGGGATTGTCGGCCTGGACGAGGGAGCGTCTCGACCTGAACGAGGAGGCAGTCGCGTTCCCGGCCGGCCGCTCCGAGGCCTTGATCACGGCCCAAGACCTCGGAGGCGCAGTTGCGCAGGGCCACCTGGAGCTCGCCGTGATCACCTTGCCTGCCCAGGTCGACCGGCTCGACTTGCAACCGGGCTCGGCGGGGCTCGGCATGGTGGCTCTACTCGAGCATTCGTTCAATCATTACAAGCTGGGGGAGCGCGCCTTCACGCTGGCGGCACAGCTCGCCAACCAGGTCGAAGTCTGGTTGCTGGACTACGACGACCCAGTCAGGGCAGCCCAGCTGCTGAAGAGCCGATGGTCGTGACCCGACGTCTATCGGTAGCGGCGGCGACCTGGGGTCATTCGGTCGGCCCGGGGCACCAGTCGATGATCAGCTCGAGCCTCCCAATGTTCCTGCCGTTGCCGCACGTGTCGAAGAAGATCCGGCGATACGGATTCCCGTTGCGGTCGGTGTAACAGGGATCCTCCTCCATGGTGAGCCCCGACTTCTTGTGTTTCACGCTGCCGGCCCCGCATTTGACGGCGGCCGACCACGGCTCGGCTTCGTCCATCAGATCAGCCAGGTCGATGTCGCTCGGCAGAGAGACATAGAACCCGGTTTGGGGCGAGCCGTAGACGACGAACTCGTAGCCGGGTCGATTGGCGATGTCATTTGCGGCCCCCGGGTTGTTGACGCCGTCGCCCGGGCAGGTGAGCACCGCGCCGGGTCCCGTCGAGAGCGGCTCTCCCAGTTTGTCCCAGCTGTTTGTCCAGATGGGAAGAGCTCGGTTGCTCGCCCGCCGGCATGTCAATTCGCCGGTGTCCGCGTTGTCGCGCACTGCCCATCGGATGCAGTACCGGATGCAGCCGGGACTGACGTCCTTGGCATACGCTCGGCCCATGCCTACGACCTGAACTACCGGCGTCGTCCAAAGGGTGACTCCCCCGACGATCGCGCCCCGCTTCAGCAGCTCTCGTCTGGTGATCTGGGTGTTTTCCGACTCCATGTTCCTATCCCGTTGGAGGCTAAATGCAATGCTCGATTACGAGCTCTATACGATCGTCGACGCGTGCGGTCCAGTCTTTGAAGGTTATTTGGGTCGTGCCGGGCAGCGGCCCCGGTTCTTGGTCGGCCGGGGTCAAGAACTCACACGTGATGACCTGGCGTGCCCGCCTGATGGCTGCGCTGCCATTCACCAGATCGTCCGGTGTCGGGTCCCCCGTAGCCACCAGGGAGTATGAATCGGGATAAAGGACAGTGTAAGAGTGCGCAGCATCGTCGTAGGCGACGGTGAATTCGTCGATGTCGGGAGGCAGCCTGTCCAAGGCATCAGCGGGACACGGCAGACAGTGCTCCCCATCCCCCACATCCCAACCGCCGGCGGACGTGCCGGTCAACGGCTTCCACTCGAGGCAGTAGATCGTGCACGTAGGCGATGGGGTGGCGGCATGTGCCGTGCCCATCCCGATCGTTTGGACCACTGGCGTCGCCCAGAGCACGGTGCCGCCCGCAACTGCTCCCCGCTTCAGCAGCTCGCGCCGGTTGATCCGCGCTGACTCCGCCGGACTCGGCCCATCCGAGCCGTTCGTCATGTTCTCGGACCCCTCAGTTGGTGTCAGCTGTACCCAAGCTAAGGGATTGGGTCCCATGTGAATATACGAAGGTTGTCGTATATCTATCGCAGGCACCACCGGGTACCGTTTTGGTCGAGGGAAAGCACACCGGTGCAGTCGTACGCGGGAGGATACGCATGGAAGACCGAGCCCGGAGTGATCGAGCCAGGGGTGATCGAGCCAGGACCGATCGCGGCGAGGACGGTCTGATCGGCGGCTCCGACGGCGTCTCGCGCCGTGAGCTGCTCAAGCGGGCGGCCGCAGTGGGGGCCGCGGCATGGACCGCTCCGATCGTGTCAACCTTCAACGCGCCGGCGTTTGCCGGTGGCGACGTCTCCCCGCTGTGTCCGCCGTGGGAGTGCGACGACCCCATCATCGAGTGTGGCGAGGGCGCCAACGGCATGATTTGCGTGTGTGACGTGGATGTCGAGGGCAATTCCTTCTGCTGGAATGACATGTTCTGTGTCGACACCGTTCCATGCACCAACAGCGGCGAGTGCCCGCCCGGGTGGCGCTGCGTCACCAATTGCTGCGAAGGTACGCGGTGCTTCCCGCCGTGTGGCACGCCGGTAGAGGATCGGCCGTTCGATGCCGCTGGCTCGCAGGCGACCGGCTCGGGTCGACGCCGATAGGCGAACTGACGGCCAGTTACTAAAGCGTCGTTGGAGACCTGGTAGTCGGCTTCCCGGCGTGTCGCGAGACCGTCATCGTTCATCGGGTCACGGCCGAAGACTGGGCGACCCTCCCGACCAGTAGGCTCTCCGCTATGGCGATGCCTGCTCGCCCCGCCGTCGTCTCGCACCCCGAGCTCGTCGGGGTGGAGTGGGTGACGCACGAGTGGTTTCGAGTGCTCGGCTACTACTTCTCGCTGGCCACCAATGGCCGAGAGTTGGCCGAGTACGTCGACACTGTGATTGGTGCTTTCGCGACGGCGCGTGATTTGGCGGAAGAGCCCAACCCTCCAACGCCGGGAGTGCCTCCCCACTACGAGCTGGTCGACTTGGCGAGCAATGCCAGCGGGCCGCGCTATCGGCTGTACTGCAACGGGGTGATCATGTCAGGGAGCGAACACGCCTCCCATGTGTTTGACCACTTCTTCTGGCATGTCAATGCGGAAGCTGCGCGTCGCACGGGCGATTACGTTCTAATACATGCCGGCGCGGTGGGTGCTCCGCGAGGCCAGGGCGTGGTTCTTCCCGGAGGCTCCGGCAGCGGCAAGAGCACGCTGGTGGCCGGGCTGGTGCGGGCGGGCTACACCTACTACTCGGACGAAGCTGCCGCTATCGATCCCATCGGGCGCTTGCTGTACTGCTACCCGAAGGCGATCACTCTCAAGGACGAAACGGTCTTCAAGACGTTCCCCGACTTGCCATCGGCCCAGACCAGAAGTGAATACGTCCGCAATCGCTGGTACATAGTCCCGGCTCACATCCGCCCCGACGTGGTGGGCAGCCCCACCCCGGTGCGCTACGTGATTTCGTCGGAGTTCGCGGTAGGCGAGCCGACCCGCATCACGAGGGTTTCCAAGGCAACTACTGCGCTGGCGCTGGGGCGGAGCGTCTTGAACATCGGCCGTTACGGCGGAAGGGTGCTGCCCCTGCTGGCTGGTTTGGTCGAAGGCGCCGAATGTTTTGCGCTGCGGAGCGGGGATCTGGTGGCCGCCGTCGAGGCCATAGCGGACGTGACGAACGACTGAACGGGCCCCCTTATCGACCGACTCGAGGGCTAAGCATCGCCGCGCGGGGCCAGCGAGATGAGTCGGGATGCGAAATCTCCCTCGAACGGCGAGCCAAGGCCCGTCAGCGGCGTCCGCTCGGTGAGGCTCAGCAGCCGATCAATGACCTGACGCGCCCCAACCTCAGCGGGATTCACCACAAACGGCGCCGCTGCGGCTGCGCTGGCGGCCCGACTCAGTGGTTCATCACCTCGGTTGAAGACACCCCAGCCCACAAGGCGGAATCGACCGGGCCCGACCGGCTCGGGCTCCCGGCTGGATCGCTTGCTGATCATGTCGGCGAGGGGAGACTCATCGACCTCGAGGTGTGAGCGATCGACGACCAGCTCACCCGAATCCGTGTCGAGGAAGCTCCACGGATGATCGACGAACTGCCATCCGGCGCGGTTGAGGCGCGGGGCCAGTTGGTCGAGCCAGGTGACGACGCTGCGCGGCACGAGAATCGCCTGGTCGTCGCGGACCAACCCCAGGGCAGTGACTTTGAGCAGGTCCCCCGACTCGGCAGGAGCGTACTTCCCGAGGTGCTGGAAGAGTGCCCGCAGCGCACGGTCGGGGTACCGAGTGCGCACCAAGCTGGTGAATCCCTCGTAGAGCATGTTGAGGCCCGTCGTCCCGGCGCCGTTGCCCTGGGGGACGACGATGGAGAAGTTCGCTGGGGCCTCGACGTCGGGCACGTAGTAGTCGGCCAGAGCTTGTCGGAGGACACTGTCGAGCCACTCAGTGTCGGTGCGGATCCCGATGTGGAAGTGGCCGATGTGATAGGTGCTCGTTGCCGCCCAGACCAGGCGGTCCAGCTTGTTCAGTCAGGCGCTGTCGGGGACCGGGATGAAGCGCGGCTCGTCACCACCCTCTTCGTGGTCGTGGTCAAGCTCGTCGTGGTCATGGTCGTGCTCGTCGTGGTCGTGGTTGAACGACTGATGAACAACCGGCTCGACTCCCTCGAGCAGTCCCTGCTGGCCGAACTGGCGGACCGTGTCCAGCACGCCGGCCAGCACCACCTCGAGTTCCTCACCGAAGAACTGGCTCATGTCCCGTGCGATCTCGCCGACGGACCCCGTGCCGTCGCAACAGTTCCAGATCACCTGGGCGATCGGGTTGAGGAAGTGCCAGGTGCCCCTCACTTCGTCAAACAGCAAGCCTTCGCCGTCGATCTCGACGCTGGCGAAGGAGTCTCGACGGTGCGGCACGAAGTCGGCGGTTATCGAGTCGGGCTGCAAGGCATCAACGTCCACTGGTTTCTCCATCTCCCAAGAGTCCCCCCAAACAAAAGGGCGTTGTCCGCAACGCTACTAGATCCGGCAGCTCGCGAAACCCGCCATACCGTAATCGGCCGCGGACATTGTCGACGGCCGTCAGCCCTCGAGGAGAGACGCGGTACGCTGGCGCCCACGCCGAGGACGGGGGTGGAAACCGATGCGGCTGATTAGCTACTCGTTTCTGCTGGTGGCGACGATGTTGTCGGCTATCGCGGCGTTTCCAGTTGGCGCCGCCGTCCCGATGTGCGACGGGCAGCCCGCCACGCACATTGGTACGCCCGGGCCCGACCAAATAGCCGGTACGCCGGGAGATGACGTCATCGTCGGCCGAGCCGGCAACGACGTGATCGCAGGCGGCGGCGGCAATGACATCATCTGCGGCGGCCTCGGGGCAGACATTCTGCGCGGCAATGGTGGCGCCGATCGGATCTTGGGTGGCGGCGGTCCTGACACGCTGCTCGGTGGAGCGGGCAACGACCACCTGTCCGGCGATGGAGGGGCCGATTCCCTCGTCGGCGGAGTGGGTCGGGACCGCCTGTTCGGCGGGGCCGGGCCCGACGTACTGATCGGTGGGGGCGGATCCGACGTGCTGCGAGGCGAGCGGGGCTTCGATCGGCTCGAGGGTCGCCACGGGTCCGACCGGCTGCTCGGTGGCCTCGGGCCCGACGAGCTGATAGCCGGTGTGGGCGGCGACGACTGCGACGGGGGTGCCGGTTTCGCCACGCTGGCAGGATGCGAAACGCTGGCGAGCCCGATTGTGGACGAGGTGATCCTCGACTTCGAGTTCGGCGCAACGGTGTTGATGATCAACGCAGGAGACACGGTGCGGTGGACGAACAACGGCGGGGTGCCGCATACCACGGAGAACGGACCCAACGATCCACGCTCCAGTACCTGGGATTCAGACAACCTCGCGCCGGGAGAGCAGTTCGCGGTGACCTTCAACCGGCCCGGTGCGTACGACTACTTATGTGGAATCCATCCGGTCATGACGGCGACGGTGATGGTCAACTGATAGCCCGATGCCGGCCGACGGCCGGGACGGTAGCGTCACTGGCGTAACCAGCAGTGGAGGAGCTATGGGAAACACGGTCGTCGTTCGGTATCGGACCAAGGCCGACCAAGCCGATGTCAATCACAAGCTGGTGGAGGCCGTCTTCGCCGAGCTGGCCGACACCGATCCTGGAGGAGTCCGCTACGCGACCCTGCGTTTGGCGGACAACACATTCGTCCACATCGCCGACATCGAAGCCGACCCCAATCCATTGAGTGACAACGCGGCGTTTGCCGAGTTTCAGAAGGCGATCGGGGAGCGATGCGAGCCGGGTCACGGGCCTCAGGTCGAGCAGGCCGAAGTGGTGGGCGCGTATCGCGTCTTTGCCGACGGTTTCGGTGTCTGAGTCCGCGCAACGGTCGAAGCAGTGGGCACTCGCAGGTCTGGAGGCATCATGTCGGGCCTCATCGTCGGTGTGAGCCGGCTGCTCGTCGCTGTCGCCGACAAAGTGGAGGGCGCCAAGATCATTGCGGAGCTGCGTGACCTCCTTGGCGAGGCCCCTGCGGCGTCGTCGGCCCGCGCTCCCACTGCCAAGCCCGGCGACGATCGATAGGGCAGTAACCCGGCTCCGGTTGCGACGGCAAGGCCGAAGCGGTCCGGTTCACAGTGGGCGATTTCGTGGCCGCGGTGCCGATCCAGAGTGTCTACCGGGTGCAGCATGCTCGCGCAGGATTTGCCCATCGTGATGACGGCCGAATTGCTCAACAGCCGCGGCCGAATGCTGGCTAGTTGCCCAACCGCTCTCAAACCCGCCGCCCCACTAGTGCCTGCCCGGGGGGCGTCCGGCTGAGGTAGCCTCGTTTCTCTCATGGCATTCGACGTGGCGCAATTGGGCAAAACGGAGCTGGTGGACCCGGATGGGGCGCCCCACGTGTTGGGGCAGTTCTGGCGGGACCAACCTGCCGTGCTCCTCTTCCTCCGCCACTTCGGCTGACTGACCTGTCGGGAACGGGCCGGTCAGGTCCGTCGGCGGGAAAGCGACTTCATGGCCGCCCAGGTCCCGGTGGTGGCGATCGGCACTGGTGGCCGGCGCTATGCCCAAGCCTTCATTGCGGAGCAGAGCTTCCCGTTTCCGGTTCTCCTCGACGAGGAGGGCACGGCAGCCGGGATCGTCGGCACGAACACGATCGGGCTGACCACGTTGATCTCGCCTACTGCGATCAGCGCCGGAGTGATGTCATTCGTGCGCGGGCATCGTCAGGGCAGGACGGGGCGACGCCCGATGCAGCTCGGGGCCACGCTCGTCATCGGTCCCGGCGACGCACTGTTGTATGCCGACTACGAGAACTACGCCGGCGACCACGCCGATCTCGATGAGGTCCTTGCAGTTGCTACCTGAAGGGCTCGGCATCACGCCGGTTGGGAAAGCCCGACGATGTTGCCCTCCGAGTCGACGAACCAGGCGGCGCGGGTTCCATTGGGCGCCGTCAGTATCGAGTTCTCCATCTTCATGCCCTGCAACTCGAACTCCTGGAACTCCACGCCGACGGACTTGAGGTCGGTGACGCAGGCATCCAGGTCTTCGACCTCCCACGAGGCAGCCGTGGCCCGATTGGTCCCGGCATACTCCGAGGGATAGACAACGAACCTCGAGTCGCCGGCTTCTATGGTCAGGTCACCCATCTCGCCTTCGATCGGCTTCAAGCCGAGCTTTTCGGTGTAGAAGGCCTTGGCCCTTGCGATGTCTGACGCGGGGAGCGTGGGGATGAGGGTGCGGTCGGCAAACACGAATCCTCCTGGAGTGAGACCTAAAGCGATCGTACGCGGTCCACACAGCACTGGGAAGGGAATTCGCCGCCGGGGACGGTGGCGCCGCCCGATGGCGCGGTTGACCGCGACGTTCACCCGGACGAATAGCGCCGCAACGTGGTCCGCTTGCCTCTATCGGCGGGTGCGGCGGGTATGTATCGATGGTGACGAGTCCGTCAACGCACAGGGAGGAGAGGCCATGACCGATGCGATGACAGCAAGCGTCGACCGAACAGGCGACATCGAGCATCCCAATCTGGCAGCTGTGATCCGGGCAGGTGAGCTGATTGCCGGCGGCTTCAGCGAACCGGACGCAGGTCTGTTTGCCGACGAATTCGTCTTCCACTACTACAACCGACACCGACCAGAGCTCGCGGGTGATTACCACGGCCTGAGGGGCATCCGGAGTTTCTTCGGACGGCTCCAGGGATCCAGCGGAGGTAGCATCCGCGTGGAACCCGTCTCGGCGACGGCCTTTGGCGACGAGCTGGTCGCCGCCTATGCCACGGTGACGCTGACGGTTGCCGGTAACGAGCTCGAGATCGACTCGCTCGTGGTCTGGAGAGTATTCAATGGCCAGATTCACGAGGCCTGGGACATCCCGGCCGTCAACACCGTGCGAGCCAGGGCCGGTGGCAAGTAGGAGCGATAGCTATGCTCAAACTGACGAAGGGCCTGTTGGCGGGCGGGGTTGGTGCGGCCTCCTGGTATTGCTGGGTGGCTCGCCAGGGCGGCCAAGCCGCAGACGTCACCGATGAAGCGGTGTTCGACGCGAGCCCCGACGAGGTGTTTCGGGCCGTTGTGGACTAACACGATGGCAAGACCAGCTGGTGGGCGCCGCACTACTCGATGGAGCTGTGTACCGGCGAGTCGTACGCACAAGTGGGCGCGCTGTTGGCCAACGAGGTGCGGGTCCAGGGCCGCCTTCCGATCAAGTTCGTCACCAAGACGATCGAGGTCGAAGAAAACGCGTTGATCCGGGTCGAATACGTGGCAGGGGCCTTCCGCGGCGAAGCGGCGTGGAGGTTCGAAGATCTCGACGGCCAGACACGACTGAGCCTGCGCTGGCAGACGATCCCAGCGGGCGCACTAGGGATGTTGGCACCACTGTTGCCGATCGCGAAGAGCCACTCGGACACCATGCGAGTGGGCTTCGAGAAGCTGCGGGGGTTCCTCATGGAGCATGCGCCGGGCGCAGCGATGGACGTGCGGTCGCCGGGCTAGTCCTCCTCGCCCTGGCCGACCAGCACGTGATGCACCGCCGAGCCGGCAAGCAGCAGCCCCAGCCCAATGAGCACAAATGCCCACACGGCTCCGCCGTTGAGGGATGCCCATTGCACGTTGGCAATCAGGAATCCGCCGCCGATGACGGCAAACAGAACTCCGAATACTGCTGATAACACGTCGAACTCGTGACGCTCCACTATCTCTCCTTGATGGTGACGTTTGGTCCGTTGATGGCGATGGCATAGCTGCGCCCCTCGCCTGGTCTGTCGATGAAGAACCGGCCGTCGACTTGAGGCGACGCCGCTCCGAAAGCTTTGAACGGGGTTGGGCTGGAGGCGACCAATCGGGCCGTGGGGGGCACGATGATGGTGGCGAAGCCGTCGCCGACGAGTGAGATATCGACGACACGTCGGCTGCCCGTCACCCGAGTGAGATCGAGTACGAGCTCACCCCCATATACCGCATAGATATCGGCAATCTCGGCGGCCATCGTCGGCTCGAGAAGAGCCAGCTCCCCAACGACCTCGACGTAGCTGGGGTCGATGACGGCCTCATCGGGGAACGACTCGTCGATGAATCCGGCGACGTTCTCCCCCCAGCGGAAGATCTCGATCGACCCCATGCGCAAATCTGCGGTGACGATGATCGTTCCGGCCTCTCCGTCGAGGAGGCGGGCCATATCTGCCCCCAACCCGGTGGTCAGCTCACCTTCCATGTTGATCCGGCCCAGCATCGCCTGCGCGCGAGCATCGATGGCTACGTCGACGGGTGCGTAGAGCGAGATGTTGCCGATTCCGGTATCGAGATCGAGCTCCACCGATCGACCGGCGAAGTCGACTTCGGTCAGATCGATGGTGATATCCCCGGTGGCCGTGCTGTATGCGGCGACCAGCTCGTCCAGCGATTGGGGGCGAACCGTGATGGTCTCCCACGTCGTGCCGAAGCGAATGTCGGCGATGGCGGCGATCACCAACACCGGCAGGAGCAGCAAGCCGAGGAAGATCAGACCGCGGGCTCGACCGGCCACCGAGCCGATGAGCAGACCGATCCCGACAACCAGGACGGCGGCTGCCGCATAGTGGCGCGAGGTGGGGTGGGCGGCCCCCACGGCGTCGAGAGCCCCCACCACTCCCAGCGTCAGCAGAAGGGCCCCGATGGTCAGGCGACCCAGGTACGAGCGGGGGCGGGGAGGCCGCGGCGTCCGCTGGTAGACACGACTCGGCTGACCGGGGGCTGTTTCCTCGCTCGGCGCCGCCGCCCCGAGATCGCCGCGATAGAGCAGGAATCCCGTCACCAGCAGTGCGCCGGCCAGCAGCACTCCGAAATCGATGTTGGCCGCGCTCCCGATCACGAGTCCGGCTATGAGAAGCAATCCGTAACCGACCCAGGTGGGCTGGATGTTGAGCCGACGGACGATGCGTTGCCCAATCGACTCGGGTTGGCCCTCCTCGGGCACCAGTACCCAGGCGAGGGCGTATAGGACGATGCCCAGCCCAGCGAGCAGGCTCGTCGCCACGAAACCCAGACGAACCAGCCAGGTCCTCCAGCCCCAGGCGAGGGCGAGCCCATCGGCAACGCCGGCGATCATCCGACCTTCCCGGCTGCGCACCAGGCCGTGGCGGATCGATGGGGTGGGTCCGATTTCGGGTGCGTCGCCGATCGTTTCTTGAGAAGCGGCTTCGATTGGTGAGGGTGGTCCCTGCGGTGATGAGTTGTCAGCCATGGCCACAGCGTGCCCAGAATGCGCTCGCTTGGCTATTGGGTGCATCCCTAGGAAAACCCCGAGATGTCGGGGCAATGACCGGGAATCTCCCTATTGTGAACCGAGGCGGGGAATGGTTTCCTGAGCGCTATGAGATCCATCAGCAGCGCGTTGCTGCCGGCTCGCAGCTCCAATCGGTGGCTGGCCGGTGTTGCCGGAGGCATCGCCGACCGCCTCGGTATCGAGCCGGTCTACGTGCGGGTTGCGTTCGTCATATTCGGGCTCGTGGGGTTCGTCGTGTATTTGTTGCTGCTGGCGTTGACCGTTGACACACCGGTCGACTCCCGGCCCGCGACCCAGGAGGCGACGCCGGATCGCAAGGCCGCTCTATTGCTGATGGCCATCGGCGGCTTGCTGCTGGCGCGCGAGGTCGGTCTGGTCCCGGGCATGATGATTCCGATCGGGCTCGTCTTGTTCGGGGCGGCGGCTTTGTGGGACCGAAGCACGCCGGCCGGCCGTTCCCAACTCACTCGCCTGGTTGCTCCCGGCATCGGCGGCGCTCCCACGGTGGGTCGCACCATCGGGGGAGTGGTGCTGCTCGTGATCGGCCTGGCGGTGTTGCTGTCGGGCATCGATGTCGTCCAGCGCGCCGGATGGCTCCTGGTCGGTGCGCTGGTGACGGCCGCCGGCGCCGCCCTGGTGTTCGGCCCGTGGCTCTACCGGCTCGGTAAGGAGCTGACGGCCGAGCGATCGCAGCGAATCCGGGCCGACGCCCGGGCCGAGGTGGCCGCCCACCTCCACGACTCAGTGCTGCAAACTCTGGCGTTGATCCAGCGGGCCGCCGATGATCCCCGCAGAATGGTCACTTTGGCGAGGCGCCAAGAGCGCGAGCTCCGCAACTGGCTCTATCGCGACGCCTCCACCGATGAGGCTGAGCTGGAAGCCGCAGTCGCCAGGGCGGCCAGCAAGGTCGAGAGCGACCACGACGTCCCGATCGAGGTCATCGTGGTCGGCTCTGCGGCGGTAGACGAAGATGTCCGCGCCCTCGTGGGGGCGATCGGTGAGGCGATGGTCAACGCCGCCAAGCATTCCGGGGCCGATCTGATCACCGTATATGTCGAGGTGGGCCCGGACGCCATCGAAGCGTGGGTGACAGATCAGGGGATCGGTTTCGACACCGCGGCTGCCTCCGGCGCAGGGGTCGGTATCGCAGGGTCGATCGTCGGGCGGATGCAACGCCACAGCGGCACAGCAACCATCAACAGCGGGAGCGACGGCACCGAGGTGCACCTCCGCTTGCCGACTCGGGAAGCTGCCCAATGATCTCGGTCTTCTTGGTCGACGACCACGAGCTCTTTCTGGCGGGAGTGCGGGCCGAGCTGGCCGACGAATTCGACCTGGTCGGATGGGCATCGGACGTGGATGCCGCCATCGAGCAGATCCAGGAGAAGCAGCCGGACGTGGTCCTGGTCGACGTGCACATGCGGGGTGGAGGCGGCCTGGCCGTCATCGCCAACGTCCTCGAGACCCATCCCGGCATTCGTTTCCTGGCATTGTCGGTGTCCGATGCCGCCGAAGACGTGATCGCCATGATTCGCGCCGGTGCCCGCGGTTACGTGACCAAGTCGATTCTCCCGGCGGAGCTGGCCGCCAGCATCCGTCGGGTGCACTCCGGCGACGCCGTCTTCTCGCCCCGGCTCGCGGGGTTTGTCCTCGACGCCTTCTCAGATGCGATGCCCCGCCAACACGATCCAGAGTTGGACCAACTCACCGGTAGGGAGCGCGAAGTGCTGCGGCTGATAGCCCGGGGCCATCCGTACAAGCAGATCGCCAAACGCCTCTCCATATCCGTCAAGACCGTCGAAAGCCACGTCTCGGCTGTGTTGCGGAAGCTGCAGCTCTCGAATCGCTATGAGCTGGCGCGCTGGGCGTCGGACCGGCGGATCGTCTGATCCGGCGGCTTGGCCCCGGCTGCACCGAGGCCGGGTGTGCCCGATGCCTCCGAAATCCCCAACATTCGCCGCGTAGAGTTCAACTAGCGGATGAGGCGCGTCGCCCTTCGTCACCGCGTTCGTGCGAAAGGAGGAATCGTGCGTCGTTACCTGGTCGTATCCAATCAGACTCTGCTCACGGAACAGCTTCAACAGGAGCTGTTGCTGCGAGCCGAGGCGCAAGACTCAGTCTTCTACTTCATAGTGCCCGACACCGCCAAGTCCGATTACTCGCCCGAGTGGGACCAAAAGAGCCGGCGGGATTCGTCGGGAGCCCGGCAGCGGATGGGGCAAACGATATCCGCACTGCGGGCGGCCGGAGCCTCGGCCACCGGATCGCTCGAGGCGGCCGATCCACTGGAGGCGATCCGTCTCCGCGTCGAGCGGGAAGGCTACGACGAGATCCTGGTCTCGACTCTGCCCAAGCGGCTGTCGCGCTGGTTGAAGCTCGATCTTCCCAGCCGGATCGGGCGCGCCGTCGACTTGCCGGTTACCACGATCATCGCCAAGGACGTTTGACCGGGGCGACATGGCCCTCGCACAAGGGCCCTCGCATAAGGGCCCTCGCATAAGAGTGCCTCGCATAAGGGCCCTCGCATAAGGGCCCTCGCATAAGGGCCCTCGCATAACAGTGCCTCGCATGAGGCTCACCGACGGTCGAACGCCTCTACCGGTCCCATTAGCTGCGGCCATAGGCTGAAGGTCGAGCCACGAGGAGGTTTAGTGAGATGATCGATGCCGCAACCTTCGGCGCCCCCAACTGGGTCGATCTCTCCACCCCCGATGTCGCCGCCTCAACCGATTTCTACACGGAGTTGCTCGGGTGGACCATGTCCCGGATGGCGACTCCGATGGGCGACTACCACGTCGCCAAGGTCGGCGATCACGAAGTCGGGGGCATGATGGCCCAGTCGCCGGAGATGGAGGGGAACCCGCCGGTGTGGACGATGTTCGTCTACGTTCGGAGCATCGAGGACACCCTGGAGAAGGTGGAGGAGGCCTACGGCCACGTGCTGCAGGCGCCGTTCGACATCCCCGGGGGTGCCCAAGTCAGCGTGATCTCCGATACCACCGGCGCGATGTTTGCCCTGATCGCCGGCGGGGAGACGCCTGAGGGCACGTACATGTCGAACGAAGCCGGCGCAGTGTGCTGGTTCGAGCTGCTGACCCGCGATCCCGAGAAAGCGGCAGGGTTCTACAGAGACGTGTTCGGCTGGGAGGCCGTGACCGACACAACGGGCGAGACCGAGTACACGATCTTCAAGCTGGCAGGTGAAGACGTGGCCGGCATGATCATGATGCCGGACGCGGTTCCGGCGGAGGCGCCCGCTCACTGGTCGGTCTACTTCACCGTGGACGATTGCGCCGCCACGGTCAAGATGGCCGAGGAGCTGGGCGGCAAGGTCCTGGTACCCTCAACCGAGGTCAGCATCGGCAAGTTTGCCGTGCTGGAGGACCCGCACGGAGCCAGCTTCGACATCATGGAGTTTGCCCCCCAGCAATAGCGACCGGCGCAGCGGCCGGCCCGACTCAGCTGAGGTGGTATACCTCCTGCAGGCCGTAGACCGGAGTCGGGATGCCCTCCAGGCGCGCCTTCAACTGCAATGCCAAGACCAGCGAGTAGTGGCGTGACTGGTGCAGGTTGCCGCCGTGGAACCACAGCGCTTCTTGCCGGGTCGGCTTCCACATGTTGCGTAGCTCGCCTTCCCAGGGACCTGGATCCTTGCGGGTACCGGAGCCGAGGCCCCACACCTTGCCGACCTTGTCGGCGACCTCCTGCGATATGAGCTGGGCGGCCCAGCCGTTCATCGAGCCGTACCCGGTGGCGTAGACGATGGCGTCGGCGGGCAGCTCCCTTCCGTCTTCGAGCACGACCGAGTTCTCGGTGATACGAGCCACATCGGAGCCGGCGGCCAGCTTGATCTTGCCGTCGATGATGAGTTGTGACGCCCCGACGTCGATGTAGTAGCCGGAGCCGCGGCGCAGGTACTTCATGAACAGTCCCGAGCCGTCGTCACCGAAGTCGAGCATGAACCCGGCGTGCTCGAGCTCCTTGTAGAAATCGGCGTCTACGGCCGCCATCTCCTCGTACACCGGCACTTGGAGCGGTCCCAGCGCCTTGTAGGGAATCGATGCGAAGATCAAGTCGGCAGTGTCGGTCGTTATCCCATCGGCCACGGCTCGCTCCGAGTACAGGTCCCCCAATGCCAGCTCCATCAACGTGTCGGAGCGGGCGACGTGCGTCGAGCTTCGCTGCACCATCGTGACGTCGGCACCGTGCTCGTAGAGGTCTGCGCAGATGTCGTGCGCCGAGTTGTTCGAGCCGATGACAACGACCTTCTTTCCGGCGTACTCCTCGCCGCTGCCGTGCCGGCTGGAGTGGTGCTGGATGCCCTGGAACGTCTCCATGCCGGGGAACTCCGGAACGTAGGGAACACCCGACATGCCGGTCGCCAGCACCAGCTGCTGGGGCCGCAGTGTCACCATCTCACCGTCACGATTGACGTTGACGACCCACTCTTGAGCATCTCCGTCGAAGCTGGCATCGAGCACCTCGGACTTGGTCCAGTAGTTCAGCTCCATGACCTTGGTGTACATCTCCAGCCAGTCGGCGATCTTGTCTTTCGGGGAGAACACCGGCCAGTGATCTGGGAACGGGATGTAGGGGAGGTGGTCGTACCACACGGGATCGTGCAGGCACAGTGACTTGTAGCGCTTCCGCCACGAGTCGCCAGGGCGTTCGTTCTTCTCGATGATGATGGTGGGAACGTCGAGGCGCCGCAGTCGGGCCCCCAGGGCGATGCCGCCCTGGCCGCCGCCGACGATCACCACATACGGCTGCCGGGAATAGCCGAGCTCAGCTTCCTCCGCTTGGCGCCGCTCCAGCCACGTTGCGCGATCTACCACCGTGCCGTGCTCGATTCCTTTGACCCGGTTGGCGCCGGTCTTCTCTTCGTAGCCCTTGAGCTCCTGCATGGTTGTCAGCAAAGTCCATGCCTTCCCATCGATCAGGCGGAGGTGGCCTTTGCCCCGTGCCACTCCCGTCTCGAACGTGATCCATGCCTCCGTGACCCCATCCGCCGCGGATGCTTCACCCTCGATCGCCCAGTTCGAAGGCGCAGTGTTCTCCAACGTGGCGTCGAGCATCGCTCGTATCTCGTCGCGTCCCTCCATCGTCTTGATGTTCCAGGTGAAGGCGACCAGGTCGCGCCAGTATCCGTCTTCGCCGAACAGGGCTGCAGCGGCGGTGGTGTCGCCGGAGCTCAGAGCTGTGTCCAGCTCGCCGAGCCAGGTGTTGACCGTCTCCGTAGGCGTCGTCATAAGGTACCCCTCCTCCTCGGGATCAGCAGGTCGCAGGAGCCCCGCCGCGTGGAACGCACCTCCAGCGCCTGCCGATTGTGGCAGAACGGGTGGCAGCCATGTCGGGCTAGAGACGAGTCAACTTGTCAACCGCCCAACCCGGACTCGACCCGATTGACATAACTCTCTCGGCAGGCAGCATCCTCGGCCTCGCCTCTTGTGCGGTCGCGCGACCCGTACTCGGTTGAGACGCCGCCCTTTGCCTGGATCTCGAAGCTCACGTCGATCAGGCCCCGGTCTTCCATGCACGCCTTCCATCCCGCCCAGGCCGTCTCCAGCTCCTCCCGGGTGACGACGCCGTCGGCGAGGATCTCCGCCTGCAGCTCCAGGCCCGCCTGGTCGATCTCCTCGGTGGGCACGAGAGGCGCAGTCGTGACCAGCACGAGCGGGCCGGCGGGGTCGTTCACCCGGCCCACCCAGACTCCGATGAGGTCGCCCGCGTCCGTCACCAGGGCGGAAAACGACTCGATCCGCAGCGCCGTGCTCAGTGAGCGGGTCCAGCTCACCCCGTCGGTCGAGCTCCACAACTCGCCGGTCGAGATCACCTCGCCGGACGGAATCAGGACATCGCTCTCATCCGTGCCGATCGACACGGTGGCGGGCGCAACCACGATCCGGCCATCCAACGCGACGGTTCCGTTCGTGATCACCGCCCGGCCGGGGGCCGACCCAAAGGGAGGGATGCCTTGCGGCGTCCACTCAACCCCGTCCACCGACGTCCAGACGTACAGGAACGGATCGTCGACCCCGCCGGCGACCTCACCGATGGCGACAAAGCGGTCGGCGAAATACTCGACCGCGGTGATCATGAGCCGCATGGGCGCCGACCTCAGCTCCTCGGGGAGGGTGATGGTCCCGGCAATCCAGCGTTCGCCGTCGGTGGTGTGATAGACGTCGGCGGGCAACGCCGGGTTGGTGACGAACGGGACCCACACCGCCCCGCCTGCGGTGCCCCACAAGCTGCCGAAGCGCAGATCGGCCGCTGGCGGCTGCCCGATCTCGTCCCACTCGATGCCATCCGTCGACCACAGCATCTGCGGGCCGGCGCCAAAGATGTTGTTCGTCAGGGCGACGAAGCCGCCAGGGCTTCCGACGACCTGCCCGATCGTCTCGACGAGCTCATCGCTCCATCTCGCCTCTTGCCAAGTGAGACCGTCAGGCGACACCCAACCTCGCCTTCGGCTCCCGTCGTCGAGCGTGAGCAGCCAGGTATCGCGGGTGGTGGCAATCGGTTGCGAACCCGCCGGCGCATCGGTGTCGGGAAGGATGAAGGGTCTCCAAGACATCCCATCTGGCGAGAACCAGAACTCGGCTCTCCCCGGCCGAAGGACGTGCGGAGTCCGCACGAAGCCACCCGGCCCGGAAGCCACCGCCTCGAGGCCGCCTCGGGCCTCCTCGATCTCCATCCACTGGATGGTGTCGCCGGTCGCGACTTCCGAGCTGGGAGACACGAGCAGGCCCCACAGCAGCCCGCCACCGAAGATGGCCGCGAAGACCGCGGCGGCCACCGCAATCGCAGGGAACCGCCGCCGCGGCGGCTCGGTCAACTGCAGCGGAGCGTTGAGGCCCGTATCGACGCGTTCCAATAGGGCAGTAGCGCCGATCGGGGTGCCGCGCTCGGCCAAGATTGCGAAGGCGTTCCGGTACTGGCTCATTGGCGGCCCTCCTCGTTCATTTCGAGCCGGAGGCGCTGTCGGGCGCGCGAGGCGGTGACCCGAGCATTGCCGGCGGTGATCCCGACGATCGCCGCCACGTCCTCGAAGGTGAACCCCTCGATGTCGTGCAAGTAGAGCACCGCCCTCTCCACGGGCTGCAGACGCAACAGATCGGCTACCTCGGAGGGGTACGCGTCCTCGGAGCTGGGCTCGGCGGTGGCCCGCAACCGTGACAGCGCCTTGCGCTGCGAGCGGCGCCGGCGGATCTGAGACCGCACCTCGTTGACGATTGCCCTCCGCAGATAGGCGCCGGGGTCATTGAGGGATTGCAGCCGTCGCAGCCGCATGGTGGCTACCAACGCGTCGTGGAGAACATCGTCCGGATCCAGGTCCAGGGGAGCTACCACCGCACTGAAGCGGCGCAGCTCGCTGTAGAGCCGCTGTACGATCTCTACGTCGACCTGATCGGCCTGCCTCACAATGCTCACATTCCTCCAGAGGAGTGTGTCCTCACTCTTACAGACGCTCGGGCCAATCGATCTGCAACACGCGTGACGCAGAATCGGGCCGGGGGCGGTTCGTGGCACAAACGGGTCGATCAAACGGATGACTCTCGAGTGGGCCGCTGACTCAGTTGATGGCCTTGGTGACGTCGGCCCGGTCTGCGTCGAGGGCAGCCAGCATCGCCGCGGCGGACATCTTGACGGACACGCCGTGCGCCCCTCCGCCGATCGAAACTGTCGAGCTGGGTTCGATCGATGCGTCGGCGATCACCGGCCACGCAGTGGTAGCTCCGAAAGGCGTGATCGTGCCGCGCTCGTAGCCGGTGGCGGCCAACGCTTCGGCGGCGTCGGGCAACGACATGCGACGGACCCCGAAGTGGGCCCTGAGTTTTGACCAATCGATGCCTCGGTCACCAGGCACCAGGACGAACAAGTAGTCGTCCTCACCGCGGCGCACCACCAGCGTCTTCAACAATGCGTGCACCGGAATGCCCCGCAGCTCGGCAGCTTCCCCAACGCTGCCGGCGCGCCTGGTGCGCACGATCTCATGGGGGATGCCTGCCTGCGCCAGATGACGGAGGGCTGCAGTTTCGCCTGGGTGGTCGGGCCGGCTCATTGTCGGGACGCAGTATGCATCGCGGGCGGAACCAGATGAAGTTGGGTCACGTCTCCGGAAGCGACGTCGACCACCATATGCAGTGGTTCCGCGATGCCGGCGACCGGCTCGAGCTGATGTGGACGGTGCCGCTCAGCGTGGTGATCGGCGTCCGCCGGGCCCGACCAGTTTCATCAGCACAATTGGTATCAGGGGGCGCCGCTCGCCGTCTACTGTGGAAAGACGAGGCCAAATGGAGATACCGGAGAACCGCGCCACTCGATTCCTCACCAAGCCGGTGGTCTTGATCACCGTCGGTGCGGTTCTGCTCGCTCTCATCGTCTGGGACATCTTCCTGGCTGTCGACGACATCGGTGGTAACACCTGGAGCGAGCTGCTGCGGGACGCCGGCAAGCTGACACCCGTGGTTCCGTGGTTGGGGGGCCTGGTGGTGGGCCATCTCTTCCATCCGGGAAAGAACGCCGATCCGCTGATCGACGCACCGGGCAACGCCCTGGTGCTGCTCGGCCTGACCCTCCTCTTCGTGATCATCGGCTTCTTCATGACCGTGCCCACCTGGGTGCCCGTACCTCTCGGGGCCGTAGCCGGCGCCTTTCTGTGGCCGGTGGCCACCGGATACAAGGATCTCGGCGCCATTCTCAGTGAGGCGGCCGACTGATGTTTGGTCAGACGGGAGCCACCATTGGCGGGGTCCTACTGTTCCTGTTGGTGATCGTGCTCGACGTGTGGGGTGCGCTCGACAAGGAGCCGGGCAACACACCGAGCGAGCTGGTGCGCTGGTTGAGCCGCTACACCGCCGTGGTTCCGTTTGCGCTCGGCGTTCTACTCGGCCATTGGTTCCACCCCGGGGACGGGCTCGATCCCCTCTTCGGGCGGGCCTCCACGTGGGTGCTGATCGCCCTCAGCGGAGTGCTATTGGCTTGGCGAATCGTTTTCCGGCAGAAGGCGCTGGCGGGAGCCTGGTTCTGGGCCGTCGCCGGAATCGTTGCCGGCACCTTGCTGTGGCCGGTGTGACGGCGACCGCTCGGTCGTGTCTCTCAGGGGGCAGCCGTGGGGAGGCCGTACATGCTCCGGAACGCAGCGGCGACTGAGCCGGGCGAGAAGTCCTCGGCGCGCCGTCGCCCCGCGGCTCCCAACTCGTCCCGCCACTTCGCATCGTGGGCGAGACGACCGATCGCAGCGGCGGCGGCGGCGGCGTCACCGGGCGGGTACAGGATCCCGGCCTCACCGTCGCCGAGCAGCTCCCTGAAGGCGGGAATGTCCGAAGCGACCACCGGCAGCCCGTTGGCCATTGCCTCGGCCGCGATGCGACCGAAGCTCTCCCGAAACGAAGGGCAGAAGACGATGTTGGTGTGTGCGTAGGCCGTGGCGACGTTCGAGACCCAGCCGGACAGCTCCACATCTGGTCCGGCGAGCGACTCCAGCTGGGCGATGATCGGATTGGCTGCGGCGGCGCCGCCCGACCCGGTAACGATGAACCAGCGCACCCCGAGGTGCCGGGTCAGCGCAACCACCGCCGGCACGACGTGGAAGCCTTTGTAGGTAGCCGGCCCGCTCAAGTAGGCGACCGTTACGCCGTCGGGGACGCGCCGCGGCGCCAGCTTGTCGTCTCCAATTGGGTTGGGCACGATCGCAATGTCCTGCAGTGGAGCCAGCCCGCTGTCCACGAGGAGCTGGCGCGACGCCTCCGATACCGCCACCCAGCGGAGGCGGGGCAGCCGCTTTGCCCAGAACCGGCTCGTACGCACCGACACATCGGACCACCGAGACGCATGCGCCCACACCACCACCGGGCGGCGAGTCAGCCACGCCACGGGGCCCACCATGTTCAGCGCCGAGACACCATTGGCATGAATGACGGCAATCGTGCGCCGGTGGCGCCACCCCCACCGGAGTAGCCGCCAGGCCGCTTTGGTTCTCTCGAGGCGGCCCGGGGCCGGCCCGGGTGCGATCACGACCGACTCGTCGACTTGGCTTGGATCGACGATGAATCCCGATGGTGCGGCGACCACACGGTGCACATCGTGGAGCGCGGTGAGCAGGGCCCGCAGGCTCTGATTGGCCCCTCCTCCCCCGGAGCGGGGGGTGACGAAGACGACCGTGGGGCGGGATGGATGTTCCGGCGACTGCACGCCGGGATTATGGCGGACCACCCTCTCACCCGGTCGGTTCTAGGGGTGCATGGAGACTGGTGTCGGCGGTGAGGATGCCGCCGCGGTCACCGATCGTCGTGGTACCGAACCGTTGGGTGAATTCCGGGGGGAGCGCCCGGTCGCCGGCTACCGACAACCAGAGCCGCAGCAGGTGGCGGGGCGCACCGGGTTTGTTGACGAACGCGGTCCGGTCGTGCAGCAGAGAATGGTTGTGGACAAACTGCATGTCGCCCGGGGAAAGAGTCATCCTGAGGTGGAATCTGGGGTCGTTGGCAATCTCGTCGAGGAGGTCGAGCGCAGCTACCTGCTCCGAAGTGAGGCGGGGGGCGTCGGCGAAGCGCTGCGCCGATTCGATGTACTGGCGCTGGTACATGATCGTCAGCGCCTCGTCGAACCACGTGAACACCGGGATGGTGAAGAACGGTGGTTCGCCGAGCGGCACCTCGCCCCGGCGGTCGGTGGCGATGGGCGCGAAGAGGGCGGCCGCTAGGGCCGAATCCCGCCGGAGAATCTCGTTGTATATCGCGGCTGCGCTCACCAGCAGCGATTCCCCGCCCGCGGCGGCAGTCTCCAGGCACAGCAGCCCGACTACGTCGGTGGAGTCGGTGTGGAACGATTGACGTTCGGACGTTTGATAGATGCGGACGGCCGGGTCCGAGCTGTCATATCCGAGGTCGTGCACGTGGCCCAGCAAGTGGCCGGCGGCGTTTTGCGACCGGGGTGACCCGAGATGGGCCCCAATCCCGAGGAACGCAGCGGCGGCCTGACGGCGCGGTATCTGTTGGACGGGGAGGCCGGCGATCAGCTCGAAGCCGCGCCCGTGGGTGAGGCGGTGGCGGAGGGCGCCCAGCTCGCGCCCCATGGTGGGTAGCGGAAAGTCGGCGACCGACAGCAGCGGGAGGTCGCCGTCACCGGACGCATACGGAGCGGCGGCGGTAAGGATCTCGTCGATCTGCCGTGGCGACAGCCGCGTGGTCCACAGCTCGGGCCGGGTCATCAGCTCTGACCCCAGCCAGACCTGCGGGCCGGTGAGGTAGGGAGCTATCGGGTAGGGCGTGGTCACCGGGTCAGTATGGCGGGGCTGCGGCGGGCAGCGCGAGGAGAGCGCGCTCAGCAACTCTTGAAGGTGTTGTCGCCGGGTCCGCCGTCGCAGGTGTCGTTGCCTAGGCCCCCGTCGAGGGTGTCGTCGCCGTCCTCGCCGAACAGGGCATCGGGCCCTTTGCCCCCACGTAGGCGGTCGTTGCCGGGTCCTCCGAACAGGGCGTCGGCGCCGGCCTCACCCCGCAGTATGTCGGGGCCACCGCCTCCGCCGAGCTGGTCGGCTTGGGTGCCTCCGAATACCTTGTCGCGGCTGCCTCCTCCGTTGACGGTGTCGCGTCCGGGCCCGGTGCGGATGACATCGCGGCCGGGGCCGCCGCACACGAGATCGCCGCCGCCGAGCGCAACGATTACGTCGGCCCCACGGCCGCCCACGATCACGTCGGGTTGGTCGCTGCCGTACAGCTCGCGGCCGGAGGCGGCGTTGTCCGATCCGGTGCTGCCGATCACGTTGGCCGGCTGCCCGGCGCAAGAGCCCAGCTCGAGCGGAACCGGCGCTCTCGAGCCGGCGGCGTGTGGAGTCCTCAAGCTGGCGGTGATAGCGCGCTGGGCCCGCTCATTGGTGTACACGCACTGGTGATCGTCGAAATCGTCGGCGCACTGGTCGTCGATGCGGAAGTTGAGCCAGGCCGCCGGTAGGTGCGAGTTGGAGGGCCAGACGATCAGGTCCTCGTTGTTGCCGATTGCCGTTACGTAGCTGCGGCGTTCGTTGGCCATACCCTGGATCGCGTCGACCACAACAGAGCCGGGCGCTAGGTCCTGGACGGCGCCGAAGATGAGCCCACACAGCAGCTGCGCCGCGTCGGCGAGCTCCTGGCCGTCGAGCGGCGAGTCGAGCGTGATGACCGACCGCAGGTTGCTGGGCACCGTTCCCCACGCGGCGAGGGCGTGGCTGATCACGACCCCACCCATGGAATGGCCCATCACGTGGACTGCGTCGTGGCCGACGGTCACCGTCTCGTACCACTCCCGGAACCGGTCGCTATGGCCGGGGGCCCCGTTCGCGGTGGCATCGATAGAGGTGCAGGTGTCACCCGGCTCATAGAAGACCTCGTCACCTGTCACACAGTCCGGATAGTCACCGGAGTAGGAGAACACGTGCAACTCCGGAGCGGGTAGCACCTCGCCGGCCGTGGCGGCGACCAGGGCGTTGACCTGGTGAGCCGGGTCTGCTGCGTTCTCACAATTCCAGCTGGACCTCAGCCCCTGGACGAACAGGACCAGGTCTGTCTGAGGTGGCTCGGCGACCTCGACACCCCGCACTGGGGTGGCTACTGCGAAGCTCACCAGGGCGAGCAGGGCTGCGCCCACTAATTTCCATCGGCGAACGAGCGGCGGCACGAAGCTCCTCAGCGTGGTCTACCTGCAACGGTACTCGCAGCGGTACCAGGACCGGTCTAGCCGGCGGGCGGTGGCGACGATGCCAATTACTGCGGGCCGTGCCCGTCGTGCTTGTCGTGCAGCCGTGGGGACCTGCGCTCGCTGAGTATCTCGTAGGGCTCCAGGAGTCGACATGGAGCCTCTCCTCACCGGAGATACAGCAGTCGGGCGATCGCCGAGTCCGCGATCTAGGCGACCCGTTCAGTGCGCAGTCCGTGTGCGGTCGTGCCAGATATCGATGTCGACCGGGCGCTGAAAGCACGGTGACCCGCGGTGCCTCACATCATCTCGTCGACGCCGGTGACCAGGTCCTCGATGGTCTCGAGCTCCGGATGGTCGAAGCGATGGCCCTCGTTCCACTTGGTGACCTGGTTGCCGTGGACGGGGAAGCCTCCGGCGTCCTTCAGCATGCGGGCGGTGTGGAGAAGGTTCCATGTCATGAACGTGGTGTTGCGCTTGGTGAAGTCGTTGTCGAGCCCAACCTCGCCGTTCTCACCGTAGGAGGGGCCCGGCCCGATCTCCCCGATCCAGCCGCAATCGGCTTGCGGGGGTATGACGAACCCGATGTGCTGCAACGCATAGAGCACGCCCATGGAGACGTGTTTGACTCCGTCCTCGTTTCCGGTGACGACGCACGCTCCAGTCTTGCCGTAATAGATGTACTGGCCGTTCTCATTGCGTTGTCCGCTCTGGGAGTACAGCCGCTCGATGATCACCCGGCAGATCGACGACTCCTCGCCGAGCCAGATGGGCGTTCCGATCACCAGGATGTCAGCCGCCTGGACGCGGGGCCAGATGTGATCGGGCCAGTCGTCGCGTTCGGCACCGTGCTCGCGCATGTCGGGCTGTACACCAAATGCGATGTCGTAGTCGGCGGCCCGCAGGTAGTCGACCTGGACCCCGTTCTTCCCCATGATCGCCATGGAGGTCTTCATCAGCAGCTCGGTGTGCGAGGGTGCTTGCTTGGTGGGCTTGAGTGTGGTGTTGAGGTAGAGCGCTCGCAGATCGCTGTAGTCGGGCATCGTCCCTCCGCATTCCGATAGGAACCGCAAGCCGCCGATGCGGCCGCATGGGTTTGGCTCAAGAAACTAGTGGCCGCCGCCGGTCGAGGCCGTGGTCATGCGTACTGAGGCCGGAACAAGCACGCCTCGGAGGGCGGATCGCATCGGCCCGCGCATCGGCTCGCCCATCGGGGAGCATCCCCACCGGGTCGAAGCCGCCCGGCACAGTTAATCACGCAGGTGGGCGCCAAGACCCGCAACGACCGGGACGTGCCCAATCCGGCACGCAGTATCGGGCAGACGGCCGACCGGATCGTGGCGCCTGGTTCTCGTGGACCACCAAACCGGCAGACTCACTCGGCTTCGGCGCGCATCGCTCAGGTCGTGGCTGTACAAAACGCCTGTTCAGGGTATGTCGCGAATCCCCCTCTGGCCGTGACCTAACCATGACTTGCCGTCCTAACGCAGCCCGCTGAGGGGGCGCTAGCGGACCACAAAGGGGCGGGGCGCACGTTCGGTGCATGAAGCACCGAGCACAACTCTTGGCGAGTCCTAGAGGCTCGCCCACCGGTCCGACCTGCTACAACAGGGCAATGGCGGCCCGGACCTACCTGTTCGTTCCTGGAGACAACCGCCGGATGCTCTCCAAGGCGCATCTGCGAGGCGCCGGAGCGGTGATCGCCGACCTCGAAGACGCCGTCGCCGCGGGGGGCAAGGAAGCGGCTCGCTCAATGGTGGCCCGGTGGCTGGACGAAGTTGGGGGAGTGGGTGTGGAGCTTTGGGTTCGGGTCAATCCGGGTGAGCTTCTCGAAGCCGACGTTGCCGCCCTCTCCGCTCGGGCCGTCACCGGAGTCGTTGTCCCGAAGGTGACCGGCCCAAGGGACGTCGGCGCGGCGGTCGCCGCCCTCGAACGGGCTGCCCTCGACAAGGCAGGGATCATCCCAATGGTCGAGGCGGCAGCCGCGCTGGCCTCGATCCACGAGATCGTCGCCGCCCCCCGCATCCACCAACTCATGCTGGGCGACATGGACCTCGGCGCCGAGCTAGGGATGGCGCCGACATCGCCTGGATGGACGTCGATCCGAGTCCAACTGGTGGTCGCCTCCGCGGCGGCGGGACTGGTCGGGCCCATCGGCCCGGTCGACCCCGACTTCACCGATCTCGACCGGATCGCGGCCGAGACCCGGGAGCTGTACGAGCTGGGCTTCCGTAGCCGCCCGGCAATCCACCCGGCGCAGCTGCCTCCGATGGAACGGGCCCTGGCCCCGACAGACGCCGAGGTCGGATGGGCGCGCGGCATCGTCGCGTTGCTCGACGAGACCACCGGCGTTGCGGTCGACGAGGCGGGCCGCATGATCGACGAGGCAGTGGCCAAACGGGCTCGGCGAATCCTCGACGAGGCCGCGCCGGAGGCGAGCTTCGAGGCGTGAGCCGGACTTCAGGAGGGCGTCAGCACCCGAACCGGAGCGCCGCCCAGAAATGCAGCGATCGCCTCGACCGTCTCCGCGTAGAACACCTCGTAGGTCTCTCGGGTGACGTAGCCGATGTGCGGGGTGGTCAGCAGGCCGGGGGTCGAGCGTAGCGGGTGATCCGGCGGCAGCGGCTCTGTGGTGTAGACGTCGAGCGCCGCGCCGGCCAGGGTGCCGCTCTCGAGCGCATAGATGAGCGCCTCCTCGTCGACGATGCCGCCGCGCGAAGTGTTGATGAGGTATGCGGTCGGCTTGATCAGCGCCAGCTCGGCGGAGCCGATGAGTCCTGTGGTGCGCTGGCTCAGCCTGAGGTGGATAGAGATGAAGTCCGACTCCCGCAACAGCGTTTCCCTTTCGATAAGCTGCACCCCGACGTGGCGACACCGCTCGTCCGTCAGGTTCTCGCTCCAAGCGCTGATCTCCATGCCGAAGCCGGCGGCCAGCCGAGCCACCGCCGCGCCGAGACGTCCCAAGCCGATAATGCCGAGCCGGGCACCTCGCAGGTCTCGGCCCAAGCCCACCTGCCAGCCCCCGGTGCCGACCGACTGCTGTTCTGCGATCAGGTTGCGGGCCAGGGCGAGCATCAAGGCCAGCGTCAGCTCGGCGGTGGCGTGGCCCGGTGAGCCCGTGCCGCAGACCGTGATGCCCAACTCCGTGGCGGCCGCCAGGTCGATGGCGGCGTTACGTCGTCCGGTTGTCACCAGCAGACGGAGGTGCGGTAGTCGCTCGAGCAGCTGGCGGGGAAACGGGGTGCGCTCACGCATGGCGCACACGACGTCGAACGGCTCCAGGCGGGCAATCAGCTCCGGGCCAAAGTCGAGGTGGTCGGAGAAGATCGTGACTTCAACCGCGTTCGGCAGCGTCGACCAGTCGGCGCAAACCGAAGCCACTTCCTGGTAGTCGTCGAGGACGGCGACCCGCACCCGTCTCGCCGTCACGAGCTCAGGGCGGCGTCGGCGGCGAGCAGGCCGGGGAGCCCAACGAATTCGAGGTATTCGCCGAATGCTGTGACCGCCGCCGCATCGCCGCGTCCGTCGGGCGCGGCTCGCAGCTTGGTGAAGAAGTCGGTGAGGGCGCGGTGGGTCGCCAGGATGGAGGCCACCGGGATGGAGACCCGGGCCACGCCGAGCTCGCGTAGCTCGGGGATCGGAATCGGCTCGGTGGCCACACCCGTCACCGCGTCCATCAGGTTCACCGACAGCAGCCCGTCGATGGCATCGACCGCCTGGGCTATCTCGGCGCGCCCGGGTATGGCGTCGATGAAGACCATATCGGCGCCGGCCTCCAGGTAGACCCGGCAACGACGAATCGCCTCGTCCATCCCATGGGTGGCAGCGGCGTCGGTGCGGGCATTGATGACGAATTCGGGGTCGTGGTGGTCTCGGGCTTGCGCGCAGGCGCGCACCTTGGCGGCCATCTCCTCAGCGGCGATGACCGCCTTGCCTGCCAGATGCCCGCACCGCTTGGGGAAGGTCTGATCCTCGATGTTCATCCCGGCTGCGCCCATCTCGATCAGCCGGCGAGTTGACTCGGCGGCATTGAGCGGCCCTCCGCCCCCGGTGTCGGCGTCGGCCATCACGGGCACATCGACCGCGGCGACTATCCGCCGTGTCGCCTCCAGGTTCTCCGTCATCGAGAGCAGGCCTATGTCGGGAAGGCCCAGCAGAGAGCCGGCCAGGCCGAAGCCGGACACCTGGATCGCTTCGAAACCGGCCGTGGCGATGACTTTGGCCGACAGCGCGTCGTGGCACCCGGGCACCACCAGCGCTCTCCGCTTCTGCAGAGCCCGGCGCAGCACGGTCGAAGCACGCCCCGCCAAGCGCTACACCTCGGCGCCGGAGTCGGCGAACTCGTCCTTGATGTGCGCGCCCCGCAGCCGGTCGAGGATCTGCGGCAGAAACAACACGACCACGACGGCCAGCGCCAAGATGATATTCAGCGGCCCGTCGAGGAAGGTTAGATAGTCGCCGTCGGAGGCGACCAGCGAGCGGCGGAAGTTCTGTTCGAGGTCGTCGCCCAGGATCAAGCCCATCAGCACCGGCGCCAGCGGCACGTCCATCTTGCGCATGAAGTAGCCGAGCACCCCGAAGATCGTCATGATCGTGATGTCGAGTGGGCTGTTGTTCACCGAGTACACCCCGATGTACGACACCACGAGGATGATCGGCATCAAGAACCACGTCGGGATCCGCAGGATCTGAACGAACATCTTGACCAGCGGGAAGTTGAGCAGCAGCAACATCGCGTTGCCGATGAACATCGAGGCGATCAGCGTCCAGATCAGCTCAGGGGTTTGCTCGAAGACGTTGCCGGTGCCGGGGCGGATCCCGAGCGAGATGAGTATGCCCAGCAGGACGGCGGTGGTGCCCGAGCCGGGGATGCCGAGGGTGAACAGCGGCACCAGCGAGCCTCCGGCGGCGGCGTTGTTGGCCGACTCCGGAGCGGCGACGCCGCGGATGTCCCCGTTGCCGAACGTCCCGTCACGGTCCGACAGCCGGCGCTCCAGCCCGTATGACATGAACCCGGCCACCGAGGCGCCGGTGCCCGGCAGCAGGCCCACGAAGAACCCGATGAAGGAGCCGCGAATGATGGCGCCGAGCGAGAAGACGAACTCCTTGAAGGACACCCAGATCCGCTCCGCCTTCTGGAACACGACGCTCTCGCCCCTGACGTGGTCCTCGAGCAGGGTGAGCACCTCGGACACCGCGAACAGGCCGATGGCAATGATGACGAAGTCGAGGCCCTCCTGCAGCTTGAGCTCACCGAATGTGTAGCGCACGACGCCCGTCTGCAGATCGGTGCCCACGGTTGCCAGCATGACGCCGAAGGTGACGGCCAGCAGGCCCTTGATGAGGCTGCGGCCGGCGAGGCTGGAGACGGTAGCGAACGCCAGCACGACGACCATGAACTTCTCCGGCGACTGGAAGTTGGTGGTCACCTCGGCCAGTGGCGGTCCGAAGAACATGAGCCCCAAGACGGCCCCGATCCCGGCGATGAAGGATCCGATGGCGGAGATCGCGAGGGCTTGGCCGGCTCTGCCCTGGCGCGCCATTTGGTAGCCGTCGAGCGTGGTCACCACCGAGGATGCTTCGCCGGGAACGTTGAGCAGGATGCTCGTTGTCGATCCCCCGTACTGCGAGCCGTAGTAGACGCTGGCCAGCAGGATCAACGTAGAGGCGTCTTCCAATCCGAGGCTGAGCGTGATCGGGAAGAGGATGGCCACGCCGGTGATCGGCCCGATGCCGGGCAGAACGCCTATCAGGGTGCCCAGCAGAGCTCCGACCGCGGCGTAGAGCAGGTTCTCCAAGGTCAGCGCGGCGGCGAATCCATCGAGGAGGTTGAAGTCCATCAGCAGTCCTTGCCAGCGCGTTGACGAGATCCACGCAGGCGCGCTGCGGCGGTCATCCGGCGGTCCTCGATGATTCCGGTTTCGCCGGCCGCATCAAAAACCGCCCCACAGGCCGTCGGGGAGTCGCAGTTCGAGCCAGTTGTTGAACACGAATGCCAGCACGACGGCGAATGCGAAGGAGAGGGGAACCAGCTTGGCCAGCGGCCCATCGAAGAAGATCCCGATCAGGATCGCCATCAGCGTGCTGGCGATTATGAAACCGAGCGGCTCCAGCAACTGACCGAACAAGAACGACACGGCGACGATGATGACCAGCCGCCATGCAATGCTGAATTGGGCCCAGCGAGGCGACTCTTCGGGCTTGATGATCAGCAGCAGGGCGAAAGCTGCAAACAGAATGCCCAGCAGGGTCGGAAGCGTCTTGGGCCCGACCGGGCCGGAACCGAACTGGGTGATCTGGAAGTTACGAGTCTCGGCGACGTACCAGATAGCGACCGCCAGGCAGATGAGGCCGAGCACTCGATCACCGGCGTGTCCGCGATCTGCCGCCTGGGAGGGAAGGCCGCCGCCCGGGTCGTCGCCGGACGCCTGGTTGGCGCCGGGATGCGATCCGTTCGTCATGTCACTCTCCCTCCCAGGTGCAGATACTCTTACGAATCAGCTCCCGGCGACCAGTCCGAAGGGCTCGGAGAGGGTGCGGAAGCTGTCGACCGCGCCGAGGGCGAACTTCTGGAAGTCGTCGCCCAGCAGCCGCAGGGGAGACAGGCCGTTGTCCGCCCGGGCCGTGGCCCAATCCGACGAGGCCTCGACCTGGCCGAGCGCGTCGACCCAGAAGTTGTAAGCGTCGTCGCTCATGCCGCCGGGGGCGAGCAGGCCGCGCCACACCGGGAAGATGGTCTCATATCCGAGCTCGACCGTCGTCGGCGCATCCATCCCTTCGATGCGGTCTTCACCCATCACGGCGAGAATGCGCAGGTTCTCGTTGCCAATGGTCTCGGAGACGTCACCGGGGAACACGGCGATCTCGCCACCGAGAAGCGCGTTCTGCGCCTCACCGCCGCCGTCGTACGCCACCCAGGGCACCACTGCCGGGTCGACGCCGACCTCCTCGGCGAACAGCAACAGCTTGAAGTGGTCCTGGCCGCCTACCGGCGAGCCGCCGCCGAAGGTGATCGCAGTCGGATCGGTCTGCATGGCGGCAACCAGGTCGTCGAGGGTCTGATAGGGGCTCTCGGTGGTGACGGCAAAGACTCCGAAGTCCGCGCCGATCGCGCCGATCCAACGGAACTGGTCGGCTTCGAGGCCGGTGTATTGGTTCTGCGCAAACCGGATCGCCGTCGCCGGAGAGGCCGCGATGACCAGGTCGTCCTCGTCGCTGCGGTTGGCTGCCACGTCGGCAAAGGCAACCCCGCCGCCTCCACCGGGCTGGTTGGTCACGACGACGTTGCTCGTCAGGCCGAGCGACTCGAACAGCCCGCCGATCGAGCGGCAGGTGAAGTCCCAGCCGCCGCCGGCGTCGGCAGGAGCAATGCACTCCGGCGAGGCCGGGGTGAAGGCGGCGGGTGCCGTCGTCGTCGGCGCCTGCGTCGTACCGGGGGCCTGTGTGGTGTCGGCGTCGTCGTCCCCACACGCCGCCGCCACGAGGGCCAGGGTGAGGAGCAGCGCTGTCAGTCGCACCATGTAGCGCATGTTCAATGCCTTCCTTTCGATTGCGGGAACCCGACACGCAAGGTCGGCGCCGGGCTCCAAGAACCCAGGATATGGCCTAACGGGTCGAAAAAGCCAAAAGCTGGGCGGCAACGGAGCGCCCGGCGACCCGCCGCGGGGAGCCGGAGACGGGCCGGCGCGACAACTTTTCGCGCTCTCCGTCACTTGCTACGTCCGATTGGTAGCCTCCAGGCACGGCCGCGATCGGCCAGGTCTCATGACGGAGTGAAGGGGAGGACTATGAGACGATTTCGTACGTTGATCGTGCTTCTGGCCACGGCAGTTGGGCTCACGCTGCCGGCACTGCCGGCGGGAGCGGAACATGGCTCCGAGCCCAGCTCGCAGAACATGCACGCGCTGGGGCACAGCCCGCAGCCGGCGACTTTCTCGGTCCCGGACGGCCAGCGGGTGATCAGCTCGGACATCGCGTTCCAGGGCAAGATCGCCTATCAAGGCAACTACAACGGGTTCCGGGTGATCGACATCTCGGCGCCGGGTAATCCCAAGCTGCTGGCGCAGCCGGAGTGCAACGGAGACCAAGGCGACATCGTCGTGTGGGATCACGTCCTCGTGCGGTCGTGGAACACCAAGCGGGCCGATGACCGGGTCTGCGGCAACACGATCGTTCCGGCGGGCTTCGAGGGCCTGCACATTTGGGACATCAGCAACCCCGCCGACCCGCAGCTGCTGGGAGCGCTAGAGCTGCCGTGCGGTTCCCACACGGCGACGGCGGCCGGCGTCGATGAGGGCGATCTAATCATCTACAGCAACAACTCGAGTGCCGGCGGGTGCACCGGAGGCGCCGCCGCCGGTGACTTCATGGACATCATCGCCGTCCCGCTCGCCGATCCGGGCGCGGCGACGCTAATCCATCGTGAGCCGTTGGCCGGCCCGACCACGGCGGTGACTCCCGGTTGCCACGATGCCGCGGTCATCCTCGGCAGTGTGAACAAGGCGGCTTGTGCCAGCGCCGACACGATCAACGTGTGGGACATCGCAAACCCACGTGATCCGGAACTGTCGTTCACCATCTTCGAGCCCGGCGTCGGCGAGGCTGGCACCAACGGTCGTTGGCACTCCGCCGCCTTCACCTGGGACGGTGAGGTCCTGGTGGCCGGCTGGGAGCCCGGTGGGGGCGGTGCCGGCGAGTGCGAAGCCGACGATCCGGACATCGACAAGAGCATGTTCTTCTACAGCGCCCAGGACGGATCGAAGCTCGGGGAGTGGGTGCTTCCCCGCGCCCAGGGCGCCGACGAGAACTGCACCATCCACAACTACAACATCGTGCCGCTGCGCAGCGGCCGCTACGTGGTGGTGAGCGGCAACTACCAGGCGGGCACCTACGTGACCGACTTCACGGATCCGGCCCATCCGGTAACGGTGGCCTTCCAGGACCCCGTGTCCTTGGGACCCGGGCCGTTCTGCGGCGGCTTCTGCCAGATCGGCGGGTCGTGGTCCAGCTATTGGTACAACAACTTCGTTTACGAGTCGGACATCACACGGGGCCTCAATGTGTTCCGGGTGAGCGATAACGCGTTGGCCGGGGCCATGCGTCTGGCGCGACTCAACCCCCAAACCCAGGAGTTCTCGCTCGACTGAGCGACGATCTCGCCAAGCGAGAGCCCGGGCTGCGATCAGCGGCCCGGGCTCCTCGCGAGGAGGTGTCGCGAGTTGCCGCGGGCGGCTGATCCAGTCCCTCGCACTCAGGAGGCTCTTCGAGGGAGGTCGCTTGGCGTCGGCCGCAACCTGAGCGTAAGGAGCGCCGGCGTGCCTCTTATACCCCAGGGGGTATAATCCCTCCTCATGGAGCTAGATGACAAGATCGTGATCGACCTGCAGAAACGGCTGCGTCGGGTGGAGGGACAGATCCGCGGCATTCAGGGCATGATCGACTCAGGTCGAGAGTGTTCTGAGGTGGTCACCCAGTTTGCCGCCGCGATGCGGGCGCTCGAGCACGCCGGGTTCAAGTATTTCGCGGCCACGCTGGCGCAATGTGCTCTCGATCCCGACCGGGCCGCCGACAGCGGCTACACGCCCGAGCGGCTGGAGAA
This sequence comes from Acidimicrobiia bacterium, assembly GCA_041605955.1. Classification (GTDB taxonomy): domain Bacteria; phylum Actinomycetota; class Acidimicrobiia; order Spongiisociales; family UBA5794; genus JAHEJX01. Next base: position 87,065 of record JBFIXI010000001.1, read on the forward strand.
GCTGTTCCTCCAGCTCGCCTAGCGCAGGGCCATCTTGACATATACCCCCGGGGGTATAAGATGACGCAGGTCTGAGGAGAGCACCAGCCATGACCGGATCACGCAAACGCAACATCGCAGCAGCCGCGCTGGCGGCCGCTTTGATGCTGACGGCATGTGGCGGTGACACTGCCGTCTTCGACTTGACCCCGGCCGCCGAGGCGCACGAGCTGTTGGCCAATCAGCCTGCCGGCTTGGTGGTGCTCGACGTGCGGACCCCGCAGGAGTACGGCGAGGGCCACATAGCCGGAGCCACCAACATCGACTTCTACGAGCCCGACTTCGTCAGGATGCTCGACGCCCTCGACAAAGAACAGCCCTACTTCGTTTATTGCAGATCGGGGAACAGGTCGGCGCGAGCCGTCGACGCAATGAGAGATCTCGGTTTCGCGGAGGTTTACGAGCTGGAAGGCGGGATCCTCACCTGGCTCGAGGCGGGGCTCCCTGTTGAAAGTTGACGAATCAAACCCGACGCATGAGACGAACGGCTGCTCGGCCGCTCCGGCGCGGGGCATACCGAAAGGATGACGCTTGATCGACTCTCACGACTACACGGTCGAGCTGACCACCACCGGCGTCAAGACCGGGGTGGTCAAGGCGCCGGCAGACCATCTGCCGGCGATGGAGGTCGGCTCGCCTCCCGAGTTTGGTGGTCCGGCGGGTCTGTGGAGCCCCGAGCACCTCTTCGTGGCGGCATTGGCCAGTTGTTTGATGACAACGTTCCGGGCGATCGCCGCGGCGTCCGGCCTCGACGTAGTCGATTACTCCGACGAGTCCACCGGACATCTTCGCCGCGGCGAAGATCGGCTCTATGCGTTCGACCAGGTGACGTTGCGGCCCCGGGTGGTCATCGATGACGAGAGCAAGGTAGATCGCGCTCGCCGGCTCATACACAAAGCCGACACCGCCTGCCTCGTGAGCCGTTCGGTGGCTTCCACGGTCGTCGTGGAGCCCATCATCGAGGTTCGGAACCCGGCGGCTTCGGCGCTCTAATCGAGATCTGCCGGGCGTCCCCAGGCGCGGTACGCTGCACGCCGGTTATCCGGCTGGTTAGGAGCGGTTGTGAAGGTCGAAGTCAGGCAGATCGAGGGGCGACGCATGGAGATCGAGGCGCGCGGGGTCACCACCGTGATCGATGATCTCGTCGAGGACGGTGGGCCCGGAGACGGCTTTCGCCCTACGGAACTGTTGGTGGGCGCTCTCGGGGCGTGCACCATGGGCACGATGCTGACGTTCGCCAAGAACACCGGCTTGCCGATCGACGCCGTGTCCATGGTGGTGGAGGCCGACAAGTCCTCCGCCCCGAGCCGGGTGTCGTCGATCTCCATGGTCATGGAGGTGGCAGGAGACCTCACCCCGGCGGATGTCGATCGGCTGCGCCGGGTAGCTTCGGCGTGCACGGTCCACAACACACTCCAGAACGAGCCGCAGATCGACCTGCGGGTGGTGGGGACCGCCTGACCGGGTCGCTGTCCTGCCCCGAGATCCAGCCCAGACGATCCAGCCCATACGATCCAGCCCATACGATCCAGCCCATACGATCCAGCCCGCTCAGTGACGTCCGCCCAAGCGGGTGCCGCCAGTCGGACTTGGGACGGCCTCATCCGGCAGGGCCGTTCATCCGACAGGGCCGTTCATCCGACAGGGCCGTTCATCCGACAGGGGCAATGCCGCCCGCCCCGGTGGGATCGACCATATGGGCGATCCGCTCCGCCAGCGTTGCCATCAGAGCAGTGGCGATTGCGGGTTGCTCCTCGACGATGGACAGAAAGCTGTCGGCCTCGATCACCAGCGCGCGCAACCCGTCGGGGCCCGCCACGACGTCGGCCACGCGCGGCTGACGACACAGCACTCCGAGCTCGCCAACCGGTTCCCCAGTGCCGTGCTCGGCGATCACCCGGCGGTTGTCTCCGTCGGCGAGGATCACTACCACGTGCCCGGCGATGATCAGCATCAACTCGTCGCTGGGGGCGCCCTGCCGGTAGACCAGCTCGCCGGCATCGAATCGCCGCTCGTCGCTCAGTTCGGCAAGCACCTCGAGCTCTTCGGGGTCGAGATGCTCGAATATGGCAGCTTGCTGAAGGGCGAGGACGGCATCCACCACGGTGAGTGCTCGCGAATCGGAGATCTGAGCGGCCGCGTGCTGCGGAATCGCGGTGCGCACCACTGGAGAGTCGTCGGTGGAGGCCGTTTCGCTGGCCACCTCCAGATCGTGGGTCAGCTCCTCGAAGAGAGCGCGGGTGGCGAGCGCCCGGAACCAGTGCTGGTGGTCGGCCGCCAAGTCCTGCAGCGCTTGCAGCCGATATGGCCGGGCGCCATCGCCCTGATCCTCGAGCAGGGCGACCAGTCGTCGGGCCAATGCACGGTTGGCGATCGACTCGATGGCCTCGAGAGCTTCCGCCTTGACTTCGGCATCGCCCGAGATGGCGCCCCGGGTGACGAGAGGGAGGGCGGCAATGGTCTCTTCCGTTGCCAGCGCCGTCACCACCCACCGCTCGACCATCCGCTCCCGCTTCTCCAGCACCCGCGCCAGATACTCGGCGGCGATGGAGGCACCATCCATCCGGGCTTCGATTGCAGTCCGGAACATGTGCAGCTCTGCCGCCCGATCCAGCTCGCTGGCGGCCCAGGCGCGCAAGTATTCGTCGCGGTCCGCCTCGGCGACGAGTGACTGCAGGGCCGATTCGCGAGCTCGCACCGACCCATGCTCGAGGACGTCGTGGATGGCGCTGCGGTCCACCGCCGTCAAGGCGCGGGCCGCCGCCAGCCGTACCTGGGACGAACCGTCGTCGAGCATGTGTCGCAGCGTCCGCACCGAATCGCGGCGGACAGCCAGCATCTCGGCGGCGACGGCGCGCACTCGCCCATCGGGGTGGTCGGCAAAGCGGCGGGCGTCGACGTGGGCGAGGGCCGGCTCGGCGAGCACGCAGCGCATGGCGGCGGCCACTGCCTCGGCGTCGTCGGCTTGCATCATCTCGTCGATGATCTGGCGGCCGCGATGGCCCCCGATGATGCGGGCGGCTTGCGCCCGTACCTCGCAGTCCGGGTCGTCGAGAGCGGCGGTGATCAGCGGCGAGGCGGCCTGGTCGCGCGGCAGGAGCCCGATGGCCCGCCTCCTCACCCGGGAGGACGGATCGGCCACGAGCCCGAGGGCCTCGGTTGTGATCGACTCGCTCTCGAGCTTGATGAGGCCTTCGAGTGCCTCCAGACGTACGGTGTCGTCCTCATCCTCGAGCAACCGTCGCAGCGCCTCGAGCGAGCTGCGCCCTCCCACCTCGCCCAGGATGGCGGCGGTCACGCGGCGCCGGCCCGGGTTGGCCTCAGCAATGCCCGATGTCAGAGCGGCCAGGGTGTCGGCGTCGTGACGCGGTTTCTGCATCCCCGGCAGGAATGCCGTGAATACGTCGGACAGCCCATGACGGACGGCGTCGACCAGCGCCGCCGAGTAGGCCCGACGCATGGGAATCACCAGCAGCAAGAGCGCGACGGCGAACCCGAGGGAGACGAGGGTGCGGCTGCGTTGCGTCAGGCCGGAGCCCAACAGCAACACCGCCCCGCCGACGACCGTGCCGAGCTGCACCGGAACTGCCGCCACGAAGTCTCGCACCTGCGTGCGGGTTCGCCCCGTGAGCACGTTGAAGAGCGAGTTGAACGCTGTGCTGGCCAGGGCGTTGACTGCGACCCACTGCACGCCGCGAAACAGCGTTGCCGTGAACAGACCCAGAGCCGCCAGCCAGAGCGAGAAGCCGGCGACGTAGATCAGAGCGACGATGCCCAGCACGGTGACCACCCCGAGTCTGGTGAACAACCGGTTGGCAATGAGCAGTGAGACCAGGAACGTCGTCGCCGTGGCCGCCGAGGAGAACAGGCCAAGGAACCCGGCCAATGACTCCTCGGTCTCGAACGACGCCGCTGCAACCTCGCTGAATGGGAAGAACACCATGAAGAACAAGACGGAGAGGGCGGCGCCTACTCCGGCGATCAGCCGGAACAGCGGCACGCGCAGAGTCGTCGCCAGGCCGGTGCCGAGGTCGGCGATGACGCTCCCTGCCGCCACGCTCCGGCGACCGATGAACCGCTGCGTTGTGATCTTGGCGAGCAGCCCGGCGAGCGCCAGTCCGACCGCTTGCACGATGAGGAGGTTCTCCGTTCCCAGCAGATTGGCGAGCGGTCCGGTCAACGCATTGCCGGTGACCGCTCCGGCAATACCCGCCGACGTGAACAGAGGAAACAGCCGCTTGGCCTGACGGGCGTTTGCCAGCTCGCCGGCGACATCCCACAGCAGAGTGAACCCCACATAGATCACGACCTGGCCGGTCAGCCACACCACCGGATAGATACCGGGCATGTCGGCGCCAATCCCGATCCGCTCGGCAACCAGCCACAGGGCGAATATCGACGTGACGACCCAAGACCAGGAACGAGTTCCGAACGCGGCTAATCCGGCGGCATGGCCGATGGTGACCACCATTACCACTAGACCGGAGAACATGATCATCCACGGCAGCGAGTCGACGCCGAAGCGGAGGAAGAACAGCGCGTCGGCCGCATTGAGGCCAATGCTCGCACTGGCGAGCACGGCGAAGAACATCGCCCCCGCCCAGATGACCCGGGGCTGCTCGTCCGGCTCTACGTTGAGGGCGCGCCACGCACGGCTACTTCCCCCCGTGGTGGTAGCTTCGATCGCCGCTCTGGCGCCCACCGCGCACTCCCAGCATCTCCCGCTTGTCAGCGTATCCGAAGGCGGTTGAGCGTGCATCGGCAAACGACGGAGTGATTGGGCAGAATCGGGCCATGGATGTCGTCGCGTCTCTCGATATCGCCGACCGGATATTGGCGCTGCAGGCCGTGCCTATGTTCTCCGGCGTGGCCGTGGCCGACTTGGAACGGATCGCTGAGCGCGTTGAGGAGCGCCGCTACGGTCCGCACGAGCTGATCTTCCATCGGGGCGACTGGGAAGACGACATGATCGTGATCGTCAGCGGCCAAGTGCAGCTAACCGGTGACGTGCCGATCGCCCCCCGCGGGCCGGGCCAGCACATTGGGGAGCTGGCGATGCTGCGCCATCAGCCCCGTTCGCTGACGGCCACGGCCGGCGACGTCGGTATGCACGGCCTGGTGATCGACTGCCGGATGCTGGAGACGCTCATGGAGGAGCGTCCCCAGATTGCGATGGCAATGCTGAGCACGCTGGCGGAGATCCTGGCCGACGCCAAATGAGTCGAAGGCCGGCGCACCATGGGTGACAACCGCCCTCCTTCGGAGCGGCACCTACCCGCCGAGGTGGTGGTCCTGCCGGATACTCCTGTAGAGCGGGCGTGGGAGCGATTCCACGTGTTCGAAGCCCTCCATCACCGAATGGACATCATGAACCCGTTGTCCAGCGCAGACCTCGACCAGGTGGTGAGCGCTCTCGACGCGACCGACGGTGATCGGGTGCTCGACATCGCCTGCGGTCACGGTGAGCTGCTGTTGCGATTGGCCGACGCGGCCGCCATAGAAGGTGTTGGGATCGACCTGTCGCCGTGGCAGATCGCCCGCGCCGCGGCGCGCAGCCGCCGCCGAGCGATGCGGGGATCGCTGTCGTGGTGGCTCGGCAAGGCGGAGGACTTGCCCGCTGAGCCGGAGTGGGACATCGTCCTGTGTGTGGGGGCGTCGTGGATTTGGGACGGGTTTGCCGGAACCGCGCAGGCAGTGGTCCACCGCACTCGCCCCGGAGGCATGATCGCACTCGGCGACCTGCAGCGCCGCCCGGACACCGATCCTGCGCGAGTTCCCGACTACGAGGATGCGCTGACCGTCGACGAACAGCGCCGCACTTTGCAGGACTACGGGGTCACGCCCCTAGCCGAGATCGCAGGATCGTCGGGAGCGTGGGAGGACTACCAACGCCGTATCGAGGAATCCGCTGCCGCATATCGCGCGCTGTATCCCGGGCCTCAGGCGGAGCAGTTCTACGCAGACCAAGCCAAGTGGGCCGCCGACCACGTGGGCGATGAGAAGCTGATGGCTTTCACGGTTTGGGTAGGCCGCGTCGGTGAACCGGGCCGATGACTCGAGGTGGGGCGTTCAGGCGTTGGCCGATGCCAGGACAGCTCCACTGTCGCAGGGTTGAGCCGCGGCCGCCATCGTCAACTGCACAGTGCGGCGGCCACCGCCAGATGGGCAGCCACCGTTTCGAAGTTGGCCGGTTGGGGGCCAGGCATGTTCAGCCGTTGGTGGAAGTCGCAGAGCGTCCCCACCCGGTATAGCGCGTCTAGGTCGATCACCTGACGGATCATGAAGTCCCAGGCCGTCGAGCCGGCAGCACAGGTGGGATCATCGAGGAACTGGATCGTCTCTTCGATCTGGGCGGGCCCCCGGTAGAACGTGAAGAGGCCTTGATCGAGGTCGATGCCGTGATCGTCGGCGCCGGTCGGGAAGTCCTCCTCGAGCTCGGCGCAGGTCACCGTGCCGGCCGGCCACGAGACAGGTGCGAGTGCGTTGGAGCCGAGATCGATCGCAACGGAGGTCGCCGGAGTGCGAGTGGTGACGGCGTGTGGATTGGTCGCGGCCGGAGCACATCCGGCCACTGCGGCTGCCAAAGCTACAACCACCAGCCTCTGCATGGCGAGAAAACGTCGGCTGACCGCATCGCGGTTCCTGTCAGATCGCGCCCGACCCGAAACGCGGCCGCAGCTGAGGCATGTGCACACGGTCTCCTATGCTCGCGACAGTGCGTCCGATGCGGATCTGCATCCTGCCCGGCTTCGCCCTGCGCGACACGCCGATCTGCCACGAGTGCTGTTGCACAACTGATTCGGCCGGGAGGAGTCAGTCGGAAGTATGTAGTGTCACTGAGTAGTGTCACTGATCAGTGGAACGCCCCAACCCGGCCCTGGCAATCCTGGGAGCTAGGCGCATTGCTAGGCACACTGACGCCGCGGATGGATCGCCTCGCCGCTCCTCGCCTGCCGGTACTCGGCTGATCACCGACAGGAGTTGGTCGGCGGCAGTCATACCGTGCTGCGGACCAGCCAGGACCGGTGCCGTGGACGTGGTGGAAGCGCGCTCGCATGGTCGCCTGGAGGAGGTGTCGGCTGATGGCCCATATCGTGAGGAAGCAGACGGATCTCGACTACACGGTTCCTCCCGAGTTCGACGGACGGAGCCAGGGCTACACCGCCGACTCGATAGTCGACGAGGCGGGCGGCTCGGTGCAGACCGGGTTCCGCGTCGCCCGGCTGGACCCGGGGGGGCATATCGCCACCCACGTCCACTCGTTCGAAGAAACGCTCTACGTCGTTGCGGGGAGGCTGACCGTTGACACAACCGAGGGGAGCTACGAGCTGGTCACCGGCGACTACGGCCTCATTCCCGTAGGGATGAGCCATGCGTTTCGCAACACATCTGATGAGGCAGCCGAATTCGCCGAGATGAAAGCGCCCATGCCCCGCGAACGATTCGGGTTCGATACGCAGTTTCCTCGTCCCATCGACGCCGGTGCCGCTGTTCCGATCGACGTTCGGGATCCGCGCAACCGCTATTTCGGCCACATCGACCCGGACTCGATGGACCCCACTCTGCAGACGCAAGACCGGCTTGCAGTGAGCGCCAGCATGCGGACCGCCCTCCTCGTGTACAGCGGGATCACTGTGAAGATGATGGTCGACTCCGATCTCGGCGCCGACCTCTCCACGATGTTCATGGTTCAGTACGAGCAGGGTGGCTTCGCGGGGGCCCACGACCACCCCCTCGAAGAGACGTACATGATCCTCGACGGTGATGTAGAAGCAGTCTTCGACGGCTCCACGTACGAGCTGCGGCCGGGAGACGTGGCGTGGGCCGGAGTCGGCTGCGTCCACGAGTTCCGCAACATCGGCGACGGAATCGTTCGCTGGCTCGAGACCCAGGCGCCGCAGCCGCCGCCGCGTCATTCATACCGGTTTGCGCGCGACTGGTCATATCTCGAAAACGCATTGGCCGCGGACGCCTGAAGACCAAGAGCCACACGATGGGCGAGTTTCCCGTGGCGCGGTTCCTAGAAGGGGCGGGTCGGGTCGAGAGGCATCTCCAGGGCGTCTGGCCCCGCCGCTGTTCTCCGATGCCGGCCGCTGCGCCAGAACCGTGCCGCCAATGTCATGCCCACGACTGTCAGCGCCACCATGCCGATCGCGCCGGCAGCATACGCCGTTGCCCGGCCGGAGGTTTCGTAGAGAGCGCCGATCACGATGGCGGTCACGCCGGCTACCAGAGCCTGGGCCGCTCCCATCAGGCCCTGCGCGCCGGCCTGACGCTGCTTCGCTACCGCCATGGCAATGGCGACCCCCGAGGCAGCGATGGTGAGGCCGTCGGTCACCGCGTGGATCATCGCAATTGCGAAGATCCAGCTGCCGCTGGGCAGCCGGCCGTAGGTGAACATGAACAAGGCGCCGGCGAGCAGGCCGATGGCGGCGACGCGAAACGGGCCGACCCGCTGGGCCAGTCGACCGCCCGTGGGTCCCAGGACGACTAGCGGTATGGCGAACAGGGTGATGCCGAGGTTCGCCAGCCAGATCGGCGTATCCAGATCCTCGTGAACCACGTCCCATAGCGCGTCGAACGCCCCGATCATGAGAAACACTGCGGCACCGAGCACGACGGCTCCGGTGACGATAGGTGAGCGCAGCAGATCCAGTGCCAAGCGTTGCGACACGACTTCCTTCGTCTCATCGGCGCTGACGAGGAACGTCAGCGGCAAGATGAGGCTGGTCGCCGCCGCTACCACCACGAACGGTGCGGCCAGGCCCGCCGGGCCGACCAGCACCGCTGAGATCGCCGGCCCCAAGGCGAAGCCGAAGACGTCGGCCGACAGCAGCCGACCGAGGTTCTGCCCGAGGTGGTCTGGGTCGGCCAGGATCACGATGCGACGGATCGCCGGGGTAGCGGCGCCGATGCCAATTCCCGATATGAGACGCCCGGCGAGTATCGGCGCCAGGTTGTCTCCGAAGCCCATCATCAACAGCCCTGCCACGTTGGCGGCCACGCCGACGAGGATGAGCTGGCGCGCCCGGCCCCGGTCGGCGATCGGAGCTATGAAGACCTGAGCGACGAATGCCGACAGGAACCCGGCCCCGATGACGAGGCCAATTGCAGTCTCGCTTATGCCGTATTCGTCGCGGAAGTCACCGACGACGGTGAACAGCACTCCGTAGCCGGCCGACAACGCAGCCGAAAGAGCGCCGAACACCCAAGCAGGAGAGAGGCGACGAAGCACCGGCGGAGGCTAGTAATCGTCGTGGGCGCCCGAGTGAGACCTGTCGGTGGCGGGCGATAGGTTCGGGACAATTCCTTCAGTGGGGAAAGAGGCTTCGATGAATACTCAGATTCAGGCCTGGCTCGATCAGCTCGCCGCCCCGCGCATGGAGACGATCCAACGTTACGGATGGTCGATCCAGTATGTCGGCGGTGGGGGATGTTGCGTTCCGAGTTGCGGCTGCGACGACGAGGGACCGGCCTTCGCCTACACGATCGGTTTGGCTGGGCTGGGCCACCCCGAGCTTCTGGATTTCGGGGTTGATCCGGCAACAGCCGGCATGGTCCTCAACGAGCTGGGAGGGCGGATCAAGTCTGGCGAGACGCCTCTGCCGGGCCAGATGATCGAGTTGGAGGAACGGCCGCGGCGGATTGTCCCCGAGGAGGTGCCGAATCCCGGCGAGATCGTCTTCGGCGCCAACAGCTTCCATGAGCGGCCCGACTCCGCCTCGGTGCCGGTACTGCAGCTGACGTATGAGGACGTGGCCGGCCGTCTTCCGTGGGATGACGTCTGTTGCGTCGCCGAGCGACAGCCCCGACCCGGGACCTTCCGAGCCTGAACGTCGCCCTGCGGGTCAGCCGGTGCCGCTCAGGCCGCCCCGCTCATCTCGCCGGCAGTGCGGACTCCCGACCAGCGGGCAACTTCGGCGTCGAGGTCCAGCCGCTCGACGGGAGCGGCGTTTTCGTACTCACCCCAAGCCCGGCGGGGGAGCATCCACATGATCTCGAACTCGTTGCTGTCGGGATCGGCGCCGTACAGGCTCTTAGTGGCGCCGTGGCTGGACTCACCGGTCATTGCGCCGGCCGCGATCAGTGTCTCCCGAGCCGCAGCCAGCTCGTCGATGGTGTCTACCTGCCAGGCCAGGTGGTAGAGGCCGATGGCGCCACGTTGCTTTGCGCCGCCGGTGGGCCCGACCCCGAACAAGCCGAGGTCGTGATGGTTGCCGGAGCGGGGCAGACGGAGGAAAGCGGCGTTGGCCCGCGGCTCCCGCGCCATCACTTCCATGCCGAACACGCGGGTGTAGAAGTCGACGGCGCGCTCCAGCTCGGCGACGAAGAGAACGGCGTGGTTGAGTCGTACCGGAGAGAAGGGCACGGCATCTCCTTCGGGTTGACACCCGGAGCCGAGCTACGCCCGGCCCCCGGGCTTGGGTCAAAGGCTAGGCGTCGGTGCGGATGGCGGATACCTCGAACTCCAGGTTGACCTTTTCGCTCACCAGTACGCCCCCGGCTTCGAGGGCGACGTTCCAGTTGACGCCCCAGTCCTTGCGCTTGATGGTGGCGCCACCCTCGAGGCCGATCCTGCGGTTTCCGTACGGGTCGACGGACGTGCCGGCGTACTCGACGTCGAGCACTACCGGCTTGGTGACTCCCTTGATTGTGAGGTCGCCGGTCACCTTGTACTGGTCGCCGTTCACCTGTTCGACTCCGGTGGACTTGAAGCGGATCTCTGGGTACTGCTCCATGTCGAAGAAGTCGTTGCTTCGCAGATGGGCGTCGCGGTCTTCGTTGCGGGTATCGATGCTGACGGCGGCAATGGTGATGTCGAGATTGGAGTTGGTTGGGTCGGTGGCGTCGAAGTAGCCGGACCCCTCGAATTCTTTGAACGAGCCGCGCACCTTGGCGACCATGGCGTGACGCGCCGAGAAGCCTACGCGACTGTGGGTGGGATCGATTGTGTACGTGCCGGTGATGCTTTCGGCGGCGGGTGCCGTCATCTCGGTCCTTTCCTGCGGTGCAAGTATCTGACTGCGCAGATAACCTACTCTGTGGTTTGGTACGAGTACTAGTGGCGGCGACCGAAGTCCATCTCGACGATCTCGAAGCGAGCTTCACCTCCAGACTGACGGCAAAGGAGATGGACACGCTGAGGGGGTTGCTCCGCAAGCTGCTCGCTCAGGGGTGAGCTTGCGCCGCGGCGCGGCGGCCTTTGGGGGATCGAGCGCTGCCCCTGCCCGACACCGGCGCTCAGCCGAGGCGGATGACTGCCTGCGCGTAGTCGGCGTGGCCCAACTTCTCGGCGTCGAAGATGTCCCGATTCTCGACCCAGCGATGGGTGGATTCGTACATCTCTCGTGTATAGGGCTCGAAGACGATTCGCTCGCCCGGGCCGAAACGACGGACATCGACCAGCGCAGCGTGGCGCGGCGGAAGCTCCTTGAGGTAGTAGTGGACGTATGACTGATGCATACGATCGATGTCGGCCTGCGCCCTCCGCAGCGCTTCGTAGTAGCGGCGCACGTCCTCCAGGTCGGCGCTGTCGGGAATCATCGCGGCGATCATGAAGGTGCAGTCGAGGATCTTGCGGAAACCGAGCTGTTCGACTGTGTAGAGCTGAGGGCCGAAGACGGTGGCCGCAGGTGCGGTTCCGGCGAGCAGCTGATCGACGCGATCCGCTGGGCTGCCGCCGAACCTCAGCTCAATCTCGCCGGAATCCATGAACGGCTCGAGCGCCTGGACGGTGGTGTAGTGGCTGCCCGACTGGTAGCCGACATGGACCGGCACTCCGGCGAGTTCCTGCGGCGTCCGCACGTTCGAGTCCTCCGGAACGACGATGGCGCAGGGTGAGATCGAATATGCCTCACCCCACAGGCGGCCGTGGCTCGCCGAGGCAGCCACGTTCACCGTCCAGTGACACGCGCAGCTGATCGATCCGTCCCGTCCCTCTTCGTAGGTTTGGTAGGCACCCTCGCGGTTGTCGAGGAGAACGTCGGGGACGGACGACCGCCACGGTGCCTCCTTGGTCAGCAGCGGATGTGCCCGCAGCTCATAATCGGCGAGACCGGCATGCTCGAAGTAGCCCTTGTCGTGGGCAATCCACTCCTGCAGCCGGCCGTGTGGATTGATCACGAAGTGGCTCATCTCTCCTCCCGCAGGTGCGATCGAATGCATCGACGTGGACACGCCGATCCGCCCCGAGTGTGCCCCGCGACCTCGGTATTGGCAACCGCGTCCTGTCCAAGGGGCGACAGTCGCCTCTAGCCACGGGGGTCACCGTCGCATATGCTTCGTGGAGCAGGCCGAGGTAGCCGCTGTTGCGTGCCGACGGTAGGGGCTCAACGGCTGGGGCATGGCTCTCAGACGACGAGTCAACTTCTTGAAGGGAGTCCAATGCGCCGCTACCTCGTCATCGCCAACCAAACGCTGGCGACCGACCAACTCATGCAAGAACTTCTGCTGCGCGCCGAGGCGGGCGAGAGTCTGTTTCATTTCCTAGTACCCAACACGGCGGAGAAGGATTACTCGCTGGACTGGAGCGGGCTCGAGGGTCCCGTCGAGCCCGGAACCGAAGGAGCTCGGGCCCGCCTCAAGCATGCGCTCGGCGCCGTGCGAGCCGCAGGTGCCTGTGCTCTCGGCGCTCTCGGAGATCCGGATCCCCTCAAGGCGGTCCAGCTGCAGGTGCAATGCAGCGCGTATGACGAGATCATCGTCTCGATGCTTCCCGAGAGAACCTCCCGGTGGTTCAGGGCCGATCTTCCCCGCCGGATCTCCAGGGCGGTTCAGGTGCCAGTCACCACGATCGTCGCCAAGGCCGGGTAGGAGATAGCGGACGTTTTGGCGAGCCCTGCGAGCCCCACTGGCCGGCTGGCTGAAATGCCTACCGGTGTCGAGTAGCGTCAGGTCTGGTTGATTGTCATACGAGGAGGACGCTGATGACCAAGGTGGTCAACTGCCGGGACGTGGGATTCGACTGCGAAGGTGTCGTCAAGGGCGACACCGAAGACGAGACGCTGGCCTTGGTGGCCGAGCATGCCAAGGATGCTCATGGACTCGAAGAGGTGTCACCGGAGGTTGTCGCCAAGGTGAAGTCCGTCATGCACGACGAGCCGGCTCCGGCCTGATTGAAGATCGGCTTCGAATCGACTGCGATCCGGAACTCCTATCCCGAGAACGGAAAAGCGCGACCACGCAATGACCCGCGGCAGCTTCCCTGCGGGGCGCAGCTTTGAGGTTGTTGGGTAGCTCGTCGAGTACGTCCATGCAGCGCTAGGCGATCGCATCTGGGCGAACTACTGCTGATCCTGGCGGTGACCGCCTTCAGCTTTTGGATCAAGGGCATCACCGGTTTCGGCGGGCCGCTCCTCGCAGTGCCGATGCTGGCCCCTTTTCTCGGCGTCGAGCACACGGTCGTAGTGGTCTCGCTCGGCAACATCGTCTCCAACGCGATGCTGCTCTGGAGCAATCGTCACGCGGCCACGACCCACCGGCGTCTGCTGACCCGGCTGTTGCTGGCGGGCGCCGTCGGAACCATCGTGGGAACGGTTCTCTTGACTCGACTCGACGATGCAGTGCTGTCGCTGGTGCTTGCGGCGTCGGTGTTTCTCTACGTCGTCGTCAGCGTGGTCCGTCCCGAGGCCACGCTCACGCCTCGGCAGGGCCTGATGCTCGCGGTACCTGCCGGGGCCGTCGGCGGTCTCATGCATGGCGCCCTGGGCAACTCCGGGGTGGTGTTCGGAAGCTTCTATCACAGCCTCAAATGGCCCCGCGACGAGTTTGTGTTTGCACTGACCGTTACATTCCTCGGCTTCGGACTCTTGCAGACCGGAACGCTGCTGCAGCTGGGTAGCTTCGCCGGAGAGCGGCTCGGCCAGGCGCTGCTGGCGACGATCCCGGTCGTGGTGGTTACACCGCTCGGGGAAGCCGTGGCGCGTGGCCTCAACCCGGCGGTTTTCAGCCGGGCTGTCTTGGCGCTGCTGGCGTTTGCCGGTGTGGTTCTGGTCGCTGGGGTCTTGCTCTAAGGGTGACGGAACGTGGGGTTGACCCGATCCCGCAAGATCGAGCGGGTGGCAGTGCCCTGAGGGCTACAGCCCGAGGTAGGCCTTCCGCAGCCGCTCGTCTGCCAGCAGCTCGTCGGAGCTCCCCTCGCCGACGATCCTTCCCTCCTCGAGAACGTACCCGCGCCCGGCGAGGTCGAGTGCCTCGACGGCGTTCTGCTCTACCAGGAGAATCGAGAGGCCCTCCTCGTTGAGTTGCTGCAGGATGTCGAAGATGGCCTCCACGATGATGGGGGCAAGTCCCAGCGATGGCTCATCGAGCAACAGCAGCGTCGGCTCCGACATGAGGGCACGACCGATCGCCAGCATCTGCTGCTCGCCTCCGGACATCGAGCCCGCCAGCTGACGCCTCCGCTCACCGAGGCGGGGAAAGATGGCGAATACACGCTCGATGTTGTCGGCGTGTTTGGGTCGGGCTCGCTTGTTGTAGGCCCCGATCTGCAGGTTGTCGACCACGGTCATGCCCGGGAAGATCCGGCGTCCTTCCGGCACCACGGCGATCCCCCTCTCGCTGATCAGATGCGGCTTGGTGGCGGTGAGATCAGCGCCATCGAGAAGCACCTGTCCGCTCCAGGGTCGGATGATGCCCGCCAGCGAGTTCACCAGCGTCGTCTTGCCCGCTCCATTGGGGCCAAGCAGGGTGACGATCTCGCCGGTCCCGACCGACGCCGTCACCTCCCACAACACCTGGGCATGACCATATCCCGAAGTCAGACTCCGAATCTCGAGCATCAGATTCGCTTTCCGCCCAGGTATGCGGAGATGACAGCTTCGTCGTTCATCACCGACTCAGGCTGACCTGCCGCGATGACCCGTCCTTGATCGAGCACGACGATGCGGTGCGAGAGGCTCATCACCACCCGCATCACATGCTCGACGATGACGATGGTGATCCCGCGATCGTGAATCCGTCGGATCATCGCAACCGACGACTCGATCTCAGCGGGATTCAGTCCGGCCAGGACTTCATCGAGCAGGATGAGCTTTGGTTCAGTGGCCATGGCTCTGGCGAGCTCGAGGAACTTCAGTTGCTGGAGGTTGAGCTCATCGACATTGCTGTCAGCGACCTGAGCAAGGCCGGTGAAATCGAGCCACTCATCAGCCGCCAAGCGGGCTGAAGCGAGGGAGTGTTTCTCGCGGCCAAACATGTAGCTGACTGCCACGTTCTCGCGAGCGGTCATCGTGGCAAAAGGCCGCGGAATCTGAAACGTGCGGGCGATGCCGTGGGCTGCAATCTCATTGGCTTCCTGGCCGAAGATACTCATGCCGCCGAAGTCGACCTGGCCGGCGTCGGCCGGAAAGAAGCCGCTCAAAACGTTGATGAGGGTCGACTTCCCGGATCCGTTGGGACCCACCAGACCGAGGATCTCTCCCTCATCGACTGCGATGTCAACGTCTTGTAGCGCCTGAACGCCTCCGAACGACTTGCGGACCCCGCGGCAATCCAGCAGCTTCACACGTCCACCTTCTCTCGCTCCGGATCCGCGGCCGAGGTTGTAGCGCCTCCGCGGTTGGCGAGTCTTTGCCACGCACGATCAGGAACGAGCGCCATCGCCAGCGTGGCAAGTAGCGCCCACAGGAACTTCCACACCATCGATGACGGATTGAACAACGTCAGCAAGATCATCACGGTGGCAAAGATCACGCCGGCCGCCAGCCATCGCTCGCGGAGCCTGAGGTAGATGCCTTCGCGTACCGCCAACACGAGCACGATCAGCAGGCCCCCGATGAAGACCTGGTTGAAGTCCTCGAAGCCGGCGCTGTTGAAGCGGTCGATGATCGTGAAGATGATCACGGAGCCAACGACGGGGCCCATCCAGTGTCTGGTACCACCGAGCACGCTCATCAAGATCACGAACAGTGGCACTCTGATGTTGAACACATCCTCTACGGTGACGAAGCCGATCTGGAGTGCCCACACTCCGCCCATCAGCCCACCGAAGAAGGCATTCGCACCTAGGGCTGCCATCTTGTAGCGGAACACCGGCTCCCCCAGGCCCCTGGCCACTTGTTCGTCATCGCGGATGGCGAACAGTCCCCATCCGAGCCGGGATTCATATATGAGGTAGGCGGTCAAGACGGTGAGCATCATGATCACCAGCGTCATCCGGTACACGGCCGGACGGAACTCGCCGAGAAACTCGGGAAGAGGAACGCTGGTCATGAAGGAACCGCGGCCGCCGTCGATCTCCGGAAAGATGCGGGCGATCGACGCGAGGACGAAGGCAATCGCCAGCGTGGTGAGGGCAAAGATCTCGCCCCCAAGCGAGCGGAGCCGGAAGACGACGACCCCGAGCAGCAAGCCGACGACCAGGGCGGCTACCCCGGCCAGCGGGAGCGCAGCCAGGAAGCCCCAACTCTGCTTGCCGGCGAGCACCGCAGTCGTGTATACGCCGACACCGAACCAAGCTCCTTGTCCGAAAGAGAAGTAGCCGGAGTAACCGGTGAGCATGTTCCAGCTCGATGACTGTGTGATCCAGAAGAATGCGGTGAACAGGAAGGTCAGGTAGAAGCCCGGCCAATCGAGCCGGGAGGCGATGTGCGGCAGCGCCAGCAGAGCGAGGAAGACCACTCCGAAGCCAAGCAGGGCACGGCCGCGGCTCGTCATCGACACCGCCTCAAATTGTGGCTCGACGGGTGAAGAGGCCTTCCGGTCGGAAGAGCAGGGCCAGGACCATGATGGAGAAGGTCACCAGCGAAGCGCTCAGCGGGCCCCACACCACGGTTGCTACGCCGGCGGCCACTCCGATGATGACTCCGGCGAGCAGATTACCGACAGCGTTTCCGAGACCGCCCAGGATCACGACCGGGAAGACGATCCCAAACCAGCCGACCGCCATCGTTGGCGACAGCGCTTGGAAGGTTGCGATGAGGACACCGGCGAGCGCGGAGTAGGCGCTGGCGATCGCGGCCAACACCACCCCGACTCGGCGAGGGTCGACGCCGAAAGCGCGAGCAGTGTCGGCGTCGTGAACAACCGCTCTCACGGCTTTGCCGAAGTAGGTGGCGCCCATCAATGCCCGGGTGCCGAACGCGATGGCCGTTGCGGCGACGAAGGCGATCACCAGCGGGATTTGAAGCGAGACCCCTCCCACCTTCACCGACGCGGAGACGTAGGGGTTGATGCTCTGCTCGAGGGTTCGGAAATCCGCGGACCAAATCGTGCGGGCCAGACTCTGCAGGATGATGAAGAGGCCGAACGTGATGATCAGCGACTTGAACTCGTCCAGCCCAGCCCATTCGAAGAAGACCTGGAGCAGCCCGCCGCCGACGAATCCCACAGGGACGACGATCACCGCTGCCAGCAACGGGTCGATCCCCGTAGACGATGTCAGCTGATAGGTGAGGTACGCCCCGAACAGGATGAACATGAAGTGCACCAGGTTGATGATGTCCAGTGCCCCCCAGCTGAGCGACAACCCGAGCGACATCAGGGCATAGAGCCCGCCTATCAGTGCCCCAGACACGGCGGCTTGAAGAAGGAGGTCAGCATTCACAACAGCTACGAAAGGTAGTTGATCGGCTCCGGGAGCGTATGGGTCGCTCCCGGAGCCGTTCAGGGCCTAGAGCTGGGGCGTGGCGCCCGGCAGCGCTCTGTCTGCGGGATGTACGACCACCCACTTGCCGCCCTGAATCTGCTTGACGACCGACAGATCGCCGTAGTAGTTCTGCTGGGCTGGGTCGAAGTCGATCGTACCGATGATCGTCTCGACCGGGTTGTCCTTCAGCCAGTCGCAGATCTCCCGCTGGTCCAGGCTGCCGGCACCCTCGACGCCTGCGGTGAGCACCTGCCACGCTGTCCAGGACACTGCGGCCTGCACGTCGAAGAGCGTGTAGGGAATTCCCTCGGCCGCGGCAGCCTCGCCAAATGCCTCGACGATGGCGGCCGCCTCAGGATCGTCGGTATAGGGCGGGTGGCTCTCGAAGACCGTCACCGACATCGCACCCTCGGAATTCACTGCACCCAACAGCGGGCCCGGCGCCGGCCACTGGTAGAAGTGACCCCGCGGCGTGTAGCCGACCGCATCGAGAGCCGCGAGCAGATTGGGGCCATCGACGCCGAGCGCTCCCACATACAGGAAGTCGGGATCGGCTTCAGCCACCTGAGCGGCTATCGGCGCCCAGTCGCTGATCGCCGTCGGGAAGTTGACCTCGAGGACCACCTCCCACCCGCGCTTGCGCGCTTCGGAGATCGCACCACCGGCATCACTATTCGGTGGGCCGTATCCAATGAGCTGAGTGCCGGGGAACTCGTTGAGAACGAAGCCGATGGTCTGCGGCGGATTTCCCGAGGCTTCCAAGGCGTCGTAGACGATGTTGGGGTTGGAGATGTTGGTGTCCACTCCGACCGGCCAGGTGGGGAAGTGGCACTCGTACGTGTAGGCATATGTCAACGAGGCGGTGTGGTGAGGGAACACGTAGCCCTCGCGCTCGGCCACCGCCATGGCCGCCGTGATCGTGCCGGTGCCGTACGGGCCGAGAATGAGATCCACGTTTTCCTCGGTGATGAGTCGTTCGTAGATCGCGGCGGCCTGGTCGGGCGTCGACTCGTCGTCGCGGACGTCCCACACGACCTGCCGGCCCAACAGGCCGCCGTTGGCGTTGAGCTGCTCGACGAACAAGTCGCCGGCGACCTTGTGGATGGCCGCCGTCGGGGCGAGGAAGCCCGTCAAGGCCAGTGAGCCGCCAACGACAATCGGCTCGTCGGTGTCGCCTTCGTCGTCGCCGCAGGCGGCTGCCACCAGCGCAAAAGCGAGCAACAAGGCGAGCAGGTGGACGTATCTTCGCGATTTCCTCATCGATTCCGCTCCTCCTCGGACCCACGGGACAGCCCCGGGTCCGCCGATTGTGGCAGCTGGCAGGACTCGATACAAACGATTGCACTACACTCGCCGCCGCGGCCAACGGGACCGGAAAATCACGTTCGGCCCCGTCCGCTATCCGTTGTGCAGCAAGCGATTTCGCGATAGCGAGGCAGCCCGTTGTCGCCTGGGCAGAGGTCTGGCCCACGCTGGTGCCACCCCGCTCCAGGCCGAGAGGAGGAGACAGGAATGGCCGGTTCGGTAGTAGTGGTCGGAGCAAGCTCGGGGATCGGAGAGAGGATCGCCAAGCATTACGCGGATGCCGGCCGACGAGTGTACGTATCGAGCCGCGACCAGGGCCGGGCTGATGAAGCCGCCGCTCGCATCGGCGGCGACACACACGGACTGGCACTCGATCTAGCCGAGCCGGCGGGAATCGCCGCCGGCCTGGCGCCGGTGGAGGGCCCCGTCGACTACCTGGTGATTCCGGCCGTGCTACGTGACCAGAACAGTGTCAGAGATTTCGGGATCGAGGGGGCCAGCGCACTGGCGGTGCTCAAGCTCGTGGGTTACCCGGAGACGATTCACCAGCTGCTGGACCGCATGCACGAAGAGAGCGCCGTCGTGTTGTTCGGTGGTCTCGCCAAAGAGAAGCCCTATCCCGGCTCCACCACCGTCACCAGCGTCAATGGCGGTGTCGAGAAGATGCTCAACACCCTCGTGCTCGAGATTGCTCCCATTCGGATCAATGCGATTCATCCGGGGATCGTCCTCGACAGCTGGTTTTGGGACGGTAAGGACCCGGTGCGTGAGGCGGTCTTGGCACGCACCCCCACCGGCAGGCCGGTGCTCGAAGAGCACATCGTCGATGCCACGAGGTTCTTGCTGGAGAACCCATCGGCCAACGGCGTGAACCTGAATATCGACGGGGGACACCAAATGCGGCATCTCATCTTCGATCCGCCGGGTCGCTGATCGTCCGGCCGGCCGGCGGACGTCGCCGAGCCCCACTGAGTCCCTCAGTCGATGGCGGCGACTGCCCGCAGCTCCAGGACCAGGCGCGGGTCGGTAGCCAAGCGCATAACCTCGACCGTCGTGCTGGCAGGACGATGATCGCCGAACGCCTCGCTCAACACGCGGTTGATGGCGTCCTGATTGTCCGCAATGTCCTTGATGTAGCGAGTGATCTCGACGACGTCCGTCAACGAGCCTCCGGCCGCGGCAAGCACCTGGGCGAGCGAGGCAAGCGCCATCTTCGCCTGTTCGGCCGGATCGAGCGGGATGTCGTCGAACTCCGGGGCGATGTGGGGATGGGAGTGATAGACCGGGGCGGCCGTGATCCCGGCGCAGAACACGATCGAGCCGGACATCACCTTGATGGCAGGGGCATACGGCATGTTGTAGCGGGGGTGGTTGTCTGCCGTGTGTACGACTTCGTATCCCACAGTGGCTCCCTGCTGCATGGCGTGGGCGGCGATGATACTGTCCGGCCGGCGGCGTGATCGGCCACGCCGCCGCCGAGTCATGGAGGGGCGAGTGAGCGACCACCCCGATCGCCTGCTGGTCAATGGGCGCATCTGGACGGGAAGCGGGTTCGTTGATTCGGTCGCGCTGGCTCATGGGCGGGTCGCCGCCGTGGGTGACCGCGGCGACGTTGCCCGCCAGCTGCCGAGCGGGGCGGAGGTAATCGACCTCGAAGGTCGGCTGGCTATTCCCGGCCTGATCGACTCGCACACCCACTTCGTGCGGGCTGGGCTCACATGGAACGAGGCGGTGCGTTGGGACGGGGTGACGAGCGTCGCCGAAGGCCTCGGCAGGATTCGAGCCGCCGCCAAGTCGTCCCCACCGGGAACCTGGGTGCGGGTAGTGGGCGGCTGGCACCCCGGCCACTTCGAAGAGAAGCGCGGCCCGACGATCGCCGAGCTCGACGCCGCGGCCCCCGACCACCCGGTCTACGTCCAGTTGCTCTACGAGGAGGCGAAGCTCAACGCAGCGGCAACGGCCCTTCTGCCTGAAGCGGATCCGCCGGGAGGCTCGATAGAGCGAGGTCCTGACGGAGCGCCGACCGGGATCGTCCGGGGCCCGGGAGCGTTCGGCGCCATCCTCTCCCAGATCCCGCCCCCCGATCGGCACTCGCAGGGGGAGTCGACCAAAGCGCTGGCCGCTGAGCTCAACTCGCTGGGGATCACCGGCGTCATCGACCCAGGTGGGTTCGGGGTCGGGCCGGAAACCTACCGGGCGCTGTTCGACCTGTGGCGCGCTGGCGAGCTGACGGTGCGGACGCGCTTGTATCTAGTGCCGGGGGGGCGGGGGACTGAGGTGGAGGACGCGCGGCGCTGGGTGCAGTACGTCCAGCCCGGGTTCGGCGACGACATGCTGCGCTACACCGGCTTCGGCGAGATCCTGTCCTTCGGTTGTCACGACATGGAGGGCGTTCGTCCCTGGACCATGTCGGACGAGGCCAAGGCGGAGCTGCGGGAGATCTCGAAGCTGCTGGCGGCCGCCGGCTGGCCGATTCACATGCACGCCATCTTCGACTCGACCATCTCCGACATTCTCGATATCTGGGAGGAAGTCGATGCTGAGATCGGGCTGGCACGGACTTCATTGGCCCATGCCGAGCCGATGAGTCTGGCCAGCTTGCAGCGGGCCAAAGCGCTCGGTCTCGGCATCGCCATCCAGGACAGGATGGTCTGGCGGATGGCCGACTCGGCTGCCCTCTGGGGCGAGGAAGTGGCCGCCAATGCGCCGCCGCTGCGCGACATCCTCGATCTCGGCATACCCCTCGGCGCCGGTACGGATGCGACCGTGGTCGCCGAGATCAACCCGTGGCGGGCCATCTGGTGGTTGGTGACCGGCGAGTCGGTCGACGGTGCCCCACCCCGAGCCGAGCGGCATCGATTGACGGTCACAGAGGCGCTGACCGCCTACACCGCCGGGAGTGCGTGGTTCTCGCTGGACGAGAAGCAGCGGGGCACTCTGGCCCCCGGCATGGTGGCGGACGTTGCGGTGCTGACCCATGATGTCTTCGAGCCGGGGGTGGATCTTCCCTCGGTCAAGGCTGATCTCACCTTGGTCGGCGGCCACGTGGTCCATGCGGCCAATGGATTCTCCGGCTTGCTATGAGCTGGATGGGATCTTGGGACGGGATCAAGGGGGTGTCATGAACAGGTGGAGTTTCGTCCCTCGCGGCGCCGGTGAGATCCGAGAGGAAGGCGCCGGAGTGAGCGCCGAGGTGCTCGTTGGGCGCCACACCGGGTCGGTTCACACCGAGATCGCTCTCGTCGACTTGACTCCCGGCACCGAGCTCGCCGGATCGGTTCACCCCTTCGAGGAGTCCTTCTACGTTCTCGGTGGCGCGGGAATCGTCACGATCGGGACCGCGTCCTATAGGGTGACGGCGGACGATTTTGGACTGGTGCGGGTGGGCGAGCCACACGCCTGGTCCAACCCCGGGCCGGAGACGCTGCGGTTGTTCCGGGTCCGCACCCCTCAGCCCCATGAGCTTGGCGGGGTCAGCTACCCGTCGGAGCGTGCCAGCCCGGCGGCCGACGGTACTGCGCCGCCGCGAGCGGTCGCCGCCCCGCATCGGCCCGTGGGCCACTTCGACCTCACCCAGCTGCCCGCTCCCGGCCCGCTGAATATGAAGGGATACCGGGGGCCGCGCATCGCGGGGGTGTCGGTCTGGATGCTCGTCGACGAGTTGGTCGGAGCGATGCACCACACGATGTTCATCGTGCAGTTCGCGCCGGGTAGCGACCGGCAGCAGGCCGGTGACCATTATCACCCATTCGAAGAGGCGTATTACTTCTTGGCGGGAGCAGCGACTGCTCACTTGGATGGCGAGAACGTCGACGTCGCCGCCGGCGACATCGTTTTCTGCGGCGTCAACGCCCTCCACGGCTACACCGTCACCACCGACGTGCCGATTCGGTGGATCGAGATTCAAGCACCGGCGCCGCCGCCGCACGGGGCCACCTTCTTCCCCGCCGATTGGCAATCCGACATCGATGGGTTGGGCCGCTGAGCCCTAGTTGGTGCGCGGCGCCGTCCTCAAACGTCCCCGCGCAGCCACACTGCCAGCGCGCTCATGTCGTAATCGCCGAGGCCGGCGGCGATGGCCTGGCGGGTCAGTTCCAGCCCTGCCTGGGTCACCGGCATGGCGACCCCGACTCGATCGCCCAGGCCGGTTATGAGCTCGAGATCTTTGGCGACCAGATCGAGGCTGAAGGCGACCGGTGTTCCGTCCGGATCGGCGAAGGCGGCCTTCTTGTACTGCACGAACGGGGCGCCGCCGGCGCCGGCGGCGAAGACCTCGTACGCGGTCGCCCGATCCACGCCGGCCTTCTCCGCCAGGACCAACGCCTCGGAGAGGGCTCCGTTGATGCCGTGGACGAGGGCGTTCACAGCGAGCTTCGTCGTGGCCCCGGCGCCGCGGCCTCCCACGTGAAACACCTTGGCCGCCAGCGCATCGAGCACCGGCATGGCGCGATCGATCACCTGCTTGTCGCCGCCCGCCATGACGGTCAACGCTCCTTGCTCTACGAGCGAAACGGACCCTGACACCGGGGCGTCAAAGAGATGAGCACCGGTGGTATCGAGGAGCTCGCCGATCTCGGCCACTACCCCCGGGTCGATCGTGCTGGTCTCGAGCACGATGACGTCGGGCCGAACGCCGGCGGCAATACCGGAGTCCCCGAAGTAGACGGCGCGCACCGCCGCGTCATCGGCGAGGCTGGAGACGATGATGTCGGCGGCGGCGGCCGCGGTCCGGGGCGTATCCGCAACGGCGGCACCGGTGGTAGCGGCGACGTCGAGGGCGGCTTGACGGGTGCGGTTGTATACCGTGAGATCGAAGCCGGCGCGGGCCAGGGTTCCTGCCATCGCCGCGCCCATCCGGCCCAATCCGATGACCGTTACTCTCGATCCATCCATGTGGTGCCGTCTCCTCTCGGCTCGCCAATGACGCTAGCCGGCGGCAGTCACCACGACCGAGATGGGCTCCAGTGGATCGAGCTCGAACTCGAACACCGATCCCTCACTCGCCGCAATGGGCGGCACCACCGAGCCCGTGATGATGACGTCGCCGGCGCGCAGAGTTTCCCCGGCGGCGCTCAGCGTCTTGGCAACCGTGGCGACGACCTCGGGATACCGCCCAGTGATCTGCTCGAGCTCGGTCACTGTGGCGCGCCGCACCCCGTCGATGACGATGTTGGCAACCAGCCCGGAGATGTTGAGACCCGCCCGGCTCGTGTCGAGCGAGCCCAGCACGAGCCCGGCGTGAAAGATGTTTCCGGCGACGACATCGGCCACGGCTTCCGGGCCAACCGCAAGGTCGATATTGGCGAGCTCGATCGCCGGCGCCACCGCGGCCACGGCGCGGGCCGCTGCAGCGGGGGTCGCATCGTGGCCGACGTCCGCGCCGATGGAGACGGCCAGCTCGAACTCCACCACTGCCCGCTCCCACGAGCTCACGTCCACGGTTTGTCCGCTGGCGAGCTGCGTGGAGTCGGTGAGGTAGCCCATCAACGGCTGGGAGATGCCCATTAATTCCAGAGAGGCGGGGGCGCCGAAGCCGACTTTCCAGCCGATGGGGCGCGCCCCTGAATCGAGCAGTTCTCGCCGGGCGGCAAGCTGCTTCTCCAGGCCGGACAGGATCCGGGGATCCTCCCAAGGGTCAGCGGG
The DNA here is from genome assembly GCA_041605955.1 of Acidimicrobiia bacterium. Taxonomy (GTDB): domain Bacteria; phylum Actinomycetota; class Acidimicrobiia; order Spongiisociales; family UBA5794; genus JAHEJX01. The sequence goes on from JBFIXI010000001.1 coordinate 111,639, forward strand.
CGTCGTCACTCGTCCACCTCGTAGCCGGAGTCTTCCAGCGAGCCGCAACCGCTCCATCCCCAGACCAGGACGACGTCTTCGTCACCCGTGTTGTCGAAGCCGTGCCACTTGCCCCGCGGCGTCCAGACGACGTCGCCCTTGCCGGCCGGTTCGGTGCCGTCATCGGTGTAGATCCGGCCCGAACCCCGGAGGACCACGAAGAACTCGTCGGCGTTGCGATGGAGATGGCGATCGTGCCGGGCTGCTGGGGGCAAGACCGTCCAGCCAAGCAGGAAGTCGTCGGTGCCGGCGCCGGCTTTGTCGATCAGGAACTGCACCTGCATGTCGACCCAACCCTCGTCGGCGCGCAGGCCGCCGACGGGAGGTATGTCGTCGATATTCGTATGGAACCGCTGCGTCATAGTCCGCCGGCCAGCATCCGGTAGACGTCGAATACCGTCACGAAGTCACGGTGATCGATCCCGAGGCCGCGACAGGCATTGAGCAGCTCATTGGCAACCGCCCCCAACGGCGCCGGGGACCCCTGGCGGCGGGCAACTTCGAGCGCCAGGATCATGTCTTTTTGCTGCAGGGTGACGTCCGCCAGCGGTTTGTCCGGCATATCCAGGATAAAGGGCCCCCGGTAACCCATCACCGGAGACGCCACCACGCTCTTGAGCATGGCGTCGACGGCAACCGCACGGTCGACTCCGCCCTTCTCGGCGAGTGCAACCGACTCGCAGAAGACGACCATCTCGACGATGAGCGTCAGGTTGATGGCCACCTTCATCTGGACTGCGGTGCCGCTGGGCCCGATGTAGCTGACCTTGGAGCCGATGTCATAGAGCACCGGCTCGACCCGATCGAACACGGTACGGTCGCCCCCGACCATCGTCGACGCGGTGCCCTGGGCGACGGTCACCGGGCTCCCGGAGAGGGGAGCATCGAGCATGGCCAGTCCGCGTTCGGCGAACTGGGCGGCGATCGCCCGGCTCACGTCGGGATCGATCGTGCTCATGTCGAGATACGCGGCGTCCGGGGATAGGCCGGCGATTACTCCCTCATCGCCCAGCGCGATCGCCTCCACTGCGGGGGCATCGGTCACCATCGAGAACACGATATCGACGGCGGCTGCCACCTTGCGTGGAGTGTCCGCCCACGCCATCCCGGCGGCGATCAGCGGCTCAGCCTTGGATGCGGTGCGGTTCCACCCGACCACCTCGTAACCGGCTGCGATCAGCCGGGGCACGATGACCTGGCCCATGTCGCCCAGCCCAATCCAGCCAACCTGCATGTGCCACCCTTTCTCGACCGAACGCCGGTGAGCTTGGCAGCGGCGTCGGGGGGATACAAACAGCAGGGTGAGCGCGGTGCCGCTGCTCGAGGTGACGTCTCACATCTACCGGATTTCCGGCGCCAGAGCCGAGGTCGACGGCTGGGCCGCACTCCGATGGCAATAGCGCTAGGAGCGGCCGGGCAAGCCGATCGTCGCACCGTGGCGCGCGGCGCGTGCGTGGTATGGAGAGGTCGAAGCAGCGTCGGGTTCCGCCTTCGGAGGCGGCCAATGCGCGGGGGTGCTGCCGGTTGCGGCGGGTCGTCGGCGGTGCCAATGTTGCAAGCGTCGACTTCCCTCTCGGGCTGAAGGCTATGACGACACCATCCCCGGCTGCGCCGGCACGATATCGAATACCGCCGCCTCTCCGGGCAGTCTTCGTTGTCTTCTTGCTCTACGTGTTCCTCGGCGGGGTCAAGCTCCTGGAGACGGGAATCAAGGGCCTCGGCAAGGACTTCACCGATGGTCTCTTCCAGAACGTCACCAATCCGCTGGCAGGTCTGTTTGTAGGCGTCTTGGCGACGGTCCTCGTCCAGTCCTCCTCCGTCACCACCGCCACCATCGTCGGGCTGGTCGCCTCCGGCGTCGTGGATGTCGAGACGGCCGTGCCGATGATCATGGGCGCCAATATCGGGACGACGGTCACCAACACGATCGTGTCGATGGCCCATATGCGCAGCACGGAGGAGTTCCGCCGTGCCTTCGCCGCCGCCACCATGCACGACTTCTTCAATCTCATTGCCGTGACGATCCTCTTGCCTGTCGAGGTGATTACCAAGCTGCTCTCGAACACCGCCTCGGCTCTTGCCGACTTCCTTTCCGGCGGTGAGCTCGGTGGCTCGTTCGAGAGCCCGATCAAAGGCGCCGTCAGTTGGCTGCGGGACGTGCTGCAGGACGTGATCGAGCTGGGCATCTCGAACGAGACCGCAATTGCGGCGGTGTCGATCGTGGTGGGAATTGGGCTGATCTTCCTCACCCTCACGTTCATCACCAAGAACATGAGGCTGCTGGTGGCGGACCGGGTCGAGAGGTCGCTCAATGCGGCTCTGGCGCGTAGCGGCACGGTCGGAATCGTGTTTGGCGCCATCGTGACCATCGCAGTGCAGTCGTCCAGCATCACGACATCGATCCTCATTCCGTTGGTCGCCTCGGGCCTGCTCGTTGTGCGCAACGCTTATCCGATCACTCTGGGCGCCAACCTCGGCACGACCATCACCGCTTTGTTGGCGGCCCTCGGGGCAGGGGCCGTAGACGGGCTGACGATCGCCTTCACCCACACCCTCTTCAACATCGTCGGCATCCTGCTGGTCTACCCGTGGGCGAAGCTCCGCTATATCCCCGTGGACCTGGCCGAGAGGCTCACGGACTCGGCGATTCACCACCGGGCGCTCACCATCGGCTACGTTTTTGGTGTATTTGTAATTATTCCGCTCGTAGGCATAGTCGTCCTGTGAGAGAGGAGGTCTAAATGGTTCTCGACTTCTTCAAACGAGCCGGCGACTCACCGGTCGAGTCTGTCGAGAAGACGATCGTCAAGATGCTGCGCGATGGCCGGGTGGTCTACGACGCAGCCACCGAGGCGGCGTTCGGTGGGGGTAAGTCCAAGGAGACCAGACAAGAGGTCAAGGGCACCGACCGCCAGATCAACGCCGCCCAGCGACAGGTGCGGCGGGCCCTGCTGGTGCACTCCGCCGTGACCGGCGACCCCGATCTACCACTCGTGCTCGCTTACATGAGCGTCGTCAAAGATGTCGAGCGAGTCGGCGACTACGCCAAGAACTTGTACGACATCGCGAAGTACGGAGCGGACTTCTCCGCGGCTCCGGATCGCGCAGAGCTCGAGCAGTATTGCGCGGCGGTCGGCCATCTGATCGATGAGGCCGCTTCGGTGTTCGAGCAGCGCGACACGGTTCGCGCCCAGGAATTGATCACGAAGGCAGATGGATTCCTCGACGATTACGACGACCAGATCAAGGCAATGGTCCAGAGCGATAGGACCGCATTCGATGCGACCACCAGGGCACTGTACTTCCTGTACCTGAAGCGCATCACGGCCCACGTCATGAACCTGATGACCTCGTTGGTCTTGCCGGTGGATCTGCTCGACTACTACGACGAGGCGAAAGACGATCGCCTAGACACCGAGGCGTAACTCGGGGCAGTGACCCCCTCCCGAGGTCACCGATCCGACACTTGACGGAGGAACTGGCGGGCGCGTTGGGTCTGTGGATTGAAGAGCAGCTGTGACGGCGGGCCCTCCTCGACGACGACGCCGTCGTCCATGAACACCACCCGATCGGCGACCTCGCTGGCAAACGAGATCTCGTGAGTGACCACCATCATCGTCATCCCCTCTTTGGCCAGCGAGCGCATGACGTCCAGCACTTCGCCCACCAGCTCAGGATCGAGGGCAGAGGTCGGCTCGTCGAACAACATCATGTCGGGCTGCATGCACAACGCCCGGGCGATGGCGACTCGCTGTTGCTGACCGCCCGACAGTCGAATGGGATGCTCGTGCACCTTGTCGACCAGTCCGACTCGCTCGAGCATCGCCTGCGCGGCCTGGTGGGCCGACTTCTTGTCCATCTTGAGCACCCCGGTCGGTCCAATCGTCAGGTTGCGCAGCACGGTGAGATGCGGGAACAGGTTGAACTGCTGGAACACCATCCCGATCCGGGTGCGTAGATGATCGACATCGGCGTCGGGGTCGGTGATGTCTTCGCCCTCGATCAAGATGCTGCCGGACGTCGAGTCCTCGAGGCGGTTGATGCAGCGAAGCAGGGTGGACTTTCCCGACCCAGACGGTCCGATCACGCACACAACCTCGCCTTCGTCGACGTGGAAGTCGATGCCTTTCAGCACCTCCAAGCTCCCGAAGGACTTGTGGAGCCCGCGAACTTCGATGGCGTGCGTCATCGTGCCCTGGCGGCCGATCGTTCCAGGCGCCGTACGAGGAAGGTGAGCGGAAGGGTGATGATGAGGTAGACGATCGCCGCCACAGTGAGCGGCGTGGCATTGCGGGTTCCGGTCATGAAGTCGCGGGCGAACTTGGTGAGCTCTTTGGTACCCGGGGTGCTGCCGAGCACGAAGAACAACGACGTGTCCTTGATGAGGAGCACCAGCTCGTTGGTCAGCGGGGGGATGATGATGCGGAACGCCTGCGGCAGGATGATCGTGAACATCGTCCTGCTCTTGGACATGCCGATCGAGCGCGCCGCCTCGGTTTGGCCGCGAGGCACGGCCTCGATGCCGGCCCGGATCGTCTCGGCCATGTAGGCGCCCGCCACGATCGCCAATCCCAGCGAGCCGGCGCCCAGGGTGCCGCCGGGAATGGACCAACGGAAGGCGATCGGGATCCCGAATCCGACAAAGATCAGTGTGATGAGCGCCGGCAGGCCGCGGAACAGCTCGATGTATCCGATGGCGAAAGCGCGAAACGGCCCGATGCTCGACAGTCGCATCAAAGCCAACCCGAGCGCCAGGACGAGTCCGAAACCGAACGAGAGCGCGGTGTAGACAATGGTGTTGCGCGCCGCGATCGTGATGACCTCCGGGAACATCTCGGCCATCACTTCGGTGTTCAGGAAGTTACGGCGGATCGTCTCCCAGTCGGCGAGAAGGGCGACCACACCGACGACCGCAATCGCCACGCCGTACATCACCACGACGTACATGCGGCCCCGCTGGCGGGGCGTGAGCCGCCGTTGCCGCGGCTCGGGGCGGACCCAGGTGGGCCCGCCCGGAGCCGAATCGTGTTCGGATTGTGGGGTCAGCCCGTGAACCAGTCGTTGTAGATGGAGTCGTATGTGCCGTCATCGCGCAGCTTGTCGAGGCTGTCGTTGACGGCGTCGAGGAGAGCTTCCGAACCCTCTTCCTTCACGGCGAATCCGTACTCCTCGTCGGTAGCCCAGGTTTGGACCACGACTGCCACTCCGGGGTTGTCGTCGACATACCCCTGGTTGCCGACGAGATCGGTGATCACACCGTCGACCTCGCCCGCCTGGAGCGCCAGATAGAGGGCGCCGGCGTCCTCGAATCCGAGTAACTCGTTGGAGAGGTTCTGCTGCGCATAGAGCTCGCCGGTAGTGCCGCTCTGGACGGCGATCTTCCCGGCCTCTGCCGCGCTCATGATGCCGCTATCGGCGAGAACCAGCAGCGACTGCTCGGCGCTGAAGTAGGAGTCTGAGAAGTCGATGTTCTCCTCGCGCTCCGAGGTGATGGTGATCGACGCAGCCGACATGTCGCAGTCGCCCGCTTCCATGGCGAGACCCGACGTGATGGCTTCCCACCCCGGTGTGGCGACAGACAACCCCAGGCCGAGATCGGCGGCGATGGCGCGCACCAACTCGATGTCGAAGCCTGTGTAGCCACCTTCGGCTGTGGGGTCTTCGAACTCCATCGGCGGGTAGGGGACGTCGGTGCAGATGGTGAGTGTGCCCGGCGTCACCAAGCCGAAGTCGCCTCCCTCGTCGTCATCCCCACACGCCGCCACAACCAGCGCTAGTGCCGCCAAGATGGTGACGCTTCGTGTCCAACGGCGCATGTTCGAACCGCCTTTCCGAGTGTCGAGCTTCGTCCCGAGGGATCATAACGAGGGCGGCGGGACCTCATCCATTGAGCGACACCGTGTGGTGGCGGCCCGTCGGCGACGTGGATCGCCGTGACGTTCGCCTCTGGCGTCGCTGTGGAGACAAGCGCATCCTGAATCGGTGCGTTCGAAGGAGCATCATGCACACTATCAAACAAGCAGCTTCCGAGTTCCTCGCACAGAAACGCATCGCCGTGACCGGTGTCTCGCGGAAACCGGCGGGCCACGGCAGCAACGTGGTCTATCAGCGGCTGCGCAAGCGGGGCTACGAGGTCTTCGCCGTCAATCCGAACGCCGAGCAGGTCGAGGGCGACGTCTCCTACCACGACCTGAAGTCGATCCCCGGCGGAGTCGAGGCGGTCGTCATCGGTACCAGGCCCGAGCTGGCTGAGTCGACCGTGCGCGAGGCGCAGGAGCTCGGCATCAAATACATCTGGATGCATCGCGGACCGGGCGCCGGCAGCGTGTCGCCGGAGGCGGCGGCATACGGCCGGGAGTACGGCATGGTCGTCATCGACGGAGGCTGCCCGCTGATGTTCGACCCCACCGCCGACTTCGGCCACAAGTGTATGCGGGCGATCTTCTCCCTGACCGGCGCGGTGCCCAAGAACGTCTGAGTCGGGGGCGCAGAGCCCGCGTCCGTCACAGCGTGGGCTTCGCTGGGTTGATGGGTCTGGGTTGGTGAGTCGTCTCAACGGAGTTTGCGGCCTGCGACTCGAGCTCGTAGTGCGAGACCATGCCGCGCCTGCGGAGATAGACGGAGATAGACAGGGCCGTGGATGCCGTTTTCGCCCGCCACCCCGAGCTGCGCGTGCACCTCCTCGACGAGCAGGGCGCACTCCGTCCTCACGTGACGCTCTTCCACAACGAGATCGCGATCCGATCGCTCGAAGGCCCCGTCGACGAAGGGGACACCCTGACCGTCCTCCAGGCCGTTAGCGGCGGATGATTGGCAGCGGCGGTTGACCGGCGGCAGCGCGCCGCGTCCCGGTCAACCCCCCAACGAGCCGTGACCGCGGCGGCTTCATACAATCGAGCGCAATGACCGAGCCGCCGAGCACCTCGCGACCGATCTCCATCGTGGGGTGTCACGCCGAGGGTGAGGTCGGTGACGTCATCGTCGACGGTGTCACCCCACCCCCGGGAGACACCCTGTGGGAACAGGCGCGCTGGATCGCCGTCGACCAATCGTTGCGCAACTTCGTGCTCAACGAGCCGCGGGGCGGTCTCTTTCGCCACGTCAACCTGTTGGTGCCACCCAAGCATCCTGCAGCGGATGCCGGCTTCATCATCATGGAGCCCGAACACACCCCGCCGATGTCCGGGTCGAATTCGATCTGTGTTGCCACGGTGCTGCTCGAGACGGGACGGGTGCCGATGCAGGAGCCCGTGACGAACCTCACCTTGGAGGCCCCCGGCGGCCTGGTCGAGGTCGCTGCCATCTGTCGAGACGGTAAGGCGGAACGCATCACTGTGACCAACGTGGCCAGCTTTGCCGACCGGCTGGACGCCCCGCTCGAGGTCGACGGGCTCGGCACGATCACTGTGGACACTGCCTACGGCGGTGACAGCTTCGTTCTGGTTGATGCTGCCACCCTCGGGTTCGCCATCGTCCCCGACGAAGCCCGGGAGCTGGTCGAGGTCGGGCGGCATATCACGGATGCCGCCAACGAGCAGCTCGGCTTTCGTCATCCGACCAATCCCGATTGGGCCCACATTTCGTTCTGCCAGCTCGCCGGACCCCTCGGCCATGACGAGGAGAGCGGGGCGTTCACCATGATCAACACCTCGGTGATCGATCCGGGCAAGCTCGACAGATCGCCCACCGGAACCGGGCTGTCGGCGCGTATGGCGACGCTGCGAGCGCAGCAGCGGATGGCCGTCGGCGATCGGCTGGTCATGTCGTCGATCATCGGCTCGGAGTTCCACGGCGAAATCGTCGCCGACACCGTCGTCGGCGAGCGACCCGCGATCATCCCATCGATCAGCGGTCGGGCCTGGATCACCGGCACCTGGCAGCTGAGCCTCGACCCCTCGGACCCGTGGCCGCAGGGTTACCGCATCGCCGACACCTGGCCTCCGATGCCACGGTGACCTAATCACGGAGAGCGGTTGTCAGCCTTCCAGAGCGTCGGGTGGGATGTCGATCGTGTCGGTCGTGCCGATGTCGTAGAGCTCGTAGGTGACATGGAATTCACCGTCGGCGTAGCCGCTTCCCGTGGCGATCAGCTCGAGCTTGACCAGCTCCGGCAGGGAGCAGGGCTCGATCCACAGCGTGGCTTCGAGGGAGGCGGTGTTCGGCACTAGAGCATCGTTGAGCTGGCGCATGTCCTCGAGATCTAGCGAGTAGACGTCGACCTGGCGCTCGGCGACCTCAGCCTGTTCGATGGGCTCGAACTGCTCGACGACGTCGGGCACCCAAAGGTCGTCGACGAAGTCGCGGTGGTTCCACGACCGGCCGCGGAATTCGATGTCAGGCTGCCAGTCCTCGCCAGGGGGGCGCCAGTACTCGTATCCCCCATCGACCCAGAGCGTGTCGATGTGAGCGAGGTCCTGATCGCGAATGTATACGGTGCGCTGCCACGCCCATGGGTCCTCAGTGCGGAGCTCGTCGATCGATTCGACCAAGGCGTTGTGGTGCAGTTGGTAGCGGCTGCGATATGCGCCGACCTCGTCGATGAGCTGTTTGCCTCGATCGCGGCACGATGGACCGGCGGCGACCACTACCGGCAGCTCGATCACGATCGGAGCGCCGTAGTCATACGTGCGATAGGTGAGGCGGGCAAACTCCCCGTCGTCTCGCTCGAAGTAGAGCTCATAAGTGGCGAACGTGTCGTTGGCGTACAAGCTGACCTCGGCGGTTGCGGTCACCACGGTGGACGGGTCGATACCCGAGTAGTCGGCAACTACAGGACCAGACGCCGAAAATGTCGTGGTGTCGCGGCCTTCGTGGCTGTTCGGGCCGACGGCTGCGAAATCGGTCACGACTTCCTGCGAAGTGAAGGGATGCTGATTGAGGAGGTCGCCCAGCGCACTCGGCTCGATGATCTCCCAGTCGTGGCCGAAGTAGCGGTTCCAGGCCTGATCGCCCGACACGATGACCTCGCGGAAGTATTCCGCGGGGTCAGTCGATCCGAATATCTCGAGGATTCGATCGGCGGCTGCCGTATGTTCCTCGATCGTGGTGATGAGGCCGCCGCGAGCCGTTTCGATCACCCACTCCTCGCGGTAGTTCTCCGGGTCGGTGATTGGAGCGGCCGTGGTGGTGGTAGTGGGAGCCTCCGTCGACGTGGTGGTGGTCGTCGTAGCCGTGGTGGGAGGCGGTGTCGGGTCACCGATCGGAGCACCGACTGACTCGGTGCCGGGATCGCCGCAGGCAACGACCAAGAGGGTCAGTGCCACCAGAAGCGATCTTCTACGCATCCGACGACTATCGGCATCGGCGCGGTATGGGTTCACCGAATCGGTAGTTGCCATGCCGCATGCTCGCGTATCTGCCCGGATACACAGGAGCCGGGCGTACGGCGCAGCGTGGCGGTCATGATCAGTCCCGGCGGCGGGCCGACCAGCCGATGACGAAGCCGGCCAGAAAGGAGCCCACCCGACGTGTCGGGCGGACCAGTGTCGGCTGATCCAAGTCAGGGCCGGCCGTGATCGAAATTGGTTCCGGCGCAAACCGCTCACTGGGTGGGGCGACGTCGCCGTGGCGGAGATAGTCGGCATAGACCGTGGTCACCTCGGCGCCGAACACGAACACGATCAGCAGCAAGTAGAAGAAGAACAGGAGGATGGCCGCCCCGCCGAGCGCTCCCAGCGTGCCGGTCCCACCCGCCTGATTCAGGTACAGGCCCACCAGCGCAGCTGCGCTGAGGCCGCTGAGCGCAGTCGTGGCGCCACCACGCACGGCGGCCTTCCACGGAATCGCCACGGGAGTCAACGCCTGGAACGTCAGGCCGGTTACCAACATCAGCATGAGGAGTGACACCACCGGGATGCCGAGCCGCAGCACCGCCTCGAGCGCATTCAGCGACTCCGGCAGCAAGTCGACCAGCCATTCGACGGCGGCGACGGCGACGATGGGGGTGAAGACGAGCACGGCAATGACCAGGGTGGTGCCGACGCCGATGGCGCGCCCCACGATCCATCCGAGCGCACCGGTGCGGCGCTTCGCCTCCGGAACGTGGAAGATGGCCGCCAGCACCCCATGAAGCTGTTGGAAGACGTTCGACGCGGTGAACGCCGCAATTGCCAGACCGATCGACAGCGCTCCGGCGCGCTGGTCGCGAACCGACTCCAGCAATGTCTCGAACGTGCTCCCTACCTCGTCTCCGGCGACGTCGGTGACCCGCTCCACGAGATCCTCGACGGCGCTCGGGTCGCCGAGGAGAAACCCGGCAATCGATACGACGACGAACAAAAGGGGCACCACCGAGAATACGGCGTAGTAACTGAGCGCGGCCGCCAGGCGGGTGCCGTGATCGATGACGAACTCCTTGCCCGCCGCTCGCACGATGGCGCCGATGCGCAGGAGAAGGGCGCGTAGTCGGGACGTGATGCTCACGGTGAAGTCAACTCCTGGAGGTGTGACTGCAGTATGCGGAAGTATCGATCAGCTGCATCGACATTGGGGACCATCACAAACATCGGTCCGCTTGAGCCGCATAGGGGTCCGACCCACGCCGCCTCGGAGTCATGCCACTTTGCGCAGACGCACCCGACGCTTTGTCCTGCCCGTTGGCTGTCTGCTTCGGGACGTTACAGGTGTCGTGGCCCGGGATCGAGTTCGCGTCGGCAAGCGGCGTGGTTCGGCCGGGCCGTTCACGTTCACGATCTGATCCGGGCCCGCAAGCAGCAGGTTTCCGCAGCGCCGCGGCTTGGTGCTCGATCAGTCGCTGCAATGCATCGCCGGCGCGTGTCTTGGTTCAGCTGCGGAGCCGGCACCGGGCTAGCTTGACGCCGCGCCGGATGTGCCGAGGAGGAACCAATGGTCGAGTTCGCAGTGAAGACACCGCCCCACCATGCCGAGTGGGCCGACATGCTCGATGTGTGGCGGGCAGCCGATGAGATCGAAGTATTCGCCGAGGCGTGGAACTTCGACCACTTCTACCCACTAGCCGAACCGCGCGAGGGGCCATGCATGGAAGGATGGACGACGTTGGCGGCGCTTGCGCAGGCCACGAAGCGGATCCGCGTCGGCTGCATGGTCAACGGCATGCACTATCGCCACCCCGCCGTCACCGCCAACATGGCGGCCAGTCTCGACATCATCTCTGCGGGCCGCTTCAACCTCGGGCTCGGAGCCGGTTGGTACGAGCTCGAGTCGAATGCATACGGCATAGAGCTGGGAACGATGCGGGAGCGCATGGACCGCTTCGACGAAGGTGTCGAGGTCATCAAGAGCCTGCTCGGCAACGAGACTACGACCTTCGAAGGGGCCTTCTATCAGCTGGTCGACGCTCGATGTGAGCCGAAGCCGCTGCAACGCCCGATGCCTCCGATCGTTATCGGGGGCAAGGGTGAAAAACGTACGCTGCGCACAGTGGCCCGTCACGCCGACTATTGGGACGCCATGTTCCCGTCGTCCGTATCGGAATGGCAGCGCCTCGACTCCATCCTGCGTGAACACTGTGCAGCAGTAGGACGCGATGCCCACGAGATCCGCCGCTCCGTCCATCTGCGCTGGTTCCCCGACGCCGACATCGATGCACTCGTCGCCAGCGCGCTCGCGTTCGGTGACGCCGGTGTCGACGTCGTCATCTTCGGCATGCAGCATCCCTATCGCGCCACCAGGCTCGAGCCGCTGGCCAACGCCTTGCAGGATGAGGCGTGAGCGGCGGGGCCCGTGGCGGCAGGAACGTCGATCGGGACTACCTCTAGCAGCCTGGCGACGGCCCCGGGTGCAGCGGGCGCACAGAGAGGAGACTGTATCTCAGCTGCCAAGCTGCCGGATGACGATGAGCTGATCGGCAGCCGATTCGGCTCCCCATACTTCGCCGGGGCGGCCGAGGAGTTGGCGGACGTTGCCGGGTTTGGAGGGTAGCTCGAACGTGGCGAACTCCGCGGTGGCAGGGTCGAAGCGGTGGATGGCGTTGCCGCCGAAGTCGCTCACCCAGACGATGTCGGTGTCGTCGACGTAGACGGCGTAAGCGGACGGGTCGTCTCCTGGCAGCGGCCAGGTGTCCCAGGAACCTGTGTCGGGCTGGTAGCGGCTGAGCCGGCCCGAGTTCCATTCACTCACCCAGATGGCACCGGTTGAGTCGGACCACACCCGGCGGGCGCCCTGGCTCGGGGTGGGCGGGTCGAGCACGGTGATCGACCGATCGGCGCCGACCACGCCGACGTAGCTTCCCGCCAGCGAGGCGAAGTAGATCTTGCCGAGCGGGGTGGCCGCGATGCCGTAGGGGCCCCGGCCGCGGGGGGCGTCGAACACCTCCATGTCGCCGGTGGCCGGGTCCAACACCCCGACGATGCCGTTCTGACCGGTGAACCACAGCTGGCCTGCACCGTCGAAGGCCGCCGTGTTGAGGTTGGCGTCGTCGCGGCCCGGCGGTAGTGGGTATTCGGTGATCTCGTCGGTGCGCGGATCGACCTTCTGGATGGCGTTGCGGCCCCCGTCGGTGATCCAGGCGAACCCGGCGCGGTCGACGATGACCCCGTGGGGTCGGGAGCCGGGCCCGAGGTCGATCAGGCGGGATTCCCCGGTGACGGGGTCGAGCCAGCCGAGCTCACCGGAGCCCTGCGCCGTGTACCAGACCCCGCCGTCGGTCGCCGGTGCCACGTCGTGGGGTCGAGAGCCGGCGGGGACCGGGTAGGCCACGAGCTCGAGGTCGGCTGCGGGGATGGGTTGGGGCCCGGTGGTCGTCGTAGTTGTTGGGGGTGGCGATGTCGTCGAGGTGGCCGTGCTGGGAGGTACCGGCGACATGGTGACGGTGGTTGCCGGTGGACTCGTGGTGGGAAAGCTCGTCCGTGTGGACGTGGTGGCGTCGGAGGTGGCATTGCAGGCCGCGCTGGTCATGGCGAGCAGCACACCCAGCAAGCGGAAGCGGCGCCTCATCGCCTCAACCTAGCTCCGGAGTCTCGTCGCATCTGGGTAAGACGCACACGACCAGCGGCGGAATCATCTTCATCGTCTTCCCGTTCGAGGAATGCGTGCTGCTCGATGGGAGCACGCCGGGCGTGGTGTAGCGATCGATCGGCGAATTCATGTCACATGCTGCCAACGGGGACACACTCACCGGTGAGTTCGAGAACTCGGGGTGCGCGAGCCTCGATCCGGCTACGGCCGACATCGGAACTACCCCGCTCAACGGCACCCGAACAATTACAGGTGGCGCCGGCCGATTCGCCGGCGCCTCCGGCTCGGCTACAACATCGGGATTCGGAGTTGGGCCCGACTACGAGCTGACCTGGGAGGGGACGCTCACGTACTGAGCCAACGTCGCCGCTAACCACGGATCCCCGCCTGAAGCGGGGATCCGTGCATTTGGGGTCCGCCGTCTAGTCCTCGTCTTTGTGGGGGAGTAGTTGGCGGGCGCCGCCTTTCCAGTCGTCGCGGATGATGCGGTCGGGGAAGGTGTCGATGGCGGCGGCTACTTTGGCGATGTCGGCTTTGGTGAAGGCGGCGATCTGTTCCCAGGCGGTGA
>JBFIXI010000002.1:0-115052 GCA_041605955.1 Acidimicrobiia bacterium
CCTGGCCGTGGGCGAGGAGTTGACCACAACGTGACGAGTCGAGTGGTGCTCAAGCTCTCCGGCGAAGCGTTCGCAGACCCCAAGCTGAACTACGGCATCGATCCGGTGACAGTGCAGGCGGTAGCCGAAGAGATCGCCGAGGTGCACGCCGACGGCCACCAGGTGGGCATTGTCGTGGGCGGGGGCAACATCTTTCGCGGTCTGTCGTCGGCGGCCTCCGGGATGGACCGCGCCAATGCCGACTACATGGGCATGTTGGCCACCGTCATCAACGCTATGGCACTGCGTGACGCCCTGGAGCAGGCGGGAGCGCAAACTCGAGTCCAGACTGCAATCACCATCCAGCAGGTGGCGGAGCCCTACTTGCGATTGCGGGCGCTGCGGCATCTGGAGAAGGGCCGGATCCTCATTCTCGCCGGCGGTACCGGCAATCCGTTTTTCACCACGGACACGACCGCTGCTTTGCGAGCCGCAGAGCTGGGTGCCGGCATCGTGCTCAAAGGCACCAAGGTCGATGGCGTGTTCGACTCGGATCCCGAGATCAATCCCAATGCCACCATGCATGAGGTACTCACGTACATGGAGGTCATCGAACAGCGTCTCCGGGTGATGGACACTACGGCCATTACCATGTGCATGGACAACGACATTCCGATCCGCGTCTTCAACATGACGACCCCGGGCAACATTGCCGCTGCGATTCGGGGCGAAAAGGTGGGTACGCTCGTTCACTGAGGTGAGGTCGTGATCAAAGAACTTCTCGAAGAAGCTGCAGCCAAGATGGACCAGGCGGTGGCTCATACTGCCGGGGAGTTCGCGCTGGTGCGCACCGGCCGAGCGAACCCCGGCATACTGAGTCGGGTCACGGTGGATTACTACGGCACTCCGACACCGTTGCAGCAGATCGCCGGCTTTTCGGTGCCCGAGGCGCGCATGCTCATCGTGCAGCCGTACGACAAGACGTCGATCCCGGCCATCGAGCGCGCCATTCAAGAGGGTGACCTCGGACTCAACCCGTCGAATGACGGCAACATCATTCGATTGGTGTTCCCGGCGCTGAATGAGGAGCGCCGCAAAGAGCTCATCCGGGTCGTCCGCCAGATTGCCGAGGATGGGCGTATCGCGATTCGCAACGTCCGGCGTCACATCAAGGACGACATGGAAGCGCTGGAAGGGGAGATCTCGGAGGACGACATCCGACGCGGCGAAAAGGAGCTCCAGGACCTGACGGACGAGCACGTACAGCGTCTCGACGAGCTGCTGGAGCACAAGGAAGACGAGCTGCTCGAGGTCTGACCCCCGAGCCAACCGACGCCCAGGAGGAGGGGCTCGCCTGGCCAGGAAGCAACCGCCACACCAGTTCGATCCACATCCAGGCGATCCCTGGCACCCCGAGTGGGAATCTGAGGATGCGGCCGAACGCGAAGTGGGCGACGCCACCGTCACTTCTCCAGCTCCTGTTGTGGATGATCCTTGGTGGCGTCATGCCCTCGCTGCGGACGGCGTCGATGACGAGCTGGTTGGTGCCCCGACGGCCTATGCCGCGCTGGAGGGGTCGCCCGGCGCCGCGCCGGAACCGGAGCCACCTGGCCGGGACTCACCAGAGTCGGAGCTTCCAGCGGAGGTCCCACCGGAACCTGAGCCGACGGCGAGCGCCGCGCCGGAGTCGGAGCCGGAGAGGGCTGCTCCGATATCGATTGAAGAGGCGTTGGCGCGCGCCACGACATCTCTCGATCACCAGTTGTTTGGTGGCCAAGTGGCCGAGCCGGCAGGTGCGGTCGCCGAAGTTGCTGGCGTCGCGGAGCCGGCGGAGGCGACTCGGGTGGTCGAGGATGTCGACAGTGAACCCGAGGTGGCCGAACCGGCTGGGGTGGTCGATATCGAGGCGGCGGCGGCGACGGCGGCCGATGCCGCGCTGCGGGCACAGATCGAAATGGAGACCGATGGCGAGCTGCGAGTCGCGGAGCAGTCAGCCCACGAAGACGCGCGGATGTGGGCTGCCGTATCTGCGGCCCGGGCTGCCCATGACGAGTTGCTGGAGGCGGCCAGCCGACTAGAAGCACGCCAGGCCGAGCAGCGGGCCGCCCGCGAAGCATTGGCCGCCGAGGCGCGAGCCATCGACGAGGCGCGCATGAAGTCCGACGAGGCCCGCAGGCGCACCGAAGACGAGATGCGCACCGCCCTGGCGGCCGACTTCTCGGGACCGGAGGCCAATGGTCCGAAAGCGGCCACCGAACTCACCGACGCAGACATCAACACGCGTTTTCGCGCGATCGCCGCTCAGCTGGAGGCGAGCGACTCGGCAATCTCGGCAAGACGCGCCCGACGCGAGGAGCTGCGCCTCCATACAAGCCTCGTCGTTCTGGACGCGGAGCATCCCTGGGACGCCGGCGGGTGGTCACGGCCGGGGAGCTTCCTCAACCGTGGCGGCGCCGGGCGCCCTCCTCCGCAACGCCCCCCCGGCGAGGGGATAGCCGCCGCATCCGACGCAGGCATGGCAGAATCGTCGCCAGGGCGTCGCTGGCCCTGGTCGCGCAAGCGCAGAGCCGCGGAACCTCGGAATGATCCACAGGATCGGCTGCGATCCTTGCTCGTCATCGAGGAGCGGTCGATGTCGAATCGAGAGGACGAACTAGGGGAGGACCGGCAAGAGCCGTTGCCGTTCGACCTAGAGGCCTGGTCCGATGAGGGCTGGGAGTTTCCCGAAGATGAGGCGTCTACCCCCGAAGCGGAGTCGCCCGACGCAACCTCGACCCCAGATGATGACGGCGATGACGAGGACGAGGGCGATGACTGGGAGTCCTTCACAGCAGAGCGGTATGTGCAAACCGCCACTCAGGACTATGTCGACTTAGCGGCCGCAGTAGCCGCGGCTGACGCCGAAGTACCGGAACAGGCGGCGGTCGCCGCCGATATGCCTGGGATGGAGTCCAGCCTGGTCGGCTTGGAGGACGTGGTCGAAGCCGAGGGGATGGATGTCGCCGAAGCGGCGCCACGTTCCGACCTCACCGTTCGAGTGCTGACCGCCCTGGGGCTGGTCACTCTCTTCTTTGCCTCTTTGACGTATAAGTGGTCGATAGGTGTGTTGGTCCTGGTCGTGATGACCCTGGCAGCCGGAGAAATCAGCACGGTGTTGGTGCGCCAACATCGCCATCCGGTGACGCTCTTCACCTACCTGGGGACATTGGCCGCGCTGCTCGGCACCTGGATCTACGGCCCCGTCGCGATTCCGGTAGCTGTGACGGTCACCTTGTTGGTCGTGATGCTCTATTTCGGCCTCGTGACCGGCCGTCAGGATCCGATGGTCGGTATGGCACTGACGGTCTTGGTGGTCTTGTGGGTCGGCGTACTGGCCGCCTTCGCAATGGACATGGTCCGGGCCACGGAGTACCGCTGGCTGATCGGAAGCCTCGTGGTCATCGTCGCCCTGATGGATGTGGCCCAGTACTTCGTCGGCAAACGGTTCGGCAAACGGCTACTGGCTCCGGTGGTCTCGCCACGCAAGACCGTGGCCGGGTTGATGGGCGGAGTGATCGCCTCGGTGGCGGCGGGCTACGGGCTGTCATTCATCGCCCCATACGATGCCACTACCGGCATCGTGCTCGGCGCTGCGCTGGCCGCCACCGGCCCCATCGGCGACCTCGCCATGTCGGTTTTGAAACGTTCTCTCGACGTCAAGGACATGGGCAGCGTTCTTCCGGGACACGGCGGCGTTGCAGATCGCATCGATGCAATTCTCTTCGCGTTGCCTGCGGCGTGGATCGTCTACGCGTGGGCGGGCATGCTGGTTTGAGGCCGCTCGTAGTACTCGGTGCCACCGGGTCCATCGGACTACAAACTCTCGAAGTAGCTCGCGACTTGGGTTTGACCGTCGTCGCCATGGTGGCGCGGCGGGGCGCCGCTGAGCTGATCGAGATAGCGCAGCGGTGGCCGGAGGCTGCGATCGTCGTCTCCGAGCCGTCGCCGCAGGCCCGTGATGATTGTGTCCAGGCGCTGGGTGGCCGGGTCACCTTCGGAACGGAGCGGATGCTGGAGGTCGCCGCCACGCCCGATGCGATCGTGGTCAACGGGATCGTTGGCGCTGCCGGCCTGGCGCCGTCGCTGGCCGCCGCCGGCGCCGGCAGCCGCCTGGCCCTCGCCAACAAGGAGAGCTTGGTGGCTGGAGGCGAAGTTCTGACTGCCGCGGTGAGAGCCACCGGCGCCGAGGTCATCCCGGTGGACTCGGAGCACTCGGCTATTTGGCAATGTATGCACGGCGAGGGCGCGAAGCCGCGGCGCGTGGTGCTGACCGCGTCGGGAGGCCCGTTCCGCGGGAGGTCGCGCGAGAGCCTGCGCGACGTCACCGTGGCCGATGCGCTGGCTCACCCGACCTGGGAGATGGGGGCGCGGATCACGATCGATTCATCGACCCTCGCCAACAAGGCATTCGAAGTCATCGAAGCGCATCATTTGTTTGAGGTCGCTTACGACGATATCGATGTCGTGGTTCATCCCCAGAGCATCATTCACTCGATGGTCGAATTCGTCGACGGGAGCGTCAAAGCCCAGCTGGGCGATCCCGACATGCGGCTTCCGATCCAATATGCGATCACATATCCCGAGCGCTTGCCAATGAAGAGGTCCCGCTTCGACATCACCAAACAGGACCTGACCTTCGAGGCCCCGGACATCAGGACCTTCCGCTTGCTGGCCCTTGGCTACGCAGCCGGCCGGCAGGGTGGCTCGGCCCCAGCCGTGCTCAACGCGGCCGATGAGGTGGCGGTGGCGGCTTTCCTCGACGGACGAATTGGTTACCTCGACATCGAAGGCATCGTCGAACATTGCCTCGAGAGAGTCCCCTGGCGGCCGATGAACACAGTCGATGATGTTCTCGACGCCGACAGCGAGGCCCGCCGCGTCGCAACCGCTCGGGTTGGCGGCACCGCCGGCGATCTAGGGTCGGTTCGGCATTAGCGTTCACGCCGTTGCGCCTGAAGTGAGGTTTGAGAGATAGTGGGTGCGGTAGTTCTCGTCATTGGCGTGCTTCTCATGGTCATCATCCATGAGGCGGCTCACTTCATTGCGGCGAAGGCCTTCGGCATGAAGGCAACTCAGGCCTTCTTCGGCTTCGGGCCTCGCATATGGTCCGTCCACCGCGGGGAGACCGAATACGGGGTCAAAGCTCTTCCGCTGGGCGGCTACGTGCGCATCATCGGAATGAATCCCCTGGAGGAGATCGACCCCGAGGACGAGCATCGCACCTATCGCGGCAAGCCGTTCTGGCAGAAGGCGGTGACGGTGCTCGCCGGCATCGCCTCGCACTTCATCGTCGCTTTCCTGCTCTTCCTCGCCGTGGTTCTGATCTGGGGGCGGCCCGGTGACCTCACTACTGAGGTCGCCGGGGTCTCGCCGATCTTGGTCTCGCCGAGCGGCATCGACGTCGATGATCCGCTGGAGTTGGAACCGGACGACGAGGTAGTCAGCATCGACGGCGTACCCCTGGCCGAGGGCTCACCGATCTGGACCAAAGCGCCCGGCGAAGAGACCGTGGTGGGCATCGAGCGCAATGGCGTGCTGGTGACCGACGTCACCACACAGCAAGTCATCGTGGCGCCCGCCTTCCTCGCCGGGGTACGGCCCGGCGACGTCCTCGTCGAGTTTGCCGGCGTTCCCGTCGACAGCTGGGAAGCCTTCGTTACGGCCGCCCACGCCCATCCTGGCGAGGTGGTGGATGTGGTCATCGAACGCGATGGGAATGAGGTCCGCTTCGAGTCACAGTTGGCCGCCCGCGTTCGTGACGGCGCCGCGGTCGGCTACTTCGGAGTCGGCCCCGTCCAGGCCACCGACCGAGTCAACGTATTCGTCGGGGCGGCCGAAGCCTGGGACAACATCGTCTTCGCCGCCACTGTCAGCGTGGAGGGCCTCGTCAGGCTCGTGGCCAACTTCACAGACATCATCGGGGCCGCGCTCGGTAACGAGAGCATTCCCATCGAAGATGCCCGGCCGATCAGCATCATCGGGCTTGTCCGCCTAGCAGGGCCTGTCGAACAGGCCCTGCTGTGGGTGGCGTTCGTCAACGTGTTCGTCGGCGTGTTGAACGTGGTACCGCTGTATCCGCTCGACGGCGGACACTTCGCCGTCGCGCTGTATGAGAAGCTGAGCGGGCGCGAGGCGGATATTCGCAAGCTTTTGCCCGTGGCGGCGGTTGTGTTCGTCTTCATCGTCATGCTGGGCTTATTGGGCTTGTATCTGGACATCGTCGACCCGGTCGAACTGCCCGGATAGCGGCTCCGGAGCCTTCGGTGCCGGGTTGGGGCCGCTGATTACTTACACTTCCCCGTATGCGCACGCTTCGCTCCGCAACTCGCCGGCTGCACGTCGGTAACGTCCCCGTCGGTGGCGGAGCTCCCGTCTCGGTCCAATCGATGACGACCACCAAAACCGACGATGTCGATGGCACGCTGGCGCAGGTCTACGCACTCAGTGGCTCCGGTGCCGACATCGTTCGTATCACGTGCAACACCGTCGAGGCCGCCCAGGGGCTCGCCGAGATCGTGCCTCGCAGCCCGGTGCCGATCATCGCCGACATTCACTATCAATACCGACTGGCGTTGGCGGCTATCGAGGCCGGAGTGGCCGGCCTGCGGCTCAACCCGGGCAACATCCGCAAGGAGGATCAGATCAAGACCGTGGCTCGAGCGGCCGCCGCGGCCGGGCTGCCGATCCGGGTGGGAGTCAATGCCGGCTCCCTGGACAAGGACATCATGGCGCGCCACGGCTCCGCAACGCCGCAGGCGCTCGTGGAATCTGCGCTACTCGAGATCCGCTACCTGGAGGATGTCGACTTCTGCGACATCAAGATCTCGGTCAAGCACAGCGACGTGATGTCGATGGTGGAGAGCTACCGCTTGCTGGCCGAGAAGGTGCAATACCCGCTGCATCTCGGTGTCACTGAAGCGGGTCCGCCACCGGGAGGGCTCATCAAGTCGGTTGCCGGCATCGCCGCCCTGCTGATCGACGGAATCGGGGACACGATTCGCTTCTCGCTGACGGCGGATCCGGTGGAGGAGGCCAAGGCCGGCCGGCAGTTGCTGGAATACCTCGGGCTCCGGGAACGCACCGGGCTCGACCTGATTGCGTGTCCGTCGTGTGGGCGAGCCGAGGTCGATGTGATCAAGGTCGCGGAGGAGGCCCGCGACGCACTAGAAGCCGAGAAGTTGCCCATCCAGGTGGCGGTCATGGGGTGCGTTGTCAACGGTCCCGGCGAGGCCCGCGAGGCCGACATCGGCATTGCAGCCGGCCGCGGGCGCGGGCACCTCTTCATCAAGGGCCAGGTCGTCCGGGTGGTCGACGAGGCAGACATGGTGGAGGCCTTGTTGAACGAAGCCCGGTTGCTGGCAGCTGAAGGCGTCGAGGCGCGACTCGCCGCAGCGGACCCCGATGCCGCCGAAGAGGCCACCGAGGTGGCCTTGGAGCTCAGGTCACTCCAGGGCGACGCCAATCGGGCCGAAGAGCGCCGGGCCGCCGTGGTCGAGGTGGCCACGGCTGATTGAGCCGGGCGGGCGAGCAGGGCCCGCCACCACCCCCGGCTATCCTGCGCGCGCCGCCACCTCCGGAGAGCCGATGCGTTGGTCACGAGCATTCATTCCGACACTGCGGGACGATCCCGCCGGAGCCGAAGCCGTATCCCACAGACTGCTGGTTCGCGGCGGCTTCATCCGCCAGCTGATGTCGGGGTCCTATTCGATGCTGCCTGCGGGCTTGCGGGTCCGCAACAAGGTGCGTCGCATAATCGCCGAGGAGATCGATGCCATCGGTGGCCAGGAGTTCCTTCTGCCGGTCCTGCATCCGGGGGAGGTCTGGCAACGCTCCGGGCGGTGGGATCTGATGGGCGAGGAGCTGTTCCGGCTCCAAGACCGCCGCGGGGTCGATCACGTCCTCGGAATGACGCACGAAGAGATATTCACGTTGATCGCCACGGAGCTGAAGTCATACAAGCAACTGCCCCAGCTGTGGTACCACTTCCAGACGAAGCTCCGCGACGAGCCGCGCCCCAAGTCCGGATTGCTGCGAGTGCGGGAATTCGTGATGAAGGACTCCTACTCCTTCGATCTCGACGCGGCCGGCCAGGCGAAGCAATTCGAGGCGCACTACGGCGCGTATAGCCGCATCTTCTCGCGGATGGGACTCGAGACGGTGGCCGTCGAAGCCAGCTCCGGAGCGATGGGAGGAACCGACTCCGTGGAATTCATGGTCGCCTCGCCCGCAGGCGAGGACCTGGTCGCTCGCTGCTCCCGATGCGATTACGCCGCCAACGTCGAACGGGCCCGATCTCGCATTCCCGACGTGATCGACGGAGACCCGTACGACGCACCGCAACGGTTTGCCACACCGGGAGTTCGTACGATCGAAGCGCTGGGCAGGTTCGATGGCGGCGCCCCGGCCGAGAATCAAATCAAGACGTTGGTCTATCTCGCCGATGGCGACCCGGTTCTCGTGCTGCTGCGGGGCGATCACCCGCTGCAAGAGCAAAAGCTGACCGACCATCTCAAGGTGCGTGCGCTGCGCCCGGCCAACGACGATGAGATCTACGCCCTGCTGGGTGCCCATGCCGGCAGCCTGGGTGCGGTCGGAGTGACCGGTCTGCGCATCATCGCCGATGTTGCCTTGCAGGGCCGCACGGCAATGACCACCGGGGCCAACGAGGACGACTTCCACCTCCGCGGAGTGAACGTCGGCCGCGATATCGGCATCGAAGAGTGGGTGGACTTGCGCGAGGTCAAGGCGGGGGAGGGATGCCCCAACTGCGACGGTGAGCTCGAGGTCTACAAGGCGATCGAGGTAGGCCACATCTTCAAGCTCGGTACGGAGTATTCCGAGGCGTTTGGAGCCTACGTGCTGGACGAGAGCGGCCGCGCCCGACCGATCGTCATGGGCAGCTACGGCATCGGATTGGGGCGAGCAGTCGCCGCCATCGCCGAGGTGTTCCACGACGACAAAGGGCTGCGGTGGCCGGTGGCCGTCGCGCCGTGGCAGGTTGTGATCACCCTGGTGAAGAGTGATCCCGAGGTGATCGCCGCCGGCGAGCGCCTCTATGCCGAGCTGGTGGTTCTCGGGGTGGAGGTCTTGCTCGACGACCGGGATGAGCGACCCGGAGTCAAGTTCAACGACGCTGAGCTCATTGGGATCCCGTACCGCATGACACTGGGGCCGCGCAGCTTGGCGGAGGGCAATGTCGAGCTGGTCACCCGAGCCGACGGCGCCACTTCCGAGATCGCGTTGGAGGACGTCGTCAAGCACGTTCGCGGCTTGCTCGACTCGGTTTTCTGAACCGAATTCGTGCCGCTGCGCCGATCTGACGCGCGCCGCGAGCTGCTATAGTTCGGCCACCAGCTGAACGCACTTGCAAGGTGGGCGGGTCGCCCGCCTTCTTTTGTGCTAGGAGGAGAAGGACCGACCGAGGAGTTGAACTTGAGCAGCGTGGCCGACCAGCTGTGGAACCGGGTCGAGTCGTATGTGGCTGCCGAACACTTGGAGCTCGACGATCTCGAAGTCGTCGGAGAAGGCTCGGCAAGGATCGTGCGCGTGACGCTCGATGGCGATGCGCTCAGCGTCGATCGCATTGCCGACTTGTCCCGAGGCCTCTCCCGAATGCTCGACGAGCTCGACCCCTTCCAAGGATCGTACACCCTCGAGGTCAGCTCGCCGGGCCTCGAGCGCAAGCTGCGCCGCCCCCGGCACTATCAGAAGGCAATTGGGAGCGAGGTGAAGATCAAGACCTTTGCCCCGGTCGATGGAGAGCGAAGCCACACAGGGACGCTCACCCAAGCCGACGAAACTTCGTTCACCCTCAGCGTGAACGGGGATCCGCGACACATCGACTATGACGCCGTGGCGAACGCCCGCACGGTGTTCGTGTGGAACAAGACAGAAAAGCCGGCTTCCCGGCCCTAGAGAGGTATGGCGATGGACATCAACGAAGTTCTCGAAGCGCTCGAACTCGTGGCGCGCGAGAAAGGTGTTCCCACGGACACCATCCTCGATGCGCTCGCCAACGCGCTCGTCTCGGCCTACAAGCGGACTCCCGGGGCGGCCGAGGAAGCCCGAGTCACGATCGACGCCGACTCCGGTGAGATCCTGGTCTACGGCCAGGAGCTGGACGAGGACGGGAACGTGGTCCGCGAATGGGAGGACACCCCAGAAGACTTTGGCCGAATCGCCGCCACCACTGCGAAGCAAGTGATCGTGCAGCGGCTGCGCGACGCCAAGCGCGAGCAAGTCTTCGACATATACGAGGGCCGCGAAGGTGATCTGGTCACCGGCATCGTTCAGCAGTCCGATCATCGCTACGCCATGCTGGACCTTGGCGACGCCGAGGCGATCATGCCGTCTTCTGAGCGTATCCCGTACGAGCGTCTCGAGCGGGGCAACCGGGTAAAGGCGTACATCCTGGAAGTACGGGGTGAGGGGAAGGGTCCCCAGATCGTCGTGTCGCGGAGCCATCCCGAGTTCATACGTTCCCTCTTCGAGCTGGAGGTTCCCGAGCTGGTGGACGGTGACGTCGAAATCAAGGTGATCGCTCGCGAACCGGGGCACCGCACCAAGATCGCGGTGGTATCCAACGATCCCAATGTCGATCCGGTGGGTGCCTGCGTGGGCGCCCGCGGCTCGCGAGTGCGCCAAGTGGTCAACGAGCTTCGCGGCGAGAAGGTGGACATTGTCGAGTGGCGGGAAGACACCGGTTCATTCATTGCCGAGGCGCTGTCGCCGGCTCGGGTCAAGGAGGTGCGTCTCGATCAGGAAGAGAACGTCGCCACCGTCATCGTGCCCGACCACCAACTGTCGCTCGCCATCGGCAAGGAGGGCCAGAACGCTCGCCTCGCCGCCCGTCTCACCGGCTACAAGATCGATATTCGCTCCGAGTCCGAAGACCTCGGGCTGCTGCCGTCCGACGAAGAGGAGGCGGCCGAGGTGGGCGGCGAAGAGGTGGCCGAGGAGCCTGCGGTCGAGGCGGTTGCGGTGGCCGAGCCTGAGGCCGAGGTGGGCGGCGAAGAGGTGGCCGAGGAGGCGGAGAGCTTTGAGGAGCCGGACAGCCCGGAATCGGCGGACAGCCCGGAATCGGCGGACAGCCCGGAATCGGCGGACAGCCCCGATTCGCCGGACAGCGTCGACTCACCCGACGAGGCTGACGAGACCGGGGAGGAAGGGGGCGTATCGTCCCCGCCTGAAGCCGGAGTAGACGACCAGATGGACGAGGACGAAGATTCGGCCGACGAACCTATAGGGGCGGGCTGAGCGCTCGCCGGGAGAGACATTGGCAAAGACACGGGTCTACGAGCTGGCGAAAGAGCTGGGCATGGAGTCCAAGCAGATCTTGGCGCGCGCCCAGGAGCTGGGGATCGAGGTAAGGACTGCGTCATCGGGCCTGGACGAGGACGGGGTGACGCTTGTCAAGATGTCGTTTGAGGACACCGCGAGCGCGCCCGTCACCACTCCCGAAGCGGTCGCCGCAGAGGCACCCCCGGCCGCAGAGACCGCGATTGCGGAGGCGCCGACCGCGGAGGTGGTTGAGGAGGAGGCTGCCGAGCCTGCTCCGGTCGAGGAACCGCCGCCGGCGCCGGAGCCAGAAGAGCAGATCATCGAAGTCACCGAAGGGATAACCGCCCATGAGTTCGGGCGGCTCATTGGCGAGCGCACCGGCGAGATCGTGCGCCAGCTAATGAACATGGGCGAAATTGTCCCCGGTGGCGGGCAGATACCCGTCGACGCTATCGAACCCCTCGGCGAGCATTTCGGGTGGACCGTTCTGGTCGATCGCCTCCCGGAAGAGGAAGCAGTCGATGAAGGACGGCGTCGCAGCCTGGTCGAGTACGAAGACGACCCGTCGACGATGGTGATTCGTCCCCCTGTGGTGGTGATAATGGGTCACGTCGATCACGGCAAGACCCAGTTGCTGGACACGATCCGCAGCGCCAACGTGGTGGAAGGCGAGGAAGGTGGCATCACCCAGCACATTGGTGCCTACCAGATCGAGCGCAACGGCTCCAAGATCACGTTCATCGACACGCCGGGCCACGAGGCTTTTACGGCGTTGCGCGCTCGAGGCGCCGACGTCACCGACATCGCGATCATCGTGGTGGCCGCCAACGACGGCGTGATGCCGCAAACGGTCGAAGCCATCAGTCACGCTCGGGCCGCCGGAGTGCCGATCATCGTCGCCATCAACAAGATGGATCTCGAAACGGCAGACCCATATGCGGTGCGGGCCGGCCTCACCCAGCACGAAATAGTCGTCGAGGAGCTCGGCGGTGACGTCGTCTCCGCAGAGGTGTCGGCGCTGACCGGACAGGGCGTCGACGACCTACTCGACATGATCTCCCTCGTTGCCGAGGTCGAGGAATTCAAGGCAAACCCGAAGGCGTCGGCCGTGGGGACCGTGATCGAAGCGCAGCTCGACGTGGGCCGTGGCTCGTTGGCCACCGTGATCGTGCAGCGTGGCACGTTGAAAAAGGGCGACGCAATCGTGGCCGGAGCAGTCGCAGGGCGAGTGCGGGCGATGTTCGACGAGAAGGGCAAGCAGCTCAAGGCGGCGGGGCCGAGCACACCGGTTCTCGTTTCTGGGTGGAGTGACGTCCCTGCCGCCGGCGACATGTTCCAGGTCGTCGACAGCGAGCGGACCGCTCGCAAGCTGGCCGAAGCCGAAGCCGACCGGATTCGGGCAGCGGATTACGTAGTGCCCACGCCAACCGAGCGCCTCGGGGCGCTGTTGGAGCAGCTGCGGACCGAGGACCACGCTGAGCTGCGGCTGGTGGTCAAAGCCGATGCCCATGGCTCGCTAGAAGCGCTTCGCGACGCGGTCGGCAAGATCAAGCGAGAAGATGCCAAGGTGAGCATCATCCACGGCGGGGTCGGCGGCATCACCGCAAACGACGTGATGCTGGCAGAGGCGTCCGAAGCGATCATCTACGGATTCAACTCCCGACCCGACGCCTCCGCCCGTAAGGCGGCCAAGGAGCAGGCCATCGACATCCGCACGTTCTCGATCATCTACGAGATGCTCGACGATATCGAGTCGCTGCTCGTCGGCGAGCTGGCGCCGGAGGAGGTGGAGCGGTTCCTCGGGGTCGCCGAAGTTCGTGCCACGTTCCGGGCTCCTCGCTTCGGGCTGGTGGCCGGCTGCTACGTGACCGAAGGTGAGATCAATCGCAATGCCGCAGCCCGGCTGGTGCGCGATGGTGTGGTCGTGTACGACGGACGGATAGCGTCGCTGCGGCGCTTCAAGGACGACGTCGCGACGGTCAGTCAGGGCTTCGAATGTGGCATTGGGTTGGAGAACTTCCGCGACATCAAGGAAGGCGACACGATCGAATCCTTCGAAGTTCGTGAAGTCGCCAGGACCTGAGCGCCATTACCGGTGGGCGAGACTCATGTATGCAGCGGCAATGCGGGTCGAGTTGCTACTCAGAGGCGTCGGCTCGCTCAAAGAAAAGCGACAGTTGGTCAATGCTTTGATCAGTCATGTGGATCGAACCCTGCGCGTCGGCGTTTCTGAAGTCGACAACCAGGACAAGTGGCAACGGTGCACCCTTGGCATCGCCGCGGTGGCACCACAGCCCGGGCAACTCGATCGGATCTTCCTCACCACTCGCAAGGCCATCGAGGCGCGGCCCGGCGTCGAGATTCTGAGCTACGCGGTGTCCCACCTGGAGGCGGAGTGAAACGGCCGCCGAGCCCCAGGATGCGCAAGGTCAACGAGCTGATGCGCGAAGTGATCGCCGAGGAGGTCGGCCGGCTCAAGGACCCACGGCTCGGGTTCGTGACCATTACCGAGGTGCGCACCGCCCCGGATCTGCGGCGCGCCACCGTGTACTTCTCGGTGCTCGACGAGGCAGATCGCGAGGGGACGGCCGCAGCCCTGCAGTCGGCCCACCATCGCCTGCAGCGGGCGATCGCTCGCCAAGCCCACCTCAAGTACACCCCGGTCTTGGAGTTTGCCGTCGACGAGGCGTTGGAACGGGCTTTGCGCATCAGCAAGCTGTTGCACGATTTGGAGAAGGACGAAAGTGAGTGATGTCGACGACCAGGGATTGGTAGCAGCGGCCGCAGCACTGGAGGCGGCCGAGTCATTGGTTGCTGTCGGCCATGTGAACCCGGACGGTGATGCCCTGGGCGCCGCGCTGGCCATAGCCTTGGCGGCCCGCGCCGCGGGGAAATCCGCGTTTGTGGCATTCGGCGAACCATTCACCATGCCCCAGCAGTATCGGTTCCTCGACACTTCGCCGTGGTTACCCGTGGCCGAAGTGCCGACTCCCCTCGATCTCCTCGTCACCTGCGACACCGCCCGCCGGGAGCGACTGGGCAGCGCCGCCGGCCTGGCCGACCGAGCGAGCCGAGTCGTCATCATCGACCATCACGTCCCCGACAGCGACCCGGATGCCGAGAGCTTCGGCGACGTTCGCTACATCGATTCCACAGCGGCGGCAACAGCCGAGATGGCCTATCGACTCATCAAGCACCTCGGCTGGAAGATCACGCCCGAGGTGGCGGCGGCGTTATATGTCGGCCTGGTGACCGACACGGGGCGCTTCCAGTACTCGGCAACCAGTCCGGCGGTGCACCTGATGGCAGCCGAGCTGATTGTTGCCGGGGTGCGTCCCGAGGTGGTGGGACGGCACATCTACGAGGAGTCCCCGTTCGGCTACCTGCACGTAGCCGGGACGGTGCTGGGGCGCGCTCAACTCGATCGTGAGCATGCGCTCGTATGGTCGACTCTGTTCATAGAAGACCTCGAGAAGGAAGGCATCGGGTTGGAGGATGCCGATGGGCTGATCGATTTGATCCGGATAGCAGAGGAGGCCGAGGTGGCCTGCCTGTTACGGGTCGATGGATCTACCGTGAAAGTCAGCCTGCGTTCCCGCGGCGGGGTGGACGTGGCCGCCATCGCAGCCTCCCATGGTGGAGGCGGCCATCACAACGCCTCCGGGTTCACTCACGAAGGCACGCCGGACGCTGCCATCGCGCTGGTACGCGGGCTCCTCTGAGGCCACGGATGATTGGCTTCGTGCTCGTCGACAAGCCCGGTGGCTGGACCTCCCATGATGTCGTCGCCAAGGTCCGTGGCATCGCCGGAATCAAGAAGGTGGGTCATGCCGGGACACTCGACCCGATGGCAACCGGCCTGCTGGTGCTTGGCATCGGTCCCGCCACCAGGTTGCTGCGGTTTGTTCAGTCGTTTCCCAAGACATACGAGGCGACGGCCATCTTTGGTGTGGCGACCGACACGCTCGACGCCGATGGCGCGGTCCTGGCCAGGGAACCGATGGCAGTGTCTGAGGACGACGTGGCCGCAGTGCTGAGTCGGTTTCGCGGCCGCATTCTGCAGACACCACCGATGGTGTCGGCCCGCAAGGTCGCAGGACAGCGACTCTACGAGTTGGCACGGCGGGGAGAGACCGTGGCGCGCGAGGCGCGCCCGGTCACTATTCACGAGCTGACAGTCACCGACTTCGCGCCCAGCCCCTATCCAGAGGTCGCCTTTCGGGTCGTTTGCAGCACGGGGACTTACGTGCGCACCCTCGCCGACGATATCGCGGCGGCTCTCGGCGGACGTGCGCATCTGAGTGCGCTGCGCCGACTGAGCACCGGTTCGCTCCACGTGAGCGAGGCGCACTCTATCGACGAGTTGGCGGCGGCCGCCGATGCCGGGACCCTCCAGTCCGTGATTCTGCGCCCCGGGGACGCTCTCGTGGATATCCCCGCCGTGAACGTGGGGGAGGAACTGGTTACGGCGATCAGCAGCG
Source organism: Acidimicrobiia bacterium (assembly GCA_041605955.1). Classification (GTDB taxonomy): domain Bacteria; phylum Actinomycetota; class Acidimicrobiia; order Spongiisociales; family UBA5794; genus JAHEJX01. The sequence goes on from JBFIXI010000002.1 coordinate 15,780, forward strand.
GGCAGCGACTCGATGAAGAGATGCTCGACATCGCCCCCGCCGTAGCCGGTCTGGTGCGCGTCCTTGGTCCGTCCGGCGAGCTCCTCGCCGTGTCACGCGTGACGGGCGGCAGGGTCGTGCCTGAAGTTGTGATTCCTCGATGAAGGTCCTACGTGGCTCCTATACCGACTGGAATCGAGTCAGCAAGCCCACCTGGCTCACGATCGGCGTGTTCGACGGCGTGCATATCGGCCATCAAGCGATCTTGGCTGCCTTGCGGCGCCGGGCCGGCGACGGAGCCGTCGGTGTGATCACGTTCGAGCAGCACCCGGCGACGTTGCTGGCCCCGGAGAGGGTTCCCCCGCTGTTGACCAGTTTGGAGCAGCGCTTGGAGGTGATCGCAGATCTAGGGGTCGACGTCGCCGCCGTGCTGCAGTTCGAGCAGGTGCGCGACCTGCCGCCCGGAGACTTCGTCGCCGCGATCGTCAGCGGAGTCATGAACGCAACTCACATTGCCGTGGGGCGAGGATTCCGCTTCGGGCGCCGCATGGCGGGCGACGCCGATGTCCTTGCCGCCCTCGGCCGCGAGTTCGGATATACCGTCGAGATCATTGACATAGTCGGCGGGGACCAACCGATCAGTTCAACCGCGATTCGGGAGGCGCTTGCAGTGGGCGACGTCACTGCAGTGCGACAGATGCTCGGCCGTCCCTTTCAGCTCCGCGGCAGCGTCGTGGTGGGAGATCACCGCGGCCACCAGCTGGGATTCCCGACTGCCAACTTGGAGATCGAGTCGAACCGAGCCATACCCGGCCACGGGGTGTATTCAGCACTCACCCGAACCGCTGACGGCCTGGTGCACCCTTCGGTCGTCAACGTGGGGGTGCGGCCCACCTTCGACGGAATGAGAGAGATCGTCGAAGTCCACCTTATCGGTCAGGAGCTCGACCTCTACGGCCAAGAGCTGAGCGTGGATTTCGTCGGCCGCATCCGTCCCGAGCGCCGTTTCGATGGGATCGGCCAACTCGTCGAGCAAATCGGGCGCGACGTGATCGCGGCCCGTGCCCAACTCGCCGCTCAGGCACCCGCCGACCGGGGGTGACAATGGGGCTGACCGGCATGGCCGCAGGACGTGGTACACTCACTCCCGCGGACGTTCGTCCGCCGTTCTCTTGCGGCCATGTTGGCCCCAGACCAACCCGAAAGCTCTGAATTGAAAGACACTTCGAGCGTCATAGAGGAATTCGGCACTCACGAGACAGACACCGGCTCGCCGGAGGTCCAAGTCGCGCTGTTGACCGAGCGGATCAACCATCTGACCGAGCATCTGCGGACCCACAAGAAGGACCACCACAGCCGGCGCGGACTCCTCATGATGGTGGGGAAGCGGCGCCGGCTCCTGGCCTATCTACGGAATCAGGATGTCGAGCGATACCGGTCTTTGATCTCCCGCCTCGGTTTGCGGCGCTAGGGCAGTTAGGCTGCTCTAACAACGTTCGCACAGAGAACGATTGGAATCTGAGGAGTAACGCCTCAGTTGTCAGTGGTAGAGCCTTGGTGAACCAGCGAGGCTCTTCCACTGCCAATTGAGCGGGCTCCTCCACAAATCAAGGAGCATCGTGTGGTAGAGACCACCGTACGCGGCCAGTTGGGTGACAAAGAAGTCAGCCTCAGCGCCGGCAAACTCGCCTTGCTCGCCGACGGCGCCGTGATGGCGACCATTGGCGGCACCCAAGTTCTGACAACCGCAACCGCCAGGCGCGATGTGCGCGAAGGGCAGTCGTTCTTTCCTCTCACCGTCGACGTGGAAGAGCGCATGTACGCAGTGGGCCGCATTCCCGGCTCGTTCTTCCGTCGTGAAGGTCGGGCCACCGAGAAGGCAACGCTGACCGCCCGACTCATCGACCGGCCGCTGCGGCCGTCATTCCCCGACGGGTTCCGTTCGGAGACCCATGTCGTGGCCACCGTCATGTCGGCCGACCTGATGAACCCCTACGACGTCTTGGCTCTGAACGCCGCCTCAGGCGCGCTCACTGTCAGCCCGATTCCGTTTCTGGGGCCGATCGGAGCGGTCCGGCTCGCCCTCATCGATGGCAATTGGGTTCCGTTCCCCAACTATGAGGAGTTGGACGAAGCCGTCTTTGAGCTGATCGTTGCCGGCAAACGCAACGAGCGCGGAGAGATCGACATCGCCATGGTCGAGGCCGGAGCCACCACCAACGGATATCGGCTGGTCATGGAAGGGGCGCCAGCGGCCGACGAAGAATCGGTGGAGCGCGGACTGGAGGAGTCGAAGGCACACATTGCCACCCTGATCGACTTGCAGCATCAGCTCGCCGACGAGCTCGGCATGGGCGCCAAGGAGGAGTTTCCCACCGTCGCCGAGTACAGCGATGCGCTCTACGACAGGGTGGCCGCCGCTGCCGTACCCAAGCTGGAGGCGATGGGCACGATCGCAGACAAGCATGCCCGCCAGGAAGCCGAGCGGTCAATCCGCAGCGAGGTGATCGAGTCGCTCGGTCTCGAAGAAGATGAGATCGCGTCGGCCGAAGCTGCGTTCCGCGCCGTGCAGAAGAACGTGATGCGCGCTCGGGTGGTGGCCAGCGGCGTCCGTATGGATGGACGGGGTCCTGCCGACATCCGGCCGATCGACATCGAGGTCGGAGTGCTCGACCAAGGGCACGGCAGCTCGCTCTTCCAGCGCGGCGAAACCCAGGTGATCAACATCACCACGCTGGGCATGCTGCGCATGGAGCAACTCCTCGACACTATCGATGTCGACGAGTCCAAGCGCTACATGCACCACTACAACTTCCCGCCGTTCGCCACAGGCGAAGCCGGTTTCATGCGGGGACCGAAGCGCCGCGAGATCGGTCACGGGGCTTTGGCGGAGAAGGCCCTCCTGCCGGTCGTTCCCACCGCCGAGGACTTCCCCTACGCTTTCCGGCTCGTCTCCGAGGTGCTCATGTCGAACGGGTCCAGCTCCATGGCCTCGGTTTGTGCCTCATCCATGTCGCTGATGGACGCCGGGGTACCCATCCACGGCCCGGTCGCCGGCATCGCCATGGGCTTGATCGCGAAAGATGGCGAGTTCATAACCCTCACCGACATTCTGGGGGCCGAGGATGCCCTCGGCGACATGGACTTCAAGGTGGCTGGAACTCGAGACATGATCACGGCGCTGCAATTGGACACGAAGATCGAGTCGCTTCCGGCGTCGGTGCTTGCCCAAGCGATGGACCAGGCCAAGGCGGCCCGTCTGTTCATCTTGGACAAGATGGCGGAGGTTCTCCCCGGACCGCGTGAGGAGCTGGCTCCCAATGCGCCCAAGATCGAGTCGATCTCCATTCCCAAGGATCGGATCGGCGAAGTGATCGGGCCCAAGGGGAAGGTCATCCGCGAGCTCGAGGAGGAGACCGGAGCCACCATCGAGATCGACGACGACGGCACCGTACGGGTGGGTGCGGCTGATACGGCATCGATGGAGATGGCTCGGGAGCGAATCCTCGCCATCGGGTTCCCGCCGGAGGCCGAGGTTGGGGCGGACTACGAGGGCGAGGTGGTCAACATCACCAAGTTCGGCGCGTTCGTCAACATCCTTCCCGGCCGCGACGGTCTGCTGCACATCTCCAAGATGGGGGGCGGCCGCCGGATCGAGCAGGTCGAGGACGTGCTGTCGCTCGGCGACAAGGTTCAGGTCGTCGTGCGCGAGATCGACGACCGCGGCAAGGTCAGCCTCGATCTCGTCGAGGGCGTGGAGCTCGAGCTCAAGGAGGGCGCCAAGACGAGAGCGCCGGGATCCGGCGACGGCGACGGCCGAGACCGAGGACGGCGCGATGGCGGGCGTGACCGCGGCCGGGACGGCGGACGACGCGATCGCAGTCGCTCGAGTCGAGACCGGGGCGACCGGGGCGACCGGGGTGACCGGGGTGACCGGGGTGACCGGGGTGACCGCGGCTCCAAGCCACGGTCCAAGCCGGGTCGTAGCGTCGTCTCATTCGAGGATGAGTTCGAGAGCGGTCTCTAGATCGCCACGGTGACGAGCCGCGGGTTCAGCAGCGCGGCGGCATCAGCGTATGCCACCTCGATCAGAAACCCGCGCTTGCCGCCGTTGATGACGATCGACTCGTAATCGGCGATGGTCGCCTCGCAGTAGATCGGGAGCGGCTGACGCAGGCCGAAGGGGGATGTGCCGCCCACCTGGTAGCCGGTGGTTTGCTCGGCGATCTTCGGCGAAGCCATCTGCACCGACTTGACGCCGAGCACCCGAGCCAGCTGCTTGAGGGACACCTCACGGTCGCCGTGCATCAGCAGGCACACGAGGTTGCCCTTCGACGTTTCCAGGATGAGAGTTTTGACGACCCGCGACGGTTCCAAGCCGAGCTGGCCGGCGGCTCCAGCCGCCCCGCCACCGACGTCGTAGTCGTAGCGGTACTCGCCATGGTTGACTCCGGCGGCGCGCAGCATCCGGATTGCAGGCGTAACGGGGTGCTTTTTGGCCATGGGTGCCACCGAATTTAGGTCTCACGACCCAGCCCCGCACAGATAAAATCGGAATTGGGAGCAAGCAGTTCGCGGCCGCGTGGTAGCGGCCGGGGTTCGGCTTCGTAGTCGGACTCCGGCTCACGCGGTCGTCTGACCACCCGGCTCGGTTCCATTTGAGCCATTTCAGATATGGCTACCGAAGTCTGGGTATCAGTTGGATATCGTTGGCTTGGGCAGACCCCGACGGGGTCGACCACGCACCATCGGTCAGGGGGCTTGGTGTCTGGTATGAGGAGGCGCCGCACCGGCGTCGAGGTAGGCAAACGACTCGCCGCGGCCGTGGCATTGGCCGTGGCGCTGGCGGCGATGCCCGGCGTTGCTGCCGCGACGGTGCCCTTCCCGATGGTTCCAATCGATGGGTGGGACACCAACGGCAAGGTGTTCGCAGTCAAGGTGATCGGCGACACGGTCTACGTAGGAGGCAACTTCACGACCGTGCGCGCCCCCGGCAACGCCACGACTCTGCCGCGTAACAACCTCGCCGCCTTCGACATGATCACCGGTGACATCTTGCCCTTCACGGCGGACACCAACAACACAGTGCGCGCCCTCGAGTCCGACGGAGCCACGCTTTGGGTGGGCGGCAACTTCTCGTTGATCGGTGGACAATCGAGGTCAGGCCTGGCGGCCGTAGACGCCGAGACCGGCGCAGTGCTGGCCACCTTCGACGTATCTAACAACGGAGCGGTATATGGGCTCGGTCTCGGCAATGGTCGGCTCTACGCCGGGGGCTTCTTCACGGTCATCGAGGGTGTGCCGCAGCAGCGGGTGGCATCGTTGGATCCCGCAACGGGAACACCCGACCCGGTGTTCCAAGCGGCGGCCAACGAGTCAGCTCGGGATGTCGTTGTGTCCGGCAACGGGCGGCTCTTCGTTGGCGGCGGCTTCACTGAGATCGGCGGCACGCTCGAGCAGTACCTCGTGGAGCTCGACCCCGCTACTGGGGCGGTCGTGGGCCCCGGCTTCGCCCAGGCGGATGCTCCCATTCTCGACATCGACGTGACGCCCGATGGCTCGATGGTCTTTGCTGCCGTTGCCGGCTTCCAGAATCGGGCTCAGGGGTGGAGCACGTTCGACGGCTCGCGGCGTTGGTATCACCGCGCCATGGGAGACGTCCAGGCGGTTGCCTATTACGACGGCATCCTGTACTTCGGTTTTCACGAGGGGTTCGAAGACGACTTATCGGTACGTATGCTGGCCGTGGACGTGCTCACGGGCGAGCTCGAGGGCTTCCGACCCTCGATCAACAGCTTCTTTGGGGTCTGGGCAATCGATGCCAACGCGAACGGGCTCGCCGCCGGCGGCGAGTTCACTGAAGTGTCCGGGGTCGCCACCAAAGGGATTGCCGTGTTCCCGGGCAACGGCACGCCACCCGACACGACACCCCCCGATGCGCCGAGCGGGCTCCATGTGCCGTCGTCGTATGGAGGGACCATCGTCGTGGCGTGGGAGACGCCGTTCGACGACCGCGGGGTGAGCTACTACCGGGTGTTCCGGGACGGGGCGCTGATCGGCGAGACCCTGGATACGAGCTTCTTCGACACCAGCGTCGCCCCGGACACCGTGTATGCATACCGGGTGCAGGCCTCCGATCTCGCCGGAAACCTTTCCGGTATGAGCGCCGTGCTCGAGGTGAAGTCTTGGACCAGCCTGGCCGCATCGGGCGACGTGTGGCGCCATGACGACACGCCACAGACGACTTCCGGCTGGCAGACGGTCGGGTTCGACGACGGCGGCTGGGCAACGGGTAGCTCCCAACTCGGGTTCGGCGAGGGTGACGAGTCCACGGTGCTCCAGCCGGGATCGATGACCTATTACTTCCGCAGGGGCTTCTTCATCCCGGCCGGGCGTGTGGTCGACGCCGCTCAGCTGGGACTGGTGCGTGACGACGGTGCAGTGATCTACATCAACGGTCAGGAGGTGCATCGCGACAACATGCCCGCCGGGCCGATCACCGCCACCACCCCGGCGGTGGCCACGGTGGCCGGCGACGACGAGTCCCGTTGGTACGAGACGATCCTCGCCACCGACGCATTCCAGCAGGGACAGAACGTCATTGCCGTCGAGATTCACCAGCGCTCCCTGGGGAGCTCCGATGTGTCGTTCGATCTGCGTCTCGACGTCGACTTGGTCGGGGAGGTGCTCGACACCGAGCCGCCCACGCGGCCCCGCTTGCTCAAGGCAACGGCGAGGACGTCCACCCGAATTCGGGTGAGCTGGCAGCCGGCCTCGGACAATGTGGGGGTTGCCCGCTACTTCGTCTACCGCGACGGCGTGGAGATCGCGTCGACGACGTCGCTGGCGTATCTGGACAAGAAGCTGTGGCCGCTCACCGAGTACACCTACAAGGTCTATGCGATGGATGAAGCCGGCAACTTGTCGCCGCGCAGTCGGATTCGGCGAGCAACGACGCTGGCCGACGAGATACCTCCCAAGAAGCCGAAGAACGTGACGTTGACGGCAACTCCCACCACGATCTTCGTCAACTGGCAGCCGGCGTTCGACAACGTGGCGGTCAGCCACTATCGCGTCAAGAGTGCCGGGAAGCTGTTGGGGACCACGCCGGGTACCTCGTTCGAGATAACGGGGCGGGAGCCCGAAACGCGGTATCACGTTGCGGTCCAGGCGGTCGACGTCTTCGGCAATCTTGGCGAGAAGGTGCATCGCTGGATTACGACACCCGCGGCAGGCGCGACGTATGTTCCCGTCCCTGCTGGGCAGGTGTGGCGATACCGCGATGATGGTTCGGATCAGGGAACCACGTGGCGAGCAGCCAGCTTCGACGACTCGGCATGGGATGCCGGATCTGCCGAACTGGGCTACGGGGATGGCGATGAGGCGACGGTGGTGGCGAGCGGGCCGGACGGCGATCGTCACATCACCACCTATTTCCGGGACGACTTCGAGATCGTCGACGCCGCCGCGGTGAACGAGCTGCGGCTGCGGCTGATACGCGATGACGGTGCGGTGGTCTACATAAATGGTGATGAGGTATACCGCAACAACATGCCGGGGGGCCCGATCGACTTTACGACCCGGGCCGCTACCAAGATCTTGGGAAGCGCCGAACGGGAGTGGGTCGTGGTCTCGCTGCCCACAGATGCCCTGGTAACCGGCACGAATGTGATCGCGGTGGAGATACATCAGATCAGTCGCACCAGCAGCGATATCTCATTCGATGCCGAGCTGACAGTCAATCCCTGAGGCTGGTTGTCAATCGAACATATGTTCGATATGATCTACTCCCGCGCAGGTGGGATGTCGAGATGCGGAGGTCCTCGTGGTTGCCCAGATGGGGCGGGCAGTCGAACTACTTGCGGCTCATCCTGCCGTTGCTGTCGACGATGGACTTGCCCCCGCTCGATCCTTCGATCTGCGATTGGAGCGGGGAAGGGTCATCGGCCTGATTGGTCATCCCGGTTTCGGCCTCACCCGGATCGGGTTGTCACTACTGGCAGCCCACTCCGGCAACAGCCCGATTGTGTACGTCGATGTGCGTGGGTGGTTGTGTCCGCTGGCAGCATGGGAGTCGGGAGTCGACCCGGAGCAACTGGTAGTAGTGCGTTGTGACGACCCGGTGCGCTGGGGCCGGGCCCTGATGGCTCTGCTCGAAGGGGTCGGTTGGGTATATGCCGAGGTTCCCAGGGGGGTCAAGGAGGCGCAGCTACGTCGGGTCGCCGGTCTCGTGCGGGCGCGCCGCTCGGCTTTGATCCTACGTCCCATTCAAGGCGACCTTCCCGGCGGGGTTGCCTTCCTACGCATCCAAGCAAGCAACGTGGGCTGGGAAGGCACCGACAACGGCCACGGCAAGCTGACGGCGCGCTCCCTATCGCTGATCGCCTCGGGTAAGGCAACCCGTGGCATGGCCCGCGAAATCGAGCTGGAGGACGATGGGACGGACGCTTTGCGTTTGGTATCCGGACTGGCCGCTGCGCCGCCCGGACGTGCCGCTGGATAGCGCAGCTCAGGCAGTGGGCGAGGACAATCGAGTGCTCGCCGTCAACCAACTGGGCTGGGAGGCGGGGATTCGCCACGGAATGCGCCGCGGAGAAGCCGAAGCCATCTGTCCCAATGTGGTCACGATCGCCAGCGATCCGGGAATCGAGGCGGTTCGCTTCGAGCCGGTTGCTCGAGCTATCGAAGAGCTCGTTCCCAATATCGAGCTGACCGCTCCCGGTTTGGTGTTTGCCCCGGTGGCCGGAGCGATCAAGTACTACGGAGGGGAAGAGCCACTGGTGGCACGGATCGCCAAAGAGATCGATTTGGTCACCGGTCCCGGGTTCAAGATCGGCTTGGCGGCCGGACCCTTTGCGGCTCAGCGGGCGGCTGAGCTTGCCGATCCAATCCGTATCGTCGATGACGACGCTGAGTTTCTCGCCTCGCTCGACATTGCCTCTCTGGGCAGTGAAGAGTTGGCGGCTACTTTCCGCTGGTTGGGAATCACCACTCTGGGTGCGCTGGCTGATCTGCCTCGAGAAGCGATCATCACGAGATTCGGATCTCTCGGAGGGGAGGCCCATCGGTTGGCTAATGGCTTGGACCGGGTTCCCCACGCCAGGCAAATACCTTCCGATCTCGATGTGGAGGAAGTGTTTACGCCCCCACTGGACAATCTGGAACAGGCCGCCTTCGTCGCTCGTGCCATGGCCAATCGACTCGTCTCCGAGTTGCGCGCTCATGGAGCCGCGCCCCATCGGGTGGTCGTGACTGCGGAGGCTGCCGATGGAACGCTGCGGGTGCGCACCTGGCGCAATCGGGACCCGTTCGATGAGGGATCGCTTACGGAGCGGGTTCGCTGGCAATTGCGGGCGTGGCTCGACAGTGCCCGCTTCCAGAGTGGCCCCGGGATTCGCGGTGGATTGGTGAGGCTGCGGATTGCCCCTGCGGATGTCTCTGACCGCGGAAGACAGCTGGTGCTCAGCGAAGACGCTCATTCCGCGGCCGAAGTCGAGCGGGCTCTGATTCAGACACAAGCAATTGTCGGTATCGAGGGCGTGATGCAGGCTCGTCCCAAGGGCGGGCGGCTTCCCAGAGATCGGGTTGCCTGGTATCGATGGGGGGATACTCCTCCTGACGTAGCCGACGATGCCCCCTGGCCGGCTCGTATTCCGGACCCGTCGCCGGCACTGGTTCCTCCGGAGCCTCCCCGGCTCGAGGTGGAGTGGGACGGGGGTATGCCCACCCGGGTCCGGTTGGGCAGCCGGTGGGTCGAGATCCTCTCATGGGCGGGCCCTTGGCGCGACATCGGCCGTTGGTGGAAAGGAGAAGGACCCTGTGATCGTTATCAGTTGGTCACGTCTGCAGGGGCATTCCTATGCGAAGTGCACGAAGGAAGCGCATTCCTGATAGGAGTGTACGACTGAGAGGGGCGCGTCCTCAGCGCCGCGTACCCATGAGCGCCTCTCGTTGCGCCTGGTACTCCTTTTCGATCACGCGGTGGGTTCGCGCGCGTAACTCATCTAGGTCTGCCAAAGTCAAGCCCTGGACCGAGATCGGCTCATGAATCACGGCTCGGATCGGTCCCCCCATGACGATCTTGGTGTGGGGACGCCATGCCTCCCAGGTCCCGGCGATCGTCACCGGAATGATGTCGAGCCCGGTCGTGATCGCGATGCGAAAAGCCCCCTTCTTGAACGAAGCCATCTCCCCGGTCAAAGACCGGGTTCCTTCCGGAAAGATGATCAAGGACTGGCCGCGAGCTTGGGCTGCCGCTACTCCGGCGTTGACCTCCGAGTGGATGGCGGCACCTCGCACTCGGTCGACCCGTACGATCCCAATCAGCCCCATGGCTTGCTTGAAGATGGGGATCTTGAACAGCTCGGCCTTGGCGAGATAGCGGATCGGCATACGAGTGGCCAGGAACATCACCGGGATGTCGAGGTTCGAAAGGTGGTTGCCAATAAACACGAACTGTCCGGTCGGGTCGATGTTGTCCTGTCCTTCAGTATCCAGGCGGCACCCGGCCAGGGCCAGGAAGAAGCTGCTCCAGCCGTGAATCACTCGCTCGACGATGGGGGCATCGCGTCGCACCAGGGACAACCCGGCCACGACGGCCGACGCCAGCAACGTCCCAATCACGAAGACGGGGGCCAGCAGAATCGTTCGTAGCCCTCGCAGCACCTTCATGGGATTAGCGTAGCGGTGGCGAAATTCGGGTCTAACGGCATGGTTGTTCGCAAGCTGAGTGTCGATCGGGCGCGGCGCGCCGCCCTGGCCGCGCAAGGCTTGGCGCGGCCGGCGCCGCCCGGCCGGGTGGACCGGCGCCATTTTCGGCGTTTGTTCGCCGACATCGGGCTGCTGCAGCTCGACTCGGTCAACGTGCTGGAGCGGTCCCATTATCTGCCGGTCCTGGCCCGGCTCGGCGAATACCGGAAGCCAGACCTGGATCGATACACGGTCGAGTCGGGTGAGGTTTTCGAGTATTGGGGCCATGAGGCATCGCTATTGCCGGTAGAGCTCTACCCGCTGCTGCGCTTCAGAATGAACGGCCTCAAGCCATGGCGCCGGGTGCGGGCGCTGATGGAAGACCATCCCGGATACGTTGAGTCGGTCTACGACGAGGTGGTCGCCCGGGGGCCGATGACCGTGGGGGACCTTGCCGACCCCGGACGCCGCTCCGGCAGCTGGTGGGGTTGGGGCAACGGGAAGATCGCGCTCGAGTGGCTGTTCGCATCCGGCCGCATCACCGCCTACCGCACCGCCAATTTCACACGCGTCTACGACCTCCCGGAGCGGGTACTGCCCGCCTCCGTCTTGGAGGCCGAACCCGTCTCCCGTCACGAGGCCTACCGGCGCCTACTCGTGCGATCCGTGCAGCACCATGCCGTCGGTACCGCCGCGGACCTGGCCGACTACTACCGGTTGCACGGGCCCAGTGCCCGCCCCATCCTGGCCGAGCTGGCCGACGAGGGCGTGATCGCTCGGGTCGAGGTGCCGGGGTGGAGGGGTCCGGTTTACGCCGATCCTGACCTGTCTGTGCCGCGCCGGGTGACCGGATCCGCACTGTTGAGCCCATTCGATCCTGTTGTCTGGGCGCGTGACCGTGCCGAGCGACTATTCGACTTCCGCTACCGCATTGAGATCTACGTGCCGAAGTCGAAAAGAGTCTTCGGCTACTACGTGCTGCCCTACCTGCTAGATGGTGAGCTGGTGGGTCGCGTCGACTTGAAGGCGGACCGACACGCCGGACTGCTGCGGGTGCAGGCCGCTCACGCAGAGCCGGGTGTCGATGCGCGCCGAGTCGCCGCCGCGATGTGGAGCGATCTCGCGAGCATGGCTCGCTGGCTGGGTCTCGACGGAATCGCAGTATCTGGCGAAGGCAATCTCAAGCTGCCGGGCGGATGAAGGCTCCGCCCAAGCGCACATTGGCTTCGAGCGGCACTGCGAATTGCGCGCCGTTGCGCGGGTTGATGATGATCAGCTCGCTCGTGCTCGGCGTCCATACGAAGAACCACTGCCCATCCTGGGAGAAACCCACCGTGCTGCGGGGATCCTGACTTGGCAGGGGGATGAGGCGCAGCGAGCGCGTGTCGAGCCGCTGCAGCACCAGCGCCGTACGAATGCCGCCGCTGACGGTGCGTCCTACCCACACTCCGTCAGGTGACAAGCTCCAGCGGCCGTCGGAGGCGAAGATCGACTCGCCGTCGGCGAGGTCCTCGCGGGGTGGAATAGTGGAGACGGTGAAGGCAGTGTTCGGAGCGCTGGAGGGCTCGAGCACGACTATCTCCGTCGGCACGATGGCGACTGTGACGTCAATAGAGACACCCGCCGCTTCGAGCGCGTCCTCGGTGCCCACTGCAACGACTCTTCCCGAGCGGCTGGCCCGCAACGGCTCGGCGGCGGCCTGCGCCAGCACCCGACCTTCGGTGTCACGCAGGACGGTCAGCGCCGGCTGCTTGACGATTATCTGTCCCGTACTGTCATCGATGAGGTTGACCGGCGGGGCGAGGTATTCCGCCAGGACCAGGCCGTGGTCCGTCCAGCCCATCAGCCAGCTGTTGCCTGGCAGGTCGCCGACGCGACGTATCTCGCCGTCCGGCGGCCTCATATAGAGCGCCGTCTCCTTCGATACCTGATCTGTTCCCACCCAGGCAATCGTGCCGCTCCCGGCCGGATCCCAAGCGAACCCGTGACTGCCGACGAAGATGGGCTCCTGGCGCTGCCAGCCTCCAACGTGGAGCGCCCGGGCCCGCCCCGCCGTCTCGTAGGCGATGAAGTCCAATGAGGCGGGCTCCGGTTGGACCGATATGGTGCGGGTGCTGCTCAACACGAAGCTCTGCGCCTGGCCACGGCCGGCATCCCAGAATGTCATGCGGTCGCCCTCGCGGCTCTGGCTGAAGGCGATCAGTCCGCCTTCCAGCCAGGGAACCAGCTCACTCAAGAGGGGCGGTGATGTGGTTGTTGTCGGAGTCGCACTCGAAGGCACTGCTGGGTCTTCGTCGGAGACAAGCGGTGCCAGCGTGACAAAACCACCCGAGCCCACTGCGGGACCGCTCTCGGGCTCGGGTCGGCCGGTACCGGCCAGCCACAGCGCGAAGACGATCACGGCAGCAAGTGCCAGCAGGGCCGGAGGCCATTGGCCCCCGGAGCGCGGCATGCGGCGGCCGGCGTCGTCTGGTCGAAGCGGCGGCAGCGGAGTGATGCGGCCGCGACCCTCGGGTGCCTCCATCGGGAGGGATGGTAATACGCGGGGACCACCCTGATTACTGGTGGGCCCGTTGGGGCGAGGGGAGGGTCTAACGTGCCTTCCTAGCCGATTCCCGAAGGGAGAACGATGGTGGATTTCACGGACCGGGTCGCGATCGTCACCGGCGCCGGCGGTGGACTTGGTCGGTCGCACGCCCTGCTGCTGGCGTCGCTGGGCGCCGCCGTGGTCGTCAACGACTTGGGGGGCACGGTCCACGGCGAGGGATCATCGGCCCGCGCCGCGGACGGCGTCGTTGCCGAGATCGAAGCGAGTGGAGGAGTGGCCGTTGCCGACTACAACTCGGTGGCGGCTCCGGAGTCGGCCCGCGCCATCGTCGAACGCGCCTTGGAGGAGTTCGGCCGAGTCGACATCCTCATCAACAACGCCGGCATCCTGCGGGACCGCTCGTTCGCCAACATGACGGACGAGGAGCTTCGCGCAGTCCTCGACGTTCACCTGCGCGGCGCCTTCTACGTGACTCAGCCAGCTTTCATTCATATGAAGGAGCACGGCTACGGTCGCATCATCATGACGTCGAGCGCGTCGGGCATCATGGGCAACTTCGGGCAATCCAACTATGGAGCCGCCAAGATGGGCCTGATCGGGCTCATGAATGTGTTGGCGTTGGAGGGCGCCAAGTACGGCATCAAGGTCAACGCCATTGCGCCCATCGCCGGCACCCGGATGACTCGTGACATCCTCGGTGAGGTATTCGACTACTTCCGGCCCGAGTTGGTCTCACCGGCGGTCGCCTACCTTGCGTCGGAGGAGTGCGAACTGTCGGCGGAGGTCTGGTCTGTGGGAGGCGGTTCGGTGAGTCGGGTCTTCATCGCGCTCGCCGAGGGCTACTTCAAACATCCGCATCAGGGCGACCTGACCGTTGACGATATCGTGGCCAACCTCGCCGAGATCCGCTCCGAGGACGGCTACATCATCCCGTATTCCTCCCAGGACGAATTCGCCAAGCTGGGTCCGCGCCTGCTCGACGGATGACCGCACCGCAGCCGGGGGCCGACGCCTCCAAGGACGAATGGCGGAACTGGGCGCGTCTCGTTCGCGCCGAGCTCGACTGGGAGGCGGCGACGGTGGCGATCGACGACTCGCTGGTCGCTTGGGGGCCGTTGCGGTCTGCTACCACGGTGTTGACGTACCTGCCAATGGCCGCCGAGGTGAATCTCCAACCGCTGCTGGAGAGCGACCTCCCCTGCCGCTGGGTCACCACCCGCACCCCGGAAACGGGACGAATGCTCACTCTGCACGAGTTGGGCGGTCCTCTGGAGGTTCACGCCTACGGGTATCTGCAGCCTCACGCCTCCGCGCCGCAGGTCGACCCGTTGGATATCGACGTGATGCTGGTCCCCGGGCTCGCTTTCGACCTGTGGGGGAACCGGCTCGGGCGGGGCGCCGGGTACTACGACCGGCTGTTGACAATGGCCCGTCCCGATGCGCTGTTGCTCGGTATCGTTCCGGTGGCGCTGGTGGTCGATCGCCTGCCCGCCGGGGCCCATGACGTACCCATGACCCACCTTGCAACGGAAGAAGGCGTGATCGAGACGGCCCGACCGTGACTGCCGCCTCGCACTTGCCGGCGGCCACCAGACGATTCCTGGCGTCGGTCGGCGACGTGGGCGTCACCATCGAGCCAGTCGTCTTTCCAGAAGATACCAGGACATCGGCACAGGCGGCAGCCGCGCTCGGATGTGAGGTTGCCGAGATCACGAAGTCCCTGGTGTTCATGGCCGATGAGGAGCCGGTGATGGTGTTGATCGCCGGAAATCGCCGGGTGGACGTGGCTGCGGTCGCCAAAGTCGTTGATGCCCAACGGGTACGACGGGCGCAGCTAGAGGAGGTGAGGAATCACACCGGTTTCGTCGCCGGAGGAACTCCTCCATTCGGGCATGTAAAGGCGATGCGGGTTCTTGCCGATCGTTCCATTGACAGCAACGATGTCGTGTGGGTCGCTGCGGGGTCGCCGAAGAGCGTTTTCGCGATCGGCGTAGCGGACCTGGTGCGGCTCTCCGAGGCCGTTTGGGTCGATGTAGCAGAAGAGGTATGAGCCAAAATGGGAACCTGGCAAGACGCAACAGCACTGATCGTGATCGACGTCCAGATGGGCTTCAACGACACCGGCTACTGGGGCGAGCGCAACAACCCGAACTGTGAGCTGAATATCGGCGATCTGCTGGAGGCCTGGCGCAAGCAAAGCTGGCCCGTGGTGTTCGTCAAACACAACTCGCTGGACGAGCGCTCGCCGCTGCACAAGAACCATCCGGGGAACGCGTTCAAGCCGGTGATGGAGGGTAACCCGGACTTGCTCATCGAGAAGTCGACTCACTCGGCGTTCTTCGGAACGCCCGATCTGCATCGGTGGCTTCAGGACGAGGGCATCACCAGCATCGCCATCTGCGGCATCCAGACCAACATGTGTTGCGAGTCCACGGCCCGCATGGCCTCCGATCTGGGCTACGACGTGCTGTTCATCATCGACGCGACACACACATTCGATATCACTCCGCCGGACGGCCAAGGGATCAGGGCACGTGACGTCTCTCGCACCACGCAGCTCCAGCTCGATGGGCAGTTCGGGCGGGTGGTGCACACCAAGGAGCTGATCGGCTAGCTCCGGCTGGGCTAAGGCTTCACTTGAACCAATCGGGTCGCATTGACCCGCGCCCGGGTGGGGCCCGGCTGCACTGCGGCGTCGGCGGCCGCCAGCAGCTCGACTCCATCCAACTGCACAACCGCATGTACCGCGCCGTCCTGGAAACGGCGCGCTAGCACTTCCACGTCAAGCGATCCGTCGGCATCGATCGTGATGGCTCCGGGAAGGAAGGCGATGTGATGTCGGCCGTCTGGCAGTCGCACAGGAACCTGGGCTCCAGCGATCTCGGCCCTTCCGTCGCTGACCGAGACGTCGGCCAGCACCGGGAAGCCAAGGAGCGTGGCTACGGCAGCATCACCGGGATCCGCCCACAGCTTCTCCGGCGTGCCCTGCGCCACCTTGCGGCCGGCGTCGAGCACGACGACCTGATCGGACACGGCAAAGGCCTCATAGTGGTCGTGAGTCACGTAGAGAGCAGTAACGCCCAGCTCGCCGAAGATTCGTTGCATGTCGGCCAACAACTGGTCGCGGCGGGCCCGGTCGAGCGCGCCCAGCGGTTCGTCGAGGAGGACCAGCTCCGGCTCGGGTGCCAACGTCCGGGCCAGCCCAACCCGCTGTTGCTCACCTCCCGACAGATCCGCCACGCGACGCGACTCGTATCCGGCCAACCCGACCAGATCGAGCATATGGCGGACGCGGGCCTGCGACCAGTCGTCGGGTCGATTCTGCATGCGCAGCCCGAATGCGATGTTGCGGCCGACGTCGAGATGCGGGAACAGTGCGTAGTCCTGGAACATCAGGCCGAACTGGCGCTGATGGGCGGGCACCGCAGTGATGTCTCGACCTCGCCACGACACCTCTCCGGCATCGGGAACGACCAGCCCGGCTATGACCCGCAACAACGTGGTCTTGCCCGAGCCCGACTCTCCCATGATCGCGGTGATCGATCCCTCGGCCACTTCGAGGCTCACGTCGGCCAGAGCCTCCGTGGTCCCATACGTCACCGACAACGACTGGCATCGCAGCATCAGAATTCCTGGGCGGTATCGCTGCGCCAGCGCTCGACGACGAATATCCCGGCGGCGGTTACCAGCATCAGCACGGTCGCAGCAGCCATCGCTTGGCCGAATGTTGCGGTGCCCGGCCGGGTGAGCAGCCGATACACGGCGATGGGGAGGGTGGGGACATCGGGTCTGGCAATGAAGCTGGTGGCACCGAATTCACCCATCGACACGGCAAAGGCGAAGGCCCCGCCTACCAACAGCGCCCGGCGCACGATGGGAAGATCGATCTCGAGCCATACTCGGCGGGGCGCCGCCCCGAGCACTGCCGCCGCCTCCCGAAGGCGTCCCTCGATGCTCCGCAAAACGGGAAGCGAGGTGCGAACAACGAAAGGTACCGCGACGAGCGCGTGCGCGATCGGCAACAACCAAAAGGACGTGCGCAGATCGATCGGCGCGTCCAAGGCCAGGAGAAAGCCGAAGCCGAGCGTGACTGCAGATGTGCCGAGCGGCAACATGATGAGCACGTCGAGCGACTGGCCAGCCCGACCGCGGGCGCGGTTGATTGCCCATGAGGTCAGTATCCCGATCGCGAGGGCGATCAGCGTCGCCAGCAGCGCGATCCATAGCGAGTTCGTCACCGCTTCTGCGGCGGGGACGAAGAGGGCGCTCGTCGGCTCGACGAGGGCCGTGTAGTTGGCCAGGCCCCAGCCAGATTCTGTCGAGATCGAGCGGACCACGATGGCCGCCAAAGGAGCACCGAGCAACAGCGCCATCGCGGTCAGGTTGCAGGCGACAACCATGCGCTGCCGCCATGTTGCTACCCGCAGGGCCGTGGCGCGCACCGCCGCGACTTTGCCCGGCACGGCGCGGCGGCGTTGATAGCGCGAGTAGAACCACAGCACGCCCACGATCCCTACGAGCTGGACGATTGCCAGGGCGGCCGCCGCCGGCAGATTGAGCAGGCTCTTGGCCTGCCGCCATATCTCCACCTCGATCGTCGAGTGCACCAGATCTCCGAGAATCAGCACCACTCCGAACGACGTGAAGCTGAAGAGAAACACGATCGACGCCGCCGAGGCTATCGAGGGCAAGATGAGCGGCAGGGTCACGTGACGAAAGGTCCGCCAGCGGTCGGCGCCCAACGATGCTGCCGCATCGCCCAGCTTGGGATCGAGCCTCTCCCAGGCTGCGGAGACCGTCCGGACCACGACTGCATAGTTGAAGAAGACATGGGCGATGAGGATTGCCCATACCGTGCGCCTCAGATCGATGCCCAGCGGGCCCTCGGGGCCGAGGACGGTGAGGAATGCGCCGCCCACGACCACAGTCGGCATGATGAACGGCACGGTCACCGCCGCCTTGACCAACCGTTTGCCCCTGAAGTTGTAGCGCCCTAGCACGTAGGCCCCTGGCAGGGCAAGGGCGACGGTGAGCAGCGTTGACGCGGTTGCTTGCCAGAGGGTGAACCAGGCGATCGCCCGCAGTGAAGGACGGCTGAGCACCTCCCACACCCCGATGTCGGTTCCCGTCCCGGTGATTCCCGTAACCAGGATCGTCGCCAGCGGATAAACGAAGAAGTAGCCGAAGAACGCAACAGGAACTGCGGTGAGGGCCCACCGCTGCCACCTGCCGGCGGCGGCTCTCATGAGCGCATGATCTCCGTCCAGTCTTCGATCCAGCGCTCGCGGTTGGCGTCGATGAGTTCGGGCTCCATCGTCGCCGGCGCTGCCGGGATCTCGGTGTGCTCGACGAACTCGGGGGGGAGGGCGGCGTCGGTGCGCGCCGGGAACACGAACATGTTCAGCGGCATGTCCTCCTGGAACCGCTTGCTGATCATGAAGTCGATGAAGCGTCGGGCCCACGGCTCAGCTTCGGTACCCGCTAGTACCCCGGCGTATTCGATCTGGCGGAAGCAACCGGGCAGCACCACGCCAGTCGGGGCAACCGCGGGGCGGGGGTCGGAGAAGATGACTCCCGCAGGCGGCGACGACGCGTAGGAGACGACCAGCGGACGGGTGCCGGAGCCGCCGCCGGAGAACTCCGACCAGTAGGCCGCCTCCCAATCGGGGGCCACGAGGACGTCGTTGTCGCGCAGGTCGGCCCAGAAATCTCGCCACGTGTACGACGCGTCGTCGGGGAACTCGACAATCGTTGCCAACAGGAAAGCCAGCCCGGGCGACGAGGTGGCCGGGTTCTCGACGACGAGCTGTCCCGCATATGCGGGATGGGTCAAATCCCGCAGGTTGGTGGGCACTGCCAGCCCCGCATCCGCCAGCCCGGCCTTGTCGTAATTGAGGCAGACGTCACCGAAGTCGATGGGGGTGACGCGGTCGTTGCCTCCGAGGCCTGGGGTCAGTGCGTCGGCATCGTCCGGCCGATACGGCGCGAAGATCTCTGCGTTGAGGGCTCGCGACAGGAATGTGTTGTCGATGCCGTAGAGGACGTCCGCAATCGGGGCGTCTTTCGTGAGGATGGCTTGGCTCACCATCGTGCCGGCATCCCCGCCATCGAGCACCCGTACGGCGACACCGGTGTCCGCCGCGAACTCCTCGAGGATCCCCTCGGACACGGCGAACGAGCTGTGCGTCAGCAGGACGATCTCGGAGGGGGACGCGTCGTCTCCACAACTTGCGGCCAGTAGCGCTACGACCGTCAGCCAGACTCCCAGCCGGCGGCTCACCTCTCCTCCCTTTCATGAATGACGAGAAGGGTCCCGGTACCTACTTCGATCGTCGCTGCATCCGCCAACAGTTCATTGCTTATACCGCGGGTGGTCGCACTCGGCAGCGATTCGTCGTGCAGCGGCCACCTGAGGCCGGTGGTCGAGATCCCGGTGACGTCGCCGTCCACCGGTATCAGCGATACGAGATCGGCCGGATGCCCATCGAGGTGCTGCGGCCTGTGGTTGTTGACGACGTGGATCTCGGCACGCGGAATCAGCCAACAGATGTCGACGTGGGCATACTTGGCGCCGGCGAGCAGGCTGGCGGTACCCAGCAGGTGGGAGATGCGGCCACCGGCCCCGCCGATCACGACTATGGATCTCGCGCCGTAGGCGCACGCCATATCGAGAGCCAACTCGAGGTCGGTAGCGTCCTTGTCAACGGGGTACCGCTCGATGCGGCTCCCTAGTCGCTCCGCCTCCCGTAACGACTGCGGTGAGGCCGAGTCCATGTCGCCGATCACGACCGTTACCGGTAGGCCGAGCTGCAGAGCGAGCTCGATCCCGGAGTCGGCGGCGATCACCAGTGAGATGGCGCCCCCGATGCGGGGGAGCTGACCCGACCAAGGAGCGCCGCCGGCGGCGACCAGGGCACGCTCGTAGTTTCCGGATGTCCCGGCTGCGCTGTCGGGGGGAGTTTCCACGCACTTCCTCCGCTGGATTTAGCCAGTTCAGGTTCCACGGGTCGCCGGCACCTCGCAGTTGCGAATCGCCGCCCTCTCAGCCCGCTGTGGCGCGAGCTCCCCGGGGTGGTTTGCAGTCCGATTGTAGCGAAGCTTTGCAAGTGATTAGACACTTGACAGATCTGGTGGGAATGTGACATCATATAGACATTAGAAAGACATCATCACTATGTCGAGATGGTGTCACGCTCCTCAGGAGGCGGGGTCATGATCTGGTACAACAACATCGATGCGGTCAATGCGATCCGGCTGGGCATCCATGAGGATCTGGTGGGCTCCCGTCGGGGGCGGAGGTCCCGTCGGGCTCGCGGGCTCCGCCTGGTCGGCCCCGGAGATCACCAACTCCCATATCACGGGCTCCGGTAGGCCCCTAGTGTCACGCAGGTAACCATGCAGATCGAAGTGATACTCGATGGGATCGCAGAGGCGGTCGAGCAGCAGCTCTCGCTCGGCGACGGGGGAGAAGCACTCGAGGGCGCGGCGGTGGCCCTGATGGCCGCGTTGCGCCCAGCGCTCCAGCAAGCGGCCTATCGCATCGCCGAGCAAGCGGCCACCGAGGTAGGTGCCCAGCTGCAGGGCTACTCGGTAAGCGTGGTCCTGGAGGACGCAGAGCCGTCGTTGCTGGTGCGTGAGGACCCGGCCTCACGTTCCTTCCAGTCGGACGACCTGTCGGCCCGGATCACGCTGCGTCTACCAGATTCCCTCAAGGATGATCTCGAAGCTGCCGCCGGGGAGGCAGGCGACTCCGTCAACGCGTTCGTGGTCAAGGCGCTGTCGAGTCGGGCCGGGCGACGAGCCGCTCGCCGGATCACCGACACATTCGAGACGTGAGACGCGAGACCTTTGCAGTTTCGGGCCGGCTGTTCTTCGAGCTGGTGACCGGCTCGGGCGATGTCGAGGTGCTTCCCGGTTCAGGCGACGAGGTGGTGGTTGAGCTCCGGGGCGGCCCCGAGGCCTCCTACACAGTGGAGCTGACCGGCTCCGACCTTCGGGTGTGGCCTCCCGTCAAGCACGGCGGCAAGCGGCGGCGGGCCAGCACCGACATCCGGGTGCAATTGCCCGCCTCCTGCTCTGGGGATATCCGCACCGCCTCCGGCGACGTTGTTGTGATAGCGCCCTTGTGGGACTTGGCGGTGGCGACAGCCAGTGGGGATCTGCGGGTTGCCGAGCCGATCAGCGGGGAGCTCGAGGTCAAGACGGCCTCGGGTGATGTGAGGTTGGACGACGTTGCGGGCCGCGCGGCCATCACGACGGCGTCGGGGAATGCGACGCTCGGCAACGTTGCGGGCGATCTGAGGTTCAGCAGTGCGAGTGGCGACGTGCGCGCCGCGGCGGTGGCCGGCACTGTCGAGATCAGGACAGTGTCCGGCAATGTGACGGTGCAGTCGGCCGCGGGTCCGACAGTGCGAACGAGAACATTGTCGGGGGACGTGAGGCTGGGGATTCCGCCGGGACGAACCGTCGATCTCGACATGCAGACGTTGTCGGGTGAGGTGGTGAACCGCCTCGGGGAACCTTCTGCATTCACGGGCACCCGCATTCCGCTGGCCATTTCTGTGCAGACCGTCTCGGGCGACCTGCAATTGGAGAGTGCCTGAACGCTCACCGGCCCCATCACTCATCCATGCGCCGCCCGATCCAACGATCGATCTCCCCCCAAACTTCGTAGAGCCACCGCGCCCGCTCTCGCCTGCTGCGCGGAATGTCGACGGCCTTGATTCGCGTGAGAGCAATATTCACTGTCCGCCCAACGAGAGCGCCCGACCACAGATCGCCGACCTTGGCAAAGCCCTCCAACCCCTGATGCGCTCCCACGACGACGTCGGCGCCACTGTCGAGAAGCGCCAAGGTGCCGCCCGGCCGAGGCGGCATCACATGGCGCAATCGCTCTGCAGCCTCCACCAGAGTGTCGCCGGCATCTCGCATCCGCTGCAACGCCCGCGCCTGACGTGCCGGGGTGAATCGGGTGCCCTCCGGGTAGATGAGAACGCCATCGTTTGGTCCGAGGTTCTCGCTCAGAGCCCGAATCCTCCGCAACTCGGCGCGCGGATCACTCGCCTCCCTGTCGACGAAGTAGTTGGGCAGGCGTTTGCCGGCGACGTCCAGTGAGGGGAGCATCAACAGTTCCCGCTTGATCACCCACCGCAGCCGGATTCCGAGATCGGCGGTCAGCAGCACAGCCGGCAACAGGTTGTCGACGATGCTGGCGTGGCGGAACATGGCCATGATCGGGCCGGGCGAAGCGACTTCCTGGCCGGCTACCGCCAGCTCGAGCCGGAAAATGCGCTGCACCGTATTCAGCAACGTGCGTGCCCACCACACTTGAATCTGCCACGCATCGTTCTGCAGGCGCACCTCGCCGCCACCGAGCCCCGCTCGCAGCCATGAGACGAAGAGCCAACCCAGCCCGTACAGCTCGACTGCGAAGAACACGAAGCCGAATCCGAGCAACCGCAGCGTCATCGCCGGCTTGCGGGCGACGATCCACCGGACTCCATCGGCGATCACAGCACCAGGGACGAGGATCGGGGCCAGCGCAGTCAGCGCCAGGAAGATGAGTATCGAGCGGGGGATCGTGACCAGCCTGCGGCGAATGACCCGTCCTCGAGGTTCTGGGGTGTTGGCGCCAGCCATGATTCGTTATCCGATCGCTCACCTGGGCGGTGGGCACATCCCATGATGGGAGATCAAGTGTTCGCCCGCCACACTGCAACGGGCTCACCTTCCGAGACGGGCACTCCTCCCGCAATCTCGTTGGTGAGGGCAAACCCCTGCACATTTCCGACGACCTGGAAGGGCGCCTGGTCGGGATTGGCGCCGAGCACGCCGGCCGAGATCACCCGGTCGTCCACTATGGCCCAGAGCTGATAGGTTCGCGACGCATCGAGTGTCGGCAGGTTGTCTGCATAGAGAAAGCCGATGCCATCTCGACCCACGACGATGCGCGCCTCAACCGGGCTGCCGTCGTTTGCAGTCAACGTGGCGACGATAGCCGTGGGGTCCTCCAGCAGCTCGTCGATGGCGACTTCGACTCCCGGGTTCGATCGCTCCGCCAGCAGGCGCAGCACGCTGATCCCCAGGACCGTGACGAGGGCAACCGCGGCGATCGAGAGCGCGGCCGTGACGCGCGTCAGGCGGGAGCGGCCTCTTGCCAACGTCGCTGCCGCCGCATTGGGCGGGGGGGAGGTCGAGATCTGCTCGGCTATGTGTTCCCAGACGAGCGGAGCCGGCGTCGCCGGGGTGGGGTCGACAGCGTGGGCCAGTACAGCCAGCACGGCGCGATGCTCGTCGAGCTCAGCCCGCAATGCGGCGTCGTGGGCCAGCGCAGCCTCGACCCAAGTACGTTCCGCGGCGTCGACCGAATCCACGGCATAGGCCGCCACCAGGTCGAGCAGCTCGGTTCGCGAGGAGGTCATGGCATGACTCCCGCCGCAGACAATTGGCCTTTGAGGCGCCTCATCCCGGTGCGGATGCGGCTCTTGATGGTGCCCTCGGGCTCGTCGAGCGCGGCCGCGACCTGGCGATAGGTGTAGCCGTGGAAATAGGCGAGCTCGATGGCCCGGCGCTCTTGTTCAGCGAGACCGGCAACGGCTTGGCGCACCTTGTCCGACGCAACGTTCGCCCACACTTGGCTCTCGATGTCGGGGGGTCGCGGGACATCCATGAACCGCTCCCGCTTCTCGCGCTCCTTGCGCGCCAGCTCGGAGCGAAGCATGTCGATGCTGCGGCCATGGGTATCGGCCAGCAAGAAGGAACGCACCGCGCCGCGGGCCGGGTCATACCGTTCGGGCCGGTTCCACAAACGGAGGAACACCTCCTGAGTCACCTCCTCCGCCATCTCGGGGCTCTTCACGAGCCGCCGGGCGAGCGCGAACACAGACCCTCCGTGGCGATCGTATAGTTCGGAGAGCGCCGCTTCGTCGTAGCGCGCGACGGCCATCACCAAGCCGGCATCGGACGCTTCGATGCCTCGGGTCCCGCTAAACCGATTATCCGACACTGTGTTTGGAGCCTCTGTGGCAAGCGCGAGCATGGACGTGACTCTTTTCGGCTGCGACGGTAATACGGAGGTCGGAAGGTTGTCGGATGACGGTCTGCTTCGTCCGACGCGACCAGATGCAGCCAGGTAGACCAAGACTATGTTGGGGGCATGACAGCAGTCCGGGATACCATTGGATGGCCAACCGGCGGCGAGGTCCGGCCAATGATCATCGGCGTGGCGGGCGGTTCAGGATCGGGCAAGACGACGATCGCCCATGCCGTTGTGGAAAACGTCGGCACCGATGTGGTCTCGCTGATTCAGCACGACTCGTACTACAGGGATTTGTCGCATTTGGACCTGCCCGACAGGCAGGAGATCAACTTCGACCACCCGGACAGCCTCGAGACCGAGCTGCTGGTGCACCATCTAGAGGAGTTGCGGTCGGGGCGCGGCGTCGAAGTGCCGGTCTACGACTTCGGGATCCACACTCGGACCACTCGGACTGTCCCAGTTGCGCCGGAGGCGGTCATCATGGTGGAGGGGATTCTGGTCCTCGCCGAGGTGGCACTGCGCAAGCTGATGGACCTCCGGATCTACGTAGACACTGACCCGGACCTGCGGTTCATCCGTCGGCTGCAGCGGGACCTCGATGAGAGGGGCCGGTCGCTGGATTCGGTGACCCAGCAGTACCTGAACACCGTGCGACCAATGCATCTGCAATTCGTCGAGCCGTCGAAGCGATACGCCGACATCATCGTTCCCGACGGCTACAACCATTCCGTCGTTGGCACGGTCACCTCGATGATTCGTAACTTCCTCGACGGGCGGTGATCGGCGGCGGCAAGCGCTCCAATAGCTGGTCGAGCACATCGTTCCACGCTGTGGCGAACAGGGCGTGTCCTGCTCCCGAGGCGTGAAACAGGTCGGCTGCGTACATGCCGTTCTCGTTCTCCGGATCGTCGAAACTGTCCCACATAGATCCCCATGAGGTCGTCTTCGGAAGCCTGAGGCGGTGGGCCACGCGGGCGATGGCCCGATCGAACGAGCGCGCCCGCACCCGGGCCCACGCCCTACCGATATTGGGCAAGCGGGGCAAGGGACCGAGGTCGCCGAGCCCGGAGACGCCCACTGCAGGGATTCGCTCGGCCAAGCGCCGGAGAATCTCGTAGAGGTCGCGTTCGAAATCGGTTACCGAGACCGCCCGCAGGGCGTCGTTGGCCCCTACGCACACCAATGCCAAGTCCGGCGCCTCGGCGATTGCGGGTGCCACCTGGTACTTCAGCACGTCACTTGCCCTGGTCCCGCCCACCGCGAAGCTCACCAAGGTGACCTGGTAGTCGGCTGTCAGTCGGTGGCCGATGCGGCGAGCCCAGCATTCGTCGATGGGATGGACGCCTGGCGCAGTGACCGAGCTGTCGCCCAGCAGAGCGATCTTGAGGGGAGGCTTGTTGGAATCGCCCAGCACACCGCTGGGGTCCTGGTTGGTCAAGCTCGGCAAGTCCGGGCGATGGCCCGTGTGCCACAGCTGGCCGAAGAGAATCCCCAAAGCGGCCAGCGGCCTCTTCGCCAGTCTCTTCGCGGTCGCCATCTGAGCCATCCTCGCGCGCCCGGCCGGCAAGCGTAGCCAGCGGATTCAGACGTTGAAACGGAAGCGAATCACGTCTCCCTCTTGGACGATGTAGTCCTTGCCTTCGAGACGCCACTTGCCGGCTGCCTTGGCGCCGGCCTCTCCGCCCAGAGCGACGAAGTCCTCGCAAGTCACGACCTCGGCCCGGATGAAGCCTCTCTCGAAGTCGGTGTGGATCAGGCCGGCAGCGCGCAGTGCGGTAGATCCGCGCCGGTATGTCCACGCCCTGACTTCTTTCTCACCAGTGGTGAAGAACGTGTTGAGGCCCAGTGCCCGATATGCCGCCCGGACGACCTTGTCGAGACCCGACTCTTCCAGGCCCAACGCGGCGAGGAACTCCGGGCGATCTTCCGGAGCGAGCTCGGCGATCTCGGCCTCGGCCTTGCCGTCGATCACGACCAGCTCCGACCCCTCCGCCTCGGCAATCTCGGCTATCGCCGCCAAGGCGTTCTCATCGGCAATCTCATCGATGTTGGCCACATACAGCACGGGCTTGGCGGTGAGCAGATGCAGCTCTCCGGCGTGAGCCAGCTCCGAGCTCGTCAGCGGAACCGTCCTGGCCGGGTCGCCTGCGCGCAACGCAGCGGCCAGTTTCTCAACTACGCGTCGCGCCGCGTCCGCGGTCCGATCCCCAGACTTGGCGCGCCGGGCGTGACGTTCGGCGGCTCTCTCCACCGTCGCCAGGTCGGCGATCGCCAGCTCGGTATGGATGGTCGCGATGTCTTCGACCGGATCGACCCGACCGCCCACGTGGCTCACATTGGGGTCCTCGAAGACCCTCACGACATGGGCGATCGCATCCACCTCGCGGATGTAGCCGAGGAACTGATTGCCGAGCCCCTCGCCCTGGGAGGCACCGGCTACCAGTCCGGCGATGTCCGTGAACTCGATGGTGGTGGGCACCACCTCCCGGGGCTGCACGATGGCGGCGATCTCGTACAAACGAGGGTCGGGCACCAAGGCCACGCCCACATTGGGATCGACAGTGGCAAAGGGGTAGTTGGCTGCCACTGCGCCGGCGGCGGTCAGTGCGTTGAACAGCGTGGATTTGCCCACGTTGGGGAGACCGACGATGCCGCAAGTGATGCCCATTCAGAAACCTCGGGTGGCTGCGGAGGCCGGAGCATAGGCCGGAGGCGAAAGACGAGACGGACGTCGGCGAGCCGCGTAGTGTGAGCGCCATGCGGATTGGGGCCGTGGCGCTGGGAGGGCTGTTCCTGCTGGGTGCGTTGGTAGCGCCCAGTCGGGTAATTGCTGCGCTCGGCGTGGAGGGCCACCCGCGGTGCACGCTCGACGGCGTTGCTGCGGGATATACGTGGTGGGCAGACGAAGAGCACGTAGCAATCACCGATGAGCCCGTGCTGGAGTGGAACGGCATGATCGTCGATGCCAACCAGGTGGACTGCTCTGCTGTTCTCGCGTGCTTGCGGGAACGGCCCGAGATGGCCGGACGCGCCGCCACGATGGTCGGCGGTGACGCGGCCGACCACATCGTCGGAACCAACGGACCGGACCTCATCGTTGGTGGGCCCGGACCGGATCGCCTGGAGGGGAGGCGGGGCCGCGACACTCTGTGCGGGGGCACCGGTGATGATGTGATCGTTGGCGGTGGGGGGGCCGACCATCTGTCGGGACGATGGGGTCGCGATGAGTTGCGCGGCGGACCCCGAGACGACCGCATCGACGGGGGCAATGGCGACGATGCACTGTTCGGCGGGAGCGATCCCGATGTGCTCCTGGGGAGCGCCGGACGCGATGGTTTGTACGGCGGTGACGGAGACGATGTGCTGCGAGGCGGTCCCTCGCGCGATGTGTGTTTCGGCGAGGGCGGGCTCGATTCGTTTGCTCATTGCAGCGTCGCGGCCGACGACGATGTCCAGTACGGAGCCGGCCCGGTCCACGTCATTCGAGCGCAAGTCGACCCGTTGCTCGACGAGTCGCTGGCGCAGTTCACCGCCTATGTGGATTGGATCCTGTCCGACCCCCGTAGCTGGCTCGGCGACGGCTCGGTGACATGGCGGCGCGTCGGTCCGGACGATCCCGCCGATCTCAGCATCATCTTGGCGGCACCGGAGACCGTCGACGCGATCTGCTTCCCGTTGCGGACCGGCGGCTACTTCTCATGTCGCAACGGGGACAAGATCGGCATCAACATCAACCGGTGGAACACCGCCACGGATTGGTGGCCCGTCAGCCTTCACATCTACCGGACCTATGTGATCAATCACGAAGTGGGGCACTATCTGGGACACGGCCACGTCAGTTGCCCCGGCGACGGGGAGCTGGCCGACGTGATGCAGCAGCAGACCAAAGGGCTCGATGGCTGTGTCGCCAACGGGTGGGTGTTCCCGGAGGGTCCACCGTGAGCGATGCCGTCGCCGCCGTTGAGGAGCTCCTTGCCGAGGCCGCCGCGGCGCATCACGAGGCTTTCAAAGAGACGGACGGGGTCGACCCGGAGTGGCCGTTGTGGTACGCCACATACCTGGCAAGTCGGCTTGGTCCCATGTCCGGTTTCCGGGGGACGCGATCCGAGCTCGTCTACTGGCTGATCCGGCTGGACCGTGAGTATCGAGAAATCGACTCGGCGGTGCCGTGGACGCGCTTCTATGCGGTCAGAATCGCCGCGCTTTGACTGAGACGCCTCCGGTGGAGCTCAGCAAACTCATCGAGGCGAGCGATCTCGACGGGCTGGTGCGATACGCCGAGCGGCTCGTGGCGAATCGTGACTGGGCGGGGCTGGTCGAGATGCGCGACCTCTGCCGAGAGGCGACGGGGCGGGGCAAACAGGTGTGGGGGGCCGCCCACTATGCGGAGTATCGGCTGGCGCTCGACGGGCCCGCCGAGTACGCAACCGCAGTGATCAAATCGGGTGCCGGCCGCTTTGCCCCCGGCCCACTTTGGGAGGTGGCAGCCTCGACCCACAGTTGGGATGAGCTCAGCTCCGTCACCGACCCGGCGCTACGCGCCTTGATTGCCCATGAGCGTTTGCTGCGGGGCGACGAGGTCGATGCGGCCGATGTCGATCGAGCCGTGGTCGATGCCCCGCTCGCCCTTGCCGTATGGGAGCCGGACTATCCCCGAGCGGTGTACCGGTCGGATGGGGCCGACTTTCCCGAGCTGGAGATCCTGGCACCGGCCGCGTGGGTCGATCTGCCGGCACAGCCGGGCCCTTCCTCGGCTCACACCGATCCGGTGATCGCGTTGCTCGACCTGGTGGAGCCTTGGCTGGAGAGCTCCAACGGCCGTGGCGAAGGAGTCGCCGTGGAGGGTGGAGGCCTCGAAGCGATTCGGGCGCTGGGACCGCGCCGGGTGCGGGCGGAGGAAGTCACACTGCGCCAAGCCGTGGCGGTGATGGCATGGACCGGGGCGTCGGGGGGCGCCCATGGGAGACGCCGGGGCACGCCGGTGGGCCGGGCGCTTGCCCTTTGGGCGGTTGCGGTGATCACCGGGCTGGACGATGCCTGGCCGGTCGATCTAGACGAGCTGGGTGAAGCGGGTTCAGAGATGAGATGGCTGGTCTGGGACCCGGGCGAACAGGCCGGCGGATGGCACTTCCACCTGGCGGTGGCGGACCCCATGGACGGGCTGGCATGGGCAATCAGTGCAGTGGATGCACCCTGACAGCGCTCACAGGTGGGGCATCACCTCGGCAGCAATCCGATCCATCAGCTCAGTCTGGGGGCCGAGGTGGAGGGTATGGAGGTAGGAGCGGGCGACGAACTCGACGGGAACGCCGGCCCGAGCGCGCATCGTATTGAGCTGTTCGACGATCCAGTCGGCCGGCCCCACGAACACGGTTCTTTGGCGCAAGTCATCGCGCCGGCCCGGCGTGAGCAGCGGAGCCGCGGGGATCGAGCCCAGCCGGGAGGCCGATGCGACCATGTCCTCGTATTTCCACGTGAGGTGCCAGATGTGCTGGCCCGCCTCGTCCCAGCCGCGGCGGAAGTCGCTGGCCGGATACATTATCGAGTAGTGGAGCCAGCGGAACTTGCTCGGATCCCGTCCAACAGCCTCCATCTCTTCCGTGGCCCAGCGCACCTGTTGCACCAGCCGCTCCGCCGGAGCGTTGCTGAACAGACCGTCGGCCTGTCTGGCGGCGCGCCGCACCGCGGCCTCCGCACCGCCCCCACTGACGATGTCGATGCGGCGCTGCGGGGTGGGCCGGATACCCACCCGGGGTAGTTGATAGATCTCGCCGTTGTGCTCGATGGGCTCGCCGGTCCATGCCTTGGGGAGGATCTGCAGGATCTCCGACGTGGCCCGGCCCCGCAATCGTTTGCCCGGGCCGAGCGCTGCCAGCTCGACGGGTGACCATCCCAAGCCCAGGCCCAGCGTCAGCCGGCCTTTCGATATGAGTTGGACGGTGGCCGCATCCTCGGCGAGGCGGATCGGGTCGTGCATCGGCGCCAGCAACACCCCGGTCCCGATGCCGATCGTGGTCGTGCGGGCGGCGATTGCCGCGCTCGTAACCAGCAACGAGGGCATATACCCGTCGTCTACGAAGTGATGTTCGGTGGTCCAGACGGAGCTGAACCCGAGCTTTTCGGCGTGGGAGGCCAAGCGCAACGTCTCGTCGTAGGCCTGCTCCCAGTCCTTGGACTCCCCCGGCCGCAGTTGCGCTGAGAGCAGCCCAAAGCCCAACCCCATCAGGTCACGCTCTCACCGACGGTGCCAACCTGGCAGAAGGTTCACCTAGAGGTGGGCCCGGGCGGTTTCGTCATCGTCCACGGCAACCGCAAAGTGGAGGCCCTCGGCAGACGAATGGAGCAGGTACATCGCTTCGATGTTGACACCCGTGTTCGCCAGGGCCTCCGCCATGTCGGCTAGTGCTCCCGGCTTGTCGTGGAGGACAGCACTGATGACGCGCCGCTCCTCGAAGCTCATGCCTGCACTCGACAGCACGCGGCGGGCGGCTTCCTCTTCGTCCACGACGAGCTTGACGAACCCGTCGGTGCCGGATGTGATGGCGGCTAACGCTTCGATGTTGACGCCGGCGGTCGCCATCTCCCTAGAGAGCATTGCGAGCTGCCCTGGCCGGTTGGCGAGCTTCACTGAGAATTCGATCATGGACCCAGATTACGACGTTTCACTCTCGCGCGGCTAGTCGAAGTTTGAATCCGGGCATCTACCATGCGGCCGAACGTAGAAAGGATGTATGTGGCCGAGAACGCGCCGCCCGGCTGGTACCAAGCCGCGACCGACCCGCCAGGCACCGAGCGCTACTGGGATGGCAACCAGTGGTCTGCCGACACACGACCGGCGGCCACGTCGCCTGCTGCGCCGCCGGAGGTCGCCACCGGCGATCGGGTCACTCCTCACGGACGCCAGATCGCCTCGGCCGGATCGCGTATCGGGGCACGGCTCATCGACGTCCTCATCATCGTCCTGATATCGGCGCCGCTCGTATTTCCCAACATGACGATCGAGAACGGTGTCGTCACCTACGAGAACTTTGCGATCCAATGGCTCGTGGCTGCCATTGGTGCGGCCTACGAGATCTTGTTCACCGCGTTGCGTAGCGCCACCCCCGGAAAGATGCTCGTCGGCATCGAGATAGTGCGTAAGTCCGATGGCCACGTCCCCATCGGCTTTGGCACCGCGGCGCTGCGATGGTCCCCCAACCTCTTGAACTACGTGGCCACCGGGTTGGGGGGAGTAGTCGTCCTGCTGTCGCTGATCCTCTTGTTTGCCGATCGGATGCGGCGAACGGTATTCGACTTCGTCGGGCAGACGTTCGTGGTCAGCAAACGCTGACGGGCGATGGCACGTCGCCGCCGTCCTCGGCCAAGGGGCTGGTACGAGAAGCAGGGTGATCCGCCGGGCACGGAGCGGTTCTGGGATGGGGAGAAGTGGGGCCCCAATCCGCGCTACAAGCGGGGCGCTGCCCCGCCGCCGGCACGGGTGGACGAGCCGGCCCTCGCCGCGGCCGAGCCGACGCAGAGCACGGTTTGGGCTCGCATCAGCGCCAGGTCGGTAGACACCCTGGTTCTGCTCTTCCCGTGGTACTGGCTCTTCACCAGGGCGTTCACCACGGAGGTGGGGGCCGGCGGCGAGGCCGTCACCACAACTCACGCTCTCTACCTGTGGCTGGCCGCCGCCATGGTCATCGCCTTCGACGTGGGGTTCACCGCAACCTGGGGGGCGACTCCCGGGAAACGCCTGGTCGGTTTGATGATCGTCGATCGCGACGAACGCAAGAGCCCTCCCGGGTGGGGCCGATCGATCTTGCGGGCCACCCCGTTGCTGTTGGTGGTGGCGGTGTTGTTGCTGCCCTTGCTGTGGTTGGCCTGCGTGGTCTTCATGTTCGTCGACAAGAAGCAACGCTCGCTCTTCGACTTGTCAGGTGCAACGTTGGTCGTGATCGATCCGCGTCGCTCCGACCGTCTGGCCCGGCCGCGGAAGCCCAAGGCGACGTAGGTTCCGTTCATGGCCCAGCCGAGGTAAGCCCAGCCGAGGTAAGCCCAGCCGAGGTAAGCTCAGCCGAGGTAGCAATCGAACATATGTTCGATGTAAGCTGGCTGGTCCATGACGTCAGCTGCCCGCCACAACGCCAATGCAGCGTTCATCGAAACTGGGCCCCACAATGCAGGGCCCCTAAACGCAGGGGTCCGATATGCAGAGCTCCATTGCCACACCAACTACAGCTTTCTCGATGGAGCCTCCCATCCTTTCGAGCTGGTAGCTAGAGCCGCCGAGTTGGGTTATACCGCGCTCGGCGTCGTAGATCACGATGGCTTCCGTGGCGCCGCCAAGGTTCATCAAGCCGCTGGCCACGTGGGGATGGCTGTGGTCTATGGAACCGAAGTAGGAATGCCGCCCGATTTCGTCGAAGTCTCGCCATCCCCAGCAGTCGCCGAGCCGGTAGCTCCGTTGTCTCCGCCTTCGCGACGTGGCCGGATTCGTCGCATGCACGGGTCGAAGCCGGCGACCAAGGCGACCTCTGATCATCTCGTGCTCCTGGCGCCGGATCCGGCCGGATATGCCGCCATCAGCGATTTCGTCACCAAGGGGCAGATGCGGGGAGCCAAAGATGCTCCGCGCTACAGCTATGCCGAGCTGGAGACGGCTGCCCGAATTGGCAATCTGGTGGCGCTCACCGGTTGCTGGCAAGGGGCAGTTCCTCGGGCCGCCCAAGCAGGCGATTTCGACGCCGCGCTGCAGGCGGCCGCTCGACTGCGCAACATCTTCGGCAGTCGTCTCTACGTCGAGCTATGGCACCACGCCATGCCGGAAGACGATGCTCGCAATGACATCCTCGCCGAAGTGGCGCATCGCCTCGGTTTGGAGACTGTGGCGACCAACAACGTCCACTACGTCGACCGCTCCCAAGCTGATCTATCCGAGGTACTCGCCGCTATCGGAGGTCGTCGCAACCTGGACTTGGCCGACGGCTTCCGCCCCGCCACCGATGAGCGTTACTTACGCAGCGCAAGGGAGATGGCGGCGCGTTTTGCCCGTTATCCGGGTGCCGTCGAACGGGCTGCTGAGTTGGGGGCAGAGCTGGCGTTCGATCTCCAGCTGCTGGCGCCTGAGCTGCCCGACTTCCCGATGCCGGGAGCTTTCACGACCGAAGACGAGTACCTCCGTCAGCTCGTGCTCGACGGGGCTCGCCGGGTATATCCCGGTGATGGCCCCGGCGGCATCGAGCGGCATGCGCTGGATCGGATCAATCACGAGCTGGAAGTCATCGAAGAGCTCGGCTTCGCCGGCTTCTTCCTGGTGGCCTGGGACATCGTCCAGTTCGCCCGCAGCCGCAACATCTACTGTCAGATACGCGGCTCGGGAGCAGATTCCGCCATCTGCCGCTGCATCGGGCTCACTCGCGTCGATCCCATCCGGCTCCAGCTTCCGTTCGAGCGGTTCCTCTCGTCCGAGCGGGGTCGACCGCCCGACATAGACATCGATTTCGAGGCGGAGCGCCGCGAGGAGGTCATTCAGTACTGCTACAGCCGATACGGCCGAGAGCGAGCCGCCATGGTGGCCAACGTCATCACCTACCGGGCTCGCTCGGTGCTCCAGGACGTGGGCAAGGCTTTCGGGCTCACCCAGGCGCAGGTCAACGCTCTCACCAAGTATCTCGACAGCCGCA
This sequence comes from Acidimicrobiia bacterium, assembly GCA_041605955.1. Lineage (GTDB taxonomy): Bacteria > Actinomycetota > Acidimicrobiia > Spongiisociales > UBA5794 > JAHEJX01. The sequence continues at coordinate 49,699 of JBFIXI010000002.1, forward strand.
GCCCCCGCCATCTACGGGAAGAGCTCAACCTCCCGGCGGGACTGACGAGTGAGCTGATCTACGACGTGTGCTGGCGCCTCGACGGCTTCCCGCGCCACCTCGGCATCCACTCCGGGGGGATGGTCGTGGCCAAGCGGCCGCTGTGGGAGGTGGTGCCGATCGAGTGGGGCCGGATGGAGGACCGTACCGTGTTGCAGTGGGACAAGGACGATTGTGCCGTCATGGGCATCGTCAAGTTCGATCTGCTGGCTCTGGGGGCGATGAATGGTCTCCACTTGACGGTCGATGCCATTCGCGAGGCTCACGGCGTCGACATCGATCTGGCAACGATTCCGCAAGAGCCGGTGATCTACGACATGCTGACCCGAGCGGACACCGTAGGCATCTTCCAGGTCGAATCGCGCGCCCAGATGGCAACGCTGCCCCGGATGAAGCCGAAGACCTTCTACGACTTGGCGGTCGAGGTGGCGTTGATCCGTCCCGGCCCCATTCAGGGCCACTCCGTGCATCCGTACCTACGGCGGCGTAACGGAGAGGAGCCGGTGCGCTATCCCCACCCCCTTGCCGAGCCGATCTTGAAGAAGACGTTGGGCGTGCCCGTCTTCCAGGAGCAGTTGATGGAGCTGGCGCGGCTGTGTGCCGGTTTCAGCTCGGGGCAGTCTGATCGGCTACGCCAAGCGATGACACACAAACGTTCCGACGAGGCGATGGCCGAGCTCCGCGACGAGGTCTATGCCGGGATGGCGCGCAACGGGGTGACCGGCAGTGCCGCGGACGAGATCTGGGAGAAGCTGCAGGGGTTCGCCTCGTTCGGCTTTCCAGAGTCGCACTCGGTGTCGTTCGCCTACATCGTCTATGCCGCCTCGTGGTTGCGCTACCACTGGCCGGCCGAGTTCCTGATGGGCCTACTCAATGCCCAGCCGATGGGCTTCTATTCACCGCACACTCTCGTCCAAGACGGCATTCACCATGGGGTGATCGTGCTGCCTCCCGATGTCAACCACTCCCAATTCGACTGCACCATCGAGCATGTTCGGGCCGATCCGAACGACATTGCTGAGTATCTCGGACTTAGGTGGCGGCGGGGGAGGGGCGCCATCGACGATCCGGTGCGCGCCGCCGTTGCAGTGCGCATCGGATTGCGCTACGTGCGCAACCTCGGGGATGCCGAGATCACTCGTATCGAGGCCGCCCGTCGTGTCGCCGGGCCGTTCACCAGTCCCGAGGATCTGGCGCAGCGCACCGGTCTGCCGCTCGACGCACTCGAGGGATTGGCAGCGTCCGGTGCGCTGCAATCGCTCGACTTGGAGCGTCGGGAGGGGATCTGGGCTGCTGGAGCCCTCGCTGAGCTCGGTCCCGATCGGCTGGCGCTCGCGCCAGGAGCCCGCCCGCCCGAGCTGGCCGAGATGGATCGCTACGAGCGGGTGAAGGCAGACTTGTGGTCGACGTCGCTCTCTGTGACGCATCCAGTCTCGTTCATCCGCAACGAGCTGACCGCGGTGGGATGTCTGACGATTCAACAAGCCCTCGAGCTGCGTAAGCACGGCACCAAAGCGCGCGTCGGTGGATTGGTGACTCACAGACAACGTCCCGGCACGGCCAACGGGGTGCGGTTCCTCAACCTCGAGGACGAGACGGGCCTGCTCAACGTCGTCGTGCTTCCCCCGGTATGGGACGCCAACTATGAGATTGCTCGCAAGTCGATCGGAGTAGTCATCGAAGGGGTCCTCGAATACCGCGACGGGGTCACCAACTTGGTCTCGCATCGGTTCGAGGATTGGCCGGTACTGGCGGTGAAGTCCCGGGACTTCCGCTAGATCCCGACGGTCCGTCGGCTCGGCAACGAGGGGCAGTTGGTCCCTAGGTCGATCGAGGCTGGAGGGCATAGCATGGGGGCAGGCCATTGGGATGGGCCGTGCCGATACCGCTAAGGAGCGCGAAGCGATGAACGATCAGATGCCGATCTTGGTGCCGGTTGACGATGCAAGCGATCTACGGGCAGTTGATTTCGCCGTTCAGCTGGCATCCATCCTCGGGATCGAGGTGCGGGCCTTCTCCGTCGTCTCGACGCCCGCCATGGCCGGCGATCGGCAGACTGCCGTCGCGCGCGCAATCGGTGAGCGGGCCGTCCCAATCGAAGTGCGGGTTGTCATCGGGGATGCCGTGGATACTGCCATCGTCGAAGCTGCCGCCGCCGCGTCCACCGTCTGCATGACCACGGCCGCCACCCTGCTGCCTCACGAGGGCCACTTCGGCTCCATTGCAGAATCGGTGGTGCGATCCATCGGTCGTCCGGTCGTCCTGTTGGGCCCCAAAGCGAGCGGACATTTGGAGATCGAAGGGGCGCGGCTCGTCATTCCCATCGACGGCTCGGTTGCCGGGGAGTACGTCATCGACGGCGCCACCCGCCTGGCCGTGGCACTGGGTGCCGAGGTGTGGGTCGTGACGGTTGTCACCCCCCATCAGGTTCGCCAAGCCGAGGCGGTGTCCGGGGTCGATTTCGGCGCGATCGAGTCCGGCTACGTGCGGCGGGTAGCCAAGGCGATCAGTGACGAGATGGGCACCCAGGCGCAGTTCGAAGTCCTGCACGGTAGCGATCCGGCCGCGGCGATACTCGACTTCCTCGAGCCCGGCGGTCTGGTCGCGATGAGTACGCACGGTCGAACCGGATTGGCCCGGATCTTCGCCGGCTCGGTGACTACTCACGTGGTTGCCGGATCCCATCAGCCGGTGATGGTGGTGCGACCGCCCGACCACGTCCTGACCGAGTAGCTCACTACGGGCGAAGCGCTCGCCGCATGATCTTGCCGGTGCTGGTACGCGGCAGCTCGCTCACGAAGTCGACCCGGCGCGGCACCTCGTGGGCGGCCAGCCGTTGCCGGACATGCTCCTGCAGCTCGCGGGCCAACGCGTCGCCGGCGCGCCCCGGCTCGCGGAGCACGACGAAGGCCGCCGGTATCTCCCCGCGGATGTCGTCGGGGACTCCGACCACGGCACACATGGCGACCGCCGGATGCTGCAACAGCGACTCTTCGATCTCGCCCGGGCCGATGCGATACCCCATCGAGAGGATGACGTCGTCCTTGCGGCTGCGAAACCACAGGTAGCCGTCGCGGTCCTCGACACCGAGATCGCCGGTGAGCAGCCAGTCGCCCCGATACTTGGCGGCCGTCGCCTCGGGGCGCTGCCAGTACTCCAGCATCATGACCGGGTCTGGAGCGCGCACACAGATCTCGCCTACCTCGCCCACCAGGCGGTTCCCGACGTCGTCGAACACTGCCACCTCGTGGCCGGGCAGGGCTCGCCCCATCGAGCCGGGCCGAACCGGCCACACCGCCGCGCAGTTCCCGACCACGAGGTTGGCTTCAGTCTGCCCATAACCCTCATTGATGCGGCAACCCAGCGCGGATTGGGACCAGGCGAGCACCTCCTCGCCGAGGGCCTCACCGCCGGTGAAGATGGCTCGCAGCGCTAGATCATTGCTGCCGACCCCGGCGGCGCGCATCATCTTGAGCGCCGTCGGTGGCAGAAACGCCAGGGTGACCCGCTGAGTGGCGATCAGATCGACGGCCGACTGCGGATCGAAGTCATTCTCCGCCGTGAGGACCGGCATGCCGAAATACCAGGCCGGAATCAAGACGTCCATCAGGCCACCGATCCAGGCCCAGTCGGCCGGTGTCCATATCACGTCGTCGGGCTGCGGGGGGAACTCGTAGTAGGCCTCGAAGCCGGGCAGATGGCCAAACAACGAACGATGCGCATGTAGGGCGCCTTTGGGCGGTCCGGTGGTTCCCGACGTGTAGATCAGGTAGGCCGGGTCTTCGGCCGCCGTGGCGACCGGCGCCGGTAGCGGCTCGGACGCAGCGAGGCAGGCGAATTCTTCACCGATCGCAACGATCGGTACCTGGGATGCCTCCCGGACCTTGGTGACATTGTCGGGACTGACTATGGCCAACTTGGCGCCGGAGTCCTCGAGTCGGTAGGCGAGGGCATCCGGCCCGAACACCGAGGCCACCGGCAGCGACACTGCCCCCAGCTTCCACGCCGCCAGGTGAGCGATCCCGGTCTCCAGCGCTTGTGGCGCCACGACGGCAACCCGGTCACCGCGGCCGACACCCCGAGCCCGCATTCCTGCGGCCACCCGGCTCGACATCTCGGCTATCTCGCCGAACGTGTGAAATCGCTCCTCCCCAGACGCGGTGACGGCGATGAGGGCGACCCGGCTGGGGGGATGCACGTCGCTGCACGCCCGGCCCATGTTGAAGCGCGTTGGGATGGACCATTTGAACCGCTCTCGCAGAGACTGATAGGTCATCGCCTCGTGGGGAATGAGCGTGCGGGGTATTCGCTCCGGCCGGGGAGTTGATGAGTGGGCCACTGTGTCGAGTCTACGAATCGCCGCGGTGCGCCTAGGCTGCGCCGATGGCGAAGATGGTGCTGACGGTCTTCGGCGACGATCGGGCGGGTCTGGTCGACTCGCTCTCCGAAGTGATCGCCGATCATGGCGGAAGTTGGGACAAGAGCTATATGGCGGAGCTGGCCGGGAAGTTCGCAGGCGTAGTCGCCGTGACCGCACCCGACACCAAGGTCGCCCGCCTGCTGGCCGGGCTCGAGCCACTGCGCGCCGGCGGGTTGGAGATAACCGTTCACGCCGTCGAGGAGGAAGCGGTCACCCAGCCCCATCGGGAGTTGAGCCTGCAAGTCTCGGGCCACGACCATCCCGGCATCATTCACGACGTTTCACATGCGCTGGCCGAGCGCGGGATCAGCATCGCCGAATTGTCCACGGAGATTCGGGAGGCGCCGATGGGTGGCGGAACCCTCTTCGAGGCGCATGCCACCTTGCACGCCCCCGAGGAGCTGTCGCTGGCGGAGCTGCTGGCGGCTGCCGAAAAGCTGGAAGACGAGCTCGCCATTCACATCGAGCTGACCGCCGACTGACGTCAGCCGCGGAAGGCCGCCTCGATTGATGAAAGGGCGGCGTCGATGTCGGCAGCCTCGATCCCCAGGTGGGTCACAGCACGGACGCGGTGGCTACCCATCGGCAACATGACCACGCCCTGCTCTCGCAGCCGGCGACAGAAGGTGTCGGCGTCGATCGTCGACAGATCGAAGTAGACGATGTTGGTGGCTACCGCCGCCGGATCGAGATCGACGGTGGGCATCTCGGCGAGGCCGGCGGCCAAGCGAGCAGCATTCGCGTGGTCTTCGGGGAGCCGATCCCGGTGATGCGTCACCGCGTGGAGCGCAGCCGCCGCGATCACTCCTGCTTGGCGGAAGCCGCCGCCATACATCTGCTTGAAGCGACGGGCTCGGGATACGAGATCGGTCGAGCCGACCAGGGCTGAGCCGATGGGGGCTCCCAACCCTTTGGAGAAACAGACGCTGATCGTGTCGAACGGCGCCGCATAGGCGGCTTCGGCGATCCCGGAGGCGGCTGCCGCGTTCCACAACCGGGCGCCGTCGAGATGGCTGGCCGCTCCTCCCGCCTTGGCGGCCGCAACGACCGCTTCGAGCCGCGCCAGCGGCCAAATGGTGCCGCCGGCGGCGTTGTGAGTGTTTTCGCACTCCACCAGAGTCACCGGCGCAATGAGATGGTCCGGGATGCCCGTTGCCGGTTTCGGCATCGCCGCCTCCACCTGGTGCGCCTCGAAGGTGCCGGCCTCGCCGGGAAGCTGCTGGACGGTCAGGCCGGCGAGCGCGTTGGCGGCCCCCATCTCATGAGTGTCGATGTGCGCCCCGGCGGCGGCCAGCACGACGTCGCCGGGCTGGGTATGGGTGCGCAGGGCGATCTGGTTGGACATAGTGCCCGACGGCACATAGACGGCGTCGTCCTTGCCGAGTACCGCGGCCACCGTGGTCTCGAGCTCGCGGACGGTGGGATCGTCTCGGAAGACGTCGTCGCCGACTTCGGCGGCGGCCATCGCCTTGCGCATGGCCTCGGTTGGCTGGGTCACGGTGTCGGAACGCAGATCGATCACGGCCGTCTCTCTGGGAATCGTCGGGCGCCCAAGATACCTAGCATCGAGCCAGCGTCGAAACGGGAGGGTCATGACTACGAAATCCGACGAGCTGTTGGTCGAGATGAAAGAGAAGCGGGCTGCGGTCCGCGAGCTGTTGGCCCGCACCCCAGACGACTACGCCGAGGTCCGCGAGCTGTGGAAGGCCCACTCGCTCGCCGAAGATGCTCGTGACATCGCCGGCTTGATGGCGACGTTGACCGACGATTGTGTCTACGAGCTGGTGCAGACCGGTCACCGCTGGGAGGGCCACTCCGGGGCGACCCAGTTCTATATGGGGTTGCTGGGAGCGTTCCCCGACATCGACTTCAACCTGACGCACATCGTCATCGGCCCCCAAGGGGTCTGTGAGGAGGCGGTGGCCACCGGCACCCATCAAGCGGAATGGATCGGTTGGCAGCCCAGCGGGGAGCGAGTGACCTTCCGGGTAGTGATCTTTTTCCCGTGGGATGCGGATCGCAAGCTATTCACCGGGGAGCGGGTCTACACGTTCTTTCCGGACGAAACGCCCCTAGCCGCGGCCGACTAGCCGGCCTACCGACCTCGGCTGCAGGAGGAAGACCAGCTCGCCGCGGGCGTGCAGCGCATCCGCCCAGTCCCGGATGTACAGCTCGATGCCGGCAATGGTTGCCGTCTTCATGGCGACCGCCCCGCCGGTTACGTGAGCCACCAGGGATCCCCACGCCGGCTGGTGGCCGACGAGCATCACCGCCTGTGCTGCGGGATCTACGTCCAGTAGCACTTCGAGCGCGCCGGTTGCCGACGTGCCGTAGAGCTCCTCTCGGTATTGAATTGGTGTCTCCCAAGATCCGGCGGCGGCAGCCAGCTGGGCCGTGGTAGCGGCCCGACGCGCCGTCGAGGAGATCACCAAATCGGGTACCTGTCCCATGCCGGCAAGGACCTTGCCCATCGCAGCTGCGGCGGCACTGCCCCGTGCATTGAGAGGTCGGTCATGGTCGGGACGCCCCGTCGACCAGTCCGACTTGCCGTGGCGCATTATGAGGAGGCGCTTCACGATTCGAGCCTAACCAGGGACCCGCCGCAGTATGCGGTCATGGCGGCGATGAAAGCGCGAGCTGGCGGCGCCACCGCGGGATCGGACCGGGCGGCGATGAGAACATCGCGCGTTGCTACGTCGTTCATCACTCGGTTGAGCGGGGTCTGGTCGGCCACATCGGGAGGCAGCACAGTGAGGCTCCCGGTCAGTGCGGCAAGCTCGCGCAACACCGCCGGATTGCCGCTTTCCACAGCCACCCGCGGCTCGATACCCGCTTCTGCCAGGCCGGCGTCGATGGCCGCTCGTGTCCTGGATCCGGTTGGATAGAGGGCCCAGGTCCGGTCGGATATGGGGCCCGGGTTCCCGTAGAGGTGCATCGGCTCCGTCGCCAAGAGAGCGGCCGCGGTCGTCCTAGTTGGGCCGATCATCACGGCAATATCGATCCGGAAGTCGACGAGTGCTTCCTCCAGTTCGTCGGAACCGGCAACCATGATTGACAGCTCGATCCCCGGGTGGTCGGCTCGAAACCGACTGAGTCGATCTCTGAAGAGGTAGAGCGCCGCGGCGTCTATGAGACCTAGCCGCAAGCGGCCGGTTCGTCCCGACCGTCGGCTGTCCAGATCGGCGGCGAGGCTCTCACTCTCGCCCAGCACCCGGCGGGCATAGCCGGCGACGAGCTCGCCGGCATCAGTGAGCCGGCGGCGCCGGCCGTCCCGCTCGAGCAGCCGTTCCCCGACGACCTGCTCCAGACGAGCTATACCCTGGGAAAGGGCACTCTGCGAGATCCCAATCAAGGCCGCGGCGTCGGCAAAAGTATCTCCCTCGGCGACGGCGTTGAAATAGCGGAGCTGCTGGAGCGTGAGCCCCTCGAACTCGAAGTAGTCGATGTCGAACACGGAGAACACTATATAAGAGTTTCTTATATATAACTTCAGAAACATTCGCTTGTCCGATCGAACGGCCTCGCGTAGGTTTCTTGATGTGCTACTGAAAGGAAGGACGTGAACCAAGCTCCCGCCGGCAAGCTGCGCATCCTAACCCCGGGCCTCGGGGCCGTGGCGTCAACGTTCATGGCCGGCGTGCTGCTGGCTCGGCGCGATCTTGCCAAGCCGATCGGGTCACTGACGGAGTACGCCCACATCGACGACGAGCCGCTGCAGTCGCTCGTAGCCGGCCTCGACGACATCTTGTTCGGCGCCTGGGACATCTACGACGAATCGGCATATGAGGTAGCGGCTCGCTCAGGCGTACTCTCGCCGGCGCATCTGGCGGCGGTGGAAGACGAGCTACGCGACATTCGGCCGCGCCAAGGAGTGTTCGACCCGCGCTGGGTCAAAGCGCTCGACGACGCCAATCACGTCAAGCGAGGCGACAACCTCATGGAGCTGGCCGATCAGCTGAGCGCCGATATCGAATCCTTCCGGCTGGCCGGCGAGCGGCTGGTCATGATCTGGTGCGGCTCCACCGAGGCGTATCACGAGCCGACGGAGGTCCATCGAGATCTGGACGCGTTCGAACGCGGCCTCAAGGCCAACGATCCGGCCATCGCCCCCAGCCAGGTCTACGCATACGCCGCGGTGCGGGCCGGCGTTCCATTCGCCAACGGAGCGCCCAACCTCACGCTGGACTTCCCGGCACTCGTCGAGTTGGCCGAGCTGCACGACGTGCCAATTGCGGGCAAGGACTTCAAAACCGGCCAGACGCTGATCAAGACCATCCTGGCGCCGGGACTTCGGTCTCGCCAGATCGGAGTGCGGGGATGGTTCTCCACCAACATCCTGGGGAACCGGGACGGGGAGGTGCTCGATCACCCCGACAACTTCAGAACCAAAGAGGCGTCCAAGCTCGGGGTGCTCGATTCGCTACTGGAGCCGGCGCGTAATCCGGACCTGTACGGCGACATCACCCACGAAGTGCGAATCCACTACTACCCGCCGCGGGGTGACGACAAAGAGGGTTGGGACAACGTCGACATCTTCGGCTGGCTGGATTACCCCATGCAGATCAAGGTCAATTTCCTGTGCCGCGACAGCATCTTGGCAGCGCCGATCGTGCTCGACCTGGCGCGGTTGCTGGACCTGGCCGCCCGCAAGGGCCACGCAGGGGTGCAGGACTGGCTCGGCTACTACTTCAAGAGCCCACAGGTAGCGGCCGCCGGCGCCCGGGTGGAGCATGACCTGTTCCGCCAGGAGCGGCTCATGTTCGATCAGATCGCCAAGCTGGCGGCCGGCTGAAGCCGGCTCGCCACTCGGCGGGACATGCGCGTTGCGATCAGCCGCCGAGGCGCTCTGCCACGTAGTCGATTGCACCCGTCAAGATGTCCACGTCACCCGGCTCCACGTTGGGGAAGCAGGCGACCCGCAACTGGTTGCGGCCGAGCTTGCGATAGCCGAAGGTATCGACCACGCCGTTGGCCCGTAGCACTGCTTCCACGGTGTCGGCGTCGATCGTGTCCACCAGATCGATCGTCACGGTGGTCGGGGAGCGCAAAACGGGGTCGGTGACGAACGGGTTGGCGATCGGGCTCGATTCGGCCCATTCGTAGATCGTGGTGGACGACGCGGCGGCCCGCTTGATGCCCCAATCCAAGCCGCCGTTGCTGAGCATCGTTTCGATCTGCTGCGCCAGCAGGAAGAGGGTCGCTATGGCCGGCGTGTTGTAGGTCTGGTTCTTACGTGAGTTGTCGAGCGCGGTCTTCAGGTTGAGGAATGGAGGTATCCACCTATCGGATGCGGCCAGACGCTCGATGCGGTCGATAGCGGCAGGGGAGCAGATAGCCAGCCACAACCCGCCGTCGGCCCCGAAGGCTTTCTGCGGAGAGAAGTAGTAGACGTCGTAGTGGGCGTTGTCGACCGCGATGGCTCCGGCCGCAGATGTGGCGTCGACGAGCATCAGACCCTCGCCGTCGGCGGGGCGGGCTACCGGCAGGGTCACCCCGGTCGACGTCTCGTTGTGGATGAGTGCATAGGCATCGACCGAAGCGTCGGCGACCAACGAGGCGCCGGCGCCGTAGTCGCCCGCAATCACTTGGGGATCGGCGAGATGAGGTGCCCCGGCGGTGACCGCGGCGAACTTCGCCGAGAACTCGCCGATTGCCACGTGTTGGCTGCGGTGTTCGATGAGACCGAAAGCGGCAGCATCCCAGAAGGCGGTGGCTCCGCCGTTTCCCAGCACCACCTCGAAACGCTCACCGATCCCGTACAGGTCGGCGAGGCCCTCTTGAACCGCGGCTACTACCCGGCGAACTGCGGGTTGACGGTGGCTGGTGCCCATCAGGGAGCTTCCACTGGCGGCAAGCGCATCCAGGCTCGCCACCAGCACCTTGGAGGGTCCGGAACCGAACCGTCCATCGCTCGGCAGCAGGTCGGCAGGAAGCTTGATATCGGGAAGATCGGTCATGGATGCAGATGGTTAGGGTGGGCGATCAGAGGCTAATGCGCTGAGGAGAGTAACAACCATGTCAGCTGGGTCCCACGAGCTGTCACAGCGTGCCAGCGAGCTCGCCGAGTCGGCAACGCTGGCCATCACGACTCGCGCCGCCGCACTCAGGGCGGCCGGCCACGACGTGATCGGCTTTGGGGCCGGCCAACCCGACTTTCCCACCCCAGCTCCGATCATCGCGGCGGCGGCCGCCGCCGCCGCCGAGAAGCGGAATCACGGCTACACGCCGGCCGGGGGCCTGCCCGAGTTCCGCGAAGCGATCGCCGCCAAGACCATCCGCGACTCGGGGTTCGATGTGTCGGCCTCCGAAGTCGTGGTGACCAACGGCGGCAAGCACGCTGTATATGCCACTTGCCAAGTGTTGCTGAATCCGGGCGACGAGGTCTTGCTGCCGTCGCCTTTCTGGGTGTCTTATCCGGAGTCCGTGCGGCTGGCCGGGGGAGTGCCAGTGCCGGTGGTCACCGATGCCGGCAGCGGCTTTCAGGTGTCGATCGATCAGCTCGAGGCCGCCTGCACAGATCGGACGAAGCTGCTCATCTTCGTCTCTCCCTCGAACCCGACCGGAGCCGTCTATTCCCCAGAGGCAGTGGCCGCCGTCGGGGCTTGGGCGGCCGAGCGGGAAATCTGGGTGATGACGGACGAGATCTACGAGCACCTGGTCTACGGCGAGGCGCGCCATGTCTCGATGCCGGTGGTGGCGCCCGAGATACGCGACCGTTGTGTTGTCGTCAATGGGTGCTCCAAGACCTATGCCATGACGGGGTGGCGGGTCGGTTGGCTGATCGGCCCCCAGGAGGTGGCCGCGGCGGCGATCCGTCTGCAGTCCCACATGACGTCGAATGTCTCCAACGTGGCGCAGTGCGCCGGCTTGGAGGCGGTGGTCGGCGGGCTCGAGGCGGTCGCCGAGATGAAGCTGGCGTTCGATCGGCGACGCCGGACGATGCACCGGATGCTGAACGAGATCGGCGGCGTGGACTGTCTAGAACCGGAAGGGGCGTTCTACGCCTTTCCGTCCGTGACGGGTCTGCTCAATCGGCCGCTGGGAGGCGGGCGGACCGCAGCTACCTCGGCGGAGCTAGCCACCCTCGTGCTGGAGGAGGCCAAAGTGGCGTTCGTGCCCGGCGAGGCCTTCGGGGCTCCTGGCTACGCCCGCTTCTCCTTTGCGCTCGGTGACGACGACCTGGTGGAGGGTCTCAGCCGGATCGCCAAGCTCGCCCAGTAGCTCGGCCGCGGCGGCTCAGCTGCCGCCCAGCCAGCCGATCACCCCGGCCCACTCCTTCGAGTCCGGATCGAGCATTCCAAAGTGGTCCGCGCCCCGGTGGACTTGGATGACGACGTCGTCGCCTGCGGCGTGGGCCGCCGCCACATATGCCTGGGACATAGCAAGTGGCACGCGATCGTCGTGATCGCCGTGGACGATGAGCTGAGTGGCCCCCAGCGGGAGCAACTCGATCGGGGACGATGTCCGGTAGCGCTCCGGCCCGTCGGCGGGAGAGCGGCGCAGAAAACTCTCGACGGCGCCATCGTCTAGATGGAGCCGGTGCGCCTCGGCGAGATCGGCAACCGGCGCCAAAGCCACCACCCGGGTCGGTATGACAGCCGCTTCGGTGGCGGATTGGTCGTCGTGAAGGCGGGGCCGGACTGCGCTCCACAACGCCAGCTGTCCGCCGGCTGAGTGCCCGATGGCGACGACGTCGGTCAAATCCAGGTTGTGTGCTCCGGCGAGCTCCGCGAGATGGTCACATGCTTCCGCTACGTCCTCCATGGTCACGGGCCAGCCGCCACCGCTGCCCACGCGGTGATACTCGACGTTCCACGTCGCCCATCCTCTGCTGTGCAGGTCGACGGCGAGCTGGTCCATCAGATCGAGCGTCCAGACATCGTGCCAGAAACCCCCGTGGAGCAAGATGGCTACCGGGTGCGGGCCGCCGTGGGGCGGCACGCGCAGTTCACCGTATTGGCTGTCCGCCGAACCGTAGGCGAGGCGTTGCGCGGGGACGGCAGTCGTTGCCGCAATGCGGCGCAGCGCGTCGTAGTAGCCCCGCAGGCCTCGTCCGTAGATCTGGTGGTCGGCGGCGACGCCGGTGACGGAGCGACGCCGCCACGGCTCTCGCGCCCGAATGTTGGAGATGTGGACTTCGACCGTCAGCTTGTCGACGGCGACGAGCGCGTCGTAGAGGGCGTAGCTGTAATGCGAGAGGGCCCCCGGGTTGATGAGCACTGCGTCGGCCTCGGCGCGGCCGCCATGCAGGGCGTCGATCAGCGCTCCCTCGTGATTGCTCTGGAAGAAGCTGCACTCGAGACCGAGTTGCTCGGCCCATGCCGTGATCTGGTTTTCCAGCTCGGCGAGCGTTGTCGAGCCGTATACCTCGGGCTGGCGAGTACCCAGCAGATTCAAGTTGGGCCCGTGGACCACCAGGACATGTGCCATTGCTGCCAGAGGCTACGGCGGGGCGCCGACCCCTACAACAAGGCGGTTCATCCTGCGGTCGGGATCGAATCCGGGACCGGTACGAGATGCTCCGGCAGCAGCGCTTTGGCCTCGTTCACAACCGCGGTAGACAATGTTGCCGGCGTGACCGGGGCCAGAGCTTCGAGCTCGGCGACGATTGCCGACACGACCGCAGCGACAGTCAGCTGAGGCTGTTGATCCGTCAAGGCTCCCGTGGCGCTCGGGTCGAACTCCAGCCCCAGTGCGCGGTACACGGGATGGAGGGCCCGATTCACCTCGGCGGCGCCATTCACGACGATCACGCCGCCTACGTGAGCCGCCCGCCGCGCCAGGCGCTGGCCCACCCCCATGACCTTGCGGCCTCCAGAGTGGTGAACGCTGAAGCGTCCCGGACAGTATTCGCCGGGAATCTCACCAATTGCGGCGGCCACTCCCACCCGGCCAAACGCCCGCACCAACAGCTCAGACAAGCCGACGAACCCTTCCTGGATCCGAGCGCGCGGATCGTCAATGGCTCGAGTCCAGCTGAAAGCCAGTGTTTCCTCGTGGAACACGGCGGCGCGGCCCCCGGCAAGGCGCAGCAGCGGCGTATAGTCCATGTCGCGAGCGGCCGCGGCGGCAATGGCAAACCCGGGCGATATGGCGTCGCGCTTCCCGAAGGCGAGCACGCGACCCGGCGAGTAGATACGAAACGTCTCGCCGAGCCGCTCCGCCGACACGGCCCGCAGCAGGGCGCGGGCCAGGGTGGTGTCGAGCCCGGGAACGGCGGGAAACGAATCCATGACGAGGCTGATGTGGCGGCTCATGGCCGAACCCTATACCTGGGCCCTATACCTAGGCCCTATACCTGGGCGCCGTGACCGCCTGTCTCGGATCAGCCGGGATTGCGGCGAGGCGTCGGTATCCTGGGGCCGTGCACTTCTCCACAACCACTGGAACATTGTGGCGCGCCGCGCTCGCCGGTGCCGTGTTGGTAGCCGGGCTCACCGCGTGCGGCGACACGGGTTTGCTCGACGGGCTGGGAGGGCGCACCCAGACCGCGGTGCTCGGCGAAGTCTCGACGACGTCGACCATACCGATCGTCGTCGGCGAGGACGATACGCTCGGTGTGGTCCTCGCCTCCGACGTGGCCTGGTGGAACGACAACATCGAAGGCGAAGCGACCGGTGAGAAGAACTACATTGTCGCACGAGTTTGGGAGCGCAACCCCCATCAGCGCTTTCATCAGGCGAGCCGGCTCGAGATCGTTCAGGCAATTCCCAACATCGGCTTTCCAGGAATCGTCCCGGAAGACGTCCGGTTCATCACCAGCCAGCTGGTCTACGACACTGCGTCCGCGACTCTCGATGCCGAGTTCTCGGCTGCGTTCGGATTGTGGCCGGTGGAGCCCTACACCGTCCAAGACGCCAGCCTCGCAGTCCTGCGCGTGGGCGACGCCGATGAGTTTCGGATCGACGGCATCGTCGCCGATGTGGTGAACGACGGCCTCAGCCTCAGCTGGACGGCGGGCCAACACCGGTACGAGTTGTTCTGTCGGACGGGCGTCAACGACGAGTTGTGCTGGCAGATGGCAGAGTCGACAGTGAACCTGACGTCGCTGTTGCCCACGACCACTTAGCGGCCCGGCGCGCCAATCTGGGCTCCACAGCGACCTAAGCTCGGGACGGCTTCCAATAACGGGCTCGAAGGAGGTTGGCATTTTCCATTCCGGCGGATGGTGGTCCTATGTCCGCTTCGACGAGGACCAAGATCGTCCCGAGGTCGACCGGGCCTTGCTGCGGCGTGTCATTGCTTATGGGCGGCCATACAAGTGGCTGATTGGGCTCGTGTTCGTCACGATCCTGGTGATCACCGGCCTCAGCTTGGTGCCTCCGCTGCTGATGCGGGCCCTGATCGACGACGCCATTCCGGCCAAAGACATCGGATGGGTGACCGGGTTGGGCATCGCCATGGTCGCAGTGCCTCTCGTGAGCGGCGCTGCCGGGGTGCTGCAACGGTGGGCATCGGCCTTCATCGGTGAGGGCATCATCTACGACTTGCGCTGCCAGCTCTACAGCCACCTGCAGCGGATGTCGCTGGGCTTCTACACCTCGACGCGGACCGGCGAGCTGATGAGCCGCCTCAACAACGATGTAGTCGGTGCCCAGCAAGCGGTGACCGGCACGTTCGTGACTCTGGTCTCCAATTCGGTTGCAGTGGTTGCCGTGCTCGTGATCATGCTGCGCCTCCAGTGGCTGCTCACGCTGCTGGCGGTGGCGATCCTGCCTCTGTTCATAATCGCCTCCCGCCAGGTGGGCCGAGTGCTGCGCGCCGTGCGCCGCAAGCAGATGGAGCACAACGCGGCAATGAGCGCTCACATGCAGGAGACGCTCTCGGTGTCGGGGGCGCTGCTCGTCAAGCTGTTTGCTCGCGGCAACTACGAGGAGGGCCGTTTCGCCGGGCATGCTGCTCACGTGCGGGATCTAGGGGTCCGTCAGGCGATCATCGGACGCTG
This sequence comes from Acidimicrobiia bacterium, assembly GCA_041605955.1. GTDB lineage: Bacteria > Actinomycetota > Acidimicrobiia > Spongiisociales > UBA5794 > JAHEJX01. The sequence continues at coordinate 65,103 of JBFIXI010000002.1, forward strand.
GTTCTTCATGGCGCTGGGGCTCGCCAGCGCTATCGGCACCGCCGCCGTGTTCTGGACGGGAGCCGTGATGGTGATCAACGAGACGTTGACCGTGGGCACCATCGTGGCGCTCTCTGCCTACCTCACGCAGCTCTACGGACCGCTGTCGGGCTTGTCGAACGCTCGGGTGGAGTTCGCAACTTCGCTGGTCTCGTTCGAGCGAGTGTTCGAAGTGCTCGACTTGCCGCTCGACGTGAGCCAGCCCGTCAATCCGACTCCGATGCCGGCCATGCAGGGCGCCGTCGAGTTCCGCAACGTTTCCTTCTCGTACGGAGCCGGCAACACGGGAGGTCTCGAATCGATCCGCCGCTATACCTGGAGCGGCGTTACCGAAGGGGACGGCGGAGAGCGTCTTGCGGCGCCGTCCGGTCTGGCACTGCGCGATGTTTCCTTTCGCGTCGAGCCCGGCGACCTCGTTGCCCTCGTTGGGCCTTCCGGAGCGGGCAAGACGACCACGACCTATCTCGTTCCTCGGCTCTACGACGCCACCGCGGGGACGGTGCTCGTGGACGGGCACGATGTGCGCCGATGGGATCTCGCCCAGCTGGCGCGCGGCATCGGGGTCGTTACGCAGGAGTCGTACTTGTTCCACGACACCATCGCCGCCAATCTGAGCTACGCCAATCCCGACGCGTCGATGGCCGAGATCGAAGCGGCTGCGGCGACTGCCAACATCGCGGAGTTCATCGAGGGGCTTCCACTCGGCTACCAGACGGTGGTCGGCGAGCGGGGTTACCGCCTCTCCGGGGGGGAGAAGCAGCGCATCGCCATCGCCCGGGTGGTGCTCAAGGATCCGCGAATCCTGATCCTCGACGAGGCAACGTCCCACCTCGACGCCCAGTCCGAGACCATGATCCAAGAGGCGCTGGAGAGAGTGATGCACGGCCGTACGTCGCTGGTGATCGCCCACCGCCTGTCGACCATCCTGTCCGCTGACCGGATTCTCGTGCTCAGCGGAGGTCGCTTGGTCGAGGAGGGAACCCACGAAGACCTGTTGGCCCACGGGGGGCTGTATGCGGACCTGTACCGAACTCAGTTTCGTGCCGTCGAGGCGGGCTTTGCCGAGGCTTAGCTTGCTGATGGCCCTGGTGGCAGCCGCGATGGCGTGCAGCTCCAGCCCGCCGCTACCGGCGGCGGAGTACTTCTCGGTGGTAGAGGAGGAGCTGATACGGCTGGACCAGGCCACCAAGGACCTGACCGACCGTTACGCACTGGAGCTGGACAAGGAGATCGAGCTGCTGGTTGCCACGAGGGAAGCCGAGAGCGGCGAGCCGGCCGACGGGGTGCTCGACGCCATCGTCGACGTCGCCCGCGCCAAGATGCAGGCGATCATCTCGGCCCACACCGGCCAAGTCGACCTGTTCACCGAGCGCATCGGCGGACTCATCCCGCCAGATGCGGTATCCAGCAGTCATCAGGAGTTGGTGGCGTCCTTCGCTACTTGGGCGAGCACCGCGGAAGCGACACTGCTCCAACTCGAGACCGCCGCCGGGCTCGGCGAACTGGCGGCGGCGCTGACCGCCTCGCCCTATGCCGACGCTCAGCTGCGGGTGGATCAAGCTTGCCGGGCGTTGATCGCCAACGCAGCAGGAGCCGGGATCGAGCTGTCATGCCCCGGCGCCCGGGTCGAGATGTTGGCGGTGGCCCCATGAGGCTGACATGCCTGCTCGGCTTGGTGCTCGTCGTCGGCTGTGGTGGCGCCGATTCGACTCCCGATTCGATGGGCACGGAAGGGGCGCCGGTCACGACCGGTCCCGTGGTCGCCAATCCGGTGACCACGAGTCCGGTTGAGACGGCACCGCCGACAACGTCGCCGACGGCAACTTCGCCGGTTACGACGACACCTATCGGGGCGGCCGACTGTCCTGAGGTACTGGCGGTCGAACTGACGGAGACGGCACTGGGAGTCTTCACTGTCAGCGCCACCGTGCGATCCGTCGACATCGCCGGGGTCAGCTATGCAGACGCGTGGGAGGTGCGCGCCCTCGACGGTACCGTCCTCGGAACGAGGATCTTGGCCCACCCCCATCCCAATGAGCAGCCGTTCACCAGATCGCTCTCCGCCGTCGAGATTCCCCGGGAGATCACTGCGGTCGAGGTGGAGGCGCGCGACTCGGTGCGCGGCTTTTGCGGGGTGGGGCTGACGGTGGAAGTGCCGCACTCGTGAGTGTCGACTACCCCGTATGGACAGGCGAGGAGTGGGTCGAGATGCCGATCCCATCGATGGAAGGCCAGGGAATCGTGATTCCCAACGTGGCCGCCGTGGTCTACACCGAAGATCGCACCCAGCTGCTGCTGCAACGGCGTGACAAGCCGAACGAGGTAGTCAGGGGGCGCCTCGAAGTACCGGGGGGGCGCTGGGGAGCAGGGGAGTCCGCCGAGGAGGCTGTGCGCCGTGAGGTCTTCGAGGAAACCGGGGTCTCCGTCATCGAGCTGTTGACGGGATCTCGCAAGTACGACTTCCCGGCGGGGTTGGCAGTTGAGGCTTCTTCCCCCTCGGCGGTGGTGGCCGGGCTGACGGGGGCTTATCCGGCGCTGCTCGTGGCGTTCGAATGCATTGGTGCCGGGGTTCCCCGCCCTGTTCCGGGTGAGACCGCCGCCCCGTCATGGTGGGAGATCGCCGCGGTGCGCGACCATCTGGAGAATGACCCGGACGACTTCGTGTGGCAAGCCGCGGCGGTTCTGCGCGAGGTGTTGGCTTGAGGCGCCCTCACTAGTCGCCGTCGCTCACCTCTTCGTCGATCAGCTCCTTGGGCTCCGGAGGTACCACTAAGACGGGGCGACCTGACTCGAGCATGACTCGGGCCGAGACGCTCTCCCAGGCAGACTGATCGAAGATCTGACGGGTCGCGCCGAGCACGATGACGCCGGCGTCGATGTCGCGCGCCAGTCGGGAGATCGTCAGCGCCGGATCCTCCCCTTCGCGGAAGATCGCCTTCGACTCGATGCCGGAGGCTGCCAACGCCGCCACCAGCGGCTCGGTGAGCCGGCGACCTCGCTCCTCGACGTAGCGGGCGATCAGGGCGTCCTCCTCGTCCGTCCAGCTGGCGGTGCTCCTTTCGGACAGAGGGTGCCAACTGTCACCGCGGAGCTCCTCTAGGAAAGAGCGAGGGACTTCTATGACCGTCGTCACCGTGCACTTGCCACGTTCGCCGAGGAGGCGTTTGGCGAAATCGACGACCGGGCCCGGGCTGAGAACCCCGGTGGTGGCAACGAGAACGTGCATTGCACGCATTTTAGGAATGCGAGGGGAGCAGGGTCGGCCAGACGCAGCTGAACAATCGGTTAATTGCGCCCCGTCGGATGCGGTTTGGCGTCCGGCTTCGATACGATGTTCGTCGTGACCTCCACAGAAGCAAACCGCGTCCTTGTCGTCGATGATGAGCCGATGGTGCTCGAGGTGGTCTCCACGTATCTCCAACGTGACGGCTTCCGGGTCACAACGGCCAGCAGCGGAGCCGAGGCCCTGGCCGCAGTCGATCGCGATCCGCCGGATCTGTTGGTGCTGGACGTCATGTTGCCCGAGATCGATGGTTTCGATCTACTGGCACGCATCCGCCGTTCAAGCGATATGCCGGTCATCCTGCTCACTGCCCGCACCGAGGAGCCGGACCGGGTGCTCGGCCTCGAGCTGGGCGCCGATGACTACGTGGTCAAGCCGTTCTCGCCGCGGGAACTGGCCGCCCGAGTGAGGTCGGTGTTGCGCCGTGCCCAGCCCCGCAAGATGGAGGCGGCCTTGGAGTACGGCGACCTCGTCATCAACGGCATCACTCGCGAAGTCACTCTGGCCGGGGAGGTCATACCCACGACTCCGAAGGAGTTCGATCTGTTGGCGTTTCTGGCGGCGTCGCCGCGTCAAGTCTTCAGTCGGGCGCAGCTGCTCGAACAGGTATGGGACTCATCGGCCGATTACCAGGATCCCTCGACGGTGACGGTGCATATTCGGCGGCTGCGGCAAAAGCTGGAGGCGGACGCCGAGAACCCCCGCTGGTTGCACACCGTTTGGGGAGTCGGATACCGCTTTGAGCCCTGACGTATTGATCGAGAGATGAGTCGACACAGTGGGTCTGCAATGAAGGCAATCGTCGGTTTGCTCGGTGTGGTGGTCTTGGGAATAGCCACTTTCGAGGTCACGATGCGGCCCTCGGCAGCGGAGCGGTTTCAAATCATCGCCATATTCGTCGCGATGGCGGTGGTGGCCGCCGCCGTGGGTCTTCTGTTTCCTCGATTCATCGCCTTTCGTTCGCTCCAGTCATCCGTGATTGCGATTGCAGTGCTCGCCGTGGCTCTGGTGGTCATGTCGGCTGTGCTTTCAGCTGCGCTCATGTCCTTCAGTGTCCACGATATGACCGTTCTGGTAGTCGTCCTCGCGTTCGGGCTGGGGCTGGGCCTGATGACGGCGATGGCGCTGGCCCGCCCACTGGCAGATGACCTGGACCGAATTCGGGAGACGGCTGACCGGGTCGCTCATGGCGATCTGGAGGTGCGAACCGGCGTTGCGCGCCACGACGAGCTGGGGATGGCTGCCGGCGCCATCGATGCCATGATTGCGCGCCTGCAAGCCGCTACCCAGGAACGCAGCAGGCAGCAAGCGGCCCGCCGGGAGTTTCTCGCCGCAGTCGGACACGACTTGCGGTCCCCGTTGGCGGCGCTACGCGCCACGGTCGAAGCGCTCGAAGACGGACTCTCCCCGGATCCGGAGCGATACCTCGGTTCGATGCGCGCCGACGTCGATGCCTTGTCCCAGCTGGTCGACGATCTATTCCTGCTGTCGACCATCGAGTCGGGCAACCTGACGTTCGAGCGGATGCCCGTCGACGTCGCGGAGATCGCCGACGAGTCGCTGGAGGCCTTGCAGCCCGTGGCGCGTCAATGCGAGGTGGAGCTGCGGCTGGAGGTCGACGGCCGGGTGGCGGCCGCCGCCGGACCGGCCCAGGTCGGCCGCGTGATTCGGAATCTCGTCGACAACGCCATCCGTCACTCGCCACCGGGATCCGAAGTGGTCGTCGAGGTGGCCAACAGTGATGGCGCGCTGGTCACGGTCACGGACGAGGGGCCCGGCTTCGCCCCCGATATGCTCGTAAAGGCGTTCGATGGCTTCGTGACCGGCGACCCCGCCCGGAGTCGATCCAGCGGGGGAGCCGGCCTCGGCTTGGCGATCGCCCGGGGGCTCGTCGAGGCTCACGGTGGGTCGATTTGGGCCGAGGCGGGCAACGGTGGCAAGGTTGTCTTCGCCCTGCCCGTGTTGGCCAGTATGCGAGAGTGATCCGCGTGACGTCAGTCGAGACCCTCAACAAGGTGCTGTGGAAGATCCCCAACGTGTTGTGCCTCATCGGCAGCCGCGCCGGGGACGAGCGCAACGGGATGACCCAGAGCTGGGTGACCCAGGTCTCCATGGAGCCGGTGCTGGTCGCCATCTCGGTCGACACATCGGCCGTCACCAATCGGCTGATCCGCGAGGGCGGTTCTTTCAGCATCAACCTATGGGATCGGGAGGACACTCGTCCGTTCGTCAAGTTCTCCAAGCCGGCAACATTCGATGGTGCCAGCTTGAACGGGCGGCCCGTATTCGAGGGCACGACCGGGGTGCCGATCTTCTCTGAGGCGGTGGCCTGGATCGAGTGCCGGGTCGATCAGATCATCCCCTGCGGTACTCACGACCTTTTCTTGGGAGAGGTGATTGCCGCTGACATCCGCGACGACGACGCAGCCATCGCCCGTATCGAGGACACGAGAATGAAGTACGGCGGCGTCAAGCGGGGCGGTCACTGAGGAGGGCGGAGTTGGAGCTACGAATCGACGGCAAGGTCGCCATAGTCACCGGCGCCAGCCGGGGCATCGGCGAAGCCACGGCCGCAGAGCTACTCGCCAGCGGGGCGAAGGGCGTGGCGATAACGAGTCGCCGTGAGGAGAACATAAGCGCCGCCGCCGAACGTATCGGCGAGAGCGAGCGGCTGATGGCCCTGGCGGCCCGCGCCGACAGCGAGTCGGATGCCGAGGCCACGGTGCAGGCGGTGATCGACCACTTCGGGAGTTGCGACATCCTGGTCAACAATGCGGGCACGAACCCATCAGCAGGCAACCTGGCAGACGTGGATCTGGGGGCCGTCGCCAAGACGTGGGAGGTCAACCAGCTCGGTCCGCTGCTGTGGGCTCGGGCCGCATGGCGGCATTACATGGCAGCCAACGGCGGGTCGATCGTCAACGTGGCGTCGGTCGGCGGGATGAGCCCTGGGCCGATGATCGGAGCGTACAACGTGTCCAAGGCAGCGCTGATTCACTTGACGCGGCAACTCGCTATGGAGTTCGCTCCTCGGGTGCGGGTGAATGCCGTGGCGCCGTCGGTGGTACGTACCCGACTAGCCGCCGCGCTGTGGGAAGGCATCGAGGAGCACACTGCGGCGGCTCACCCGCTCGGACGGATCGGGGAGCCGCACGACATCGCAGCTGCGGTGCTGTTCCTGGTGTCCGACGCCGCCTCTTGGATCACGGGAGTGACTCTTCCGGTCGACGGTGGAGTCACTGGGGCGTCCTCGGCGAGCAGCCTCAGTGGCTGAACCGACCCCGGAGCCGCGGCGCATCGAAGTCACCGACAAGCAACGGTTGGAGATCGAATGGGCCGACGGGGCGGTCACGACGATGACGGCCCCGGAGGTGCGGGCGTTCTGCCAGTGCGCCGGCTGCCGCGAGCTGGACCCGCAGCTGCGCACGGTGGCGGCGCACGCTCACGCCACGATCGAGAGCGCGTCGCTGGTCGGCGGATATGCGGTCAACTTCGTGTTCGGGCCCGACGGCCACGGCACGGGGATCTACCCGTTTGCCGAGTTGCGCCGCTATCGGTCGCCCTGAGCCTCCAGAGCCTCGAGCAATTCGGCGCGCCGCCTCTCCAAGGCCCTGCGCCGGTCGGCCGCGTTGTCGGCGATCGACTCGTTGATCCGACGCCGATACGCGGCCGGGTCGGTGACCATCTTGTAGCTCTCGTTGAGCGCCGGCTTGATGGCGACCTCGGTCATGGCTTCCAGCTGGGCGGTGACGCTCTCCAGCTCCGCTTCGAGGGTCGCCACCGGTCGGGTCGCGTCGGCCCGCAGCCGGGCCCGAGCGCGCAGCTCGTCACGCTGCGCCTCCAAGGCAGCCCTTGTGGGCCCTGCAGGTAGGTCGGCGATCTGTTGGCTGAGCTGCAGAACCTCGGCGAGCGTGGCATCCACTTCGTCGGTCATGAGGTCACCGGGCGCTCCCCAGGCTGAGCCCCTTGTAACCCGCTTTGAGGCCGGCTGCGATCAGGTCGGCACCGACAAGGGTGGTGGCGGCCGGGGTGCCGTCGATCTGCTCAAGCGCCGTGGGTCGAGATTGGCGTTCCATGAGGGCGATTATGGCGGCGGTGGTCGTGTCGCGGTCGGCATCGAAAGTCAGCGCGCGGCGGCTTCCCTTCTCCAGGTATGCCGCCAGCTTGCCATCGGCAAGGGCTACTGCGGCCCCGGCACGGCGGGCCGGGGCGCCTCCCGCCGACTCCGGCCAGGCGATCGTGGCACCGTACGGGTTGGCCGGGTCCACTGCGCTCAGGGTGACGATTCCGGTCTCTCCGCCGGCGCGCAGCCGGTCTACCGCACCCGGCATAGCGAACTGGGCGCCACCTTGACCTTCGATGAAATAGCCGCGGCGCGCCTTGCCGGCGTCTTCGAGGGCACTGAATACCGGGTACAGCCCGGCAAAGCCTCCGGGCACTCCCTCGGTGAGCACAGCCTCGCGAGTCACTACGCCGTGGCGGGTGAGTAGCTGCTCGGCCAGGGCGGCCACCCTGGCCTCGGCCGCTACCGGCTCATCGCGCCTCAAGACGTCCTCGACGAGATACCAGCGCCCGGTGGCCGCGGCCGGAGTCGCCGCCGAGACGTGAGGCCGTCCCCGCCGGCGAGAATTGCGACGCCGGCCCCATAGGAACGCTCGCAGCGGCGCCAGGGTGTCGTTGGTGACCTCGCCTGCCCAGACGAGATCCCACAGCGCGGCCACGACCTGCTCCGGGTCGCCCCCTTCGGCGGCTACGTAGAGGTCTCGGAAGAACGATGCGCCGCGGGCGCTGAGGTGATGGCGCAGCCGATCGTGGATCGTGCCGGCGGGCGGCTCGAGGGGCATGTCCCAGTGCAGTAGAGGGGCCTGTTCCCGCAGATACAGTGCCACTCGCCCGTCTCGTAGACCCAGAGCCTGTCGCCCCACCCATACCAGATCACCCGAGGCGAGCAGGTCGTCGAGCATGGCAGGCTCGTATCTCATTCGGTCCGGAAGGATCGAGGACTCGAGCTCGCTGGCGGGAAGGGTGGCTCCTTGCAGGCTGCGGATGACGTCGAGCAATCGACTAGGGCTTGCAGAGGTTTCGCCGACGCCGTGCCACCCCGGCAGGAACCGGCCCAGAGCCGCCACGTCGACCGCTTCGACCTCGCGTCGGAGCTTGGCCAGTGAGCGCCGCCGGAGTCTGCGCAGGACCTCAACGTCCACCCAGTCGTGATCGGAGGCCCCGCCGGGGCGATAGGTCCCGCGGCTGACCCGGTTGGCTTGTTCGAGCCGGTTGAGGACCTCGGTCACGGCCGCCACCGGCAATCCGAGCGCAGCTGCCGCGTCCGCCGCGGAGAACGGGCTGTGAGTGCGGGCGTAGCGACCGACGACATCGCCGAGTGAGTCGGCAACCGGTTCCAGCAACGATTCGGCGATTCCGGGAGGTGGGGAAACGCCGAGAGCGTCACGCAACCGGGCAACATCCTCGACGGCGGCGAGTACCTCACGTCCGGCGACCCGTACCGGCGCGATGCGGCGTTGCTGCTGTAGCTCGTCGAGCCACTGTTGGCTGGCGGCGGGATCGGCAGCTCGGTCGGCGACCTCTGTGGTGGTGAGCGGGCCGAGATCGCGCAGCATGTCGTGCAGGTGGTCTCGGCTGGTGATGCGTCGCTCCGCCGACAGGCGCTGCAGATCCAGCTCCACCGACTCGACGACATCGGGATCCAGGAGATCGCGGAACTCCGGGTCGCCGAGTATCTCGCGCAGTAGGGAGCGGTCAAGCGTCAGGGCGGCGGCGCGTTTCTCGGCCACCGGCGCGTCGTATTCGTACATGAACGACGCGATGAAGTCGAACATGAGCGAGGAGGCCATCGGGCTCGGCGTGTCGAGCTCGATCTGGTGAACCCGCGTCTTGCGTCCGGCGACATCTCGTAGGACTTCGATGACGGCGGGCAGGTCGAAGTGGTCCTGGAGGATTTCTCGATAGGTCTCGAGCACGACCGGAAACGACCCATAACGTTTCGCCACCGAAAGCAGATCGGCGGCCCGCCGGCGCTGCAGCCACAACGGCGTGCGCGACCCGGGGCGGCGACGGGGGAGTAGGAGCGACCGGGCGGCGGCCTCACGAAAACGGGCGGTGAACAGCGCGCTGTCTCCGACCTCCTCGAGCAACAGCTCCTCCATCTCGTCCGGCGCGATGATCAGGGTGGCCGCAGCCGGCGGGGTGTCCACGTCCGGGAATCGGAACATGATCCCGTCGTCGGCCCAGATCACATCCACCTCGCCCCCGTGTTCCTGCCGGTAACGGCGGCGAGCCGCCAGCGCCCACGGCGCGTGCACCCGTGAGCCGAAGGGAGACAGCACCGCTACTCGCCAATCACCGATTTCGTCTCGGAATTGCTCGACGACGATTGAGCGGTCGGTCGGCAGTGTCCCTGTTGTGGCTTTCTCGGCGGCGATGAACGCCGCCAGGTTGGCCGCCGCCCATGGGTCCAGCCGGTAGCGCGCTTCGAGGAGGCCGGTTGCGGCCGACTCGTCGAGGGCCCCGATCTCGCGCACAAAGGCGCCCACGGCCCGACCCAATTCGAGGGGCCGTCCGGGTCCGTCCCCATGCCAGAAGGGCATGCGCGCCGGAGTGCCGGCTTCGGCGGGGAGAACGGTCACCCGATCATGGGTGATCTCGGCGATCTTCCAGGATGACGCCCCGAGCACGAAGACATCGCCGGGACGGCTTTCGTAGACCATCTCCTCGTCGAGCTCGCCCACCTTGCCGCCCTCTGGTAGCACGACCGTATAGAGCCCCCGATCGGGAATGGTTCCCGGGTTGGTGACGGCGAGCATCCGGGCGTTGCTGCGAGCTTCGATGACGCCTTCGACGCGATCCCACACGATGCGGGGGCGCAGCTCGGCGAACTCGTCGCTGGGGTAGCGGCCGGCGAGCATGTCGAGCACCGCTTCGAGACCGGCGCGGGTCAAGTCGCGGTAGGGCGCAGCACGCCGAATCAGGCTATGGATGTCGTCGACGGCGTGCCGCCCCGTCGCCGCCATCGCCACGATGTGCTGAGCCAACACGTCGAGCGGGTTGCGCGGTATCCGGGTCGATTCGATGGCGCCCGCATACATCCGGTCGACGACCACCGCAGTCTCGAGGAGGTCGCCGCGGTGCTTGGGGAACACCTTGGCAACCGAGGCGGCGCCGACCTGGTGGCCGGCTCGGCCGACTCTTTGTAGGCCGCGGGCCACCGAATTGGGGGACTCGACGAGGAGCACCAGGTCGATGGCCGCCATGTCGATACCGAGCTCGAGGGTGGAGGTCGCCACGACACCCTTCAGTTCGCCGCGCTTCAACCGACCTTCGATCTCGATCCGCTGCTCGCGAGACACCGAGCCGTGATGCGACTGGACGAGCTCCTCTCCGGCCAACCGGTTCAGCTCGGCCGCTAGTCGCTCCGCCAAGCCGCGGGAGTTGACGAAGAGCAAAGTGGACGTATGGGTTTGAATCAGCTCTAGCAGTCGCGGATACATGGCGGGCCAGATGGAGCGCTTGGCCGGCTCGTTGGGATCCGGCTGCGCTCCATCAACTGCCGGCACCGGTGTCTCCTCGGGGCGGTTCATGTCGGCCACCGGGACGACGATCTGCACGTCGAGCTCCTTCTCCCACGGAGCATCGACGACGGTCACCGGACGCGGGGTCCACTGGTCGCCACTGAGCTCGCCGCCCCCGAGGAACTCGGCGATGGCCTCCAGCGGTCGCTGTGTCGCCGACAGGCCGATGCGTTGCGGAACGGCCTCCGTGAGCTGGTTGAGACGCTCCAGGCTGAGCGCCAGATGCGAGCCCCGCTTCGTGCCCGCCACGGAGTGAATCTCGTCGACGATGACCCACCGGACGGTACGGAGGATGCGGCGGGCCTGCGACGTGAGCATCAGATACAGCGATTCAGGCGTAGTGATGAGGATGTCAGGCGGGTGTCGCAACATCGCCTGGCGCTCACCCGCCGGGGTGTCGCCGGTCCGCATGGCAGTCGATAGCCGTGGTTGCTCCGTTTGCATCCGTTGCGCGGCCAGTTGGATACCTTGGAGCGGAGCCCGCAGGTTCCGCTCCACATCGTATGCCAGAGCCTTCATGGGGGAGATGTACAGAACCCGGCACCGATCTCCTTCGGCTGGGATCGGCTCTGCGGCCAGCCGGTCGATGGCCCACAGAAAGGCCGCCAGCGTCTTGCCGGAGCCGGTGGGCGCATGGATCAGGGTGTTATCGCCGGCGGCGATGGCTTCCCACCCCTTGACCTGGGCTGCGGTGGGCTCCGGGAAGGCCGATTCGAACCATGCCCGGGTCGGCTCCGAGAACAGACGTAGCGCCATGGCGGCAGCGTAATGCGCTGGTGTGACATATCTCGGGGCGGCAGGCCGGCTGCCGCAAGCTAAATAACAAAATCGTCTTAGGCGCGCTCAGCGCGCGTAAGACGGCCTCAGCGATCCGGTGCGGGCAAAAAGCCGTCCGACCGATACGATTCGGCGGTGACTTCAACCAATAGCCGGCCGGTGGTCTTCGACCTGTTCCACACCCTTGTCGACCCGGACGACTTCCGCCCCAACAGCTTCAACCGCCTCGAGGCCTCCGCCGCAGTGCTCGGGGTCGGTTACCCGGCGTTCGACGCCGCCTGGCAGGCCGCCCTCCCGGACCTAGTCCGTGGGCGGATTGCCGTCCGCGGTTTTCTGCGCCAGCTAGCCCGGGCCAACGGCAGGCCGGCGCGGACGCTCGACATCGCTCCGGCGGCGGAACCGCTGGGTCGCTACCAGGATCTCGCATTGATCCATCCCCGTCGGCAAGCCATCGAACTCCTGGACGGTATGCGGGACCGCCGCATCGGGCTACTCACAAATTGCCACGATCGGGACATCGAGGCTTGGCCGCAGTCCCCGTTGCGCAAACGGGTCGACCACGCCGTCTTCTCCACCACGGCACATGTCGCCAAGCCGGACCCGGAGGCATACGAAGCCATCTTGGCGGTGATGGAGGTGGCCGCTACCCAAGTCGTCTACGTGGGTAACGGAGGCGACGACGAATTGGCCGGTGCGGCGGCCGCCGGTATTGGAACGGTCGTCCATTTCAGCGCCTTCGACGATGCGCGCCGCCGGGTCGACGCCGTGGAACGGTCGCGCCGCGCCGCACAGGCGGACACCTCAGTGAGGACTTTCGACGATCTCGTCCGCCTGTTGACTTGAATCCCAGCGGGCCGGGTTCAATCCGGGGCGGGCTCACCTAGATAGGCGGGCCTGGGGAGGCTGATAATGCCGTCCTCGTCGGCATACAGCCACCATCCGGAGCGTACGTCCAAGCGGCCGATCCGCAATACCACGCCGACCTGGCCCTGGCCCCGCTTGATGCTGCGCTGCGGAGTCGAGCCGAGAGCGCGGATGCCGAGCGGCAGTTCGCGCAGGGCGGCGACGTCGCGCACGCAGCCCTCCACGACGACGCCTCTCCAACCGTTGGCGACCGCCACCCCGCCGAGCTGGTCTCCCAGCAGCGCCACCCGCATCGAACCGCCGCCGTCGATCACCAGGATGCGGCCTTCTCCCGGCGACTCCAAAGCCTGGACGACCATGCTGTTGTCCTCGAAACAGCGCACGGTCTCCACCTGCCCGCCGAAACGGGATATGCCCCCGTAGTCGCGGAATGCGAGATCGGCCACGCTGACCTTGTTGGGAAACGCGTCGCAGATATCGGCGGTAGGAGGGAAGGCGTCCATCAGGCGAGCCTAGACCCACTCTGCGGCGTTGCCGCTGGCGGGAGGCTCCGCGCCGGCTTGCGTGTAACGAGGTTGTCAGGGCCGAGTATCAACGTCGGGTGTCATCGTCGGGTGTCATCGTCGGGTGTCAGCGTCGTGAATCGGGCCGGAGCGAAATCGGCTACCGCTGCGTCGCTGCCACTATGGCGGCGGCCAAGGCGGCGTCGACGGGTGCGTCGATGTCGCCGTTCGGCTTGGCGGCGCTGCCGACTATCAAACCGTCGGCAACCTCCAAGTAGGACGGGGCAGTTTGCGTATTCACTCCCGAGCCGACGTAGAGAGCAGCGTCGCCGATGGCGGCCCGCGCCTCCTTGAGGTGGACGGGATCCGGTGCCTTGCCCGTTGCGACCCCGGACACGATGACGGCGTCGGCACCACCGCGGCCGACGAGCTCTTCCGCCGCTTGCGGGAGGGTGACGCCGCCGGGCGGCACCGCGTGCTTGACGAACACGTCCGCCAGGATGGCGACGTTGGCCCCGAGCTGTGCTCGCAGGCGGGTTACCTCGGCCGCCTTGCCGATGATCGGCCCCTGATCCGTGAACATCATTCCCGCCAGCACGTTGACGCGGATGTAGTCGGCTTGCGAGGCGGCCGCAATAGACATGGCGCTCAACGCGTCGTTGCGTAGCACGTTGATGCCGAGCGGCCGGGTGACCGCCTCCCTGATCGCGGCCACTGCCCGTGCCATGGCCGCCACCGTCACCGCCGGAACCCGATCGGCGAAGAAAGGAGCGTCGCCGTAGTTCTCCACCATCAGCCCATCGAATCCGGCGGATTCCAGAGTCACCGCGTCGGCGACCGCGGCGGCGAGAACGGCCTCCATGTCTCCATCGAATCCGGGGGAGCCGGGCAGCGCCCGGAGGTGGACCATGCCGATCAATCGCGGGAGGCTGTTTTGCCCGGTCGGAGTCGGGCCCACGCGCTTCAGTAGGCCCTGACGACGCGCAGCGCCACCTCGGCCTGCTCGCCCTCGGCTTTCAGATTGGTGGCCGACAAGTCGAGGCGATGCACGGCCAACCGGCACCATTCCCCGGCGATGCCCTTGATGACGTTCTCGGCATCTTCGGGGCCGTACACCCAGCGGGCATAGTTGGGGCCCATCAGCTCGACGCGAATCCCGCCTGCGGGGAACTCCTCGCCGGCCAACTCGAAGGACCAGGGCAGCATTCGATGCGCCAACCAGGCGACGTGGCGCAGGCGAGCCGTGTCGTTGAGCGGATCATCTTCGGGCTCGCCGGTGAAACGGTCGGCCAGAGCCATCTTGATGTCGAGCCCGTGTGCCCAAGTCTCCATCAGCCGCAAGGTGGCGAACGCTCTGGCGCTCATCGGCGCCAGAACCCAATCGATCCGATCCGAGGGTGCTTTCTTCGACAAGGCGTCGACGACTGCGGCGCGTCCGGACCGCCACCACTCGATGACTTCTTGATATCGCTTGGGGCGTCCCTCGCGTACCCCCTGGGCGGTCCACTCATCGATTTCGTCGAGGGTCATTTGACGGGGGCCCTTGCCGGCGACTGCATCCGCCGCCGCCCATTCGGTGAAGGCCAGGTGGCTTATGGTGTCCTGGATCGACCACCCGGGCGCCATCGTCGGGAGCTTCCAGTCGCGTTCATGCAGCCCCTGGAGGAACTGATCCAGAGACTGCTCTTCGGCGACCAGATCGGAAAGGATCTCCCGCATGGGCCAATATTCTACTTCGCCGCCGCAAGCTAACGCCCGGAGACCCATCCGTTGAGCCGATTCACCAGCTGACGTAGCCGACCCATGTCGCGGCGGTTGAAGTGGAACATGATGCGGTCCAGCTGCGGATGGTCGTCGTCGCGTGCTTCGTGGCTGGTGATCTCCGTCGCCTCGATGACGCCGGAGACGACGATGTCGGCGAACTCGCGGTTGAGCGCAGCCAGCTGCTCGGCAGATGGGCCCTCTTTCATACGAATGACGAGCTTCCCCTCTACATAACGTTGGGAGTGGTAATTGCGGTAGAAGTGGAGGATCTCGTCCCGGGCTGCTGTGGGGTCGTGGGTGTGTAGGAACAGGTTGGTGTCGTCCTTCGAGATCATTCCCTGTTCGAGGAGCACGTCGACGAAGCCTCGCCACGCCTCCCAGTATCCGGTGCCGGGGGCATCGAGCAGGACGATAGGAGCCAGGGGCGCTTTTCCGGTTTGGATGAGCGTGAGCAGCTCGAATGCCTCGTCGAGCGTTCCAAAGCCACCGGGGAACATGACAAACGCGTCCGACTCCTTGACGAACATCAGCTTGCGGGTGAAGAAGTACTTGAAGTTGATGAGCCGGCTCTCGTGGAGGAACTCGTTGTTGGTGGCCTCGAACGGCAGCCGTATCGCCACGCCGAAGCTGCGCTCGACACCGGCGCCCTGGTTGCCGGCACGCATGATGCCGGGCCCGGCCCCGGTCACCACCATCCACCCGCATTCTTCCGCCATGATCCGAGCGTATTCAGAAGCCAGTTTGTAGTTCGGGTCATCGTCTGGAGTGCGCGCCGAGCCGAAGATCGTGACCTTCGGGATGTGCTGGTACTTGGAGAAGATCAAGAAGGCGTACCGCATCTCCTTGAGCGCACTGTTGGTCAGCTTGAGGTTGCCGACGTCGTTGTTGTCCCGCAGCATTTTCAGGCCGGTAACGAGGATCTCGGCGACGAGCTGGTCGTCCCTCTCGTCACCGGGCTCGCCGCCGACCGCATCGTGGACCAGCTGGCGCAGCCGCGCGTCGAGTTCGGGATCACCGAGGTTGTAACTCATGGAGAGTCAACGGTACAACGGATTGGCGCCGTCTTTGGCCGGTTCGGGCGGTAGCGTGCCGGGGTGCACATCATCTGGGATTGGAACGGGACGTTGTTCGACGACCTCCACATCGTTGTCGATGCGGTCAACGCTTCCCTGGCCGCCATCGACTCCGATCTGCGACTCGATGCAGACGGCTATCGCGATCACTACCGGCGCCCGGTGCGAGAGTTCTACGACGCCATGCTGCCCCGACCGGTCACGGATGCCGAGTGGGAGATCATCAATGACGTCTTCCACGAGGCCTATGTGGATCTGCTCCACTTGGCGCATCCGGCCGGCGATGCCCATCAGGCGATCGCGGCCGCACAGGACCGGAGGGTGTCGCAGTCGATTCTCTCGATGTGGGCGCACCACCAGCTCGTTCCCACCGTGGCGGCGCACCGGCTCGACTTGCACATGGCGGCGGTGCGGGGCGCAGATATGGCGCGCGGAGAGCGCAAGCAGGAGCTCTTGATCAAGCATCTGGCCGAGCTGCCCGCCGACGGCCGGGTGGTGATGATCGGGGACACCTTCGACGATGCTGTCGCCGCCTCCCAAGCCGGCATCGAGATGATCTTCTACAACGGCGGCTCTCATCATCGGGACGACCTGGTGGCGACGGGAGTGCCCGTAGCCGACACGCTGCTGCAAGCGCTCGAGCTCGCCGTGACGACGTTGGAGACTTAGGTCACCGTCGGCCGGTCGAACCGCCTGCATGCACCCCACTAGAACGGCGACTTGCTGGGGCCGACCCGCAGGACCGCCGCCCATACCGTCTCATAGTGGTCACGGTCGTAGGGATCGATGTGGGGGAGCACCATCTCCTCCCAGGAGCGCCGCAGCGGATCGCTGGTGTGGGCATACATGCGGAGGCCCGCCGGAATCCGATCGAGCACGGTGCGCAGCGACATCGGGGTCTCCACCCGGGTGCGAGCATCGGTCGAGGTGAAGGAGGCGTTGACCTCCGCCGCCAGCTTGGCGATTGCCGTCGAGTACTCCGTGCGCAAGCCGGCATGGCGCCGCGTCAGCATGGCGGTCAGCTCGTCTTCGGTAGGGAAGTCCTTCTCCCAGATGATCCAGCGGTCGGCAAATGCCTTGTTGAGGGTTTGCGTGCCGGCGTAGTCCCGCAGGTCGGTCGGGTTGAGAGTGCCGAAGACGCGCACGTCGGGGCGCAACCGCACCATCTCGCCCGTGGGGAGTTCCAACGCCTGGTGGCGGTCGAGCAAGCCGTGAAGCGCGAAGAGCGTTTCCGCGCCGGCGGCGTTCAGCTCTGACAGATTGATCACCGCCGGACCGCGCAGCGCTCGGGTGATATCGCCGTCCTCCCAGCGGCTCTCGGTGCCTCCCTTGCCGTCGCCGTGCAGCTTGACCGAGCCGATCAGCGTAATGTCGCGCACCTCGCCGGTGAGCGGGATGCGGTAGTGAGGCAGCTTGAGAATGGCGGCGAACTGCTCGAGATCGTGATCCTTGCCGGTTCCCATGTGGCCGCGCAGCGCCAGGTGGAGCGGTGTGTCGGAGAAATGCTCACGCCGCACGCGCTCGAGCGCCGCCAGCCGGTAGAGCATGCCCAGGTCGATGTAGTAGGGGTCCGGTTCGGGGATGTGCGCCATCCGCGCCGCGTAATCCGGGACGTCCTTGGGGACTTCGGCGATCTCGAGCTCGATCGGCTTGCCCTCGCCCGCCGGATCCTCGAACGTGACCGTCTTAGCCATGCGTGCTCCTCACTAGGTGACTGAACTGGGTGGTGCCCGGGGTCGACGCACTGCGGCTCGCCTGCAGCCACCACCCTTCGCCTGCGGTGCCGGCCATGGTCTTCAACAACGTGGACCGCACCCCGTCGACCATCGCCGCAGCCAAGGTCTCCGGCGTCTCGACTATCTGATGACGGGTATAGGCGGTGCGGACGGTGTCATCGCCGACTCCGATGCCGAGCACGGTGGCTCCGCTCAACTCCACGGAATGGACACACTCGGCGAGATCATTCACCGAGCCCCGCGTCATGCCGTCGGCCAGTACCACGATGATGCGATGGTTGACGTGGCGCGCCGCTAATCGCTTGGCGCTGTAGGCGAGGTTGTACTCGTCCACGTTCGCCGCCTTCTCGAACATCGACAGTGGGGGGCCGCCGGTGCGATCCAGCCGCACTTGACGGGCCGCGTCCTGAGGGTCGGCTGCCATGTAGAAGAGGCCGGCGATGCCGTCCTCGGCCAAGCGCCAGCGATCGTCGAAGCTCTTGAGCAGGTAGTGGTTGACCGTGCGCGTCAGGCGCTCGGCGGCTCCGCCTTGAGTCCGGCGTAGGCCTCCGGTCGCGTCGGCCCGCCGGGCGATGTAGCTGGCCTCGGTGTCGTCGGCCTGGGCGACGAAGCTGCGGTTGAAGACGGCCACTTCGAAGTCGATCTGCAGCTCGTCGCATAGTCGCGCCAGCGTCCAAGCCCCGAGCGTGGCGGCCGCCAGTGCCCATGGGGACTTGCGTCCGCCTCGGGTCGGGCGAGGTTGCAGCATCGAGGCCGAGCCGTCGACCAGCAGGCTGACGCCGTACGAGCGGCGGGTCGGCAGGTCGCGGCGTTCGAACATACGCTCGTACAGGCCGGCACCGAGCAACAGCGCCGTATAGGGCGATAGGTCGCCGGCGTCGAACCCGGAACGGAGCCCGCGGCGCTGGTTGGCGAGGAACAGCGGATACAGCTCTCCGGACACTCGGCGCTGGGCGACGCCCCACTGGCGCGCCGCCTGCTCCAACATGCGCCTTCCGTCCTGGGCCAGGGCCCGGAAGGCGGCGGGAAAAGTCTCGACGATGAGCTTGCCGCCTTGGCCGGTAGGCAAATACACGGTCGGGGCGGCGGACACCTTCACCAGTTGGTCGGTAGCCGGGTCGCCGGCTTGTTCGGCTTCGCCCTTCTTGCCCTTCTCGGCACTTACGCTTTGTGAAGCCTGGCGAGTCTGCTCGTAGCTGTCCATGTCTTGCAGCGTCGGGGTGACGATCCGCACGGCGTCCACCGTCTCTGCGATCGCCTGGCGATCGGCCTCGGCCTTGGTCTTCTTGGTAGCAGTTGTGTCGGATGCCCCTTCCGGTGTCACCAGCTGGTGGATCTGGGCGATCCGCAACAGCTCGATCGCTATGCCGGCCACCTCCCACGGATCCGTTTGCCGCATGGCCTCCTCCAGCCAGCCGGCGGCATCATCGAGGGCGGCGGCGGCGTGCGGCGCCATGCGGCGCTGCAGCGAGCTGCGATCGGAGTATCCGCCCACGAGCATGAAGCCGGCCAGGGCGAATTGGCCAAGCGGGCGGGCGTCGCGGATGGCCCCCGGAGTGGCCGCCCGATACAGGTCGGTGAGCACGGAGCGCACTCCGGCGTAGGGCGCCAGCTGTTGGACTTCTTGTCGGGCGTCCTCGATGGAAAGGAAGAGAGCTTCGGCCGCCGCCCCTCCGGCCTCGTTGAGAGCGTCGAGCAGACCGACAGGCTGGTCTGCGGGTGTTGTCTCCGGCTCCTCCGGCTCGGCCGCTACCGGCAGCTCGTCGTGGCTATCAGCCTCCGGCTCGTCGAAAGCGAAGAGCCCCATCGGGTCCAGTGGGCTCGGCTCCGTCATGTCCGGCTCGGTGGTGGCCGGCTTCTCGTCGTCTGCGGTCGGGGGAAGCCACGACTGGGGTACCGGCCGCTTCTCCTCGAAGTTGGTGGTCATCATGTGGACGACCTCGTGCAAGGCCGATGTCAACGCCACCTCCGTCGGGGTGACCGGGGCGGCTCGGGCGTAGGCCGCCTGGAAGACGCGGGGGTCGATGATGATGTCGTCCTCTGCTGCCGCCGCCTGCGAGCCCAGCCGCACCTGGAGATCGTCGTTGTCGGCGATGGTGCGCGCAAAGCGCAAAACGGCCGGGGCGATGCGCTGGTAACGGGCCACGACGGCTTCGATGACCCGCTCTTCGGGCGGCAGGATCTCGCCCAGCACGGACTTGTCGCGCATGGCCATAACCGTCGATTGTCTCACATGTGTCAACGGAGCGCGACGGAAAACGAGAGGCCCCCGGAGAGATTCCGGGGGCCTCACTGAGAAGGGCAGGGGCTCAGACTCGCATCGACTCCAGCTGGGGGCGGGCAACCATCCAGTAGATCAGCGCCCCAATCAGGCTGGCGAACACGATCACGCCTACCCATACGATCTGGTTCTGACCGGCGGCCTCCCACTCGGAGACGGGGCGACGCAGCGCATCGACCAGCGCCACTATCCACAGCGCCAGGCCGGCGAGGCCGACCAGAGCCACGAACAAACCAAAGACACCCACAGCCATTTCCATCCTTTGTAGTTGGTGAGTTGATCTCTTAGACGCCGCGTCGGCTGCATCGGTTGCATCTTTTCGCCCTTCGCTGGCAGGGTGGTGGCGTGAACCAAATGCGAGTAGTGGTGGGATTGGTCGTCGTCGGCGCCGGATTGGCGGGGTGCGGAGCCGAGGACTTGGTCGACGGTCCGTTCTTCACCGATGCCGTGCTGCAGGCAAAGAGCTGTCCCGATACCGAAGCAGGTCAAGTCTGCTTCGACGTGCTGGCAACTGTGGCCGGTCCTGCCGAGTCGGAGGTGGGGGAGTGCGAGATCTACGCATTGGCGAACGACTTCGAGACCAAGCTGGGGAGCCCGGTGATCATCACCGGCATCGAGATGAGGCCGGGTGAACCGGTCCGCTTTGAGGCGTCGGTCGACGAGGTCGACTCAGGCGCATTCCTCCGCTGGCAGGTCGAGTGCTCTCCGGGGCCGCCGGGCTAGTCCGACCGGGGGCGCAATATGTAACGATCGACTCTGGGAGCGGCCGATCACGGGGTGGCCTGTCCCCCAATGAAGTAACGCAGCCGTTCGGCTGCACTCTCGGCTGTCAAGTCACGCTGCGGCCCTGCCAGTAGCTCGTAGCCGACCATGAACTTGCGGACCGTCGCGGATCGCAGCAGCGGGGGTAGCACGTGGCCATGGAACTGCCAGCCCTCAGTAGCGGCTCCGTAAGGCGCTCCGTGCCAGCCCATCGAATAGGGAAACGGGGTGTCGAACAGTCCGTCGTAGGCTGCCAGTAGCCCCGTAAGGAGCTCTGCCAGGTCGCGGCGCTCAACAGGATCGAGCTCCGGGAGCCGCGCCGCTGGCCGGCTGGGAATGAGGATGGTTTCGAACGGCCACACTGCCCAGAAGGGGACAAGCGCGGTGAAGTGGTCTCTGCGGATGACGATTCGCGACCCGTCCTCGAGCTCTTGGCGAAGGTAGTCGCTCAGTAGCGTCCGGCCGTGATCGGCGAAGTAATCACGTTGGGCGCGGTCCTCGCGAGCGGGGATGTCGGGCAGGGCCCTACCCGCCCAGATCTGGCCGTGGGGGTGCGGGTTGGACGCGCCCATAGCGACGCCTCGGTTCTCGAAGACTTGAACCCACTGGTACGTATCGCCCAGCTGCTCGGTCTGGTCCGCCCACAGGTCGATGACCCCCACGACCGTGTCGATCGACATACCGGCCAGGGCGAGGTCGTGGCGGGGACTGAAGCAGAGCACCCGCGATGTGCCCGGCTCCGTCTCGGCCCGCAACAAGCCCCTCTCGGCTGCGAAGTGACCGACATCGGGTACGAGGGCGGGAAAGTCGTTGGTGAAGACGAAAGTATCGGTGTAGTCGGGGTTGATGGCGCCGCTGGCCCGCTCATTGCCCGGACACAGATAGCAGCCTGGGTCGTACGCGGGCAGCGATTCTGTGGCGACCGGCTCTTTCGCCCCCTCCCAGGGCCGCTGGGTGCGATGCGGCGCCACCAGGACCCAGCGGTTTTCGAGCGGGTTGTAGCGGCGATGCGAGACCGCCGCGAATCGCTCGTGGAACGGTGTTTCCTCAGGCATGTGCGGCCGCTGGATTTCCTTCGTTCGCTGGTGAATCGGCGTGCTTGCCGTCACCCAACCCTGGAAGCCGGGGGAGACATCTCGTCACTTGATGCCCGATGTCGCCACGTTCTCGACGAAGTAGCGCTGCGCCAGGACGAAAACGGCGAACGGGATGATGACCGATAACACGATGGCCGCGAAGATCAGGTTCGGTCCCTCGCCCGCCTGACCGCCCAGAGTCTGCAGCGCGATCGTGAGCACGAAGTCGTCTGAGTTGGCCCCGTTGATCGACACCAGCGGCCAAATGAAGGAGTTCCAGCCGTACAGGAACATGAACGTGGCCAATGTCGCGATCGCCGGCCAGGACAGCGGGACGAAGATTCTCCAGAGGATCTTCCAGCGGCGGGCCCCGTCGATGTAGGCGGCCTCCTCTAGCTCTTTGGGGATCGAGACGAAGAACTGGCGCATCAGGAATGTGCCGTACGCGTTGAAGACGAAAGGCCATACCAGCGACCCCAGCGTGTTGATCCAGCCGAGCGACACCATCAGCCGGAACAGTGGAACGATGAGCACCACGAACGGGATCATTATCGAACCGACGTAGGCGACGAAGATCTGGTCGCGGCCCTTGAAGCGGATCCGCGAGAACGCATACCCACCCATGATCGACGTGAACAGCGTCCCCGCGACGACGAGGATCGTCACCAGGATCGTGTTGGTCAGCGACCGGTCGAAGTCGCGCAGCTCGATGATCTCCTCGAAGTTCTGCCATTGAGGATCGATCGATTCGGCCCGGGTCGCGGTGCGCACCACGGCGTACGCTTCGACATCGGGATCGTCGAGGCTCTTGAAGCGACCTACCGCGGTGTTGCGCAGCAACGCGAGCTCTACCGCATCGTCGCCCCGCTCCAGTCGATATATCGGAACTTGCTCGCCGTCGACCGTGGTCGTGCGTCCCGTGTCGGTGGCCAACTCGAGGGGCCACGCCAGCGTCATCTCGGGCTCCTCGGGCGGCGCGAACAGTCCTGCATCCACTCGCGGGTCCGCCAGATAGACAGTGGCAGTCGAGCCGTCCACCGTCTCCAACGAGAACAGCTCGAACTCCCCACCGTCAATCGTGGCGGTGGCCGCCGAGCGGGGCAGCACCGTCGGCGGGTAGCGGAACGTGTCCTCAGGAGTCTTGAGGGCGGTCGCCGCCATGAATACGAAGGGGAACAGCATGATGGCAGCGAACCCGATGAGCGCCAGGTAGGCGGCCCCTCGGCCGAACGTCTTGCGGAGCAGGTTGGTGCGGCGATCGCGGCGCGCCTGACGATCCGTAGCTGCGGGCCCGGAGCGAGAAGTGGTAGCGGTCATACGGACAACACCCCGTCGTCGCCGCTGCGCCGGAAGTACAGCAGGGTCACCCCGAAGATGATGATGAACAGCACCCAGGCGACGGCCGACGCATAACCGAGCTCGAACTGCTGGAACGCGTTCTGGTATAGGTACACGACGGGCGTCAGCGTCGAGTTGCCGGGCCCTGAGGGCGGAGCCGGTGATTGCAGGATGAAGGGCTCGTTGAAGAGCTGCAGAGCGAGGATGGTGGTGGTGGCGACGACGAAGACCGTCGTCGGTCGCAGCATCGGCACGGTGATGTTGAGGAACTTGCGCCACGGCCCTGCCCCGTCGATGTCGGCAGCCTCGTAGAGGGTTGGGGAGATGCCTTGCATTCCGGCCAGGAACAAGACGGTGTTGAAACCGATCTGTTGCCACACGAACAGGATGATCACCGATACGAGGGCAATCGATTCGTCCGAGATCCACTGCGGCTGCGGGGCCACCCACTCGGAGCCGACGATCGAGTTGAGCCACTCGGTGGTTCGCAGGATCGAGTAGTTGAGAAACCCCACGGTGGAATTGAACAACTGCTTCCAAATCAGTGTCACGCCGACGACACCGGCTATGGACGGCAGGAAATACACGGCCCGGAAGAACTTCATTCCCGGCAACTTCGAGTTGAGCAAGGCCGCCAGCAACATCGCTGGGATCACCGCCGCGGGGATCGCCACGACCCCGAAGAAGAGGATGTTGCGCAACGACCTCAAGAACAGAGCGTCGGAGAAGAGATCGATGTAGTGGCGCAGGCCGATGAACTTGGCGTCGGTGAGGCCGTCCCACTCCGTGAAGCTGATGAGTAGCGACACCAGCAACGGACCCGCCAGGAAGGCCAAGAAGCCGAGAATGTTCGGGGCCACGAACAGCAGGCCGTCCATCGTCTCGCCTTCGAACTGGGTCGTCCGAAAGTAGGCGGCGGCGGAATCCGACCAGAGCAAACGCGCCGCGATCCCAGCGGCAATCGCCAGCAGGGCCATCGGCAGCACTTCGGGGTCGATTAGCCGGGCAAGGAATTCGAGTAGGCCGGGCACTAGGCCCATGGCCAATACGAGCACGACGATGCCGAGACCCATCGTCGCCCGTGCGATGTTGCGGATGGGCTCGTTGACTCGGCCGCGCCGCGTCGCAAAGCCCGAGACGAGCCAGCCGATTATGACGATGCCGAGCCAGGCGATATTGCTGTTGAAGCGCTCGCCCACCGTGTCGAGCCCGGCGAACATGCCCATGCGGTTGAGCGCGACGAACCCGAAGACGACCGCGAGCAGGAAGTCGATGAAGAAACCGGCGAGTCTGCCGAGATGCCGCCCGTCCAGCGTCCGTCGGATCGCCACGATCGACCCGACCAGGAACGCCGAGAGCGTAACGGCGAGGCTCCACCGCATCGGTCCGTCGAGAACGATGCCGCGCCGCAGCAGGACCGCCAGGACCCCCGCGACGAACAAACCCGCAACGAAGAAGCGCCAGACCAGGAGTGGTCGGTACCAGCCTGGGGCGTGGCCCGACGTCCGGCGCATCTCAGTTGCGGTGACAGTCATCGATCCGGCAGCGAGAGTCGTGCGGGGGCCGGCTCGGCCGACCCCCGGCACGCTTCTGTCATTATCCGCTGAAGGCGGACGCGGTTTCCGAGCATATGTTCGCTTGGAAATCGGCGATGTCGCGGGTTCCCGTGACTACGGCTTGGATCTCGCTGTCCATCAGCGTCACGAACTCCGGCCAGCTCCCGGCCCAGAGCGGGCCTTCCGTGGTCGGGTTGTTCTGCAGGCCGTCCAGGAACGCCTGGTTGTTCTGTGGCGGGGTGAATCCGAGGAAAGCATCGAGCGCGTCCTGGCTCACCCGGCTCGGGATGTTGGCCCCGAGGCCTGAGATCTGCGCCTGCACATCGGCCTGGGTGAGCCCCTGGACGAGCGACCAGGCGGCTGCAGGGTCAGCCGTGTTTGCGTTGACCACGTAGGCGCCCCAGAAGAGCCAGTTGCCCGGCCCGGCTGGTCCGCTCGGCAGCCCGACGACGTCCCAGTCGAAGCTGACGGTGCGAATGCCGGGCGTGGCCCAGCGCCCGTTTTGGAACATGCCGACGGTGCCGGCGCGGAACGGGGTCTCCGGATCCTCGCCGTAAGGGATTACTGCGTCGGTCGAGTACAGGTCGCGCAGCGCGGTGAGGCCGGCGATCGACTCAGCGCTATCGAGGGCGCAGGCGGTGCGGTCCCCGCTGAAGAAACCGCCGCCGGTGGCGTTCATCCAAGCCCCATACGGGCCCCACCAGGCACTCTGTCCATAACCCTTGATCTCGCTCCCCAGGGCGGCGACATCACTAACGACCTCGTTGAACTTGTCCCATGTCCACTCGCCGTTGGCTTCGAGCTCGAGTGGATTCTCGGCACCCGCCTCGACGATTAGGTCGAGGTTCACGTACAGGGCGAAGGTCGAAACGTCCCGGGGCAGGCCCCAGAGCGCATTACCGGGTTGGCCGGTGTCGAGCTCCGTCGTCAGGTGGCCCATCGGGCCCGGGTAGAAGTCGGCATCGTTGTGGCCGGTGGCGTCTGCGTACTGGCGCAGGTCGAGGATCACGCCGCGCGACGCGAAATCGGCGACATCGGTTCCCGGAATCCAGAAGACGTCGGGGGCGGTGCCGGCCGACAGGTTCGTCAGCAGGGTCTGCTGGTAGCCGGCGCCCTCGTTCGAGCCGGGCTCGTAAGTCAGCGTGACACCATCGAGCGAGCTGCTCAGCTGATCCGAGATGGTGGCGTATACGGCAGCTTCCTCCGGGTTGTCCGGTCGGGTCATCCACCGCAGCGAGACATCTTCCATGCTCGGAGCAGTGGTGGCCGGCGCCTCGGTGGTGTCGCTCGGGGCGGCGGTCGTGGCCTCAGTCGTGCCACTCGGGGCGGCGGTCGTGGCTTCTGCTTCGGCCTCTTCGCCGTCGCCGCAGGCGGCGACTAAGAGTCCTAGCGCGAGCAGGAGCACGGTCAGCTTGTGTCTCATGCTTGGTTTCCTCCAGGTGGGTTCGGGTTTGGGAGCACTGCGACGATCTGTAGATAGGCGGTCGGCCCCACGATCGAGCACGGTACGGGGGCGCCCCGCGGCCCGCAAATGCGAACTCCCGATCTCCTGGTCTACGTCGCCGGCGCCGCACCGAGATGAAGCTCCCTCATCAGCCACCGCCATGCCTCTGCCGATGAGGCCGCCATCAGCACAACTCGCCCGTCGCCGATTTCGTTGGAGACGGCGATCGGGCTTCCGGCCAGGTGGCTGCTGCCGCCCACAGAGCCGATGGCTTGGCCTTCGTTGGGCGCCAAGACATCAAACCAGGGCCCGACGATGATGCCGGTCTCAGCGATGGTGAGCTCGGTCGGCAGCGACAACCCCTCGACAACGGTGGCGCCGACCTCGAGGTGGCCGGGCAGCTTGCTGGGGAGCGCAGTCAGCTCGGCGGTGCGCGTCAAGGACCGCGGCCCCACTACGACGGTCGTTCCCGTGGCGGCGGTGGCGCGTATCTGCTCGCCCCGCGCCGGGGTTGCGATGACGGCCGCTGGGATCAGCACGGCGCGATACCCGGTCCAGTCGTCTCCCCACCCCACGACGTCGATGGGGCCCAGCTCCCTAGCGGCAGCATGGGCGGCTACCACCAGCTGGCGATGAGTCAGCCCGGCTTGGTGTGGCTCGATGTCGAGCGCCCAAGCGTCCTCGTAGTCGTAGAGCACCGCGATCGTGGCCGAGGCTGAAGTGCCGGAGACGTCGGCCTGCTGCACCTCGGTATACGCTCGATCGCTGCTGCCGTCGTGGCGCAGCAGGCCGGTGTGGTACTGCTCCTGTCCGGTCAACGCGGCTCGCCAGCGGAACATCAGAGTCCGCTCGATGCCGTCGGCGGCGGCGTCTTCGAGCCACTTGGTGACTTGCCCGTCGGGCACAGGTGGGTTGAGTGGCGTCCAGTTGATTGCTCCGGGTTGCTGTTCCATGATCCAACCGCGGTTGGTGCCGCTGATGCCGCGGGCGAGGGCGTGCCAGAACCGGACTTCGGCCGCCGAGTCGACTCCGTGGGGGTAGCTGTCGATGGCGCCGATGCCACCGAGGCGGGCGGCGGCCCGGTAGTCGATGAAGGTGTCGCTTGCATAAAAGTTGACGGTGATGTCACGGTCCGGGGAGCCGGCAGCAATGATGTCCACTTGTTCGCGCAGACCGGCGACGACTTGAGCTGAGGCGAAGCGGCGATGCGCCATGAGCAAGCTGGGGGAGTGCGTCGTCGGTGCCGGACGCGGTAGCCGCACGGCCACGAAGTCGGGATACACCTGCGACCAGAAGATGGTTCCCCAGGCCTGATTGAGCGCATCGATGGTGCCGTAGCGCTCTTCGAGCCAGCCTACGAACGCCGCCTGGCACTGGTCGCACCAGCAGCGGGCGCTGTCGTGGTTGCCCGGCTCGTTGTCGACCTGCCACGCCACTACCGCCGGATGGTCGCCGTATCGGGTCACCAGAGCGGCCACGATCCGGCGCGCCTCGTGGCGGTATGCGGCCGAAGTGGGGCAGGTGTGGCGCCGAGTCCCGTATGGCTGGCGGTGGCCGGCGGCATCGACGGCGAGGATCTCGGGCCGTTCGAGCGCCAGCCAGACGGGTGGAGTAGCTGTAGGTGTACCGAGGACGATGCTCAACCCGGCGGTGTGCAAGGTGGCGACGGCGTCATCGAGCCAGTCCCAATCGAACCGGTCCCGCTCCGGCTCGTAAGCCGCCCAAGCGAACTCACCAATGCGAACCACCGACAGGCCTGCGACCGTCATCATGGCGGAGTCCGTTTCCCATCGGTCGCGCGGCCACTGCTCCGGGTAGTAGCAGACGCCGATCTCCATCGGCTGCAGCCTAAGGCAAACCGGATCCGCGCCGCCGGTTACACGGCAGCCAGGAAGTCGAGTATCAGTTCGGTTATCTCCGGCCCGTGCTCGGCAAACATGTTGGTGCCGTGCTGGCCGCCCGACAGAACCACCAGCTCAGCGTCGCCTTTGGCACCCGCGGCGATGGCGGCGGCATCCTCGGCGGCGCTGCCGTCCTCATCGGCTGCGATCAGCAACATCGGCGCAGCCACGTATTGCGCGAGGCCGGCCGCATTCACTCCCTCGAATTCGTCAGGGGCGGACAAGGTCACCGTCCCGGCTATCTCGGCAGTCGTGGCGGCCGCCACCGCGCCGGTGCCGCCCATCGACGCCCCGATCACGAAGACCTGCACGGCCCCATCAGCGACGGCGGCATCAACGACGGCGCGGATGTCAGTGGCCACCGCAAACTGACCGTTTTCGCCCTGTTCTGATTCACCGTAGCCGCGGAAGTTGAAAGCGACGGCGGTGTAGCCCTCGGCGGCGAGCAGCCTGGCGAAGTCGAACCATGAGGACATGTCGGCCGATCGCATGTGCGCCAGCACCACGTAACGGTCACCCTCGCCCCAGGCCCTGCCCTCGAGTTCGAGGGCAACTGGGCTCTCGTCCTCGGTGCCTTCGTCGACGATCTCGGTCACCGTCACAGGAAAGTCGCGTCCCGGATCGGGTAGCGTGCCCGCAGCCGTGCTAGCGGGCCCGGAATCGCTGCCGCACGCGCTCGCACTGAGCGCGGCACACAACACAACCGCGGCAGTTCGCCTCCCCATCTGTGGCTCATTCTATGCACATAGGGGTTTCAGGATTAGAAGGCATGCTCATCGCCGAGCCGGGACGCTGAGTGGTCGACCTACACTCCCCCCCATGGATTACGAGCTCTCGATACTCCCCAACGGCCTACGCGTGATCACTCAGAACATGCCGGCCGTACATTCCGCCTCCATCGGGGCCTGGGTCGATACAGGCAGCCGCGATGAGACCGTCGAGGAAGCGGGGTGCAGCCACTTCCTGGAGCATCTGCTCTTCAAGGGCTCGGAGCGGATGGATGCCCACCAGATCGCCGAGGGATTCGACGCCCGCGGAGCGCGACACAACGCCTTCACCTCAAAGGAGTACACCGTCTACTGGGCCAAAGTGCGCGATGCGGACCTGCCGTTTGCGGTCGAGGTGCTCGGTGAGATGTTGCAGCGGCCGGCTTTTCGCCAGGACGAGATCGACTCCGAGCGGCACGTGGTCCTCGAAGAGATCAACATGAACGAGGACGATCCCACCGATGTCGCCCACGAGCTGTTCGTGCGGAAGATCTGGGCCGAGCACCCGCTGGCGCCGCCGATCCTCGGCAGCCGGGAGTCGATCACCGGAATGAGCCGCGACACCATCGTGGGCTACTGGCGACGCCGCTACTCGCCCCGCAGCGTCGTCATTGCCGCGGCCGGCCGGCTCGACCACGGCGCGCTGGTTGACGAGATCGCAGTGCGGTTCGGCGCCTGGGAAGGCGAGGAGCTGGCCCGCAGCCAAACCGAGCTGGGGCCCCGCCAGGGGGTGGCGGTGCGCACCAAGGACACAGAGCAAGCGCATCTGGTCCTCGGTGCAGTCGGACTGCGGCGCGACGACGAGCGGCGTTGGGCGGCCGATGTCGTCGACCACGTGCTCGGCAGCGGGATGAGCTCTCGGCTGTTTCGCGAGGTGCGTGAACAGCGCGGCTTGGCTTATGCCATCCACAGCTTCCG
The DNA here is from genome assembly GCA_041605955.1 of Acidimicrobiia bacterium. Lineage (GTDB taxonomy): Bacteria > Actinomycetota > Acidimicrobiia > Spongiisociales > UBA5794 > JAHEJX01. The sequence continues at coordinate 94,771 of JBFIXI010000002.1, forward strand.
GCTGCCGTTCGTCGAAACCGGGGCCAACGCCATCTATGTCGGCACGACTCCCAGCCAGGCGCCCGAGGTGTTGAAGCTGATTCGCTCCGAGCTCGACAAGCTTGTCACCTCCGGACTCACCCCGGAGGAGCTCGACCGCGCCAAGGGTCACGTGCGGGGTAGCCTGGCCCTCTCGCTCGAGGATTCCAATAGCCGGATGAGTCGCCTGGGCCGCAACGAGCTGACCGGAATCGAGCATCTATCCGTCCCGGAGGTGATCGCGAAGATCGATGCGGTGACTCTGGAGGACACCGTGGAGGTGGCCGCCGCCATGTACTCCGGCCCGTTCGTGCTCGGCGCCGTGGGGCCATTCGAGGCCGACGAGCTAGAGAGCTACGTCGCGTGATTCGGGTGGCCGTGTCCGGGGCGGCCGGCCGCATGGGCCGCCTGACATGCGAGACGGTGGCCGCCATCGAAGACATGGAGTTGGCCGCAGCGTACGCGCCGGGTCATGCGGGCGAAGAGGTGGCGGGGGTCACGGCGGTCGAAGATCCGGCTGGCTTCGAGTGCGACGTCGTGGTCGAATTCACGACACCGGACGTTGTCGTCGCGAATCTCGACAACTGGGCGCAGCGAGGGTTTCACGCCGTGGTGGGAACCTCGGGATTCGATTCGGCCCGGCTCGAGGCGCTGACGCGGGCATGGGAGCGCGCTCCGGGCAACTGTCTCGTCGTCCCCAACTTCTCGATCGGCGCGGTTCTGGCGATGCACTTCGCAGAGCTGGCGGCGCCGCACTTCGAGGGAGTCGAGATCGTCGAGCTGCATCATGCCGACAAGCCCGACTTTCCATCGGGTACGGCGCTAGCGACCGCGGCCCGGGTAGCTGCCGCCGGAGGCAGCAACTCGGTCGACATCGCCGGGCGGGGGACCGACGTTTCGGGTGTGCCGGTTCATTCGATTCGGCTGCCCGGCGTTATCGCGTCTCAGGAGGCCATCTTCGGCAGCCTGGGCGAGACGGTGACGATCCGCCACGACACATTCAGCCGTGAGGCTTTCATGCCCGGGGTGCTCACGGCGATTCGGAGCGTTGCCGGACTTCCCCACAAGATCACTCTGGGCCTGCGGGCGCTGCTGGGGATATAGGGCTGCCGGGGGTATAGGGAGCAGCGACGAGTTCGCGGCCCTTGCTCGGCGCGACGTCGGCTATCCCTGAAAGATGTAGGCCCCGGACTGCACGGCAATATCGTCGTCGTACCCTCCGGCGATGAGCACCCGTCCGTCTGCCAGGGCTGTGGCGGTCGCAAAGAGCAGCGCCGAGCGGAGTGTCCCTCGCACCTGTTCGATCCCCCCGATTGAGGGGTCGTAGATCTCAGGGACGAGGCCGTCGCCGGCTATCAAGACCCGTCCATCGGCCAGGACCGCGACTGCGTCGGGAATCTTGAAGCGGCTGGCCAACATGTCCGCCACCACGGTCCAAGCTCCCGTTGTCGGATCCCACTGTTCGATGCTCGTGAGGCTGCCCCGGAAATCCCTTGCATCGGCCCCACCGATCACCAGAGCGCCGCCGGTCGGCAAGGCGACCGCGGCGTGTTTGTAGCGAGCGTCTTGCAGGTCTCCAGTCGACCTCCAGCTGTCGGTGGTCGGGTCGTAGATCACAGCCGACGCGGTCACTGCTCCGGAGCGGGTGGGCCGGCCCCCGGCGACCATGATCTCGCCGGTCGAGAGCCGCACGGCGGTATGGGTGGCGACGGCGACCGGCAGCGACGCGGCCGCGGCGAACTCACCGCGCCCTGGATCGTAGATTTCCACCGTGGCGATCACCTCGTTGGTAGCGTCCACGCCTCCGACGACGAGCACCCGGCCGTCGGCGAGGGCGGTGGCCGTGTGCGAGCCGCGCGGTTGGGCCATCGAGCCGGTATTCATGAACCGGTTCGTGTCCGGGTCGAAGAGCTCTGCCGAGGCGAGCGGGGGACGACCTTCGCCGGGATAGCCTCCGACGACGAGTACTCGGCCGTCCGCCAAGACGGTGGCCGTGTGTCCGGCGCGCGGTGAGGTCATCGCCGGGCCGGGAGCAAACGATCCATCCGCCGGCTCGAACAGCTCGGATGCGACTGCGTCCTGGTTGCCTTCGCAACCCGCCCGACTGCATCCGCCCGCAACGAGGATGCGGCCGTCATCGAGGCGGACCGCCGTATGCGCGGCCCGGGGAACACCCAGCCTCCCGATCGCGAACGTGGTGCCCGGAGCGCGGCTTGGTGTTGTGGTAGGACCGGCGGTGAGGCCGCCAGTCGGACCGGACGTGGGGCCGGCCCCGGGATCGGGAATGGGACCGGTAGCCGGGCCGGCACAAGCGGCCACCATGAGCCCGAGGCCGAAGGTCAGCGCCATCTTCTTCATCGTTGGTGAACCTACCGGCGGAAGGTGGCAAGAGGGCCGGGCGCTTCCGGCCTACTCAGAAGAGAGCGCTGGCCAGCTGCCGGCGATACGCCAGGGTCAGCGGGTGCTCGTCACCGAGCACTCCGAAGATGTCGAGCATGCCGAGCCGCGCCTTGTCCATCTCTGGGCCCTTGGTCCGTACGACGTGGAGGTAGTGGTCGAGCGCCGGTTCGAACTCGTGACGCCCGGCCAATGCTTTCGCCAGATCGAGGCGGGCTTCGCCGGAATCGGGGTTCGCCGCCAGGGCCTCTTCGAGTGCAGAGATGTCGTTGCTGCGCGAAGTCGCCATGCGGGCTGCGGCCTGGAGGCGCTCGACGTCGGCCGTAGGAGTCAGCTTGCCGAGGACGATCAGCGCCTCCTCGGGGTCGCCTGCCGCCAACCGCAGGCTTGCCAGCCCGGTTCCGGCTTCAGGATGATCCGATTGCTCTTCGAGCACCTGACGGAAGATCGCCTCGGCGGCTTCCAGGTTCCCTTGGAGAGACAGGTCGCGAGCCTCCTCGACTTGCAGTTCGAGCTCACCGGGCAGGATTTCTTGGAGCCAGGCCATCAATGCCTGCTCGGGAATGGCTCCGGAGAACCGACTGACTGGCGCTCCGTTACGGAACGCGATGACAGTTGGGATGCTCTGGATGGCGAGGTCGGCTGCCAGCTGTTGGTTCTGATCAACGTCGATCTTGACCAGCTCGAAGGCCCCTTCGTGCTCCTCGGTGATGCGCTCCAGCATCGGACCGAGCGTCTTGCAGGGCCCGCACCATTCGGCCCAGAAGTCCACAACGACGGGGACCTCCTGGCTGCGCTGCATCACGGCCACGCCGAATTCGTCGCTACTGATCTCCTGAATGAAACGACCTGGCATATCTCAGAGTGAGGTTAGTTCCTTCTGGGTTTGCTACCGTCCAGGGTATGGAACAGACTATGGAACCAGCCCGAACGGCCCCTTTCGGGCCAATTCTCACTGCAGTCATCACTCCGTTCGACGCAGACGGAGCGGTGAACTACGGCACCTTCTGGAAGCTGGTGCGGCACCTGCTGAGCAACGGATCAGATGGGGTCGTCGTAACCGGCACCACGGGCGAATCGCCGACGCTGACCGATGCCGAGAAGGTGGCTCTGTACAAGGCCGCCGTCGACGCGGCCGGCGAGCGGGGACTCGTCATCGCCGGCACCGGGACTTACGACACGCGGCACTCCATCGAGTTGAGCGAGAAGGCCGCCGCCGCCGGATGCCACGGTCTCATGGCGGTGACGCCGTATTACTCGAAGCCGCCCCAAGAAGGCATCTATCGGCATTTCACCGCGATCGCCGACGCAACCGACCTCCCCCTGATGCTCTACAACGTCCCTGGCCGCACCTCGCGCCTGGTCGCAGTTGACACCCTGGTGCGGTTGGCCGCTCATGATCGCATCGTGGCCGTCAAGGACGCCGTCGACGATATCTCCTATACGCGGCGCGAGATCGAGGCTCTGCCGGAGGATTTCGCCGTCTATGCGGGAACCGACAGCATGACGCGTGCCATCGTCGAGGCCGGCGGGGTTGGCGTGGTGAGCGTGGCCTCGCACCTCGTGGGTCCCTTGGTGCGTCGCTTGGTCGAGGCGGCCGCCGCCGGCAACGAGCCGATAGCCCGCAAGCTGCACGACGGCCTCAGCCCGCTCTTCGAGGCTCTCTTCGTGGAGCCCAACCCCATGCCGGTCAAGGCCGGATTGTCCAAGGTCTGGGAGGATGTCGGCGAGCCGCGGCTGCCGCTGGTGCCGGCTTCTGAGGAGACGACGGCTTTGGTCGTGGAGGCGTTGGAAGCCGCATCCGAGCTTTGACTCCGGAATCAGTGATCGCTGCATGACCGTCTCCGTGGGGTTTCTGGGAGGCCTGGGCGAGATCGGCCGCAACTGTGCAGTTCTCGAGGTCGACGGCATGCTTGCGCTCATCGATTGCGGTCTCATGTTCCCCGACGAGGACATGCTCGGTGTCGACCTGGTGCTGCCCGACTTCTCCTCGATCCTCGATCGCCCCGATGATCTCGAATGTGTGGTGCTCACTCACGGACACGAGGATCACATCGGATCGCTCGGCTATCTGCTGCGTGACGTCAACGTCCCCGTCTACGGAACTGCGCTCACGGTCCAGCTGGCTCGGGGCCGGGTCGAAGAGCTGGGCATCGCCCCTAATCTGCGTGCGGTGGCGCCCCGGGAGTGGGTGGAATCCGGTCCGTTCCGGTTTGCGTTGGTTGCCGTGGCCCACTCCGTTCCCCAGGCCACCGGCGTCGTCTTCGAGACGCCGGAAGGGCTCATCGTTCATTCCGGCGACTTCAAGCTCGACCCGACTCCAATCGATGGGATTCCCACCGATCTCGCCACTTTCGCCGGGTTCAGCCGGCAGGGGGTGCGGCTGCTCCTTGCCGACAGCACCAATGCGGAGCGCCCGGGTTTCACGATGTCGGAATCCACGGTGGGACCGATGCTGAAAGAGCTGGTGGAAGCGGCCGGCGGCCGGGTGATCATCGCTTGCTTCGCCAGTCACGTCCATCGGGTGCAACAGGCGATCGATGCGGTGACGGCAGACGACCGCCACTTCGCCCTCTTGGGCCGCTCGATGTTGCGCAATGTGGATGTGGCCACCGAGTTGGGCCTGCTCGAGCTGCCGAATGAGCGCGTCCGCACCATTGATGAGCTGCTGGAGATGCCGGCGAACCGGACCGCGGTGATCTGCACGGGCAGCCAGGGGGAGCCATTTGCGGCGCTGTCGCTGATGGCCAGCGGCGAGCATCACTCGATCAAGCTGGAGCCGGGCGACACAGTGATCCTGTCGGCCACGCCGATACCGGGCAACGAAACCAAGGTCTCGCGGGTGATCAACAATCTCATGCGCCAAAAGGTGACGGTCTTCCACGGCCGCAATGCGCCGGTACACGTCTCCGGCCATGCCGCCCAGGACGAGCTCAAGACCTTCTACAACGTGCTCGCACCGCAGTCTTTGGTGCCGGTGCACGGCGAGTACCGCCACCTGGTAGCCAACGCGGCGGTAGCCCGCTCGGTCGGCATCGAAGACGTTCACATCTGCGAGGACGGGGACCGGGTGGTCCTAGAGAAGGGGAAGTTGAGGGTGGAGCGGGAGGCGCTGCCGGCGGGCCTGGTCTACCTCGACGGATCCGGCATCGGCGACGTCGAAGACGTCTTGCGGGATCGCAGGCATCTGGCCGACGACGGGATGATGGTGGTCACGGTCGGGATGGACATGCACTCCGGCAAGATCCTGATCGGGCCGGATGTCGATAGCCATGGGGTCACCGGTGACAGCGAAGAGATCCACAAGCTGGTCGCCGCACGTGTCCTCGAGTCACTGGCCGAGCTCGAGCTGCCGACCGACCTGGATACGGTGCGCCGCAATGTGCGCAGCGCCACGGGGCGCAAGATCAAGCAGGAGCTGCGGCGCAGGCCCGTGGTCTACCCGGTGGTCATCGAGGTCTAGCAGGATCGGGAGAAGCCGTCGCTCTCTCACGCGTCCGGGCGGTTCCTTGACACGTGTAGCGGCATCATCTTTCCGTGCCCGGTCACTTTTGGCGGTATCCGCCGGACCCGCAGCGTCTCCGCTTGCCGCCAGACGTTCCGCGTCATCTCGGCCGCAAAGCTTCCGGTGCCGGGCTCGGGATCCTCGGGTTCCAGAGCCGCCAGGATGGTTTCGATTACTTCGGTCTCATCTTCGATCTGCACGCGGGGATGAACGAGCACGCTCAGCCGCGTGAAACCCTGGTCGTCCTCTTCTTCCATCAACTGGTAATCGAGAGAGCTGCCACCGAAACGCGCCGGCAGGACTTCTTCGAGGATGCGGACCATTGCGCTGCCGATCAGTGTCCCAGCTTCACCAGTGAGCTTGGAAAAGCTCCGGATATCTCGCACGTGGCGGGGGAAGCCAACGGTCTCGAGTTCGCACCCGCACGGCCGTTCCTCGATGAGTCCATAATCGTCGCTCTCGACGTTCAACAGCAGCTTGGGAGCGTGCGGCAGCAAGGTGGTGAAGTTGAATGCGTCGACTGTGACCGTCGTTCCCGGTATCGGGCGAGGATGTTGGATGAGCGCGAGTCCGTCGTCGAGGAGGTGTACATCGTTCTCGTCCCGCGGGTTGGCACAACCGACACCGACAGTGCCGTATTCGCTGAAGGGATAGATTGGCACCCAGGCCGCCCCCGATGCGGTGATCTCTTTGACCTTGGCTGGCGTCGGCGGCTCTCCGCCGGCCATGAACGTTGCGCCCGTTAGGTCGAGTCCCGCCTCCCGGGCGGCGATCGCGACCCGTAGCGCCTTGCTCACATGGCTATACAGCATGCATGCATCCCGTTTCCGCAGGGTATCCGCCATCCAGTGGGCAATCCGGTCCGGATCGTCCAAACCAACGAGTTCGGGCCAAGGCATGCGGATGCCCTGCAGCCGGGCGAGTGGGACCATTGACAACGTTGCCAATCGAAATTTGGCGGACGTGACTGGACTCGAGTGTCGGATCATGTTTGGCGAGAACCACTTCTCCGGAATCCGACCGAATCGGATGGGGCGGAGGATGTTCATGATGCCGGCGACATCCGGCAGGATGTCGAGCCAAACTGCAGTGGGAACATCGAGCACTCCGTTGGCATGCCAGCCGAGCATCAACACCGGGGCTTGGGCTGCTAGATGTTCGAGGTCGATGAGCACCCGCGTTGGGGATCCTGTCGTCCCCCCACTTTCGCCGTGGTAGTGGTGATGAGCGTGGGGATTGTCGAAGTCTGCTACCGACACCGGTATGACCTGGCCGGCACGAACGATCTGGCGGCGGCCTTTGAATTCCTCGTAAGTCACGTAGACGCCGGCATCCCTCAGTGTGCGTAATGTCGCTTCGAGCCCGCGATCGGCGACCATCGCACGCAGATCACCAAGTTCGCAACCCGCTAGCTTCAACATTGGAAGGTACGGACTCTGCGGATATCCGTAGACGCCATGCTCGAGGCGGTCGAGGAAGTTGGTCTCCCGCTTCTCGAGGCGCTGTTGAATGATCTGCTTGGCGTCTTCCAGGTCGATCGTGTTTCGCAGAAAGCCGCGCAGCCCGCCTAGGAAGCCGCTCCACGTCCGAACCTCACTAGCGAGGCTCACCCCACCTCTCCTCTGAGCCGACTGATGCGCACGTGCGTGCAGATTTCGCGCGTTGCGTGGCATCGTAGTCGGCCCGCCACGACCAGCGCCATTGGATTGGCCCGAGTCAGGGGCCCGGTCCGGTCGCCCCGTCCAGTAGTCCGTGGCGTGACGCCCAGACGATGGCTTCCGTCCGATTGGATACTCCGATGCGGGTGTACAGCTCGTTGAGCAAGCGGAACATCTCGCGCTCGGAAAATGCCGATTCGGCAGCCAACTGGGCCACCGTCGAGCCGGCGGCCAACGCCCGGATCCGGGCGGCGTCGACCTCGTCGATCTGCAAGGGCTCCCCGAAGCCGGCAGCCACCCGCAGCGCCAGTGCCTGCATGATCGCCGGCGGAGCCGAAGCGCGGCCAGCCGCCACGTGCTCCAACGTCGCGATCAAGGTCGCCACCGGCTCGTCCTCACCCAGTGCCGCCATGCCACCGGCCTTGATGACTGCGGCGTACTCGGCCACTCCGAGTGTGGGGGTGACGGCGATGACCGGGATGTGGGGATGATCGGCGTGGAACACGCTCAGTGCCAACAGCTGGCTGCCATCGGCGACGTGGAGGATGACGGCGGCGCCCCCGCGGCCCGGCCGCCACTCCACCAGATCGGCGTACTCCGCTGAGGCGTAGTCGGCCTCGGCCAGGACGGCGGCGACGCCGCGTCGCCACATGGGTGTTCCGCCGATCACTCCAACCCGTCGCACCGCCACGCTCGTGATCCTAGAAGCGGTTGCTTCTCCCTGGCAGGGTCCTGCCAGCCGGTGGCGGGCATGCGTCAAGACTTGGTCGCTCGGCGGCGGCCGTTGGTCATGGACCGGCTGCTTCGCAATGGCGATGCTGCCCCCAGTTGAGAGGCGGCTCAGAAGAGTCGTCGTTGAGGGAGGAGATCCCCAGGATGGAAAACGCCAACGAGACGCAGGGCCGGGTTGCTCGCAGCATCAACTCGGTGCTCAGCGGGACCGGCAGCATCGTCAAGGGCGTGGCGGACGTGGCGCGTGACTCTGCGGTCACTGCGCTGCGGAATGTCGGCGAGGCCGGCGGTGCCGTCCTCGATGTCGCCGGGGGCATCGCCGGAGGCGCCTTCACGGCGGTCGGCGAGGCAGGAACCGGACTGATGCGCACGGCCAAGGGCCTGGCAGTTGGTCTGGTCGAAGGCGTCGGCGAGGTGGCCACGGTCACCGTCGGCACGATCTCGGACATCGTACGCGCCGCGGTGAAAGGCACCGGTGGCGTGGGTGCCGATGTCACCAAGACGGCGGCCGGCATCGCAGAGGGAGTGATCGTCGCCACGAAGTCGACGACGCTGAGCGTTGCTGATGGAGCCGTTGAGCTGGGTCGGTCCGTCATCGGCGGTGTCAAGGACATCGGTGGTGATGTGATCGGCGCGGCCCGCAGCACGGTGAGCGGGGCCATGTCGGGTGCTGCCGAGATCGGCGGGGATGCGCTCGAGGCCGTCAAGAACACGGCCAAGGGTCTCGTTCAAGGTGCCGGCGAGGTCGGCTCGAGCGTCACCGACGTGACCACCGGCGCCATCTCGGGCGCCATTGCCGGCGCCAAGCGAATTGGCGTCGACGCCGGAGATGCGGCGTCGGCTGCCGCCAGCGGCGCACTCGAAGCCGCCGAGCAGATCGGCGAGTCGGCGGTACATGCGGTCCGGGACGTAGCCGCCAGCGGTGTCGACGGAGTGAAGGGAATCCTCAAGGGCGACCAGGACACGAAGTCCTAGTCGGCGAGGCCCCAACCGCAGAGCCCGCAGTCGAATCGACTGCGGGCTCTACCGCGTTTGGCATTGGTGGCCCGATGTGCGATTACATAGGGGCCAATGAGCCTCACCGTCGTGCTTGTCGGCGATTCCACCCGCCTCAGCTATCAGTCCTATGCCGCGGTGCGGCTGCGGTCGACTGCAGTGTGGGGCCCTGTGCAGAATTGCCGTTCGTCCCGCCATCTGTTGGCACATCTCGACGATTACGTTCTCGATCGGTTGCATGAACGGTCGTTGATCCACCTCAACGCGGGAGCTCACGACATCACACGCGAGTTCTCCCGGGGTTTCGGCGTCACAGTCGAAGCCGCCGAATACCACGCCAACATGGCGGCGATCGCCGACATCCTGTCTCGCCACCCGCTGGTAGCCCGAATCGTGCTCGCTACGACGACGCCGGTGAGCGACAGGCGACAGCCGGAGGGAGCAGAGTCGCAACGCCGCAACGCTGACGTCATCGCCTACAACCAAGCGCTCGTCCAGCTCGCCACGTCCGCGGGCTACCTGGTGAACGACCTGTACACGGCAGTGAAAGCGGCGCCCTTCGACCCGATATCAGCCGACGGCGTCCACCTCAACGAGCTTGGCAAGGAACACGTCGGCGGCGTGGTCGCCCGCTTTGTCGAACCACTGGTGCATGCGTGACGAACGTTACCGGCGGACGGATGGCACGGATCGTTTGCCGTCTCAGCCGCTTCCGTTAGGGTTTGGACCCCATGCCATCACGGACAACGGGCCGTGGGGCGAGAGGGCGGAGTAGGGCCAAGACAACGACAAGCCGTGCCGGCACCGGGCTCCTCAGCGCGCTGCGAGGAATCCGGGTCAGGCTGCGGGAGCGGATGGGCCGCCAGACTGATGACGTCTGGGGGCTTTGCCTCATCGTTCTTGCGATCTTGATGGTGCTCGCCTTCTTCGGGCTGGCAGGTCCGGTAGGCACCACCGCCATCAAGGTTCTGCACTTCCTGTTCGGCACGTGGGCGGCGCTCGTGCCGCTGGTGCTCGCCATCATCGGGGGGGCCTTGCTCGGCCCGATGCCCCGTCCTGACTATGTGAAGCTGTCCATTGGTCTCGGAGTGGCATTCATCGGCTCGCTGGCGATGTATCACCTGATGAGCGGCACCGTTTCGCTGGCGGAGTCCATCGCCGCGGTGACCGCTCGTGGCGGAGTGATCGGGTCTTTGATCGCCTTCCCGATGCGCCGCTTGATCGGCTTCTGGGGGGCGTCACTGGTGCTGTTCGCCATCGTCATGATGGGTGCTCTGGTGATGACTCGGGCGACGATGCGCGATGTGGCGGCCTCGCTAGCCACGGGATTCCGCCGCATGAAGCGCTACTTCTCTCCGGCGCGTCCGGCCATGCCACCCCGCGTGCAGATCCCCTTGGTCGAGGAGCCGGAGCCAGAACCACAGCCGGAGCCGAAGCCGGCGGCCCCCAAACGGGGTGGCCCCCCCAAGATCGATTCAGCCAAATCCGCTCCCAAGAAGCCCAAACCACGCCCGGTGCGCCCCGAGCCACCTCCGGCTACGGCTGGCAGCTACACGTTGCCGCCCCTCGAGCTGCTGCACAGCAGCGATGCCGGCAGCCACAACCGCCGCTCCCTCGAGCAGGCCGCCATCGAGCTGGAGCGAGCTCTCCATCAGCACGGGGTCGACGCCCGGCTCACCCGGATCGTCCCTGGGCCCACCGTTACTCGCTACGAGATCGAGCTCGCTCCGGGCGTCAAGGTCTCACGGGTCACCGGCTTGGCCAACGACATCGCCTACGCCATGGCTACAGCAGATGTCCGCATCCTGGCTCCCATTCCCGGCAAGAGCGCAATCGGTATCGAGGTGCCTAACCGCAGCCGCAAACTGGTGACCCTGGGAGACATTCTCAGCGGCCCGGAGGCCCAGGCCGACCCGGATCCCATGCGAGTCGGGCTCGGCAAGGACATCTCCGGCAACAACCGACTCCTCAAGCTCGACGAGCTTCCCCACGTGCTGATCGCAGGCGCCACCGGTGCCGGGAAATCGTCGTGCATCAACTCCCTCGTCACGTCGATCCTCATGCGCGCCAAGCCGGACGAGGTGAAGCTCATCCTGGTGGATCCCAAGCGGGTCGAGCTGGGGCAATACAACGGAATTCCCCACCTGCTCACCCGGGTGATCACCAACCCCAAGAAAGCGGCCGACGCGCTGCAATGGGCGGTCGCCGAGATGGATCGCCGCTACGAACTGGTGGCAGACGCCGGAGTCAGGGACATCAATGGGTACCGAGAGAAGTTCGACGCCGGCGAGCTCGATCCTGATGGTTTCGATCGGTTCCCCTACATCGTGGTGATCGTCGACGAGCTCAACGACTTGATGATGGTGGCGGGCCGCGTCGTTGAGGACTCGATCGTACGTATCGCCCAGATGGCGCGGGCAGTGGGCATCCATCTCGTGCTGGCGACGCAGCGGCCGTCGGTCAACGTCATCACCGGCGTCATCAAGGCCAACGTCCCGTCGCGTCTGGCCTTCTCGGTGGCGTCACAAACGGACTCCAGGGTGATTCTGGACGCCTCCGGTGCGGAGAAGCTCATTGGCCTAGGGGACATGCTGGTGGTCACGGCCCGCGAGCCCAAGCCGGAGCGCATCCAGGGGGCGTTCGTGACCGAGAGCGAGATCCACGCCGTCGTCGACTGGGCGCGGCAGCAGCGCAAGGCGCAATACCGGGACGCCGAGGTGTTCGAGGTGGCGGCCAAGAAGCAAGAAGCCGAGGACGAGTTCGAAGGCGAGGACCCGGAGATCATCAACCAGGCGATCGATCTGGTCGTTCGCAGTCAGCTCGGCTCTACGTCGATGCTGCAGCGCAAGCTGCGCATCGGCTTCGCCCGGGCAGGCCGGGTCATGGACATTCTCGAGCGGCGCGGCATCGTAGGCCCCTCCGAGGGCTCCAAGGCCAGGGCGGTGCTGATCACCCCCGAGGAGCTGGAGGCGACGCTCGGCTCGCGCTGAGCTGTTTCGGCTTCCGGATGGGAGCTCTAGGCCGGCGCCGGGGCCATCACTTGATCGCCCCGGGTGAAGGTCTCGAACCACTCCACGGTCTGCACCAGGCCCGACTTGATCGAGATCTGCGGCCACCAGCCGAGCTGCTCCGACGCCAACCCGATGTCGGGTACCCGGACTTCGGGATCGTCGATCGGGCGCGGCATGAATTCGATCGGGCTGATCGAACCGGTGATCTCGACGATGAGCTCGGCCAGGTCGAGGATCGACATTTCGCGGGGGTTGCCGATGTTCATCGGTCCGACGTAGTCCGATACCAGCAGCCGTGTCAGTCCGTCGACGAGGTCGTCGACGTAGCACAGCGAGCGGGTCTGGTTGCCGTTGCCGTGAACCGGCAGCGGATCACCGAGGAGTGCCGCCATCACGAAAGCGGGCACCGCCCGGCCGTCGTTGGGCCGCATCCCTGGCCCGAACGTGTTGAAGATCCGTGGGATCTTCACGTCGATGTCGTAGGTGCGGTGGTACGCCATGACCAATGCCTCGGCATAGCGCTTGGCTTCGTCGTACACGCTGCGCGGCCCGACCGAGTTGACGTTGCCCCAGTAGCTCTCGTTCTGCGGGCTGACCAGCGGATCGCCGTAGACCTCACTGGTCGAAGCCAGCATGAATGTCGCCTCGGCCCGGTGGGCCAGTTCGAGGGCATTCTCCGTGCCACTGGAACCGACGCGCAGAGTCTCGATCGGATAGCGGGCATAGTCGATCGGCGAAGCCGCCGAAGCAAAGTGAAGGACGTAATCGATATCTGTGGTTTCGATCGGAATCTCGGCAGCAACGTCGGCGTGGACGAACTCGACGTCGAGTTGTTCTGCCATCGCCGTGGCAGTGGCCGAGCGTCCGGTCAGCAGGTTATCCACAACCGTGACCCGAGCTCCGCCGGCGCGCAGCCGTTGGGTCAGATGAGATCCGAGGAACCCGGCACCGCCGAGCACAACGGCATGGCGCCCTTCGAGCGCATCGTTGACTTGCCTATCGGATCCGAACCCGATCGAGGTCGTGTACAACCCGAAATCATGACCATTGGTCGCGTCGGAGGGGAAATCCCCATGCCAAGAACCGCCCACCGTGAGCCCCCATGACTTTCTGCTCGCTGGCCTACAAGAAGCCTTCCCAGAATCGACATTAACCCGCTATGAGCCGACGCGCCACTCCGCTACCTATTTTGGGGTTTCAAGCCTGTGCACGCCGACTACTATCTCTGACCGATGAGGAGGCGATGCGGGGAGAGTAGGGGGCTTTGTTGTGTGGCTGGGCACGTTCTCGGTGGACATTTCGCAAGACTCGCGAGCTAGCGCGAGGACCAGGGTTGGGCGAGCGCGCCCGAAGGGCGGTGTGCGATGAGGCTGTTGCTGGCAAGCCCGATCGCTCCCGAGGCCATCGAGCTGCTCCGCAGCCGGCACGATGTCGTGTTGGGTTTCGATTCCTATGTCGATCTCGTCGACCTGGTGGCGGATCGCGAAGGTCTCGTATTTCGTAGCGGAGTGGACGTCACCCGGCAGGTGATCGAGGCCGCTGACGATCTGCAATTGATGGTGCGCGCCGGATCGGGGCTCGACAACATCGATCTGCGAGCGGCGCGCCAGCGGGGGATTCGGGTAGCCCGGGTTCCGGGCGCCTCCCCCGAGGCGGTTGCGGAGTTGACGCTGGGCCTGATGTTGGCCGCGGTCCGTCACATCAGCCGGGCCGACGCGCTGATTCGCCGCGGGCAGTGGCCCAAGTACGAGCTGGGTGGATCGCTGATCGCCGACAAGACGATGGGGATAATCGGTGCCGGCCGTATTGGAAGCCGCGCCGGCGCCCTCTGCGCTGCCCTGGGAATGCGGGTCCTCGGATGTGTCAAACACCCCTCGCCGGACCGGGAATCCGAGTTGGCGCGAATGGGGATCAAGCTGGCCGATATCGACACGGTCATTGCAGAATCCGACGTCGTCTCCATCCACACTCCGCTCAAGGATTCGACCAGGCACCTCATCGATGCCGGGATGCTCCAGAGGATGAGGCCGGGGGCGGTACTCATCAACACGGCTCGTGGAGGCGTAGTCGACGAGGCCGCCGTATATGCCGCGCTCACAGGGGGGCGCCTCAGGGCCGCCGCTTTCGATGTCCACGAACGCGAGGGAGACGGGGTCGTGCCGGCGCTGGCGGAGCTGCCGAATGTAGTGCTGACTCCCCACATCGGGGGCATGGCAGTGGAAACGCAGCGGGTCATCGGCCTTCGGGTCGCCGAGATCGTGGAGGCCTATCTCGGCGGTCTTCTCGACGACGTGCTCACCGCTGAGGAGTTCGTTCTGTGATGGCGGCCGGAGATGGAAGCCAGCCGCATGACACGGCCGCCGAGTCTCCATACGTGGGTCAAGTGCGGGTGGCCGACCGCAGCCGGTTGTCGATAGCGGTCGGGTCGGCGCTGAAGCGAGTCATCGACCTCGTCGGTGCCTCCCTCCTGGTGGTGGCGTTGTCTCCTCTGATGCTCGCCGTCGCCCTCGCCATCAAGCTCGACAGCCGCGGGCCCGTGCTGTTCCATCAGGATCGGGTGGGCTCGAAGCGTATCTCCAAGGACGGCGTTATCGAGTGGAAGCAGACCACGTTTCGGGTGCACAAATTCCGCTCGATGTACCACGAGGCAGATCAATCGCTGCACCGCGAGTACATCAAGTCGTTTGTGGAGGGCACGGTGGAGGAATCCGATGCTGCTCGATCGAACTACAAGCTGACCGGCGATCCCCGAGTCACCAGGATCGGCGGGCTGCTGAGGCGCACGAGCATCGACGAGCTTCCGCAGCTTTTCAACGTGATCGCCGGCGAAATGAGTCTGGTGGGTCCGCGGCCGGTGCCGCTCTATGAAGTGGCCGAGTATGAGCCATGGCAGATGGAGCGCCTCCATGCTCTCCCCGGTATCACCGGCTACTGGCAGGTGCACGGCCGCGGGGTGGTGACCTTCGAAGAAATGATGCGCATGGACATCTTCTACGTCCGGAGCAGATCGTTGTGGTTGGATCTCAAGCTCCTCGCCATGACGCTTCCGGCTGTCGTGTCTGGCAAAGGGGCGGAGTGATGGTAGGAACTAGAAAGATATCGGATTCAGAGATGAATGTGGCCGTCGTTGGCTGCGGCTACTGGGGGGTCAACTACCTCCGGGTACTGCGTGAGCTGCCCGACGTGGGGCGCGTGTTTGCATTCGATGCGCGTCCCGAACGCCTGGCAGAGGTGGCAGACCGATTTCCCCACGCTGAGCCGATAGGTTCTCTCGAAGGGGTGGCCCAATCTGCAGCCATCGATGCTGTGATCATCTGCACCCCAGCCACCCGACATCATGAGGTGGCGTCGCCTCTGCTTGATGCGGGCAAGCACCTGCTGATCGAAAAGCCGATAACGACGATCTCCGCCGAAGCCCGCCTGCTCATCGACCAGGCGCGCGCCGCCGACCTCACGCTGATGGTGGGCCACACGTTCCTATTCAATGCGGGTGTGAACGCCGTCAAGGACCTTGTCGACGCCGGAAGCGCGGGCAACGTCTACTACCTGTACGCGCAACGGACGAATCTGGGCCCGATCCGCTACGATGTGAACGCGCTGTGGGACTTGGCTCCCCACGACATCTCGATCTTCAATTACCTGCTCGGAGTGAACCCAATCTGGGTGAGCGCAGTGGGTTCGCGAGTGCTCGGCAGCAGCCGGGAGGATGTTGGCTTCGCCACCATCGGTTACGCCAACGGGGTCACCGCCCATGTTCACGTGAGCTGGGCAGATCCATTCAAGGTGCGCCAGGCCGTGGTGGTGGGAAGCGAGCAGCGCATTGTCTTCGACGACTTGAATGCGGCGGCTCCGGTGACGATCTACGAGAAAGGGGTGGCTCCCGGCACCGAGGACGTGCCGACATACGGTGAGTATCCGCTGCTCATCCGTGACGGCGACATCATCAGCCCCAAAGTGGCGGCCAGTGAGCCGCTGAAGAACCAGACGCGGCACTTCCTCGACGTCATGGGCGGCAGAGCCGAGCCCAAGTCGGATGGAAGCTTCGGGTTGCGCGTGGTGGAAGTCATGGAGGCTATCGATCGTTCACTCGAGCTAAACGGGGCGCCCGTCGCCGTCGGTGAAGGAGCCAAGCCGCAAGCTCAGATGGATGTTTCGGTTGCCGCGCCGGCGGCTGCAAGCACAGAAGGGTAGGGAACGGATTTGGATGGAGTTATTGCAACGAGGAAGGTGCCCTTCGTCGATCTGAGCGCGCAGTTCGCGTCGATCCGTGACGATATAGAGGCGGCCATCGCCGGGGTGTTGGAGCGCAACGACTTCATTCTCGGGGACAGCGTCGCTCGGTTCGAGGAGGAGATGGCCGCGTACTGCGAGGCAGCACATGCGGTCGGTGTCGACTCCGGCACGTCGGCACTGGAGCTGGCGTTGATGGCGCTCGGTGTGGGAAGCGGCGACGAAGTCATCACAGTGGCCAACACCTTCATCGCTTCGGCGCTGGCGATCTCGTACGTGGGGGCCACTCCGGTGTTGGTGGACATCGACCCTGACACCTATCAGATCGATCCGGCGCTGATCGAAGCAGCGATCACGCCGCGCACGAAGGCGATCATGCCGGTGCACCTGTACGGGCACCCCGCCGACATGGACCCGATCAACGAGATCGCCCGCAGCCACGGCCTCAAGGTAGTCGAGGACGCCTCCCAGGCGCACGGTGCCCGCTACAAGGGGCGCCGAGTGGGGGCGCTCGGTGATGTCAGCGCCTTCAGCCTCTATCCGGCGAAGAACCTGGGTGCGTACGGCGATGCCGGGGTGGTCGTGACCGACGATCTCGAGATTGCCGACCAGATCCGGTTGCTGCGAAACTACGGATCGAAGGTGAAATACCGACACGAGCTGCGCGGCTTCAACCGGCGGCTCGACACGCTCCAAGCGGCCGTACTTCGGGTCAAGTTGCGCTATTTGGATGCATGGAACGCGGCCCGGCGCAACCATGGCGCGAAGTACGACGAGTTGCTGCAGGAGCACACAGACGTGGTTCGCCTGCCGGCCACGGCGGAATTCGCAGAGCCGGTGTTTCACTTGTACGTCGTGCAGCACGAGGAGCGGGACCGACTCCAGGAACATCTCGCAGATAGGGGAATCTCGACCGTCATCCATTACCCGATACCGATCCACCTCCAACCGGCGTACGCCGATCTCGGGCACGACGAGGGCTCGTTTCCGCTCACGGAACGAGCTGCGACTCGTATTCTGTCCCTTCCGATGTATGCGGAGCTACAAGCCGACGACATCAACTACGTGTGCGATGCTGTGGCGGGCTTCTGCCGATCGCTGTGATGGATTTATCCCGTCCTGAGGCTGTGGCTGGGAACGGTCCGCCCCACGTGCGGTCCGGCGGTGGTGAGCACCTTGATGCTGCGAAGCGGCTGCATCGCTACCTGGTGAATCAGCACTGGGCTGGAGACACCCTCGTCGGTCCCGATCCGGGTATCCGCCTCAACGCTCGCGCCGGCAGATTCGTCAAGAGTTATCTGCCGTTTGTCGCATGGTCTGACCAGCTGACCTATATCCAAGCGCAGGCCTATTGGATCATGGACAACTGGCTGCTTTACGAGATAACCGGTGAAGACCGCTATTGCGGGCTTGCACTCGCCGGTTCCGATAGTGTGCTGGACCGACAGCTTCCCGCCGGCTACTGGGAATATCCCAATCCGGAATGGCGCGGCCGCATTGCCACCGTCGAGGGGTGTTTCGGCGCGTTGGGCTTGGTCGACAGCTACGAGCACTCGGGCGATGCTCGGTACCTCGAGGGTGCCCTCGCCTGGCACGCCTACATGTCTCTGGGAGTCGGGTTCCGCTCTCAGCCGGAAGAGGGCATGCTCGCCGTGAACTACTTCGCGCACTTGACTGCCAACGGTGGTGGCGTGCCCAACAACAGCACCCTCGTCCTCTGGCTGGTGGCCCGGCTCTACGAGATCACCGGCAATGATTCATATCTCGAGCTGGCGGCGCCGCTCGTCCGCTGGCTGGCGCATGTTCAGCTTGAGTCGGGCGAGCTCCCTTACTCCGTGGGTTGGGGGAAGGTTCCAGATCGTCCCCACTACCTGTGCCAGCAGTACAACGCGTTCGAGTTCATGGACCTGGTGCATTACTTCGGCATCACCGAGGACGAGTCCGTGCTCCCGATGATGGAGAAGCTGGCAGGCTTTCTCTCGCACGGTTTCACTGCCCAGGGCTTTGCCCGCTACGACTGCAAGAACGACGAAATCGAAGTGATCTACTACACGGCCGCTGTGGCGCAAGCGCTGAGCCAGGCCACGCGGCTCGGATTGGGCGACTACTCGTCGGTGGCTTCCGACGCCTACGGTCGCGTCATCGGCCAGCAACGGAGCGACGGCGGGTTCCGTTTCCATTCGCGAGGCAACTATCGGTTCCTCGTGGACCGGCGCTCGTACCCCCGCTACTTGGCCATGATCCTCCACCACCTGCTCTTGGCCCATCGGGCCACTGCCGAGATCGGGGAATCCCAGTGACTCATACCGACGCTGTGCCCGAAACGACGAGCGACACCGGGCCGGCTGCGCCGCTGAGAGTGGCTTACATCTTGCACCGGTTTCCTCACCTCACTGAGACGTTCATTGTTCGCGAGATGCACTGGCTGCAGGATCACAACATCGATCTGACCATCTTCTCGTTGATGGCGCCCAAGAGTGTGGTTCGTTCTCGGCAAGCGGAGGACCTGCTGGCGTTGGGTCGATACAGTCCGGCCTTCTCGTGGGATGTCATGCGCTCCCAACTCTTCTACCTTGCTCGTAGCCCGCTCCGATACATGCGGGCGTTAGCTCGCGTCGCGTGGCAGACCTACCGCGAACCCAAGGTGATGCTTCTGGCGCTCGCCCTTTTTCCCAAGAGCGTCAGGTTCGCCCGTGACATGGAAGAGTTGGGAATCGACCACATCCACGCTCATTTCGCCTGGATCGAGGGTATCTCCGCTGGAGTCGCCAAGGACCTGAACGGCACGACATTCACCATCCATCCGCACGCTTTCGGACTGTTCACCCGCAATCGGCGGGATGTCCGTCGGGAGCTCGAGAACGCCACTCAGGTCGTGACCATATCGGAGTACCACCGGCGATACATTGCAGACCTCGCTCCGGGAGTGGCGGCCGACCACATTCGAGTCGTTCACTGCGGCATCGAACCCGATCGTATCCAGCCTCCCGCCGAGCGAACGAGAGAAGGGCCGCTTCGCATCCTTGCGGTGGGGCGGGCCGTGGAGAAGAAGGGTCACGAGTATCTGATCGAGGCATGCGGTCAGTTGCGAAAGCAGCGAGGCGACTTCCAATGCGATTTGGTCGTAGGGGCCGGCGGACGCCGTCAACAGTTGGAAGCGCTGGTCGATCGATTCGAACTGCGGGACTGTGTCAACCTGTTCGACGCTCGCGACGAGGACGGGATCTTCCAGCTGTTGGCCCAAGCCGACATCTTCGCATTGCCATGTGTGGTGGCCGAGTCCGGGGATCGCGACGGCGTCCCGGTTTCGTTGATGGAGGCGATGGCCAGCGAGCTGCCGGTGATTAGCACGCCCGTGACGGGCATTCCAGAGCTGATCGATGACGGAGAGAACGGCTTTCTCGTGCCGCCGCGCGATGCTCCAGCCCTGGCGGCAGCCCTCGAGACGCTTCTCGACGACGCAGAGTTACGCGCTCGGCTAGGTGCCGCGGGCCGGGCCAAGGTACTGAAGGAGTTCGACGTGCGAGACAGCGCAGCGACCATGGCCACGATTTTCCGCAGCGTTAGCGGAGGGCGCCGGTGATGACGTGCAGAATCGAGGTGAGGGGATGAGAATCAGCCTGTTCGGACTCGGATACGTCGGCTCCGTGTCGGCCGCATGCATGGCGGCCGCAGGGCACGAGGTCATCGGGGTCGACATCAACGAGCTCAAACTGGACACCATCCGATCCGGGC
>JBFIXI010000003.1:0-114346 GCA_041605955.1 Acidimicrobiia bacterium
CGCGGCTGGTTGGCGTTCGTCGACCAGCGCCCCGAGGTGCGCGTGCTCACTGGGATGCCGGTCGTGTGGGACGAGATCGCCCGCCTGGTCCTCCAGGCCCAAGTCGTCTCCCTCATCGTGGCCTTCGTCCTGGTTGCCGCCATGTTGGCGCTGGCCTATCGCCGCTTGCGGGAGACGTTGGTGGCACTGGCCCCGGTGGCGCTGACCGTGCTCACGCTGCTCGGCTTCATCGCCGTGTCCGGCATCCAGCTCAACCTGCTCACTGCGGTGATCTCGGGGATCGTCATCGGCGTCGGCATCGACTATTCGATCCACTTCGTCGCCGCCGTCGAGAAGGCCCGCCGCGACGGGTCCGGTTATGTGCTGCGCGCCATCGATCGCGCCGGACGGCCGATCGTCGCCAACGGCCTCGGCATCGCAGTTGCGCTCACCGCCCTGTGGCTGTCTCCCCTCAAGATCCACTCGCAGGTGTCCATGATCATGTGGGTGGCGATGATCACGGCCGCGCTGACCGCAATCGTCGTGATATCGGCCTTGCTGCCGAGAGATGGACTGGGCGGCGTACCTGTGCCGGGCGAAGAAAGGTCCGCCGACGGAGCCAAGGCCGGCGTCACCGACGTCAGCCCCCCGGTCCGGCCAATCACCTAGCCCAGAGCTAGTCGGCGCCCGACGTCCCCAACAGCTCGGCAATTCGGCTCTTGGGCCGCCCGATGATCGCTGTGTTCCCCTTGACCACCACGGGTCGCTGCATCAGCGCCTTGTGTTGCAACAGGAGGTCGACTACGGCGGCGGGGTTGGCCACGTAGTCGGCGGGGTCGAGCTCGAGCTTCTTGAACTTGGAGTCCTTTCGCACCAGGTCCTCGACCGGGTCTTCGAGAATCGAGACGATGTGATCCAGTGTCTCCCGATCCGGCGGATCCTTCATATAGAGAACCGTGTCGTGCTCGACTCCCAGCTCCTCGGCGACCGCCAAGGCATTCTTGGAGGAGCCTCAGTAGGGGTTGTGGTAGATCGTGACGTTGGCCATGTCGCCTCCCTGGTATTGCCCCCGATTCAAGCATCAGCACCACCGTCTCGGATCGCTTGCACGCTGCCGGGTGAGCCACGAACATGCCCCGGCCGCAGAGAGGTAGCGCGGATGACGGACCAGGCACGAGTCGCAATCGTTGGCGCTCTCGTCGGCGCGGCAACCGCCGCTTACCCGGCTCGGGTCCGCCGCCGGCGCGACATCGCGCTGATCGACACCGGGGGCGTCCCCTCTCCGGTGGACGCATGACGGCCGGCCGCCGCAGACGGCGCCGTCCCCAGCGCGGACGGGACGTGGAGGAGATCCTGGCCCCGACTCTCGGACTCCCGCAGTACACCATCGCTACCGAGGAGCAGGCCGCCGAGATCCACGAGGTGTCGCTGCGGATCCTGACGGAGGTGGGCATCGCCTTCTACGACGAGCCGGCGCTGGCAACGCTGGCCGCGGCCGGCGCCCGGGTCGACGACGAGCAAGTCGTCCGCTTCGACCGGGAGATGATCGCCGCCGCCCTAGAGCTGGCGCCTTCAGAGTTCACCCACACGGGGCGCAACCCCGACAAGGCCGTTGTCTATGGAGGCGACAACATCGTCTTGGCCCCGGTAGCCGGCCCGCCGTACGTGATGGATGCCATCAACGGCCGACGCGAGGGGACATATGCCGACTTGGTCAACTTCGTCAAGATGGCCAACGCCACCCCCCATCTCCACCAGCAAGGCACCGAGATCTGCGTCATCAGCGACGTCCCGTTCCACGAGCGGGCGCTCGACATCAACTACGCCCACATCCGCTGGGGCGACAAGCCGATGATGGGCCACTATCCCCTCGGCATCTGCGCCGAGGACAGCGTCGCCATGGCGCAGATCGTTCACGGTGCCGAGAAGGTGGCTCGGGAGCACGTGTTGCTGGGTGTGATCAACGTCTCTAGCCCGCGTCGCCTCGACAACCGCATGCTCAGCACGATCCGATCGTACGCCGGCGCCAATCAAGCTCTCGTCCTGACTCCCTTCATCCTCGCCGGAGCCATGGGACCGGCCGCCATCCTGGGCACCGTCGCCCAGGCGAACGCCGAGGTGCTGGGGACTCTGGCCTACGTGCAGCTGGTCAACCCGGGCACGCCGTGCATCTACGGGCCGTTCCTCGCCACGATCGATCTCCAGAGTGGCTCGCCCGTCTTCGGAAGCGCTGAATCCCTCCTGGCGCAATCGTTGTGCGCCCAGATGGCCCTTCACTATGACCTGCCGTTCCGAGCGGCCGGCGCATACGTGTCATCCAAGATCACCGACACGCAAGCCGGCTACGAGGCAGCCATGGCGATGTTGCCGTCGATGCTGAGCCGCCCCCACTTCGTGCTGCACGCAGCCGGCTGGCTGGAGAACGGCCTCACCACCGGCTACGAGAAGTTTGCCCTCGATCTCGAGCTGTGCGGCGTCTTGCTGGCGCTGGCCAAAGGCGTCTCATGGGACGACGAGGAATGGGCGCTCGATGCGATCCTCGAGGAGGTTCCGCCGGGCGGTCACCACCTCGGCACTCGCCACACGATCGATCGGTTCCGCACCGCGTTCCATCGCACTCCGCTCTTCGATCACGACTCGTTCGCCCAATGGGAGGCCGGCGGCTCCCTCGACTCCACGACCCGAGCAACCGCCGCCTGGCAGTCATTGCTGGAGCGCTATGAAGACCCCGGCCTGGACGATGCCATCGACGCCGAGCTGCAGGATTACATGGAGCGGCGCCGCGGCGAGATCGACCCGGCCGCCTTCCAGTAGAGGGTCAATCTGCCAGCTCGGGAACGGCCGGCGGCTCGTCTTCCTCGATCTCCACCAGATCCGCGCCGATCCACACGTCATAGGCGATCTGCGCCGCCGCCACGATCAACAACGCCAGCAAGAACAGGCTCGACTCCCAAGCCGCTGCGATCGCCGTCACCAGCAGGATGACGACGGCGCTGCCGACACGTACCAGCGCCTGTTTCATATCCAGATCGTCGCGACCGCGATCTGTCGCGATCGCCATCAGCGCCATCGCTATGAGAGCGGCGGCCATGCCGCCGCCGATCAGCCAGCGGCCGGCGTCGGGCGCCTCGTGGGACAGGAACAGCTCGAAGCCGATGCCCATCGAGGTGATGGCGATAACCAGGGGCAGGTGGCTGTAGAGCCACACGGTGGGTTTCCACGTCTTGGCCTGACCTTCGTGGCGACGCACCACCTTGCCTTCCTGGTTGTCGAAATACAGCCACCACATGCCGCTGGCAATGATCACGGCGAGGATGCCGCCGATGGTGAGCCCGACCTCCCAGTTCCCATGTGAAAGCGCGCCGACGATGCCCACGAACGACTCTCCCAGCACCAGAATGGTGAAGAGGCCGAACCGCTCCGGGAGATGGGTGATGCTGAGCGGGACCTTCTTCTGCACCTCGCGCACCCGCCACGGCGTGTATAGATCTACGGCCAAGCCGATCGCCCACAGGACGTACTTGGCCGGGCCCGGAACCCAGATCGATATCACCCAGAAGACCCCACCTAGTGAGAAGCCTCGGAGGTAGCCGCGCACCAGTCGACGGCTGACCGAGACGTGGCGGTAGGCCCGCCAGTACATCGTCAGCAGCACCATCTTGGCCAGAACGAACGCCACCGCAAAGGCGGTCAGCGAGTCTTCCCTCCCGATGCTGGCCGCCATCAGTGCGATGGTCACCATCTGCAGGACAGCCAGCAAGCGTTGCCCGAGATCGTCGGTGTCGTAGCGATCGGCGTAGAAGGTGTACGACGCCCAGGTCCACCACAGCGGCAGGAATAGAGCGATGAAAAGCCACACGCCTGCAGCGTCGTGATGCTCATTCAGCCGATGCGCCAGCCGGCTGACGGCAACCACGAAGACCAGGTCATAGAACAGCTCCAGCCAGCTTGCCTGCCGATGACCGGCTTCCATCTCGACAGTGCGCAACCGGGGCACTCGCAAGGGTATCCGCATCCCAACCCCATCCACTCGCTTCGCTGACCCCTGATGCGTCAGGTTACCGCGCGCCTCGGCCCCCCTGCCCGAGCCGGAAAGCGCGTCACGCCACACGGGGGTAGCGGGCCGCCGCGGTTCTGCGCTAGAAACCTGACAGCACACGTGAGGAGTCTGCGCCCGGTGAGCGCCGAAAGGGACTTCGTTATCGAGAGACTGCGCGAAGCTCCGGTCTTCGAAACGATCCCGGCAGAGCAGCTGCGGCGGCTGGCGGGGGAGGTGGAGACCGTCTACGTGAACGCCGGCGCCACCTTGACGACCCAGGGGGAACCGGCCGAAGGCGCGTACCTTCTCGTCTCGGGTCGACTGCGGGCATTCGCCAACCAGCCGGACGGGTCGGAAGCGGTGGTCGGCGAGGTAGCGGCAGGTGAGCTGGTGGGCGAGATGGCCCTGATCTCAGCGACCAATCGCAGCGCCACCGTGCGGGCGGTGCGCGACAGCCACCTGTTGTTCGTCAGGAGTGCCACGTTCAACCAACTCGTCCACCACAACCCAGAAGCGACGCTGGCGATAGCCCGCGTGTTGGTCGAACGGCTCGAGCGGGCGAATTCCGGCCGTGCGGCAGCGAGCCCCCGCCGGACACTGGCCGTGTTCGCTGCCGCAGGGGATGGCTCCGCGGTCATCGACCGGCTCTGTGCTTCGCTCGCCGCTACCGCTGACGTGAAGGTCGTCGACGCGGCGACGGTGGACGCCGCGTTGGGACCCGGTCACAGCGAAGCCGAATTGGTTCACTGGCTCCATCGGCTCGAGGCCGCCGCAGAGCTCGTCGTCTATCGGGCAGGCGACCTGGATGAGACCTGGACACGACGTTGCCTGCGGCAGGCCGATCACGTCATAGCGCTAGATGCCGACCCCGGTACGGCAGAGGTGGAGCGCGTGATCGCGCGGCTCGATTCGCTTGTGGTCGGCACCATGGGCCCCACGATGGATGCGCTCTGTGTCCATCCGGCGCGATCCGGGCGGCCAATGGGAGGCGCCCGCTGGACATCGTCCCCTCACATCCAAGTGCATCACATCCGGAGAGAGTCCGCCGTCGACCTGCAACGGGTGGCGCGCTCGATACTGCATCGCGACATCGCAGTGGTGCTCAGCGGGGGCGGAGCCCGCGGCATGGCTCACGTCGGCGTGCTGCGCGCCTTCGAGGAGGCGGCCATTCCGATCGACGTGATCGGCGGCGCCAGCTTCGGAGCCATCGTGGCGATGATGCGGGCACTCGATATGGACTGGCGCGCCATGCGGGAGGCGCTGTGGGAGACCGTCGGACGCGATGGCCCACCCATCGACCTCACCGCCCCGGCCGTTGCCTTCAGCAAAGGCCAACGCCTGTCAAACATCTTGCTCACAGTGTTCGATGATGCCCGGCTGGAGGACACCTGGCTGCGCAGCTTTGCGGTGTCCAGCAACCTGTCAACAGGCCATCCGTTGGTGCATACGTCCGGATCGATCGTCGAGGCACTGCGGGCATCGATCGCCATACCTGGGATCTTCCCGCCGGCCGCCTCCGATGACGGCGAGGTGCTCGTCGACGGCGCTCTCATGAACAATCTCCCCGTCGATGTCATGACCCAGTTCTCGAACGGTGGACCGATCGTTGCCGTCAACTTGCGGTCCCCTGCTGAGCTCGCCGCGGGCGAGCTGCCGGCCAACGGCGTGATCTCCGGATGGCGCACACTCGGGCGCAGACTCAGGCCGTTTCGTCGCGGGCCGGCGGTGCCATCGTTGATGGAGATACTGATGCGCTCCACCGAGATCGGCGGCGCCGAAGCTACCCGCACCCTCGAACAGTCCGCCGACTACGTGCTCCATCCACCGGTAGAAGATCACGCATTTCTCGACTTCGCGGCTCTGGACGACCTAGTCAGCAGTGGGTACGAGTCGACCCGGGAACAGCTCGCAACGTGGGAAGCAACCGGCCGCTCGCTGCGACCGTGAGCCGCCGACCACTACTTGGCCGCGGCCCGCCGCTGCGCGATGCCGACACCGACCATCGCCAAGAACGAGGCGGCAACTCCGAGGAGCACCAGCCGGGGCCGCAGCGCGACGAATCCGGCAAAGACCACCATCCCCACCAATATCGCCCGAGGCACCTTGCGCGCCTTCGGCAAGATCAACCAGAAGACGCCGAGAATCGCCCCGGTGCGCAGCGTGACCCCACCCCACCACAGCGAATCCTCTCCCAATAAATCGGTGAAGGAGCCAACCGCACCGACGACCAGCATGGCCAAGGCGATCAAACCGAGGATCCGGCGCTGCATTCAGCCAGCGTAACCATTGCAGCACGAGGCGCGCCCGGCGCCAACGCGCCGCGCCACTGTGTGGCTGATCTAAGCTGCGCCTTCGATGTGCCAGGCCGGCGATGCCCGGCGCCTGAGAAGCGGGCCGGCGAGAGCTAGCCATCCGGCGAACGTGTCCTCATGGGTAGACAAGTCAGCGACACGGTGGGGTGAGTCTATGAAGGGGAACCGGGCGGGGGGCCATTTGAAGTTGGGCCTGGCGGCTTTGGGCCTGCTGAGCGCGTTGCTGCCCGTCGTCACCGCCCCATCACGAGCCACCGCGGCCGACGTAGTCTTGCCGCCGATCTTGCTGGCTGGGCCCGACGCCGAAGACAGCGGCAGCGGAAACGGCGCGGCCTCACGGGTCAACACCTGGAGCTACCAGATCCGCAACCCCAATCCGTTCGATCTGACTGCCACCATCGACGTGAACACTGCTCCCTTCTCCGCGGGAGAGACGGGGCCGCCTGCCGGCTCGTGGGTGCCGACCCAGGTCGTCGCCGTGTCGGTTCCGGCGAATTCGATGACCCCGGTCACCAAACGACTCGACACCCCACCGGCGCTCGGCGTCGTCGCCGCCGGCTCTAGCTACGGCTTGCGCGCGCGGTGGGACGCCTACCCGACAGTGGAGTCGAACTACGTCGGCCTGCACTGGCCGCAGGCCCTGACAATTCCCAGCTCGTTGGGCGCAGCGTTCACCGACCCGGGCCTGCCGTTCGTCGGGGGTGGCGACGTGATCGAGGGATTCACCGACAATCGCGGGCCCGACTTCGCCGCCGCCTTCGCGTGCGAGTTCGACACTGCAGGCAATCCAACGAGCAACTATGTCTACTACTGGTGGGTTCAGAACAGCGCCTTCACCGGGAATCCCGAGCTGCTCAACGTGGAGTTGGCTCGAGCCAACGGCTCGCTCATGCCCGGTGTGTCCGGCCTGGCGCGCCAGACGGTCGATTGGGCGGCAACCCGTTCCGCAGTCGAGATCGTGAACGGCTCGGCGGCCACCGTCGCAACGTGGCAAGCGGCCCGCGGCTGGTTTCGCCCGGCAATCAACAAGGCCAACCCGGGCGGCACGGCTGGCGACAACACTTGGCCCTGGGATGGCTCGACGCCGCCCGGTTCGGTATGGGCTTTGAACGGCTCGCCCTACGACAAGCACACCCGGCCGCTGCTGCACGCCGACGACTGTGCCACCAAGTACGCCGACCTGCCGGCGCCCGGGACCGAAGCCCCCATGGTGACGATCGTCGCGCCCCCCGATGGGGCGACAGTCGCCGATACAGTGGTCATCCAGATCGCGGCCAGCGACGACGATGCGGCGGGCACTCTCGACGTCCAAGTGTCAACGGACGGCGGCGCCGCTTGGAGCGCGGCAGCCTGGAACCCGGCAATCGCCCATTACGAATACAGCTGGGACACCACCGGAGTGGCCGATGGTTCCGTCACCATCGACGCCCGCGCCACCGACTCCGATGGCAACACCACCAACGCCGCCCCGATCGGCGTGACCGTGGACAACGCGGCGGATCCCACGCTGGTGGTGGCAGCCGGCGACATCGGCAGCTGTGGGCTGACGTCCGACGATGCCACGGGGGCACTGCTCGATGAGATCTTCAGCACGGCCACCGGGCTCATTGCCATCCCCGGCGACGTTGCCTACCCCGACGGCACGCCGGCCGACTTCGACTGCTTCGACGACGCGTGGGGTCAGCACAAACCGCTGATGCGACCGGCGCCGGGTAACCACGACTACATCACTCCGGGAGCGGCCGGCTACTTCGGATACTTCGGGGCCCAGGCGGGAGATCCTGCCGAGGGCTATTACTCGTATCCGATCGACGACTACTGGATGGGCATCTCGCTCAACTCCAACTGTGGCGAGGTCGCCGGTGGATGTGCCGCCGGCGGTGCCCAGGAGCAATGGCTGCGCTCCGTGTTGGCGGCCAGCGGCGACAAGAACGTACTCGCCTACTGGCACCATCCCCGCTGGTCCAACAACTTCTACAACGACAACCCGAATACGCAGCCGCTGTGGCAAGCCCTGTACGAATACGGTGCCGACCTGGTGCTGGTAGGCCACGAGCATCATTACGAGCGGTATCAACCTCTCGACGCCACCGGGAGCCCCGATCCTGCCTTCGGCATCCGCGAGTTCATCGTGGGCACCGGGGGTATCACGCTGCGGGCGCAGCAACGGGCACCGTCGCCCTACTCGGAGGAGCAGTTCTACGACGACCACGGCGTGCTCAAGCTTATGCTCGAGCCTGCCAGTTACAGCTGGGAGTTCGTGTCCGTCGGCGGTAGCTACACCGACAGCGGCAGCCAGCCGGTGCACGGGGCGCCGCAAAGCCCCACCGTGACGATCACCGCGCCCGACCCCGGAGCAGTGGTGTCCGGGACGACCCCAATCGAGGTGAGCGCCGCCGATGACGATCCGGTTGGGACGCTCACGGTGGACGTGTCCACCGACGGGGGTAGCAACTGGGCCGCCGCTCCATGGAATGCCGCCTCCGGTCGGTACGAGTACTCGTGGGACACCACCTCCCAGCCCGACGGCGTCGCCACCATCGACGCGCGCGCTACCGATTCGGATGCGACGACCGGCTACGCCCCCCAGGTAGCGGTGACCATCGACAATGCTCCGAGCAGCGACTACCGGACGACCGTGATCGCCGACGGAGCCGACGTCTACTGGCGGCTCGCCGACCCAACCGGGACGGTCGCCACCGACGAGCTGGGGAGCAACGACGCAACGTACGTCGGCGATCCGGCGCTGGGCGTTCCCGGCCTCGTCGCCGATGGCACCGCCGCGGTCGACTTCGACGGCTTCGACGACGCCGTCCACCTCACCAACTCGGCTGAGATCAACCAGGGCGGGCCATACTTCACGAAATCGATCGAGCTGTGGTTCAGCGTCACCGGGATCACCGCCCGCCAGACCTTGTACGAGCAGGGGGACATCGCCCGTGGGGTCAACCTTTACGTCCACAACGGGCTGCTCTATGCGGGCATCTACAACACCTCGGACAACGGGGGCGACACCCCCTGGGGGCCGATCTTCCTGTCAACCCCGGTGAGCGCCGGCCAGCCGCATCATGCGGTGATGGTCTTCGATCAGCCGGCCGATAGCTTCAGCCTCTACCTGGACGGCACACTGGCGGCTTCCGCCGGCGGCGTGGGCGCGCTCCACAACCATGGCCTGGCCGCCTTCGGATCCCAACGCGGCTGGGCGCGCTACCACGACGGAGCCCAGCCCGACGAGCGCAACTTCGTGGACGGCACGATCGACGAAGTGGCCCTCTACCCGGTGGCGCTCGGCGCCGCCACGGTCGCCGATCACTACGCCCTCGGCGCGGCTACCGGCCCCCAGCAACCCACGGCGACGATCACCTCACCGAGCCCCGGCGCCGTGGTGGCCGGCAACGTAGTCGTGGAGGTGGCGGTCAGCGACGACGATCCGGCGAGCGGCTTGAGCGTCGAGGTGTCGACCGACGCCGGCTCGACCTGGAATCCGGCCACGTGGAACGGGGCGCTCGCCCGCTATGTCCACGACTGGGACACAACGAGGCAGCCCGACGGCCCGGCGACAATCGAGGCTCGAGTCACCGACTCCGACGGCAACATCACGTTCGCCGACCCGGTGAGCGTCACCATCGACAACGAGTCGCCGCCGGGCTACCGCGATCGCGTCATTGGCGACGGCGCCTGGATCTACTGGCGACTCGGCGAAGCCGCCGGGCCGACGGTCGCCGACGAGCTCGGATCCAACCCGCAGACGTACAGCGGGACGCCGACGCTGGGGGTGACGGGCTTGATCGCCGCCGCCGACACCGCGGTCGACTTCGACGGGGTAGACGACACCATTCGACTGGTCAACTCACCCCAGATCAACCAGACCGATCCGTTCCTCACCAAGACCATCGAGCTGTGGTTCCGAGCAACGGACGTCTCCAGCCGCCAAGTGATCCTCGAGCAAGGCTCCGTGTCCCGGGGGCTCAACATCTACTTGCGCAACCGACGGCTGTATGCCGGGATCTACAACACCGCAGACGACGGAGGCGATACTCCGTGGGGTCCCGTCTTCCTGTCGGCCCGAGTCAGCGCGGATACCACCTACCACGTCGTCGTTGTGTTCGACCAGCCGGCCGACACGTTCAGCTTGTACGTGAACGGGGCCCTGGTTGACAGCGACACCGGTATCGGCCAGCTCTACAGCCATGGCCGATCCGCGATCGGCTCGCAGTGGGATTGGGCCCGTTATCACGACGGTGCCCGCTTCGGCGACCAATACTTCTTTGCCGGCACGCTCGACGAGATCGCCGTCTATCCAGGTGCCCTCAGCGCCGCAGCCATCGCAGATCACTACACCGCCGGCACGCCTTGACCGCCGCCCGGCGACTGTAATGCCACCGAGCGCAATGGCCGGTTACTCTGCGTGACGCGGCGGCCCAAATGCAACCGGACCGCATAGGGAGGGAGCTAATGGCCCGCAGGCTCGCCATATTGGCAGCAGCAACGACGATGCTTGTGACGCTCTTGGCGGCGATTGCCGCCGCGGAGCCCAGCGGAGCAAAGCTGGAGTTCTTCGCCTCCGGCCTCGACGACGAGGTCATGGCCATCGCCTTCGCTCCCGGAGACGATCGCATGTTCATCGTCGAGCGGGCCGGCCTGATCAAGGTGATTCAACCCGACGGCACCGTCCTGCCGACACCGGTCCTCGACATCCGATCGGCCGTCTTCTCCATCAACGGCCTGGTGTTCCACCCGGATTTCCAAACGAACCGGCTCTTCTACACATATGCCATCGAAGACGGCAAGACGCGCATCCTCGAATACGAGATGAGCGCGGCCGATCCCAACGTCGCCGATCCGAGCAGTCGGCGTCTCGTGCTGGAACGACAGCGCGACTCGAACTTCCATGCCGGCGGCCAAATGGAGTTCGGGCCCGACGGCTACCTCTACATGTCGTTGGGCGACGGCGGCCAGCCTCCCGGTGACCCGTGGGAGAACGGACAGGACATCACAACCATCGACGCCAGCATCATCCGCATCGACCACGCCACCGGTCAGGGAGCCCCTGACAACCCGTTCGTCGATGGTGCCGGTGACGACGCCATCTGGATATACGGGCTGCGCCACCCGTGGCGCTTCTCTTTCGACGAGGCAACCGGACTGATGTACGTAGCCGACGTGGGCTCCGGCACCTACGAGGAGGTCAACATCGTCGCCCCCGATCAGGGTGGAGACAACTTCGGGTGGGACGTCATGGAAGGCACCAACTGCTACGAGGAGCCGGAGGGCAATGAGGCTCCCTGCGGAGATCCCTCCTACATCTTGCCCACCTACCAATACAGCCATGCGGTGGGGTGCTCCATCATCGGCGGCTACGTGTATCACGGTCTCCAGGTACCGCAGATGCAGAATCAATATTTCTACTCCGACTACTGCGAGGGCTGGATCAAGTCCTTCGAGTACGTCGACGGGCAGATCACCAACGAGCAGGACTGGACCGGCCTCCTCGGATCGGTGCCGCTGGTGACCACCTGGGGACAGGACAACGCCGGTGAGCTGAGCTTGGCCGTGAACGGCACCATCTACAAGATCGTGCCGGATGGGCCCCCACCCGAGGTCGGCACCATCGCCGGCACGGTGTGGGCCGACGACGATCTCGACGGTCTGCAGGGTGGTGAGGCCGGAGTGGCCGGCGTCTCGGTAGAGCTGTGGGTAGACAGCAACGACGATGGCGCCGCCGATCTGCAACTCGACGCCACCACGACCAATGGCGCCGGGAACTACCAGTTCCCCAGCCTGGCGATCACGAGCACGTACGTGATCCGCTTCGACGCACCCGTTGGCAAGGACCTGACGTTGCGCGACGTCGGCAGCGATGACGCCATCGACAGCGATCCCGACCCGCAGACCGGATTCACTGCGCCGATAACGCTCGATGCCGGCGAAGTCGACGCCACCATCGACGCCGGCCTGGTACCCGCCCCGGTGGGCGTGATCTCGGGCCGGATCTGGAACGACCTCGACGGCGACGGCCTCCAAGGCGGCGGCGAACCCGGCTTTCCGGGCCTGTTCGCATGGTTGTACACCGACGACGATTTCAACGGCAACCCCGACACCAAGATCGACGCAGTGGCCGTCGATGCCAACGGCGAGTACCTGTTCAATGTCGACCCCGCGTTCAGCTACTTCCTGCTGTACGGCCAGCAGATCTTCATCAACGGCCAGCTGACGCTCAATCTGCCAAACCGCACCACGCGCTCGCCTCGAGACGTGGGCGCCGATGACACCATCGACAGCGATGCCGACGAGGTCACCGGCTTCGCCGGGCCCATCACGGTGAGCGACGGGGAGACGATCGACGCCGTTGACGCCGGTTTCGTGCCGCTGCCGGCGAGTTACGCCGAGACCATCGCCGACGACGGCGCCACCGGACACTGGCGGCTCGGGGAAGCGACTGGAACGACGGCCTTCGACGCGGCCGGCAGTGCCCATGCCACTTATGTTGGCGACCCTGGGCTCGACGCCGCGCCGCTGATCGTCGACGAAGACCAGGCGGTCCATTTCGACGGGAGCGACGACGGAGTGCATCTCGTGAACTCGCTGGCGATGAACCAGGGCGGGCCTTATGCCACCAAGTCAGTGGAGCTTTGGTTCCGCGCCGACGACGTCCTTCGCCGCCAGGTGCTGATTGAGCAGGGGTCGGTGACCAGAGGCCTCAACGTCTACCTCCAGGGTGGCCAGCTATTCGGGGGGATGTACAACACCGACACTTTCCAGGGAGGCACCCCGTGGGGTCCGGTGTTTCTGTCGACACCGGTGGCGGCCGGCACGACTCACCACGTAGTGCTCGTCTTGGACCAGCCGCAAGACACCCTGCGCCTATACATGAACGGTGAGCTGGCCGCCAGCGCCGGCGGGGTCGGATTGCTCTACAACCACGGGCTGTCGGCGGTCGCCAAGCAACGTGACTGGGCTCGCTACGTCAACGGGGCCAGCCAGGGCGAGATCAATCACTTTGCCGGGACGATCGACGAGGTAGCCATCTACCCCAGCGCCCTCGATGCCTTCACAGTCGCCGATCACTACGCGACCGGCAGCGAGGGAGCCACCACCAATCCCACCGCCGAGATAGTCGCCCCGCCAGGCGGCAGCGTCGTGGCCGGAACCACGACGATTGGGGTCGCTGCCACCGACGACGATCCGATCGGGTCCCTCATCGTCGAGATCTCGACCAATGGCGGTGCCAGCTGGCACAGCGCCGGCTGGAGCCCCGGCTCGTTCCGCTACGAGTACCAGTGGGACACCACCAGCGAGGCCGACGGCCCGGTGACAATCGAGGCTCGGGCCACCGACTCTGACGGCAACGTCGGCATCGCCGCACCGGTTGCCGTGACCGTCGACAACGGAAGCGGCCCCGGCTACCGAGACGTTGTCATCGGGGACGGCGCCACCATCCTGTGGCGGCTCGGAGAAGTTGCCGGGACGACGGCCTTCGACGAGGTGGGCACGAACGACGCCCCCTATCTGGGCGCTCCCGCCCTGGGAGCGGCTGCCCTCATCAGCGACCCCGACCCTGCCGTGGCCTTCGACGGCATCGACGACACGATCCGGCTCGTCAACTCCCCGGAGATCAACCAGGGCGGCCCCTATCTGACCAAGTCGATCGAACTGTGGTTCAACGCGGCCGACGTGGCCACCCGCCAGGTCCTCATCGAGCAGGGCTCGGTCACCCGCGGGCTCGTCATGTACCTGCTGAACGGCCAGCTGTGGGCGGGCATCTACAACGCGGACACCTACGGCGGAGGGACTCCCTGGGGCCCCGTGTTCCTGTCGACGCCGGTGGCCGCCAACTCGACTTACCACGCCGTGATTGTCTTCGACGCCCCGAGCGACCTCTTCAGCCTGTACGTCAACGGAGCCCTCGCCGACTCCGGCACCGGTCTGGGTGCCTTACAGAACCACGGCCGGTCTGCCATCGGCTCCCAATGGGACTGGACTCGCTTCCACGATGGAGGACGCTTCGGCGATCAGCACTACTTCGCCGGACGTATCGATGAAGTGGCGATGTACGCTGCGGCTTTGAGCGCCCCTACGATCGCGGCGCACCACGCCGCCGGCACGGCCGCCGGACCGGTCGTGCCCACCGTGACGATCGACGCCCCGACGGTCGGTTCTGCGGTGAGCGGCACCACGCTCGTGGTCGTGACGGCCGAGGACGACGATCCGGTTGGTTCCCTGCTGGTGGAAGTGTCCACGGACGGGGGCGCCACCTGGATGACGGCCCCGTGGAGCTCGGCGAGCAGCCGCTATGAGTACGCCTGGGACACGACGGCGCACCCCGACGGCCCAGCCGTGATCGAGGCGCGAGCCACCGACTCCGACGGCAACACCACCACTGCAAGCCCCGTTGGGGTCACCGTCGACAACGCAACGACCGGTTACCGCGACATAGTCCTCGCCGACGGCGCCACGATCTACTGGCGGCTCGGAGAGGCAACCGGCTCGATGGTGATCGACGAGCTGGGCAACAACGACAACACCTATCTCGGCGATCCGACCCTGGGGGCCGGACCGTTGATCGCGGACATCGACTCTGCGGTCGACTTCGACGGTGTCGACGACACGGTGCGGTTGGTCAACTCACCGGAGCTGAATCAGGGCGGCCCCTACACGACTAAGTCGATCGAGCTCTGGTTCAGCGCCGACGATGTCGCCGGCCGCCAAGTCCTGCTCGAACAGGGCAGCGTGTCACGCGGCCTGAACATCTACCTCATCGGCGGGCAGCTCTGGGCCGGCATCTACAACACCAGCACCTTCCAGGGCGGCGTCCCGTGGGGCCCGGTGTTCTTGTCGTCACCCGTAACCGCCGGCACCACCTATCACGTCGCGATCGTCTTCGACGTTCCGGGCGACGCCTTCAGCCTCTACGTCAACGGGGAGCTGGCCGAGACTGCAAGCGGGATTGGGGCGCTCTACAACCACGGCAGGGCCGCCATCGGCTCGGAGTGGGACTGGGCTCGCTTCCACGATGGAGCCCGCTTCGGCAACCAGTACTACTTCGACGGCACGCTCGACGAGATCGCCGTGTACGGCGACGCGCTGGCGGCGACGACCATCGCCCACCACTACGCGGCCGGAAGGTGATTGCAGACGGCCGATCATCTCTCCGGCTCCACCTGAGTGTCGTCTCGGCCGCCGGCGCCGCGGGACACTCCGCCCTGCTCATCGTCATCTCATGAGTTGAGGCCACGATGCCGAAGGCATGGCAATGAATGCAGCCCGCATCCTGGTGGTCGATGACGACCCCCGTATCGCCGCGGCGGTGCGGCGGGCGCTCGCATATGAGGGCTACCACGTCGAGGTCGCTCACGACGGCCGGTCGGCGCTGCAGGCAACGCAGCGTTCGAGTCCCGATCTCGTCGTGCTCGACGTGATGATGCCGGGAATCGACGGTATCGAGGTGTGCCGGCGACTGCGGGCCGCGGGCGACGAAGCGGCCATCTTGATGCTCACTGCGAAAACCGACGTGCCCGACCGGGTCGCCGGTCTGGACGCCGGCGCCGACGACTACCTGATCAAACCGTTCGCGTACGACGAGCTGCTGGCCAGAGTGCGCAGCCTGTTGCGGCGCCGCCGGTCGGATCCGGGTGAGCACCTCACCTATGCCGACGTGGCCGTCGAGGTGAGGGCCATGGAAGTCTGGCGAGGGTCCCGGGCAGTAGAGCTCACCGCACTCGAATTCCGCCTCTTCGAGTACTTCATGCGCAATCCGCGCGTCGTCCTCTCTCGCTCGCAGATCCTCATCGAGGTGTGGGGCCTCGATGCGGAGACCACCTCCAATGTGGTCGATGTCTATGTGCGCTACTTGCGCCAGAAGCTGGAGGCTGCCGGCGAGCCGCGGCTGATTCACACGGTCCGAGGGGCCGGGTATGTGCTGAGGGAGGGCTGACTTGCGCATCCGGCGCCGGCTGACGCTCTATGGCGTGGTGGTCACCGGGCTCACCATGCTGGCTTTCGGTGTTGCCCTGATAGCGCTCAGTCGCGGATCTGTGCCCACCGACCAGGACAACACGCTGGCCATGATCGCCGACAGCCTGCTCGCCGAGACTCCGGTGCTCGATCCGGAGGAGCTGGTTCCCGGTTTGCCGCTGCCGACCGAGCTCGACTCGAGTACGGCCCCCTTCGTCACCATCTACGACGACACCGGTGCAGCTCTCTACACCACCGGCTTCATCAGCGGAGGAGCCCCACCGCTGCCGGCGGCTGTCGTTGTCGAAGCTCTCGGGCGCGGCCAGTCGATCGTCACGCTCCAGCTGGCCGAAAGCCTCGAGATCCGGCTCCATGCTCGCAGTTGGCCCACCGTTGCCGGGGGCCGAGCGGTGCTGGCCGTCGGTCAATCGACTGCCTTCATCGAAGAGCAGATTCGCGGTTTGACCGCAGTGATCTTCGTTGCCGCCATCCTGGCAATGCTGGCTTCGGTGCTCGTTTCGTATCTGGTCAGCGGGCGCGCCCTGCGGCCGCTGCGGCAGCTGGCGGCCACTACCGACGAGATCGGCCGCACCGGGGACTTGAGTCGCCGGCTGCCGACGGTGACGACCCGCGACGAGGTGGGGGCCCTGACTGCAAGCTTCAACTCGATGCTGGACAGCGTCGAGGACGCCAATGCCCGACTCGCCGACGCCCTCGAGTCGCAACGGCGCTTCGTGGCCGATGCCTCGCATGAGTTGCGGAGCCCGCTGACGACGATCCGCTCGAATGCCGGCTTCCTGGCGGAACGACCCGACGCTACGGCAGACGACCGCCGCGACGCGGTCGACGACATATCGGCCGAGGCCGACCGCATGGCGCAGCTCGTCGATGACTTGCTGACATTGGCGGTGCGCGACGCCGGGCGCGAGATGCGAATCGTGCCCATGCACGTCGAGCAGATCTTCCGCGACTTGGCGCCGCGGGCCGACACGCTCCCGCAGACCGTCACATGGATGCCGGCCAGCCGAGCGACCATCAAAGGCGACCGCGACGCCCTCGCCCGCCTGCTGTGGACCCTCATCGACAATGCGGTCAAGCACGGAGCCGACGAAGTTACCGTCAGCTCTGTTGACCATCCCAATGACGTGTCCATCATTGTCAGCGACGACGGCCCCGGCTTCCCTGGCGACGACCTCGATCGCGTCTTCGAGCGTTTCTACCGTGGCGATCCTGCACGCAGCCCGGCGGGCTCTGGGTTGGGACTCTCGATCGCAGCGGCGATCGTTGAGGCGCACGGCGGGTGCATCAGCGCGGCCAACCGCCCGCAGGGAGGCGGGGTGGTCACGGTGACTCTGCCCCACAGCTGATCTAATCGTCTACTCATCGTGGCCCAACAATCGGCTCATCAGCGGTGCCGAGACTTGCGGCATGGACACCTCAGCCACCATGGACACCTCAGCAACTGTGGCTGGGCCCGACGTCCCAACCGATGTAATCGCGGACAGGACCTTCGTGACGGTGATTCGGGTGTTGTTGCTGATACAGGGCGCGATCGGCATCGCCTCGTTCCTCGAGGCACTCTTCGTCGGAGCCGCGCAGGGAGTGGTTCTCGGTCCGGTCCTAGCCCTCACCGCTACCGGAGCGGCGCTCTCTCTCTGGCTGGCGAGCCGCATCGAGCATCATGGCCGACGCGCCCGCAAGGCGATCATCGTGATCCAGTTCGCCTGGTTGGTCGCTGCCGGGATCGACTTGCTCCTCTCGATCTGGATGACACAACAGGTGCTCGAACTCGTGCCGACCGTGACGCGCCTGGCCATGCCGGCGGCCATCGTCGTCGTGCTCCGCAGTCCTCGGGCCCGACTCGTGTTCGACGTACCGCCCGGCCGTGGGGCGCGTCGCCGCGCCAAACGCCGTGCCGCCGCCGGCCCAGCCGGCAGCTGCGGAGAGCGGACATCGGAGGGGGTGGCTATATGACTCGCGTACTGCTGCATGCCGAGGATCTCAGCGGGCGGAGCGCCGCCCACTACGTCGGCAGCCCGATGTACGAAGTGATCGCCGAGCATCAGCCGGCACTGCTCGCAGTAGCGCTCTTCGCCGCTATGTCCTGGCTTGCCGGGCGTCTGGCCCGACGGGGTAATCGGTTGGCAGGTCGCCTCGCATGGCGTTACGCCCACCTCGACACCAGGGAGCGCTTCCTGTTCTGGGTGACTGCGATGGCCGGGGCCGTGCACACTGGGTTGGTGCTGGGCCACGAACTCGGCTGGTGGACCATGGGCTACGCCGTAATCGCCGCCGCCGAGATCTTCTTGGCGAAGCGCGTCCTGCTGCGCGCGGTGCCACGCCGGCGCGCTGTGCTGATTCTGCTCACCTCGATCCTCGGATACGCGCTGGTTGCTGTTGCGGGAACCCTCCCGGATCAGGTCGGCCTGGCCACCAAGCTCATCGAGATAGCCGCGTTGGCAGTCCTCCTCCAGCCGCTCCGGCCGACGCGGCTCCGCCGGCTCGCCTCGTCCACCGTCGTCGTGACCGTGATGCTCGTGGTTGGGCTGTCCAGTTGGGTGGGCGCGTTCTCGGGAGAGGACGGGCATCACCTCGGCGAGACGGCCGGCCCGGGCACACTGATCCCTCGCGGAGAGGACCGGGCCCCGGATGAGCACGAGCGGCGCGCCGCGGACCTGCTCTATGAGGCTACGGTTGCCGGAGTCGCCAAGTATCGCGACCCGGCAGTAGCCGCCGCCGACGGCTACCAAGTCACCAACATCGTCGGCCACGATTTCCACGCTCCCAACCCCACGTATCAGGCAGACGGTCGCATCCTCGACCCCTCCCGGCCGGAGAACTTGATCTACGCAGCCGGCCCCGGCGGTCCCGTGCTCGTCGGAGTCATGTACGAATCGGAAGCAATCGGGGTGGCGGGCCCGGCGGTTGGCGGCCCGCTCACCGTGTGGCACAGCCACGATCACGTGTGCTTCTCCCTGATGCCGCCGGCCCTCGCCGGACTGACCTCGCCATTCGGCGTGTGCCCGGCGGGCTCGGTCACGATTCCGATCACAGGCGAGATGCTCCATGTATGGACCATCGCCGGAGCGCCGGAGCGCTTTGGCCGCCTCGACGACGCCTGGCTCGCGGCTCACCTCGAGGGGACCGTCCGACCGGATACCGGGTCGGGCACCTCGGAATAGCCGCCAACGCCCAGTTCGACCGAGCGGCGGCGCCATTCCCAGTTCGCGGGGGCGCGGCGGCTCACGTTCAAGTAAGCGGCCCGAATTGCCGAAACAGCCCTAACGCAAGCCAATACCTTCCATGGCGCCGAGCCCACGGGGAGTAATGTGACCGAACACCCAGCGGTGCAGCCGTCGATCCTCATCGTCGAGGACTCCCCGCTGCACGCCAGGATCATTCTGACCATGCTCAGAGACATCGGGATCCCCGATGACAAGGTGGGCACGGTGGCGTTGTTGCAGGATGCGCTGACCATGATCCATCGTTGGCAGCCCACCTGCATCCTGCTCGACCTGACCCTGCCCGACGCCGAAGGCATCGAGGCCGTCG
Source organism: Acidimicrobiia bacterium (assembly GCA_041605955.1). GTDB lineage: Bacteria > Actinomycetota > Acidimicrobiia > Spongiisociales > UBA5794 > JAHEJX01. The sequence continues at coordinate 19,837 of JBFIXI010000003.1, forward strand.
AAGCCGTCGTGCAGGCCGCTCCCAACGTGCCGGTGATCGTGGTGAGCGGACACGACGATCCGGCCGTAGCCATCGCTGTGGTGGAAGCGGGTGCCCAGGAGTTCATGTCGAAGTGGCCGGCCGAGGCGCATGAGCTCGGCTCGCTGGTTCGAATGGCACTGGCGCGCGGCAGTTTCGGCCAGGCCCGACCCGCCGCAGGCTGAACCACACGCCGGAAGCTCGCCCGCCTGGTGACCCGCCGCGACGGGCCGCCCGGCCCTAGACTCGGCGGGCAGATGTCATGGGCCGTCCTCCATCAGCGCCGAATTCGCTATTCCGACGTCGACTCACAGGGAATCGTCTTCAACGGCAACTACCTGACCTACTACGACGACGCCATCACCGATCTGTTCCTGGCGGCCCGGCTCGACTCGGCGGCTATGCATGAATCCGGATATGACGTCGTGACCGCCCATGCCTCGGTCGATTTCAAGGCCACCGCCGCCCTGTTCGAGGAGATGGAGATCGGGGTTCGGCTCGCCCGCGTAGGCAACACCTCTTTCACCTTCGAGCTCGAATCACGCGTCGGCGAGCGGGTCACCACCCAGGCCACGATCGTCTACGTCGCGGTGGATGCGGCAACCTTCCGCCCGATCCCGGTACCAGACGCCTTCGTGACCGCCATGCAAGCGGTCCATGCCGAGCCGATCGCCACCGCCTCCTCCTGACGCCACCGACACACCCGGCCGTGGGAGGAGTCAATACGGGGCGATCACGTCTCCGCCTTCGACGTACACGGTCTTCAACTGGGTGTAATGATTGATCGTCGTGAGGCTGTTCTCGCGTCCTATTCCAGACTGCTTGTAGCCGCCGAATGGGATCTCGACCGGAGTGATGTTGTAGTTGTTGATCCAAATGGTGCCGGCTTCCAGCCTGGCGACCACCCGATGCGCCCGCTGTACGTCGCGGGTGAACACGCCGGCGGCCAGCCCATAGTGGGTGTTGTTGGCACGGGCGATCACCTCCTCCTCGCCATCAAAGGGAAGCACCGTCATCACCGGCCCGAAGATCTCATCGGTGGCGATCGACATCGAATCGGTGGCATCGGCGAAGATCGTCGGCTCCACGAAGTTGCCCCCGGCAAGCGCCTTATCGGCCACCCGGCCGCCCCCGGCGAGGAGCTTGGCTCCGGCCGCCTTGCCCGCCTCGATGTAGTGGAGCACCTTCTCCATGTGCTCCGTCGAGATGAGGGCGCCGACGTGCGTCTCCGGGTCCAACGGATCGCCGACTCGGATCTTGCCCACCCGGTTGCGCAGCCGCTCCAGGAACTCGTCGTAGATCTCCCGTTGGACGAAGACCCGAGTTCCGTTGGAACAGACTTCGCCCTGGGTGTAGAAGTTGCCGAGCAGCGCCGCCGACGTGGCGTTGTCCAAATCTGCGTCGCTGAAGATGATCAACGGGGACTTGCCCCCCAGCTCCAGCGTGATGTGCTTGAGCGACTCCGCGGCGTTGGCCATGACCAGCTTGCCGGTCCCGACCTCACCGGTGAGCGAGACCTTGGCCACGTCGGGATGGCTCACCAGCATGGCACCCACCCGACCATCCCCCTGGATAACGTTGAACACCCCGGGAGGCACCCCTGCCTCGGTGTAGACCTCGGCGAGCTTGGAGGCGGTCAACGGTGTCAGCTCCGCCGGTTTGTAGATCATGGCGTTGCCGCACGCCAGCGCCGGCGCCGACTTCCATCCGGCGATTTGGATCGGGTAGTTCCATGCGCCGATGCCGACGCACACCCCGAGGGGCTCGCGTCGGGTGTAGGCGAACGACTCTCCGAGATCGAAATGCTCGCCGTGCAAGCTCGGTGCCAGCCCGGCGAAGTAGTCGATGGCATCGGCCGCGGAGATCACATCGACGGACAACGCTTCTTGGATCGGCTTGCCGGTGTCGAGGACTTCGAGCTCGGCTAGCTCCGCGTTGCGCTCACGCAAGATCCGGGCCGCCCGCTGGAGGATGCGGCCGCGGGCGGCACCGCCCAGCTGCGACCACTCGCGGAAGGCCTGGGTCGCGCTGGCGACGGCCCGATCGACGTCTGCTGCCGATGCCTGCTGCACCGACGTGAGCACCTCGCCGGTAGCGGGGTTGATCGAATCGAAGGCCTCCCCCGAGGTGGCATCGACGTACTCGCCGTCGATGTACGGCCGCCATATCGAAACGAGCTGCGTCTCGCCGGTCATTCGCCTACTCCTCCACGATCTCTGTTCGCCTCCCACGCTAATGCGAGTGGGTGCGGGTGGCGGTCGCCGATCGGCATCGGGAGGTTCACGGACGCCTAGCCTCTGGTCGGTGACCACCGACGCCATCATCGAACAATCGCGTCAGTCGGAGCACCAGGTGATCGGCCGAGGCCTCCAGCTGATCCAGCGCCAAGTGAGACGCGCCCCGCGACAATTCGGGCTCGGCTTCGCCGGAACCGTGCTGTATGCCGTAATGACGATCGCCTCGGCCTACGTGATCGGCTACGCCACCGACGAGGTCTTGCTCCCGGCGGTCGCAGCCGGCGACGTGACCACGACGAGCTTGGTCGTGGCCGCAATGCTGATCATCGGGGTCGGTGCGCTACGGGGGCTGGGCATAACCCTGCGCCGCTTCGGCGCTTACGCGGCCCAATATCGCCTCCAGCAGCGGGACCGCACCGATGTCACCGACCGCTACCTCGAACTGCCGATCGAGTGGCACCGTCGCTACCCGACCGGGCAGCTGCTGTCCAACGTGAATGCCGATGTCGAGGCGGCGTCGTTCATCGCAGCGCCGCTTCCCATGGCTTTCGGCGTCGTTGTCATGCTGATCATCACCGTGATACTGCTGCTGCTCACCGATCCGTATCTGGCGTTGGTCGGGTTCGCCGTGACGCCGGCGATTGCCCTCACCAACATTTTCTACCAGCGGCACATGCGGATTGCCGCCGCCAGCGCGCAGCGGCTGCGGGCAGAGGTCACCGAGATCGCCCATGAGTCATTCGATGCCGCCCTCGTAGTCAAGGCTATGGGACGCGAGGACGCCGAAGTCGGCCGCTTCGGGACCCGGTCCGACGATCTGCGCGATCGGATGGTCGACGTCGGCAAGCTGCGGGCGGCCTTTGATCCGGTGATGGAAGCGCTGCCCACGCTCGGGGTGCTCGCAGTCGTGCTGGTCGGAACATGGCGCGTCGATCAAGGCCTCATGACCGAGGGCACCCTGGTCACCTTCGCCTACCTCTTCCGGCTCATCGCGCTTCCGATGCGGGTGTTTGCGTGGCTCCTCGGGCAGCTGCCCACCGCGATAGTCGGTTGGGACCGCATCGAGACAGTCCTCCGTCAGCACGACACTGTTGAGTACGGCTCGGCCGGGTTGGTCAACCACGGCGGCGCCACCGCCGAGGCGGCCACGATGGGCTATCTGTATCCGGAGACGGAGACGGCCGACCTGGCCGACCGGGTGGGCCCACCGGTGCCCGGCAACCACGATGAGCGACGCGGCATCGACTCCGTCACTCTCGATGTGCCGCCGGGCCGAACGGTGGCGCTGGTAGGCCCTACGGGATCCGGCAAGACGACCGTGGCTCACCTGCTCATCCGACTCTTCGATCCCGACGCGGGGGTCGTTCGCCTCGACGGGAAACTGTTGGTCGATCTCGAGCGCAGCGAGCTCGCCGAGGCCGCCGCCCTGGTATTCCAGGAGGCCTTCTTGTTCGACGACACGATCGCCGCCAACATCACCCTGGATGCTCCTTTCAGTGAGGAGGAAGTCCACGCCGCAGCCCAGTTGGCGCAGGCCCATGAGTTCATCGCAGCGCTTCCCGACGGCTACGAGACGCTGGTGGGAGAGCGCGGGGCCACCCTGTCGGGAGGACAGCGGCAACGGATCGCCCTCGCCAGAGCCTTGATCCGCCGCCCCCGCTTGCTGGTGCTCGACGACGCCACCTCGGCGGTGGACCCAGGCGTAGAGCGAAACATCCTCGAGGGCCTCGCCGGGCTCGACACCACAGTTGTCATCGTGGCCTACCGGCGCTCCTCGATAATGCTGGCTGACGAGGTCATCTTCATCGAATACGGCCGCATCATCGGCCGCGGCACTCACTCCCACCTCTACGCCACTTTGCCGGCGTACCGATCGTTGATCGACGCCTACGACACGGAGTCGGTGCAGTGACCTCGACGATGACTCGCACCACGATGGAGGAGGAGGCTGCCGCCCGTGCCGGGGCTATGCGGACGATCCGTCGCGGGCTGGCCTTGTCGCCGGAGCTGCGCCGCGGCCTGCCCGGCACCATTGCCCTCGCATTGCTGGCCACCGCCGGCAAGGTGATCATCCCCATCGTCATTCAGCAGGTGCTCGACTTCGGAGTGACCGCCGACGGGGTCGACATGAGCCACGTCATGCGCATGATCATGGTGGCCCTCGGCGCCGTGGCGATCACGGCCGGAGCAACCGGGTGGATGCACCTGCGCCTTGCCAAGGTGTCGGAAACCGCCTTGTCGGGGCTGAGGATCCGCGCCTTCCGCCACATCCATGACCTCTCCATGCTCCATCAGGCGTCGGAGCAGCGAGGGGCGCTGGTGGCCCGCGTCACCTCCGATGTGGATCAGATAAGCCGCTTCATGCAATGGGCCGGCCTGATGATCATCGTCAACTCCGGCCAAGCGCTGATGGCGATCGTCGTCATGCTGGTGTATTCGCTGCCGCTGGCGTTGACCGTCGTTGCGGCCATCCCGCTCATCGCCTTCACCGTTCGCTGGTTTCAGCGCCGGCTCGAGAAAGCCTTCCTGCTAGTACGCGAGAAGGTAGGCCGCATGCTGGCCACCCTCGCCGAGGTCGTGGTAGGTGCTCCCGTGATCCGGGCATACGGGATCGAAAGCCGGGTGCGCCGCAAGCTGGGCGACGCTATCGAAGACCACCGCAGCACAGCCGTGCGGGCCGGAGCGCTGTCTGCCAGCTTCTCGGGGGCGGGCGAGATCCTGTCATCGCTCGTGATCGCAGCCGTGCTGGTGGTGGGGACCCTGCTCGCCGTCGGTGGATCCGAGACGATCGGCACCGTCGTAGCCTTCCTCTTCCTCGTCCAGCTGTTCGTCCAACCGATTCAGACGTTCGGCGAGGCCGTCAACGAGGCGCAGACGGCGGTGGCCGGCTGGCGCCGGGTGCTCGATGTGCTCGATATCGCCCCCGACGTTGCCGATCCCGGCCCCGACGGCGTCGACCTCCCCCATCAGGCGCTGCGCGTCGAGTTTCGCAACGTGGCCTTCCGCTACCCGAAGACCGGCGAGAACGCCCGGGACGCAACCGGCACCATGGCGTTGCGGCGCCTGTCCGTCAGGATCGAGCCGGAGACTCGGGTCGCCGTCGTGGGGGAAACCGGATCGGGGAAGACGACATTCGCCAAGCTCCTGACGCGGCTGATGGACCCATCCGAGGGCGAGATCCTGGTGGGAGGGGTCGACCTGAAACGGGTGCGCTTCGACTCGTTGCGCGACCGGGTGGTGATGGTTCCCCAAGAGGGCATGTTGTTTCGGGGCACCATCGCCGACAACGTCTTGATGGGACGACCCGGCGCCGGCGGCGACGAGCTGACCGCCACCTTTCGCCGGCTTGGGCTCGACGATTGGATCGGCGAGCTGGCCGCCGGCCTCGACACTCCAGTCGGCGAGCGCGGATCGGCTCTCTCGGTCGGCGAGCGCCAACTCGTGACGCTGGTCCGAGCTGCGATCGCTGACCCGGACTTGCTCGTCCTCGATGAGGCAACGTCGGCAGTCGACCCGGCCACCGAGGTGCGGATCTCGCGGGCCCTCAGCGAGTTGACGGCCGGCCGCACGGTAGTCACGATCGCGCATCGGCTCAGTACCGCCGAGGCGGCGGATCGGGTGCTGGTTTTCGATCGGGGGCAGCTGGTCCAGGACGGGTCTCATCAGGAGCTGATGGCCGCCGGCGGGGTCTACGGCCGGCTCTTCGCCTCCTGGCAAAAAGGCACCATGTAGCGGCGTCGGTGCGCGGCCGACCGGAGACGATGCGGCTTCCACCTTTCAAGAATGGACCGGCGCTTGCCGATATGGGGCTAGAGTCAACGTGAAAGCGCCAGATTTGACTTGTCAGCTTGCGGGCGCTCTAGAAATGCAGCTAAAGCGACGTTGAGGACCGCCTCCCCGTCGTGAGGCGGTTTTTCCGTCTCATACGCCCCGCAGGCCCGAGTCATCTCGGCACCCGAAGACGGAGCAGCGCATGGCCGATCAAACCAACACCTTCTCGGAGCTACTGGCAACGAAGTCGCTTCTAGTGGCCGACGGGGCGATGGGGACCGCCCTCTTCGACGCCGGCCTGGAGCCGGGAGGCTCGCCGGAGCTGCTCAACGTTGACGACCCGGCGCTGATCGGGTCCATCCATGGCTCCTACATCGACGCCGGAGCCGACATCATCCTCACCAACACGTTCGGCGGCAACGGCCCTCGCCTCGAGCTGCATCACAGCGCAGAGCGGGTGGTCGAGCTCAACCGGGCTGCGGCCGAAGTGGCCCGCCGCGTCGCCGCCACCGCCGACCGCCGGGTAGCCGTGGCCGGCAGCATCGGACCTACCGGGGCACTGTTGGAGCCCTACGGTCTGCTCACGGTCTCCCAAGCAGACGCCGCCTTTGCCGAGCAGGTTTCCGGGCTGGTGGCGGGCGGAGTCGACGTCCTGTGGATCGAGACGATGTCGTCGTTGGAGGAGCTGCAGGCCGCGTTTGGCGCCGCCGCCGCCTCGGGGCTCCCAGTCGTGGCCACGATGAGCTTCGACAGCCACGGTCACACGATGATGGGCGTTCACCCGACTGCTTTCGGCACGTGGGCCGGCACCACTGCCGGTCTGACGGCTGCCGGTGCCAACTGCGGCATCGGACCGGATGACATCATCGCGGCCGTGACCGGAATCAAAGATTCGGCTCCCGAGACGGTCGTCGTGGCCAAGGGCAACTGCGGGGTGCCGCTGTACTCGGGGCTCACCATGGAGTATCCGACCACAGCAGACGACATGGCCGGTTACGTGGATGGGGCAGTCGCAGAAGGTGCCCGCATCGTCGGCGCCTGTTGCGGATCTACGCCGGCTCATATTGCCGCCATCCGCACCCGGGTGGACCAGATCGCCTACGGAGAGCCTGCCGGGGTCTGAGCTCCGCGGTGGTCGAGGCCGTCATCGGGCGGCGCGCCGCCAGCCCGCAACTCCCTGATCTGCAGCGCGGCAAAGGCGACGACGACCACGCTCACGGCGAGCAACCCGAGCCGACCTGCCGATGTCATGGCCGAGGGGAATCCGATCAGCACGATGCCCGCGGCCAGCACCCAGCCCAGATCAAGCACGATGGCGACCCACCATCCGGATGGCGTACCGGTCGCGGCCAGTCGCCACAGAGTCAGCCCGTATCCAATCAGCAGCACCCCGGTCGACATCAGAAACCAAGCTTCGAGGCCCGTTGCCCCGTCCAGTAACGTCGCCCCGGCCAGCAGCGCGGCCCCGCTGCTCGCCGAGAAGGCTCCGTTGGCCTGCAGCACCCGTTCCATTGCGAGAACCTCCAATCCGCCGGCCGCCCGCACAGTCGCCACCATGACACCAAGTGATAATCAAGTCGATTACCTGGCTAGTAATAGATCGACTTATGTCATCCATCTATCATCGAGGCATGGCGGTCACGTTCGGCGAGAAGCTGCGGGATTGGCGCACCACCCGCCACCTGTCGCAGCTGGCGCTGGCCACCGAGGCCGGCGTCTCGCAGCGCCACATCAGCTTTCTCGAAACCGGCCGCGCCAAGCCCTCCCGAGAGATGGTCATCCATCTGGCGGCGGCCCTCGATATTCCTCTCCGCCAACGTAACGATCTCCTGGGCAGCGCCGGATTTGCCCCGGCTTACACCGAGCGCAGTCCCGACGACAGCCAGCTGGCGGAGATCCGGGATGTGCTCGATCGGCTCCTCCTCGCCCATGAGCCCTATCCCGCCTACATCGTCGATCGATTGTGGAACCTGGTCGCCAGCAATCGGGTAGCGGCCGTGCTCCTCATAGCGGCAATCCCGCCCGGCGTCGATCCAGCCGACTTCGACGGCAACTTGCTGCGGCTCATGCTGCACCCGGCGGGGGCCCGCGGCGCAGTAGCAAACTGGGATGCAGCCGCCGCCGTACTGCTGCGTCGCCTGACGCGCGAGGTAGCGGAACGACCAGGCGACGCCGAGCTCGCCGCCCTGCTCGCCGAGGCCCAGCAGTACGCGTCCGATGCCGGCGTCGATCTCACCGAACGGACTCCGCGCGCCGATGAGCTGCTGGTGCCTCTGATACTGCGCACACCGCTCGGGGAGATCGAGACCTTCACCACGATTGCGACGATCGGCGCGGCGCACGATGTCACCTTGGAGGAGCTCCGTATCGAGACGCTGCTGCCGGCCACGCGCCACGCCGCCACCCTGTTGCACAGGTTGGCAGAGACGCCCGGAGCGGAGTTGGCCCCGACCTAGCCGAGCCCGGCCGCGTCGACAACGGCCCCGGCGCCGACGAGCTCCGCGGCCGCCGCCAGGTCGGGAGCCAGCACTCGATCGGCCTCCAACCGCGGCACCACCTGGCGCAGCCGGGCTACCACCCGACCCGTCACCGGCCCCGTTGGCGCCTCCCGCAGCTCGAGCGCCTGAGCTGCGGTGACCAGCTCGATGGCGAGCAGCCGCCGCAGGTTGGCCACGGCGCGCCGCAGTTTGCGAGCTGCGCCCCAGGCCATCGATACATGGTCTTCCTGCATTGCCGAGGTTGGCAGCGAGTCGACGCTGGCCGGCGCCGCCAGCCGGCGGTTCTCGGCGGCGATCGACGCCGCTGTGTACTGCGCCAACATCAGGCCGGACGAAACGCCTGGGTCCGCGGTGAGAAAAGCGGGAAGGCCGTGGGATCTCGCCGGATCGAGCATCCGATCGACCCGGCGTTCGGCGATCGCTCCCACCTCCGCGCATGCAATCGCCAACAAATCACACGCCAGGCCGAGCGGGGCGGCGTGGAAGTTGCCGACCGACTCGATGCGGCCGTCCGGCGTGACGACCGGATTGTCGATAGCGGACCGCATCTCGTTCTCGGCCACCTGCACCGCATGCGCCCAAGCGTCGCGGCCCGCGCCGTGCACCTGAGGGGCACACCGCAGCGAGTAGGCATCCTGAACACGGGGATCATCGTGTCGATGGGAGGCAACGATCGGCGACCCTTCCAGGGCCGCATAGATCCGGGCGGCCGCCACGGCTTGGCCCGGCTGAGGCCGCATTCCCACGACGTCGGCGGCGAAAGCCCGGTTGGTCCCGAGCAATGCCTCGACGCTCATTGCCGCCGTGATGTCGGCAGTATCGAGCAGCCGCTCCATGTCGGCGAGCGCCAGCACCAGCATGCCGAGCACGCCGTCGGTGCCGTTGATCAGCGCCAGGCCCTCCTTGGCTTCGAGCTCCAGCGGCTCCCAACCGCGGGCGGCGAGCGCGTCCGCGGCCGCCACATCGTGCCCGTCGATCTCGACACTGCCCTCTCCGAGGAGCGCGAGAGCGGCATGGGCGAGTGGAGCCAGGTCCCCGGAGGCGCCCAACGAGCCGAACTCGTAGACCGCCGGTGTCACCCCGGCGTTGAGCAGGTCGAGCATGCGCTCGACCACTAGTGGTCGAATCCCAGATGCCCCCATGGCGAGGGTGCGAGCGCGCAGCAAGATCATGGCCCGCACCACCTCACGTTCGACGCGCCCCCCCATTCCCGCGGCGTGCGAGCGGATCAGATTGCGTTGCAGCTCGCGGCGGCGAACCTCCGGTATGAACTGCAGGGCGAGGGCACCAAACCCAGTCGAGACTCCGTATACCGGTTCTCCGGAGGCGGCGAGCCGCTCGACAACCCGTCGGGATCGCTCCATGACGTGGCGCGCCTCGTCGCTCAAGGCGACGGTGGCCGCGTCGCGGGCGACGGCAACCACGTCGGCGCGAGTCAAACCCGTCCCAGTGAGCAGTACGTCACTCATGCGGGCCGACCTGTGGCTCGGTGCGGGCGATGACGTCGGCGATGCGCTTCAGGTAGGTCGTCATTCCGTGCCGGCTGAAGTTGTCCCACGTCGCCATCGAGGTGGAGTCTTCCATGCGGTCGACGATGAGCCTGCCATTGAGATGATCCACCTCGTGCTGCACGGTGCCCGCCGTCAGGCCGCGATAGACGGCGGTGAACGGCGTCCCGTCGCGATCCCACGCAGACACTTCGATGCTCATGTGGCGGTCGAGGTCGCCGCGCAGAGGGACGCTCAGACATCCCTCATTGTTGAGCCACATCTCATCATCGAGCAGCTCGATCACCGGATTCACCAGCACCGTGAGCGGGATGGGCGGCTTGTACGGATAGCGCTCGTTGTGGTCTACCCCAATCACACAGATAGCGAGCAAGACGCCTATCTGATTGGCCGCGATCCCGGCACCGTCGGCGGCCGCCATCGTCTCGATCATGTCGTCGATGGCCCCTTGGACGCCCGGGTCCGCCAGCTCAGCGGCCGCCACCCGGCGGGTGGGCCGGCGTAGAACCGGATCCCCGATCTGGAGTATCGGCCTAACCGCCATCGGAGCCCACTCCAGCAACCTGAGTGCCGCCGATCCACAGCCCGGCTAGCAGCGGCGCGCCGAACCAATAGCTGAGCGCCGCCGGCGAGACAACGTCCCATAGAGCCAGGTCGGCCCGCATTCCAACCGCAATCTCCCCCCGATCGTGGAGTCCGAGCGCCGCCGCCGCATGGCGCGTTGCGCCGTGGAGCGTCTCGGCAGGGGTCAAACCGAACCGAGTCGCCGCCAGTGCCATGGCCAACTGCAACGAGCCCACCGGCGCCGATCCGGGGTTGAGGTCGGTGGCGACGGCGATCCTGACGCCGGCAGCCCGCATCGCCTCGACCGGCGGTCGCAACGGCTCGTCCAGGAACGTAGCTGCCCCGGGGATGAGCACGGCAACCGTTCCGGCCGCCGCCATCGCCTCCAAGCCGGCAGGAGCGGCATGCTCGAGGTGATCGGCGGACAGCGCCCCATGTTCGGCGGCGAGGGCTGCCCCGCCGCCGTCCGATAGCTGGTCGGCGTGCAGCCGCACGGGCAAGCCGGCGGCAGCGGCGGCTGCGAAGACCCGCCGCACCTGGTCTGGCGTGAACGCGATCTTCTCGCAGAAGGCATCGACCGAATCGGCCAGGCCTTCGGCGGCGACGGCCGGGATCATCTCGCGACAGATGTGGTCGACGTAGCGGTCGGGGTCGTCGCGCAGCTCGTTGGGCACCGCATGGGCGCCCAGCAGCGAGGTGTGCACCGCTACGGGAAGCTCCCGACCGACCCGCCTCGCCACTCGGAGCATGCGCAGCTCGGTTGCCGTATCGAGCCCATAACCCGACTTGATCTCCACCGTGGCCACACCACTGGCCATCAGCCATCTCACCCTGGCGGCGGCCAAAGCGAACAGCTCCTCCTCCGCAGCCGCCCTGGTGGCGGTGACCGTCCGCCGGATGCCGCCGCCGGCGGCGGCGATGTCGGCGTACGAGGCTCCGCAGAGACGGCGTTCGAAGTCGACGAGGCGCTCGCCGGCGAACACCAAGTGGGTATGGCAGTCGATCAGCGCCGGCGTCAGCAACCGTCCGGCGGCGCTCACCGTCGCCGCCGGCTCGATCTTTGAGGACGGAGGCCCTACATAGGCGATGCGCCCATCGGCGATGCCCACCACGCCACCATCGAGCAGGCCGTAATCACCGGCCACCCCGACCGTCGCCACCATGGCGTCGACGACCAGGGTGTCGACGGCGACCGTCACTCCAGCACCGCAGCCAGTCCCCCGCCCAACGCTCCGGGGTCCCATGCGCCGGCGTGGCGACCGTGCGCCACTATCTGCCGACCACCGACGAACACGTCGGCCACGTCGTCACGGGTGGCGGCGAATATCACCTCCGCCAGCGAGCTGTCCGGCCCGATCCCGGCGAGTCGATACGAGCTCGTGTCGACCACGATGAAATCGGCCGGGGCCCCCGGTTCGAGCCTGCCCAGGCCGCTCCAGCCGAGCGCATCGCCACCGTTGCGACCGGCCGCATCCACCAGACTTGCCGGGGCGTGAACCCCACGCGCCTGGGTGCGCAGCCGATCGTGCAGCTCGACACCCCTGGCTTCTTCGAACATGTCGACTACGGCGTTGGAATCCGTGCCCAAGCTGAGAGGAACCCCAGCTCGGGCGAGCTCGGCTGCCGGCCCGAGGCCGTCTCCGAGATCCCGCTCTGTTGTCGGGCACAGACAGACGGCCGCGCCCGACGCGGCGAGCAGCTCGATGTCGCGTTCGCTGAGGTGGGTGGCGTGGATTGCCGTTGCCCCCGGGGCCAGCACCCCGGTGTCGACCAGCAGCTCAGTCGGCGTCACGCCATGCTCGGCGATGCACGCCTCGTTCTCGGCGGGCTGCTCGCTGACGTGTACGTGAACCGGCAAGCCGAGCTCGTCCGCCACCCGGCGAATCGTCCCCAGGTCCTTGGCGGGCACCGCGCGAACGCTGTGGGCGGCGACGGCGAGTTGCACCAGCGGCGCATCGGCGACGTCGGCGGCCAGCACCCGCACCCGGTCGGCCCACGCCTCCACCGAGCCATCGCTGAAGCGCGCCTGAGGGGGCCGCAGCGGAGCACCGGCGACGCTTCCAGTCAGATAGCAAGTGTCGATGAGGGTGAGGCGGATCCCCGCTTCTGCGGCCGCCTGCATCAGCGCATGGCCCATCGCGCTCGGATTCGGGTACCGCTCGCCGCCGGCGGCGTGGTGGAGATAGTGGAACTCGCCCACCGCGGTGATGCCGCCACTGAGCATCTCGGCGAAGACACCGGCGGCGAGGCGGCGATACGTGTCGGGATAGAGCTCGTCCGCCACGCGGTACATGAGATCGCGCCACGCCCAGAAGTCACCTCCTTGCTCGTGCGTTCTCCCCCGCAAGGCGCGGTGAAAGGCGTGCGAGTGGGTATTGACGAAGGCGGGCAGCACTATGCCGCGCAGGATCGGGGCGGCAAATGTGCTGTCGGTCCGCAAGGCGGAGAACTTGCCGTCCTCGATTTCGATCAGCACGTCGCGGGTGAGGCCGGGTCCGCCCAACCAGGCGGCCTGGGCGCGCAGCCGCCTCACTGCTGCTCCATGGGCAAGTCGATACCGCGGGCCGAAGCGACGCGCTTGGCGGCTTCGTAACCGGCGTCGGCGTGGCGCATGACACCCGTGCCCGGGTCCGAGGTGAGCACCCTGGACAGCTTGGCATCTGCCAACTCGCTTCCGTCCGCCACCGCAACCATGCCGGCGTGGATCGAGCGACCTATACCCACACCGCCTCCGTGGTGGAGGCTCACCCACGTCGCCCCGGCGGCTACGTTGACCATCGCATTCAGCAGGGGCCAATCGGCGATGGCGTCGGACCCGTCGGCCATGTCTTCGGTCTCCCGATATGGAGAGGCCACCGAGCCCGAATCGAGGTGGTCGCGGCCGATGACGATGGGGGCGGACACTTCTCCGGTGCGCACCATCTCGTTGAATCGCAAACCCAACCGAGCTCGCTCTCCGTACCCCAGCCAGCAGATCCGGGCGGGCAAGCCTTGGAAGGCGACTCGTTCAGAAGCCAGCTTGATCCAGCGCGCCAACGCCTCGTCGTCGGGGAACTCCTCGAGCACGGCTAGGTCGGTGGCGGCGATGTCGGCAGGGTCCCCGCTCAGGGCGACCCACCGAAACGGGCCTTTGCCTTCACAGAACAAAGGGCGTACGTAGGCGGGGAGAAAGCCGGGATAGTCGAAGGCCCGCTCGAACCCACCGAGGCGGGCTTCGGTCCGCAGCGAGTTCCCGTAGTCGAATACCTCCGCTCCTCGGTCCATGAATCCGACCATGGCGGCACAGTGGCGTGCCATCGACACCCGCGCCCGACGAACCAGCTCCTCGGTGTTCTCCCCTCGCATCCTCTCGGCCGCCTCCGGAGTGAGGTCCACCGGCACATAGGTGAGCGGATCGTGCGCCGAGGTCTGATCGGTGACGATGTCGGCCGGGAACCCCATCTCGAGGAGACGAGGAACCACATCGGCTGCGTTGCCCACAACGCCGACGCTGAGGCCGTCGCCGGCGTCCCGCGCTTCGACACAGCGCGCCACCGCCGCGTCGAGGTCGACGGCGACCTCGTCGAGATAGCTGGTATCGAGCCGGCGCCGGACCCTCTCCGGGTCGACCTCGACGCACAGCGCCACTCCCCCGTTCATCGTGATCGCCAGTGGTTGGGCCCCTCCCATGCCGCCGAGCCCGGAGGTCAGCGTGATGGTGCCCGCCAAGCTGCCGCCGAATCGTTTGTGAGCAATCGCGGCAAATGTCTCGTACGTGCCCTGGAGAATGCCCTGGGTCCCGATGTAGATCCATGAGCCGGCAGTCATCTGGCCGTACATGGTCAGGCCGCGTCCCTCGAGCCGACGGAATTCCTCCCAAGTCGCCCACTCCGGCACCAGGTTCGAGTTGGCCAGCAACACCCGCGGCGCCCACTCGTTGGTGCGGAACACCCCGACCGGCTTGCCCGACTGGATCAGCAGCGTCTCGTCGTCGCCGAGGCGGCGCAGTGTGGCCACGATGGCATCGAAGGCATCCCACGACCTGGCTGCCTTCCCGGTGCCGCCGTAGACCACCAGGTCGTCGGGACGCTCGGCAACTTCCGGGTCGAGATTGTTCATCAGCATCCGCAAGGCAGCCTCTTGTGGCCACCCCCTGCAGGAGAGCTCACTCCCGCGCGGGGCCCGCACCAGACGTGGCGACCCTGATCCGCTCATGTCCCCATTGTGGCGCGGCGCCGCCCAATGTTCTCGTTGGGCCCAGCTCGGAGACACTCGCACCCAACTATCACCGGCCGACGTTTACGGTAGTGACATGTCGGATTCCCATTCGGAAGGGCTCCTAGGGGCCGCGTCGGGCGACTTCGAGGAGCTCGTGGAGCGCGCCCGGCAGGGCTCAGGTGATGCGCTGCGGGCTCTTTACGACTCGCTGAGCACCGAAGTGGCCGGATTTCTCCGAGTGCGGGGCGCCGCTGATGTGGGCGCCGCCACCAACGAGGTCTTCCACCGGGCATTCACTGCGCTGCACCGCTTCTCCGGGACTGAGTCCGGCTTTCGCTCCTGGATATTCACCATCGCCAACAACCTCCTGATCGATGAGCACCGCAAACGGGTCCGCCGCCCCCAGCTGGGTGCCGGGCTCGACTCGGCGGGCCACGAGGTGGCCGGCGGAGACGTGGAGGACGAGGCGATGGCTCGCCTCACCCACGCCGACATCGGCCGGTTGCTCGATGGACTGACCCCCGGCCAGCGCGACGTGCTGCACCTGCGCCTCATCGCCGGCTTGACCTTGTCCGAGACTGCTGCGGTGCTGGGTCGTCCAGTTGGCGCCGTGAAGTCACTCCAGCATCGTGCCATCGCAGCGCTGCGCGACAAACTCGACGCCGGCGCGTATCCGTTGACCCCATCGTTACGTTCTCAGAGGTGATATGAGCGACCACGCTTCCCCCCGCCGCCCCGGCTCCTCCCCTTCGGACGACGCCGGCCAGCCCGAAGCCGAACGCGGAGCTTCTCCGTTCGAAGCATCCGACCGTGGCGCCGGCGACCAACGCGGCGACTTCCTCGACGAGCTGGTTGCGGCGGACCCGGCGAATCGACGCCTCGCCGGGATCTTGCGATCATGGCGGGGAGCGTCCGCCGCAGAGCGGGTCAGCCCCGATGCTCGCTTACAGGCGTTGTTCTCCGGCGGCCCGCCGCCCGCCGTCCGCCCGCGGTGGCGCCAATGGGTGCAGCGCCCGGCCGTCGCTTTCGCGGCCAGCTTCGCGGCCGTGCTGGCCATCGGAATCAGTGCGCTCGCCTTGGTGGCGCCGGATGGCGAGTCGGCGACGACCGTGGCCTCGCCGACGTCGTCGCTGGCCGCGGCCGACGTATCCGCCGGCGCGGCCCAGATCACGTTGCCGGAGGATCTCAGCGAACAGGCCGACTACGCCACGTGTGTCGTCGACCAGCTCCACGCTTGGTTCACATCTGGCCTCGACGCGGCGCAAGCACCTCAGCTGGTGGACAACTGCGGACTCCCGCCGATCCCCGACTTGGGCCCGGACGCGGCCGCATATCGTCAAGAGCTGCAGACCTGGGCCAGCTGTGTCGCCGAGGAGGCCGAGGCGCTGATGCCCCAGCTGGCCGACATGTTCCGCCGCCAGGACGGCGCCGATGAGCTCGATCCGGCGGGCACCATCGAGAGCGAATGCGGCAATCCTCCGGATCCGCGCGACTTCGGGATCGAGCTGCCGTCCATCGACTGGGAGGCCCTCGATCCCTCCGTCCTCGAGCTGGGACCGCTCTATCTCGGGCAGTGGCGCATCGAGGACTTCGACCTGGAAGGGCTCCTGGGCGAGCTGCCTCCCGGGCTGCTCCCCGAGGATTTCGACTTGGAGGAATTCGAACGCAAGTTGGACCGGCTCGAGCTGGAGGACTGCGATCTGCCTGAGCCGCCGCCCGATATCGAGAGCCTCGAGGACCTCCACCAGCTGGAACTAGGGTCGCTGTTCGCCGGGTTTGCCGCATGCGGCCTCGATGAGCTGCTGCCCGGCCTGCTGGGGGATGGCGAGCTCGATCTCGACCAGCTACTCGGCCAGCTGGAGTCGATGATGGGGAGCCTGCAATTCGAGGGGTTGGCCGATCTCGAGGGGTTGGCCGATCTCGAAGGGTTGGCCGATCTCGAGGGGTTGGCCGATCTCGATCTCGAGCAGCTGCTGCAAAGGCTGCTCGAGGGGCACGACCTGGACCTGGAGTCACTCTTCGCGGACCGCGCCACGGGGGACTCCTGAGCCCCGAGCCGGCTACTGCTGGGGATCGCCGTAGATGAAGGAGCGGGTCGGTGGCTCCGGCCGTGGTTCCTCCTCCGCGTCCATCTCGTCGCTGCGGCCCAGCACCTCGCGCATTGCGGGGTAGTTGTAGCCGAACGCCACCAGGACGACGCCGGCTACGAAGAAGCTGATCGTCCTTCCGACTGCGTTGATCAGGATCAAGTCGGCGGTCAGGAGCTTGCCGACCGCGATGAGCACCGTCACCAGACCGGCTTGGATCGCCGGTCGCGAACCGATACGAAGCCCCAACGAAGCGGCGCCGGCTGCCATCAGTATCCAGCTGGCCGTGGTGAGCGCCGCCCCGTTCTGCACCCCGATGAATGCTTCGGCGAACCAGACGCCAGCGGCGGCGAACGCCACTCCACCCAGCACACTGCGGACCTGCGGATGTTCGTCGAGCAAGGCGGTGGCCGCGATGAACCCTACGATGATCGCATGCGCTACCAGCTGAGAGGCTGTGACCCGGACATCGGCCGCAAACGCCTCGAACAGCTCGGCGGAGACCCATCCCAGCACGGGCAGGGCGATCAAACCGCCGACGGCGGTGAGCACAGGAGAGCCCGCGCGGCGTCCCGCCACCAAGGAGGCAAAGGCTTGACCGGCCAGCGCCAGCTGGCGAGCCGAGCCGTTGAGCAGCAGGACGGATGCAGTCGCCAATAGCGCCGAGGCGGCCACGAAATGCGTCAGCCCGAGGACGGCGTCGCTGCTCCTCACCGCCGAGCCGATGATCCCCACCGCCACGGCGGCGCCCAGGCTGACATATCCGATCTGCATCGGCAGCAAGTCCCAGATCGCAGCCGTGGCGACGACGGCGAGCCCGGGGACCCAGATGACGTTGCCCAGCTCAGCGCCGCGGAAGAAGCCGGCCCAGTGGTGATCAACCGAATGCCGCGACACCTGCACCGGACGACCCAGTTGCAGCCGCACCACAGGCACCAGCCAGAGCGCCAGCGCCACGATGGTCACGCCCAGCTGGACGATTAGCTGGGCCTCGTCGATGACTCGCATCCGGTCGATGATCGAGCCGTAGGTAGCGACGGCCAGCACGCCTGAGGTGACCAGCAGCGATCCCCAGCCATTGAAGAAGTACACGGCTAGTGCAGCCAACAGGAGCAGGGTGGCATAAATTGCGTAGGCGCTCAGCGAGTCGGCGGCCCCCCCGCCGGGGGCCCCGTCACCGAGAGACAGCACGAAGGGCGCCGCCAACCCGCCGATGAGCCCGATAGCGGCCAGCGCGGAATCGCCCCGCCGAGCCGCCAGCCAGAACGACAGCGCAGTGACGATGACCGTCGCGGCCATCGCAGTCTCCCACGTCAAGACGTCGAACACCTGATGGCCGGCGAATACGGAGAGGAAGATCACGGCGAGCCCGGCTCCCTGCAGGCTCTGGCCGAACACGGGCCGCCCCAGGTACGTGAACAAACCGAATGCAATCAGCCCGATGCCGACGAATATGCCGCCGGCCACGCGCAACGGGGGGGTGAACAGCCCGTGATCGATCGCGATGCCCATAGCGAACGCCACCGCCAGGAAGATCATCACGAGGCCACCCCACTTGAACGCAGTCTCCTCGAGACGGTCCATGAGGCTGACCGGGCCGGAAGGGGTCTGCTGCGAGTTCGGTTTGGTGCTCATGCCAGCAACGTATGCGACCGCCGCCGCCACCGCCTCCGGGCGACTCCCTCATTGTCCGCTGGGGGGTCACCCAGCCAAGCCAGGGGACTTGGCGACGCCGCCCCGCCGGTAGATCTCGCCCCACCGAGATCTAGGCTCGAACCGTGGAGCTAGTCACGCCGAGTGTCGTCGTCCTGATCGGTCCCTCCGGGGCGGGGAAGTCGACATGGGCGGCACGTCGCTTCGAACCCGCCGAGATCGTCTCGTCCGACGAGTTGCGGGCTGCCGTCGGCATCGACGAGTACGACCAGCGCGCCAGCACCGACGCCTTTGCGGTCCTACACGACATCGTGGCCCGGCGCATGCGCCGCAAGCTGACCACGGTGATCGACACGCTGGGGTTCAATCGGGACGATCGTTTGCGCTGGATACAACAGGCCGGTGAAGCCGGCTTGCCGGCATACGCAGTCGTATTCAATACCGAGCCCAAGGTGTGCCGAGCCCGCAACAGGGAGCGGGCCCGACCGGTTCCCGCCAAGGTGTTGACTTCGCAGATCACCCGATACGCCGAGACATTGCCCGAGCTGGCTGGCGAGGGGTACATCGCAGTAGTCGAGGCCGGCGATCCGATACGCATCGTGAACCGGTCGATGGCCGGTGCCACGGCGGCGGCGGCTCGCCAGGCGGGGGCGCCGGTGCGACTCGATTTCGGGCTTCAGATCGGAGTGTTCAACTTCGCCGGCAGCCCACAAGCAACCGGGAAGCGGCTGACCGAGATCGCGCACGCCGCCGAAGCTGCCGGGTTCTCGTCGCTGTGGGTGATGGACCACTTCATCCAGATCCCCCAGGTCGGCCCGGAATGGTGGGACATGCCGGAGGCCTACACCACGCTGGCGTTCCTGGCCGGCGTGACCCGCCGTATCAAGCTGGGGACCCTGGTCACCGGCGTCGGATACCGCAACCCGGCCCTCCTGGGGAAGATGATCGCCACCCTCGACGTCCTGAGCGGCGGTCGGGCGATGGCGGGCCTGGGGGCCGGCTGGTTCGAACGCGAGACCCGCGCCTACGGCTGGGACGTTCCCACCACCAAGGAGCGCCTCGACCGGCTCGAAGACACCCTGCAACTGCTTCCGCTGATGTGGGGACCGGGCGCCCCCGCTTTCGCGGGCAAGACGTTCCGCGTGCCTGAAGCGATGTGTTACCCCCGCCCTCTCCAGGAGCGAATTCCGATACTCGTAGGCGGCAGTGGCGAGAAACGCACGCTGCGGCTGGTGGCGCAGTACGCAGATGCCGCCAACTTCATGGGTGACCCCGCCACCGTGCGCCACAAGACCGAGGTGCTGCACAACCATTGCCGGGAGCTGGAACGCGATCCTTCCACGATTCGGATTACCCACCTCTCCCCGGCGCTGGTGGCGACCGACCCGAGCCAGCTCGAAGCTGCCGTCAACGCCCTGCGGCCGGCGGCAATGAGTGCGGCTCAGTTCGCCGCCTCGGTCAACGCCGGACTGGTCGCGGACCAAATCGGCCGCTTCCGGCAGCTTGCCGAAGCCGGCGTGCAGGAGGCGATCGTGTCGCTGGTAGGGGTCGAAGATGCGTCGGCAGTGACCCGATTCGGTTCAGTCATCGAAGCTTTCTCGGCGTGACCCCCGAATCCATCCATTATCTTCATAGGGTGGACGCGGTTCAGATAGCTGCCGAGCAGCTCAGCCGAATGCGGGGAATGACGCGTTACTACCACGAACGCTTCTTCAGCGACGTGAGAGTGACCACCCTGGCGAGCGCGGCCCTCTTCCTGGTGGGCTGGTGGGGGATCGGGGAAGCGTTCCTTCTCGTGCCGATCATGGCGCTGCTCGGCGCAACGTTGACCGCCTTCGACGCCTCGTACCTGATCTTTGCCCGCCACTATGCCGCCAAGCTGGAAGGCGACATCAACGAGCAGCTCGGCGGTGATGTGTTGCTGGCCGCCAAGCTGGAGAACTCCTACCTGTTCCCTCTGAACAAGGCCAAGATCGTCACCGCCGCCGCCTCCCCCTTCAGCTGGTTCGGCTTCATGACGCTCTTCATAACCGGGCTGGGAGCAGCCAGCTTTGGGTTCGGACTGGCGTTGGGCTTGCCGACCTTGGCAGATCACGGGTCCATTTGGCTCGCCTGGTACCTCACGCTGCTGGCCTTTGCCACGCTGGCGGCGCTGGTTGTCGGCTGGTGGTGGTTCGTCAGCGGTGTCGGAGAGAGTCGCCTGAGCGAGATTCTCGGCACCGGAGAGCTGTGAGTCACGCCCCCCACTTGTAGACCATCGCAACGACCGCCAGGAGCAGCACGGCGCCCTCGAGAAGCACGAGCGGACGCATGCGGGCTACTTCGGCTGCGCCCGCCACATCGTCATCGGCAGCAAAGGCCGCAGACGCCCGGGCTCCCCCCTTGCCGAACACGGCCATGCCGAGTCCCGCCCCCACGATCACTGCGAGAAACCCCACCGACACGAAGGCGCTGCTGAACCCGTACAGCGCCGAATCGAGGACGAGGCCGACTCCGGTGGCCAGGATGACTATCGCCGCCGGCGTGTAGAGCGCTCTTCCCCAGAAGACCACCGTTTCCATCCAGGCGGCAGCCGTTGACCCCCCGCGAGCTACCAACCGGCGCGTCGTCATCACCTCGGCCAGGACGCCGCCGATCCAACCCGCAGCGGCGATTATGTGCACCACCAACAGCACTTCGCGCATCACAACTCCACTCAGAGCCAACTCGGCCCCACCCTACTGAGAGCCTCCGGGCGCGCTGCGGTATGGTGCCGTATGCTCACCGCCCTGGTGGCAGCCACGGCGCGTCTCGATCGTGAGCTGCGGCCCGAAATCCTCGAGACGCCCCTGCTGCGGCGACCCGAGTTCGATACCGCCGGGGCGACCGTGCTAGCCAATCTGGAGAACCTCCAGGCCACCGGATCGTTCAAGATCAGGGGCGCCGCCGCCAAGATCTCGTCCTTGCCTGAGGAGCTGCGTGCCCGCGGCGTGGTGGCGGCTTCGACAGGCAACCACGGAGCGGGAGTTGCTGATGCGGCCGCCCGGCGGGCGGTGTCAGCGGAGATCTTCGTGCCCACCAACGCCGACGCTGCCAAAGTCGCCAGGATCCGCGCATTGGGGGCCACCATCTCGACCGTGGAGGGCGACCCGGTGAACGCGGAGCTGGCGGGTCGGCGCGCCGCCGCTGCATCGGGTCGTCCTTACATCTCGCCATACAACGATCCGACCGTCGTCGCCGGACAGGGCACCATCGCCAGCGAGCTGCTGCGCCAGGACCCCACCTTGAGCACAGTGATCGTGGCCGTCGGCGGCGGCGGGCTCATGTCGGGAGTCGCCGCCACCCTCAAGCACCACAATCCGGCCATCCGAATCATCGCGGCCAGCGCTGCCAATTCGGCGGCGATGCACCACTCGGTGATGGCCGGCAGAGTGGTCGAGACCCCGCATCTGCCGACGCTCTCAGACGGCACTTCCGGGGGCATCGAGGCCGACACGATCACTTTCGAGATGTGTCGCTCGCTGGTCGACGACTGGCTGTTGATCGATGAGGATTCGATCGCGGCCGCGCTGCGCCGGTACACGGGCGCCAACGACGACCCCATAGAAGGCAGCGCCGCCCTGGCCCTGGCAGCCGTAGAGCCGGCCGCCCCGCGAGGACGGGTCGTGGTGATCGTCTGCGGCGGCAATATTTCTGCGGAATCGCTGGCGGCCGTGACCGCTCGAGGGTGACCATCTGCGAACGGCTCAGCAACGGGATCGCGAAACTCCGGGGATAGGCGAGCGACCTCACCCGGCATATGATCTGCGCAAGTACCGGACCCGACGCCTCCCTGGGTCCGCATCTCACGTCCCTGCGGCCTGGAGCGCCGGGCTATCGCCGGCGACAGCCGGCAGGAGGTGAGAGAGATGGCCGTAGCCACGGCGATCGACTTCAAGACCGAGGTGAAGAAGCTCTTCAGCACCTTCGACCGCCTCGACTTCGACGCTCTCAAAGCAATGTTCACGGATGATGCCCAGGGGGTCGACGAGATCTCCCGCAAGTGGCTGCGGGGCAAGTCCGCCTTCGACGGCTATTTCGACCAAGTCAAGGCGATGGGCGTCGGCAACATCCACAGCAAACTATCCGACCTCAGATCCGAGCAATGGGACGACGTCGCCGTCGTGACCTGCTTGGCCGACCAGACCTACGAGGTGGGCGGGGAGAAGGTGTCGATCCTGGCTCCGACGACCGTGGTATTCCGCTACAACAAGGGCGACTGGAAGATCGCCCTGGTACATGCGGTCCCGCTCCCAGAGGCTATGTAGCTTCGTATCCCGTCGTGCTCGAGCGTGCCGGAATCGCGGCACGCTCGAGCACGGGATAGGGCGTCGTCAGGCCATCAGGCATCCGGGCATTGGCGGCTGAGCCGCGTACGATGCCGCCATGGCTTGGACCTCCGCCGCAGTCGAGAGCGTGATCGCCCGGGTCGACTTCCTCGCCGAGCGTGGCGCCGGCTTGATGAAACGAGCTGCGGTATTTGCCTGGCTCGGCGCCGCGGCCACCACCGTGGCGGCCCTGTCGCCGCTGGGCGCCCTTGGCTGGATCGCCGGGCTGATATGCACGATCCCGGGATGGATGTTGTGGCGGTACGGCCGCTCCCTGGCGGGTGCCTTCGACGTCGCCAAGATACGCGGTCAGGTCTCCAGCCTGGCGGGCTCGGCCAAGGCTCGGCTCACCGACGCAGTAGACGGTCTGCGCACCACCCGGAAACAACCGATCCTCGGCGGATTTCGGGTGCTGCGCAGCGTCTGGGGCCTCAAAGCCGATCTGGGCAACCTGGGCGTGGATGTGACCGGAATCGCCGAGGTGGCGAACCCCGGAGCGATACTGCTGGCGGCTTTGAGCCTGGCGGCCGGGCTGGTGCTGTGGGCAGTGGCGCTGCTGGCGATCATCATTAGAACGCTGGTATGACCGCAGCGTATGCTCGGGACATGAGCCATCTCCCCCCTCTCCAGCAGCCCGACATCGATCCCAGTGCCTTCATCGCGGATACGGCTCGGGTGTTCGGCAATGTGACCATCGCCACCGAGGCCTCGGTCTGGTTCGGTGCATCGATTCGCGCCGAAGTATCTCCGGTAACGGTGGGAACCGGCACGAACATCCAAGACAACGCCGTGATCCACACCGATGCCGGATATCCGGTGGCAATAGGGGCCAATGTGACGATCGGCCACGGCGCCATCGTCCACGGCGCTGCGGTCGAGGACGGAGCCCTGGTGGGCATGCGTGCCGTGTTGCTCAACGGGGCCCGAGTGGAGGAGGGCGCATTGGTGGCCGCCGGCTCCGTGGTGCCTCCCGGAGCCATCGTCCCTGCTGGGATGCTGGCCGTTGGTAGCCCGATGCGCGTCATCCGCCCCGTCAACGAGGCGGAGAACGCCAGCACCGCCAACGGACTGCACCACTACCGCCATTACGCAGCCGTCTACGCTGCCGTCGCGAAGGGAGAATCCGAATGAGCCTCTGGGATCGTCTCGTCGCGATCTTCAAGCGAGAGGCAGCCGATCTCAAGGAAGGCCTGACGCGTGCGGGGGACACCCTCAGCGAGGAGTTGGACCGCAAGCAGCGCGAGCTCGACGCCGAGCCCCACGAGCGTGTCGACATGATCCTCGACGAGATCGATGCCGAGGACCAGCGGTTCGACGAGCTAGAGCAGCGGGTACGCGACCACACGGCCGACGAGGACAGCTGATCGCCTCAACGGCGGGCGCCGCCGGCTACTCGCACGACTGGAACTCGTCGTTGCCGGGACCGCCGTAGCAAACGTCCTGTCCGGCCCCGGCAAGCAAGACGTCGCTTCCGGCCCCGCCTATCAGGACGTCGTCGCCCTTGGCGCCGGCGATGTAGTCCGCTCCCCCCTCGCCGTACAGGCGGTCGGCTCCCTTGTCTCCCAGGATGAAGTCGTCGCCGTACCCGCCGTTGATCATGTCGTGACCATCGTTGCCCATGAGCTTGTCCTTGCCGATGCCACCGTAGATGCGGTCGCGGCCCGGACCGCCGCACAGGTAATCCCCCTTCTCCTTGCCGATGAGTAAGTCGTTGCCGCCGAGTCCCACAATGACGTCCACCCCGTCGGTGCCGACCAATACATCGTCGCCGTCCGTGCCGACGATCGTCGCCGCTCTCCCCCCACAGGTTGGGCCTCCGGGTGGGGGCGGCGGCGGGGGCGGCGGCGGAACCGCTCCGTCGTAATCCAGACCCACCTGCCACACCGGGGCCCCCACCCTCTCGGTAACGGTTATGTAGGCGCCGCCGTCGGGCAAGATGGCGATGGCCTCTCCCGGAGTCTTCGGAGCAATGCAGGCGCTCACCGGGTGGGCGGCCAAGGCGGCGAAGACCGACCCGGCGGGATCGCGCAACCAGGCCCAGGTCTCGGCGCCGTTCTTGGCGATGACCACCTTGCCGTCCAGCGAGATGTCGGCGCCGGTGATCGGTGAGTACCTGTTTTCGTAACGCTGCTTGACCGCAGTCCGGGGCCGGGCGGTGATGGTCCTGCCCTCGACGAGGTCTTCCTGGTCGATCTTGTAGACCCAACCCATGTCCGGTTCGCCATCGATGGTCTGCACTTGCTTCTCGAAGATGACGAGGTCATCGGTTATCGGGTCGACGATGAGTCCCTCGGCGTTGCGCCGCCAATGGGTTCCGGGTTGGTTGGGATTCTCGTAGGCATAGACGAATGTCTCGATCTGGCCATCGGGAATCGTGATCGTGTTCCCGGCCCCCGGAGGGGTGGGCTCGGCGATCCGGTAGATGCGGACGGTGGCTCGACCGTGCCCGTTGTTGCCTATGTCGGCAATGTAGAGATAGTCGAGATTGGCGTTGGGGCCCGGGCCGATGGCGATGTCTTCGAAGTCGCTGGCGGGCCGGTTCCCGAGCACCACGGTTCCCCGATCGGCGCCGGCTTGGGTCATGGCGAAGATGCGGGCGCTGTCCCCGCTGTCGTTGTGGAGCCAGAAGCGATTGTTGTGTTGGCGCGAGGCGACCAAGCCCGACGCCTCGTTGATCGCGTTGCGCTGCAGGTTGCCGATGATGGCGGCATTGGGGAATTCAGGGCAGCTTTGGGCGGCTGCCTGGCTCGGCGCGGCGCTCCCTACCGCTACCAGTGAGGTCAGCAGTGCGAATGCGAGCGCGCCGGCACGAATCCGGGTTTGGCGTCTAGTAACGATGAAAGGTCGGTGTGGAGCGTTCAATCGGGTTTTCCTCCGGGATTGAACGCCGCCCTACCTCTGCTTGCCCAAAGCGGCTACGCAATGTAGCGGCTGACACCCATGGCGCAAAATCGGTCAATCGGCGCTCGTCGGATCGGGCACCTGCCACGGTGTAACCTTCGGAGCGCTACCTACGGAGACACTGCAGCCAGTGATCGGCGACGACTTCACCCACCAGCTTCCGGACACTCACCCAGACGAGACGGTGGAGTGGCTCGAGTCGCTGGACAACGTCATCGACGTCGACGGAGTGCCCCGCGCCCGCTATCTGATCGCCAAGCTCCTGCAGCACGCCAACGATCGCAACGTCGGAGTGCCGCAGACGGTCAGCACGCCCTACATCAACACCATCCCCCCCGACTTCGAGGTGCCCTTCCCCGGCAATATCCCACTCGAGCAGCGGCTGCGCCGCATCATCCAGTGGAATGCCGCTGTGATGGTCACGAGGGCGAACAAGGCGGTAGATGGCATCGGGGGCCACCTCTCCACGTTCGCTTCCTCCGCCATGCTCTACGACGTGGGCTTCAACCACTTCTTTCGGGGCCACAACGACGGCCCCGGCGACCACGTCTACATCCAAGGCCATGCGTCTCCCGGCATCTACTCCCGGGCCTACGTGGCCGGACGTCTCGGTGAGGAGGATCTCGATCGATTCCGCCGTGAAATCGGTGGTGGTCTGTCGAGCTATCCCCATCCGCGACTGATGCCCGACTTCTGGGAGTACCCCACTGTTTCGATGGGGCTCGGTCCGATCAACTCCATATATCAGGCGCGCTTTCTCCGCTACATGCAGCACCGCGGCATCGAGGACACGTCACGGTCTCGAGTGTGGTGCTTCATCGGCGACGGGGAGACCGATGAGCCGGAGACCCTGGGTTCGATCTCGCTGGGCGGCCGGGAAAAGCTCGACAACCTCACGTGGGTCATCAACTGCAATTTGCAGCGCCTCGACGGCCCGGTGCGCGGCAATGGGAAGATCATCCAGGAGCTCGAGGCGATGTTCCGCGGCGCCGGCTGGAACGTGATCAAGGTCATCTGGGGATCGAACTGGGATCCGCTGCTCGCCAAGGACGGCGGTGGCTTCCTGGTGCGACGCATGAACGAGTCGATCGACGGGGAATACCAGCGCTACAAGGCGCGCGACGGAGCCTTCGTCAAACAGCACTTCTTCGGTCCCGGCCCGGAGTTGCAGGCTCTTGTCGCCGACATGACCGACGAGGAGGTGTGGGCGCTGCGGCGAGGGGGCCACGACTACCAGAAGCTCTACACGGCCTACAAGACCGCCACCGAGCTCACCAACGGACCGACGGTGATCCTCGCCAAGACCATCAAGGGCTTCATGCTCGGTGAGGGCGTTCAGGGCGGCAATACCACCCACCAGATAAAGAGCCTGACCCCGGAGCAGCTGATCGTGTTGCGCGATCGGTTGGAGCTGACGAGCGACATCCCCGACGAGGCGATCCTCGCCGACCGGGATCATCCGCCTTACTTCCGTCCCGACCGGGACGCACCCGAGGTCCGCTACATGCTGGAGCGGCGCGAGGAACTCGGCGGGCCGTTGCCGCAGCGCAAGATCGAGATCACTTCTCCGCTGACGTTGCCACCCCACGAGCCGTTTGCCGAGTTCGAGGCGGGATCCGGCTCGATCGAGGTGTCGACGACCGGTGTGTTCACGCGGATGTTGCGCAGCCTGGCCCGCGCCACCGGATTTGGCCCCCGGGTGGTGCCCATCATTCCCGACGAGGGACGCACCTTCGGGATGGACGCCCTCTTCAAGGAGCTCGAGATCTACGCGTCGCAGGGTCAGCTCTACGAGCCGGTAGACGCCCACCTGCTGCTGTCTTACAAGGAGTCACAGGCCGGCCAGATTCTGGAGGAGGGCATCACCGAGGCCGGCGCGATGGCGAGCTGGATAGCCGCGGCTACCGCCTATGCAACCCGCGGCGTGCCCATGGTGCCCTTCTACACGTTCTACTCGATGTTCGGCTTCCAGCGGGTGGGTGACCTGATCTGGTCCGCAGCTGATTCGCGAGCCAGGGGTTTCCTGCTGGGAGCCACCGCCGGCCGCACCACCTTGCTGGGAGAGGGCCTTCAACATCAGGACGGCCACTCGCTACTAGTGGCGTCGACGGTGCCGGTCTGTCAGGCGTACGACCCGGCCTTCGCTTACGAGCTCGGGGTCATCGTCGAGGACGGATTACACCGCATGTACGGCAACGGCGAGGACATCTTCTACTACGTCACGCTCTACAACGAGGCGTATCAACATCCGCCGCAGCCGGAAGGAAGCCGCGACGGCATCGTCCGCGGGCTCTACAAGTGGGGTGACGCTCCCGCTGAACATGATCACAAGGTGGCCATCCTCTTCTCCGGCTCCTCGCAGGGTGCGGCCCGGGCGGCCCAAAACGCGCTTGCCGAGCACTACCGGGTGGGTGCCGAGCTGTGGAGCGCAACGTCGTACAAGTGCCTGCGCGAGGAAGCGATGGAGGTGGAGCGCTGGAACCGGCTCCATCCCGACCTCGAGCCGCGCGTACCGTATGTCACGACACAACTCCAGAACGTCGGCGGCCCGGTGGTTGCAGTCACCGACTACATGAAGGCGGTTCCCGATCAGGTTGCCCGCTGGGTGCCGGGTACGTTCTCCCCCCTGGGTACCGACGGCTTCGGCCGCAGCGACAGCCGCGAAGCGCTCCGCCGCTTCTTCGAGATCGACGAAGGCCACGTCGTTGCCACCGCACTCGCCGCCCTGGTCCGGGAGGAGAAGCTGGAGCCCAAGGCGGTGCTCGACGCGATCGAGCGGTACGAGATCGACCCGGATTCAGTTCCTCCGGAACAGAACCACCTCTAGCCGAGGCGGTGGATCGAGCGTCCAGGGCTTACCGCGGCGAGCGTTCGCTCACCTAGACGAGGGTCCAGGCCGTCTGCACGACCGCGCCGTCCTCGAGTTCCAGTTTGAGCCTGATCGGGCCGAGCGGTACGTCGTCGAATGAGAAGCGCCCCAGGGAGTCCGCCTCGGTTGTCTTCGAGTCGTCCCCGTAGCAGAGCTCGACCCTACCGGGGCGGGCCGGTACCACTTGTCCGACCAAACGCCGCGCTCCATCCGAGATGATGGCCACTTCGATCTCGAAACCGGGTGCCTGGAAGGTGACCTGGCGGGTGCCGTCGACTCCACGTACTCCCACCAGCCCCGCCTCGGCGGAATCGAACACCAGCTCGGCAAGCTCGGTGTCGATCGTCCGCCAAGTAAAGGATGCCTTGGCGGCTTCGATGAACCGTTCGGGAATCGGATCGACGGCGTCCAGCGCCGCCGCCAGCTCCGCCAACAAACGGTCGTCGGGTTCGTGTGTGGTCGGGTTCATGGCGTGCTCTCTCTTCCTCGGTCTGCCTCCCCAACTCCGGCTTGGAGCGACTCCAAAGCCCGGCGCAGCTTCTCAAGGCATCTGGCCCTCGTCGGACCGATACTTCCAATCGGTCGATCTAACAGGTCGGCGATGGTCTCGTAATCCATCGGGGGATCGGCGGTGACGGCCCGCAATAGCTGCTGGCAATCATCGCCGAGCGTGGCGAATGCCTCCGCCACTTCAGCATCTCTCTCCGTGGCCAGCAGGGCGGCATCCACCGGAGGGTCGGCATCGACGAGCTGGAACTCCACGGCCGTCGGCACGGTGCGTTCGTAGATCCGCTTGATGCGGATCGCCTCGTTGCGAGCGGTGGTAGCAAGCCATGAGGCCAGCCGTTCCGGATCGCGAATCCGCTCCAGGTGTTCTACCAGGCGCAGCCATACGGTCTGGCTTACATCGCCGGCGGTCGCCTCGTCGAAACGAAAGCCCCGGATGATCGACCAGACCAGCCGGGCATAGCGGTCGACCAACGTGTCCCAGGCATCGCTGCTCCCCGCCCTGGCAGCAGCCACCAAATCCCCTGTTGTGCCCTCCCTCATGGCCGCCAACCATACCGGGCCATCCACCGTCGTCGGGCGCACCGCCGCGTCGTTCATCGCCCACCTTTCATACAGCAATGAGAGCCGCTCCCTGCGCCGCTGATACATGAAACGAGCCAACCCCGGCGTCAGGCCCCAAAGGTTACGAAGGCTCTGCAGGCGACGGCTTCCGGATCGTCGTAGTCCAGCGCAGGAAATGCGCCCGCTAACGCAGCCGGGACCGAGTCTCCGATGCGGAGTCGCTCGTGCACGCCGACCATGAGATCGATGGTGGTCAGCTGGTCGGGAACCAGCCCGACGTTGGCAACAACCGAGCGAGTGCCCTGCCCGAGCAGGGACGTGGCCAGACCCATGACCTCGTGACCCCCGGTGGTGCTGTTGGCCCCGGCGTCGCATGCAGAAAACACCATTACTCCCGGAGCCATCTGGAGCGCTTCCAGGTCGTACACGGTTAGCGGGCCGTCGCTCATCTCCAACGAAGAGAACAGTGGGTTGTCGGCCCGGAAGCTGCCGTGGCAGGCGACGTGGGCGATCACCGCACCGTCGATGGCCCGGGCGGCGGCATCGGCGCTGGGCTCGACCAGCTCGACCGAGCGGGCGTACACCGCAGCCACCCGCCGCACCTCCTCAATCGAATGGTCGAGGCGGGGACCGGCGATCACGCTGGCGGCAGAGTCGCGTCCGGCGGAGAAGGGTTCTCGGGCCCGGCGCGCCCACAGCGCGGCCGAAGGAGACACCACCACGCGAGCCTGAGCCAGCGACGGCAAGAGCGACCACGGCAGCGCGTACAGCGGGCCGACCGGCACCACCACCAAGTGCTGGCTGCGCAACCGAAGTGGAGCAATCAGCATCTCGTCGAGGCGGGCGGTGGCGGCGGCAACCACCATTAGGGCCGCCGCCTGCGACTCGGCGGAGCCGGCGCCGGCGGCGATACGCCGCAGGGCCGCCGTCACGGAGTCCAACTCGTGACGGACGGCGGCGATGGGTCCCAGCGTGAACTTGTGAGCTCGACCGCCGCTGAGCCGCACCGCCACCAGCTCGTGTCCTTCCACCTCACCGAACTCGATCAGGGCGGCGTCACCGAGCAGATCGAGAATCTCGCCCGCCGACGACACCCCGATGCGGCCGGCCGTGGAGCCCGGGGCCCGCAACGCCACATCGCGTACCTTCTCTTGCAGCCGCCATCGGCGCGTCGACAATGCGTGGGTAGGGGCGCCATTGAGCGTCGCCCGACGCAGTTCTGCGTCGGCCTCGCGAAACTGCATCAGATGAGAGGCCAAGGCCTCGTCGCCGGTGGGGCCCTGCGGCTGGCTGCGCATCGCTCCGGCCCGGGTCAGCTCCATCCAGTAGAAGAGCCGGCGCGCCGAGCCGGACTCGCCGGCCAGGCGGAGGCCGATCTTGGCAAGCTCGGTTCCGTAGCCGGACACATGAAGGCGCGCCATCGTGCCTCCCAGCGTCGCCTGGTAATGGTCCAGCACTCGCAGCCCAGCTCGGGCGGCTGCCGCCGCCCCCTTCTTGTCTTCCTCATGGAGCCGCAGCCGCGCAACGGCCACCCAACCCTGGGCTCGCAGCTCTACCGGGCCGGCTTGGCGCCCCATCGCCGCCTCCTCGAGATACGTGCGACACGCCTCGAAGTCGCCGGCTTCGGTGGCGATGGTTGCCGCCAGCAGGCGGGCATGGAACGCTTCTGTCTGCAAGCCGGATCGATCCAATGCTTCGACCACACGCCTGATGGCGGGCAGATCAGCCCGCTCGAGCTCCCCGACCGCGGCCCGCGCTCGCATCTCGAGGTAGTCCGCAAACGCCTCCCATCCGAAGCGGCCCTGCTCAGCCATGAGCCTGCGGGCGGCGCGGGCGGTCTCCGCCGCGGTCGCTGCATCGTTGGCGAGGAGCGACGCCTGCGCCGCCTGCAGCAGGGCATCGGCGTAGCTGGCCTGCAGGCCTTTGGCCCGCAGCTCATGGGCAGCCTTGAGCGCCACCTGCTTGGCGTCCGCCGCCATGTGCGCCGCCAGCAATGCCTCCGCCCGGTCACACCACAGCTGTCCCAGTGACATGCCCAACTCGGCGAACGCCGCTTCGGCCTCATCGAGGTAGTTCAGCGCTGCCGGGAAGTCGCCGCCGCGCAGCGCCAGCCATCCGAGGTTCTGATCGGCGTGCGCCATCGCAGTCCGATGCGCCAGCGATCCGTAGCCTGACTTGGCCGCTTGCAGGTCGGAGCGAGCGGCCCCGACGTCTCCCTCATACGCGTTGAGCAGTCCCCGGTTCGTCATGGCATGCGCCCACCACATCACCTCGCCGGCGGCGTCGAGCGCAGTGATGGCCTCATCGAGATCGGCCCGAGCCAAGGCGAAGTTCCCCAACCGATAATGAATACCGCCCCGTTGCGCTTGGGCCATTGCCCGCTTGGCCCCGGTCAGCGAGTCAAAGGCGACATCGATTGCTTCGAGCGAGGCGGCTTGCTCTCCACTCCACGCCAGGATGCCCGCCAGAGTCATCTGCGTCTCCCCGATCACCTCGACCTCAGCGGATTGCACAGCGGCCTCGAGCGCCGCTTCGAGGTCGGCGCGGGCCGCGCGCAGATTGCCGAGATTCGCTTGCGCCAGGCCGGTGACCCGCATGGCTCGCGCCCGGTCGGCCGTCGCAAGCTCGCCCGTCAGTATCGACTCCGCCCGCTCCACGGCGGCGACAGGCTCCGAGCTGGCCAGTGCCAGCAACTCGTCGAATACCTCTTCCATACACTCGCCCCTGCGTGAGCCGCCTCCGATTCTCACAGACCGTGGAGCCCACCGTCGACAGCCGAAGCCGCCTTCCGGCTAGTTTGATGAGGCCCGGGAAGCGTCACGTATCTTGGAACCCGGCCTCGCATCGGGTACCCAAGAAGCCGAGGAGGGGAACCGATGGCGAAGCA
Source organism: Acidimicrobiia bacterium (assembly GCA_041605955.1). GTDB lineage: Bacteria > Actinomycetota > Acidimicrobiia > Spongiisociales > UBA5794 > JAHEJX01. The sequence goes on from JBFIXI010000003.1 coordinate 52,444, forward strand.
GGACTCTTACAGCAGCCAAGGCGATGGCGAGGTGACCGACAGCACCGAGGCCGGAAAGGTCAGAGCTCGGCTCGAGGACATCAAGCGTCGCGGTGGGCGGGCCGAGTACGCGTTCACTCCTGGCGACGAGCTGACCGGGCGACCCCCCGTCTTCTACGTGCCGGATCAGCTGGTGACCACGCTGGAGCACGCCAACCTGGTGCATCGGCTGCTGGAGGAATGGCACGGCAAGTGTGGAGGCCCCCGACCGCTGGTGGAGTACGACAACGAACTGGTCGCGTTCACCGTCGAGGGCGACTCGCTGCATGTGGCCACCGCGATCAAGCAGGCTGCGGCCAAGCTCCCCGATGCCCCTCGGGAGCTCCCCGTGGGCCCGCTTCACATCTTGACCCCGGCACCTCAGCCGAAGATCGGTCCCGGGGACGATCCGGCCCCGGCATCGGCTCGGGAACGACTGAGGACCGGGCCCGCGGTCGGTGCGGCTGCCCCAGTTGCCGTGGTCGACACTGGACTATGGCTGGATCCCCGCCACGGCCTCACGGCAACCGTCGCTCCCGGCGGTGAGGAGCGCATCGACGACAATCCCCAGGACGGGTTCGTCGACTTCTACGGCTCGGGCCACGGCGGCTTCATCGCCGGGGTCGTCGAGAACAATGCGCCGGGCGCTGCGGTGATTGTCCGCAACGCGTTTGGCCCGAGCGGGATCACGGAACAGACCGTGATCAACGAGGTCGACGCCGCCTTGGCCACCAGCGATATGGTGGTGGTGAATCTGTCCTTGGGCAGCTACGAGAAAGACGATGGCTGCGATCGCGTTGAGTTGGTGGCGCTGCGGACCGCCATGCGTCGATGGCGGGATAAGCGGCCCGGGTGTCTGCTGGTGGCCGCCGCCGGTAACGACGCCACCCCACACCCGTTCTTTCCGGCGGGATTCGCCGCCGAGCCCGAGTTCGCCGCAATGGTGGTGAGCGTGGGTGCGTTAGGCCGCCCTGCGGACAAGGTGGGAATCCACAGCGCAGCGGCCGCGTTCAGCAACTTTGGGCCTTGGGTCACCGCCTGGGCACCGGGTGAGCACATCGTCAGCGAGTATCCGGACGACATGAAGTTCGCCTACATGGATGGAGGCGGCAACGTCGCCGGCACCGCCACGTTCACCGACGGCTTGGCTCGCTGGTCCGGGACGTCGTTCGCTGCGCCGTTCGTCGCCGCCGAGATCATCCGCGAGATGCGCAACGGCGAATCTCCCCGGGAGACCTGGCAACGTATCCGTGGCTCCAGCCCATTCGTGATCTTCTGGCCTAGCTGGTAACGGCCCAGAACAACGAGGCTGCCGCGCGGTCGGCGAATTCGCGTATCAGGCCCAGTGCCCGGCCCTCTTGTGAGCGAGAGACGACCCAGCGCGGGCCTGAGGGGTGGGCGTCATCACAGGGGGTGTGCAGGAGGGCCATCTCAGGCCCTCCTGCACGCGCGCTATCTTGCGGCCGTACTCGACCGAAAGTGGCCGCCCCCTCATGCTGGAACGTTGGAGAGATTGGCTGAGCGAATCCGCTCCGGCCGACCAGCCAGCAGAAGACAGCGAGCGCGGTTGGGGGCTGTCGCTGTGGTGGGGAGCCGTCATCGTGGCCCTCTTCACCGTGGCGATCACCCTGTGCAACGACCCGGGCGACCTCGACGATGCGCTGGCGGCGCCGACTACGACCGGCGTCACCCCGACGCCGACGGTGGCTCCCGATGCGCCCACCCTTCCCGACTTGATCGCCGCCCAGCCGGAGCTGTTCTTCTTCCGCTCTCTGATCGACACGGCGGGGATCGCGGAGATACTCGCCACCGGAGGCGAGTTCACGTTCTTCGCACCAACCGATGCGGCCTTTGCGGAGCTGCCCGATGACATCCTCGAGCGGTTGATAGCGGATGCAGACCTGGCGAATCAGGTACTGCAGCGGCATGCCACGTTCGGCCGCCGCCCCGCTGCCGACCTGATCGCTGCCGCGACTGCCTCCACAGTCAGCGGACAGCCCGTGACAATCACCCAAGCCGACGGCACTGTCTTCATCGACGACGTCGCGGTCATCGAGGCCGACATCTTGGCCATGAACGGCGTGCTCCACATCATCGACGGGTTGCTCGGGGCGCCCACCACCGATCCGAGCGACCAGCCCCCGCTCCTCCCGGCGCTGGGCGAGATCCTGCAGTCCCGTGGCGACCTGTCGACGCTGCGGCAAGCGCTAGGCGCAGTCGAGGGAGACCTGTTCGGTGCACCCGACGCCCAATTCACGGTGTTCGCTCCTACCGACACCGCCTTTGCGGCCTTGCCCGCAGGAACGTTGGAGGTGTTGGTCGCCACCGAAGGCAGGATGTTCGAAGTGCTGGGCTACCACATCGTGGCGGACACGATCTTGGCGGCCGATCTCGCAGACGGCGACGTGCTGGTGACAACGACCGGCGCAGAGCTTCCGGTCGCGATTGCGGACGGCGAGATCACCGTGGGCGGCGTGGTGGTGCGCGAGGCCGACCTGATTGGAGCCAACGGGGCGATCCACATCGTTGACGAAGTGCTCCTCCCACCGGGCTTCGAAATCCCGACGATCAATGAAGCGCTCGATCTAGCGCCGATCACTTTCGAAACCGGAAGTGCGGTCATCACCGCCGCCGGGGTCGAGGTGCTCCGGGACGCAGTCGATTTCCTCGCTGCCAACCCCCAGATCCGAGTTGCCGTCGAAGGCCACACCGACTCGCAGGGCGGCGAGGCGGCCAATCAGGCGCTGAGTGAGTCGCGGGCGGAGTCGGTGCTCGCCTTCCTGGTGGCGGAGGGCATCGCCGCCGATCGGCTGGAGACGATCGGCTTCGGCGAGACCCGGCCGATTGCCGACAACGCCACCGCAGAGGGCAGGGCCCAGAATCGCCGCATCGAGTTCCGGCTGCTGGGCTAAGCCGCGGCCGGCCCCTAGGAATTCGGCACCAACACGTCAATCAGAACTCCCAGATCGACGTCGAACCGCAACACTGCGACCTCGCGATCGCCGCCCGTCTCGCCGGTCTCCACGAGCGCCAGCAGGCTCGGCCCGGCGGGTGCGAATTCCGTGTCGTATATCGAAGCCCGGGGCACATCGGCGCCACTCAGCAGCGGGTTGGCGGGGTGGCGGGCCCATTCGAGGCCGTTGCGGGACACGGCCAGGCCACGGCGGCTCGGCGTGGCGGCCGCGAAGAACATGGCGAATCCGTTGGGGGCGGCCACTAGGTCGACCGAGCTGACGCCCCCCCGCTCCCACTCGTCGGCTGCCACCAACACGGGGCCGGGACGCACTTGCCAGGAGGCGCCGGAGCTCGACTGGGCCAAGCCCACGGCGCCACCCTCTTGATCGCCATGGCCGACGAAGACCATCACCAGGCCTTCGTCGGTGGCTATGACCGCCGGCGACACGACACGTCTCGACATCCACGGAAGTCCGGGCTCGGGCCGCAAGATCGGCTCCGCATCGAATACCCAGACGCCTTCGGGATCGCTCGCTACTGCTCGCCCGATGCTGCTGCGCGCCTCGTCCGTTGCCCGGTCGAGCCACGAGATCTCGAAGAACAGCTGCCACCTTCCCTCGCGATCGACTATCAAGCTGCGCGGCACGGCCTGATCGAGCTCGCGGGGCGCCCAAGGAGCCTCAGCCAAATCGAGCACGGGTTGCGCCGCCCCCTGCCTCCACACCACTCCGTCGTCGGACACTGCGTACGCCACATTGGCGACCGCATCCCCGTAGGCAGCGGACAGCATGTGGAACCGATTCTCGTGAACCGTCACGCCGCCCGGGCCGGCGTAGCGATGCCGGTCGGGAAACGTCTCGGGGGTGATTGCCCGGGGGTTGAGCAACTCCGCAGACAGCGGCGGCACCGGCGCCCGACTCGTCGAGATTGCTGGTTCGCCGGGGGGAACAGTCGTTGGGGTACGGCTTCCCAGCCCGGCCAACCCGGCGACGAGAACCAGAGCGCTGATCACTGCCGCCGCCGCCACCCAGGGCGGTCGCGGCGGGCGCGTCGCCACGGTGTCGGCATTGGGCGTGAGCTCGGATAGGTCAGGGGCAGCCGCATCCAGGACTTCGGCGTAGGCCGCCAATTGATCGCCAACTGAGCGCCCCGGAACAGCTTCGTCGCCGAGGCCCGACCCGAGCTGCGCCAATACCTGGTCGAGCAGCGGTGGCATCGCGGCGGCTTCGATGCCCAGCAGTGCCGCTACTTCGCTGTCGGCCCACCGGTACCCGGCCCCCAGGATTACGGCTACGCGCTGCTTGCGGGACAGGCTCTCGAGTACGCTCGGCAGCGCCGGCTCGATCCACGGCGCCGCCGCCGGCGGCACCTCAGGGAGCCTCAGCCGACGGCGGCGACGCCGCCGAGACTTGCGTATCCCCAACCGATACAGCGCCGGGGTGGGAGCGGACATCGAGCTAATCCGATGGGAACGCTCCAGCGCGTGCGTCAGAGCAGCGGCGGTCGCCGCGGCGCCGATCTCGGGCCCAAGGGCGGCGATCAGTGCCCGCCGCAGCCGTTCGCCCACTTGGGTTCCGAACCTGTTGGCGGTGCCGTCCGGCGTGGGTCCCGTCACAGGTCGTCACCCCAGACGGCGGCGGGACGCACTGCGCTCCCGCTGGACGAGGAAGCCTCCGGGCCGTGGCCGCTCAGCTTCCGATGCCTACAGCCGACCACAGCAGCGTGTCGGGATGGAACTGCGACCAAGCGAACCAGAAGGCCTCATGCGAAGCCAGCGGCGTTCCATCGCTCAGGAAAGCCACGAATCCGCCGGCGTCAGGGAATATCGTCACCCCGCCATATTCGACCGTGTCGGCGAAGGCGAGGACACTGCGCAGGTCGTCGACGGGAAAGGCCACCGGGACTCCGTCGGGAGTGATGACGCCGACCACCGCGGACTGGACGGGTAGGCGGGGATCGACATTGCCGATGGGAAAGATCGGGCCGGCATCGTCCCGGCCGCGGAGGGGATCGAGGCTATACACGCGTCCGATGCCACCATCCTCGGCCACGATGGTGGTGTCCGGATGAGCCGCCTTCCACTCGCCCCAAGTGCTCGTGATCACCGTCGCCTGCTCCAGAACGATCCCCGCTTCGCGCAGCGGGCCGCTCACCGCGGCGCCGGTGAAGGTGTCGAAGATGCTGAAAGTGTTGAGGTCGTACATGACCTTGTTCGAGCGAGTCAGCAGACCCGAGGTGCGGAGCACTGGAATCGCCACGTCGGCCGACACCGAATCGGTGAAGTAGACCTGCGCCGAGCCGCACAGCGTGCAGTACGGAATCCCCAACCGGCGTCCCCCCAGGGTGTCGTTGACCATCTCATGGACCTCCATGTGATGTTTGGGATAGGCCCGGGCTTCCCCGTTGATCACGACGCCGAACACGATCCGCTCATCCGGATACCAGCTGCCGCCGGCGGCGTCGGTCACGGCGGGATCGTCGAGGGCGGGGATACATCCGCGTGGGCAGCGGAGCTGGTCGCCGAGGGACCGATCGTCGATGAGGACCCCTCCCCACGACATATGCCGCCAGTCGATGTCGGCTTCCAGATCGTCGAAGAACGGCTGCCAGGCCGGCTCGATGATCGTGAACAGCTCGCCTTTGTACTGCTGATAGCCGGGATGGGCGGGGAGGTCCCAGGCGATCAGGTGGTCGGTCACCGACTGCCACGGGCTGCGCTGCGCCACCGGGTCGGTGCCGAGGTCGGCCCCGGTGAGCATCGCGAAGCTCTGCAACAGGCCGAGATTGACCGGGCCCGTCTGAATGAAACGCAGCAAGTCGGCCAACAGCCACCCCAAGCGGGGGTCACCGCTGCCGCCCAGCGCCTCGATGGCCGCGACGTCGATCGAGGTGGCGGTGAGGCTGGCCCACAGCGCATCTAGATCGATCCTCACTTCGGGTGCCAGCTCCCCGGTGTTGGCAACGGCCGGCGCCGCCGGAAACACGTAGCCGAGCTGGTTGCGTAGTTGGCCGTCGCTGGGAGGCAGTGTGGATGCCACCGGCGTCGTCGGGTCCACGGTGGTCGCGGTGGTGGCCGGAGCCGCGCTGCTCGTGCCGGCGCCGGGACTATCCGTCGCAGGGGAAGTCGTGGTGTCTTCGCTCGTGGTGGTGCATGCCGTCGCGACGAGGGCCAAGAGCAGCGCCACCCGAACCGCAACATGCATAACGCCAGCCTAAGCCGCCAACGGAATAGGAGCGACGGCCAGCCCGGGGTGGGGTTATTCGGAGCGCGGGGGCACAGGTCTCAAGCTGTGATTTGGATCTGGTCACCTCGGCCGAGTTCCTCCACAGCGCGGTCGCCCAACGCGTGTCCGTCGCGCCGGCCGCGTAGCTGAGATCGCTGAGGTGGGACGGCGGGGCGCTCACTGTTTGGCGGAGTGAGCGGCGACGGCCTCAGCGACGAAGTCGTCGACCGGCAAGGCGGCGACAGCGTCGCCGATCACATCGAATGGCACGTCGTCGAGTTTGCGAAACCGGACACAAGATTGTCCGACGTCGAGGCGTTTCCCGGTTGCCTTGTAGGCATCGAGGAATCCTTCTCTCCTTCCTGAGTCTTGATAGATCCCACTCAAATAGACCGCGAAATGGTTCTTCTGCGACGCCAGGGCGGCGTACATCAGCGGCTTCCCGTTGTAGGTGTCGGCATAGGTCTCGAGAGGAACCTCGTACGTGATCATCCCGAAGTTCATGCCTTCCTCATAGCCGTCCGGGAGACGCTCGAGGATCAACTTGCGCAACTCGCTGAGCGCCTCGAATCGATCCTCGGGTAGCTGGGCTAGATATTCCTCCGGCGTCGTTGCATCGCTTCTCATATTGTCCTCCACCCCGCATGCGCGATTGGCTTACGCTGCCGATCCCCCGATCGTAGATAGCCCAGCCACACACAACCCAGCCACACACAACCCAGCCACAGACAACCCAGCCATCAGGAGGACGACCTTGCCACTCATCGACCTCAGCCACGAGATCCATGACGGGCTCGTCACCTATCCGGGTCTGGCGCCGCCATCGATCACTCCGGAGATGTCCTTCGACGCCAGCCGAGCCAGCTACGCCGAGGGGTACGAGTTCCAGATCGATCGCATCGACATGATCGCCAACACCGGCACGTACCTCGACACCCCGGCGCATCGCTTCCGTGACGGCTGGGACCTGGCAGGTTTGAAGCTCGAGCAGGTGGCCGGCGTCCCGCTCGTAGTCATCGCGGTCACAGCCACCACCATCGGCGAAGCCACACTGACCGGAATCGATGTTGCCGGCAAGGCCGTCCTCTTCCATACGGGTTGGAGCCGGCACTGGGCCACCCCCGGCTACGGCGTGGGTCATCCCCACCTCGCCGTAGCCACCGCAGAGGCGCTGGTTGCGAAGGGCGTGGTGCTCGTCGGCATCGATTCGCTCAATGTCGACTCCACCGTCGACGGCACCCGCCCAATCCACACGATGTTGCTCCAGGCCGGCATCCCAGTCCTGGAACACCTCACCAATCTCGAGCAGGTGCCGGCATTGGGTGCCCGGCTGTTTGCCGTCCCTCCCCGGGTCCGCGGCATGGGATCGTTCCCGGTCCGGGCTTTCTGCCTCGTGGAGTGACTCGCCCGCCGGTCCGTATGGCCTACTCGTAGGCGATCGCCTCGAGAATGTTGAGTCGGGCGGCCTTGCGGGCCGGCAGGATCGCCGCCAGCAGCCCGGCAATGGCCCCAAAGATCACCAAGCCGACGATCTGGAGCGCCGGGATGGAGAGCACCTTGATGCCCTGGCTGGCCAGCGCCGACGTGACTGCGACGCCGAAGAACATTCCGACAACGATGCCCAAGAGTGAACCGATGATGGCCACGATCACGGCCTCCCAGCGCACCATGCGCCGCACTTGGCGCCGGCTCATGCCGACGGCACGGAGCAGCCCGATCTCGCGGGTCCGCTCGAACACGGAAAGGGCAAGTGTGTTGGTGATGCCGAACATCGCAATGATCACTGCCAGCACCAGCAATGCGTTGAACATCACCAGCAGCGTGTTCACTTGCTCCTCCTGCGACTGGCGATACTCCACTTGGTCCCGCACCGTCACGTTGGCGTACTCGGCGGCAGCGCCTTCGACGACGGCGCGGCTGGTGTCGGCGGCTACTCCGTCCGCGGCTTTTACGGCGAGCACAAAATCGACGTCGGTGCCGAAACCGCTGAAGTTGTCCGCATAGAAGTCCTGGCCGACCAGGAAGTTCGACTGCACCACGTTGGACTCGCCGTAGATGCCAACTACCTCCACCTGCTTCAGACCGGTGGCCGCGAACCCCATCGGGATGGTGTCGCCGAGCATCCACCCCTCCTCCTCGGCGGTGTCGGCGAACACGAACACTCCGCCCTCACCGAGCGCGGCAATGCTCCCGGCTTGGACATCGAGGAAGATCGTCTTGTCGATCGTGTCCGTGGTCACTGCCATCACGAACTCGTCGGATCCACTGCGGTCCCAGAATCCGAACCGCAGCGACGTTACCGCCTCGATCTCGGGCTTGGTGGCGAGCTCTTCGCCGAGGGCCGGGCTGAAACCCCCACCGAATCCCTCGACGCTGACGACGTAGTCGGCTCGCAGACCCTCTTCGATGGCCGCCCCGGCAGATGCCTTGATCGAGTCCCCCAAGATGAAGAAGAAGGCGACCAGGGCCAGGCCGATCATGAGCGCCGATGCCGTCGTGGCGGTCCGGCGGGGCTTACGCACCGAGTTCTCGGTCGCCAGCGTGCCGGTGAGCTGGTCCAGCTTCGGCAGCGGCCATCCCAGGAACCGCGCCACCGGCTTGACGATGAGCGAGCTCAGGACGCTGACGCCGAGGAACACGAACAGCGCCCCGAGGCCGATGGCGATCAGCCCGTTGATCGGTCCCAGCTGGAACCCGTCGATGAACAACCCGCCGCCAATGAGGGCGATGCCAACCGCCAAACCCACCGCGCCGGCAATGGTCCGCTTGCGGTCCGACATGCGCAGCGTCACCTCGGTGTCCTGCATGGCCGCCACCGGTGGAATCCGAGACGCCCGGAAGGCCGGCAGCAGCGCCGACAGCACCGTGACTATGACGCCGACGGTCACCGCGACGATGATCGTCCGGGTGGCGAGAGGGGCGGTAGTCGACGGAAGATCGAACCCGAGGGCGTCCATGACGCTGGTCAGCCCGCCGGCCACGAGAAAGCCGAACAGCAGGCCGAGCACCGACGCGACGATGCCGACGACCAGCGCTTCGATCACCACCAGCCAGATGACCTGAGTGCCCGTGGCCCCTACCGCCCGCATGAGCGCGAGCTCGCGTTGCCGTTGCCGGACGATAATGCGAAAAGTGTTCTGGATTATGAAGGTCGCCACGAACACGGCGACCAACGCGAACACGAGCAGCGCCGTCTGTAGAAAGCCGAGGCTCTCGGAGAGGGCCTCCGACTGCGCCGCTGCCTCGTCGGCGGCAGTAACCGCCTCGATTCCCTCCGGAAGCGCCTGCGCGATGCTGTTGCGGAGGAGATCGGGGGTGACTCCGTCCTCGGCCACGACGGCAATCGTGCTGAACTTGCCCTCGAGGTCGAACAGGGCCTGAGCCGTGGGCAGATCGAAGCCGGCGAACGTGGCCCCGGCCAGGTTGTCCGCCTCGCCGAAGCCCACCACGCCGACGATCTCGAACTCACTGACTCCGGCAGGGGTCTGAATCTGGACGACGTCGCCCACCGCCAGCTCATTGTCATCCGCCGTGGCGGCGTCGACGGTGACCTCGTCTGGGCCTGCGGGAGGCCGCCCGTTGCGCACGTTGATGTTGCCGGCGAGGCGCTGATCCTCTACCCACGAGCCGCCAATCGTGGGCGGCCCGGCCGGCACGATGGCCTCTCCGGCCTTGTCGTAGATAACGGCAAAGCCGCCGACACTTCCCTCGGCGGCAGCAACCCCGGGAACGGCCCGAACGATTGCGAGTATGTCGTCCTCGATCGGCGGCGGGCCGCTGAACCCCACGTCGAACTCGGTCTCGGCTTGGACAATGACGTCCTGGCCGGCGAAGACGTCCTCGAAGAGATCGTTGAAGGTGCGATCGATCGTGTCGGTGAAGATGTAGGTCCCTGCGATGAAGCCGACACCCAGCACTACCGACATGGCGGTGAGCGTCAGTCGGAGCTTGTGCGCAAAGACCGTCTTGAGCGCGGTGCGAATCACGAGATCAGGCTCCGTACGATTTCATCCGGTCGATGATCGAATCCGTGGTCGGATCCATCAGCTCGCCGCTGGTGCGGCCGTCTTCCAGGAAGACGACCCGATCGGCATAGGACGCCGCCACCGGATCATGGGTGACCATCACGATGGTCTGGCCGAACTCGCTCACGGCTCGGCGGAGGAACTCGAGCAGCTCGGCTGCAGACTTCGAGTCGAGGTTGCCGCTCGGCTCGTCGGCGAAGATGATCTCCGGCCGTGCCACCAGCGCCCGGGCGGCGGCGACACGCTGCTGCTGCCCTCCCGACAGCTCCGAGGGTCGGTGGGTCAGCCGGTCACTCAAACCGAGGATATCGACAACCTGATCGAACCAGGGATCCTTGCGGTCACCCCCGGCAATGAGGAGCGGGAGCAGGATGTTCTCCCGCGCGTTGAGCGTCGGGATCAGGTTGTATGCCTGGAAGACGAAGCCGACCTTCTCGCGCCGCAGCAGGGTGAGGTCCTTGTCGTTGAGGGTGTTGAGCTCGGTGTCGCCGATGAACACTCGCCCGCTCGTCAGCGTGTCGAGACCGGCAATGCAGTGCAGCAGAGTCGACTTCCCGCTCCCCGAGGGGCCCATGATGGCCGTGAACCGGCCTCGCTCGAATGCCACGTCGATTTCGTCCAGTGCCCGCACTTCGGCGGCGCCCGATCCGTAGACCTTGACTCCCTGCTCCATTCGAGCCGCAGCCAGATCGACCGGGATGGTGGTCGTAGTCATGATGAGTCGGGCTCCCCTCTCCCAAGGTGCGCACGCATCGTCAGCGGTCGTGCGCCCAGTACAGATTGCACCAGTGCGGCGGTGGCCCATGCTCGCCGATAACCACTCTGCTGTCACTTTCGCCCGCGGGCACGAGATGTCTTGCCGTCGCCCCGGCGGGAGTAACGCCCGGGTAACCTCGGCGGCGATGTACGACTTCGAGACTTTGAGCCTGCACGGCGGCCAAGCTCCCGACACCGACTTCGGGGCCAGGGCCGTTCCGATCTATCAGACCACGTCTTACCTCTTTCGCGACGTTGAGCACGCCGCCGGCTTGTTCAACCTGGAGCGCCAGGGACACCTGTACACCCGGCTGTCCAACCCCACGGTGGCGGTGTTCGAGGAGCGGATGGCCGCCCTAGAAGGCGGTGTCGGCGGCGTTGCCACCGCATCGGGGCAGGCAGCGTTGTGGCTGGTGCTGGCCACCCTCGCCAGTGCCGGCGACCACATCGTGCTGTCGAAGAACGTCTACGGCGGCACCAACAACCTGCTGACCCAGACGATGCCTCGCTTCGGCATCGAGGCCACGCTGGTATCGCCGCGTGACCCCGACGAGATCCGCGCCGCCATCCGCCCCAACACCAAACTGATTCACGGTGAGTCGCTGGGGAATCCCGGCCTCGAGATCATGGACATCGCCAAGGTCTCCGAGATCGCCCACCAGGCGGGCATTCCCTTGCTCATCGACAACACGTTCGCCTCGCCCTATCTCTTCCGCCCTTTCGAATGGGGCGCCGACCTGGTGTTTCATTCGGCCACCAAGTTCATCGGGGGACATGGCGTCGCCCTGGGCGGCATCGTGGTCGATTCCGGCCGATTCGACTGGGAGGGCGCGGGCAAGCATCCGACCATGATCGAGCCGTATCCCAGCTACCACGGACTCGCCTTCGCCGAGGAGTTCGGGACGATGGCCTTCCTCACCCGAGCCCGGGTGGAGGGGCTGCGTGATTTCGGCGCCGCCCTGAGTCCGCAGAATGCCTTCTATCTGCTCCAGGGGCTGGAGACGCTGCCCCTCCGGATGGAGCGCCATGTGGCCAATGCGCGCCGGATCGTGGACTTCCTGTCCGCCGCCGAGGAGGTGGCGTGGGTGAAGTACCCCGAGCTCGAGAGCCACCCCGACCACGAGTTGGCCAAGAAGATGTTCCCCGAGGGAGTGGGCTCGATCTTCAGCTTCGGCATCAAGGGAGGACGCGACGCCGGACGCAAGTTCATCGAGAAGCTCAGCATCTTCTCCCATCTCGCCAATGTCGGTGACGCCAAATCGCTGGTGATCCATCCCGCCTCGACCACCCACGCCACGATGAGCGCCTCGCAGCTGGAAGCCGCCGGCGTGAGCGAAGATCTGGTGAGGCTCTCCGTCGGGCTGGAGTCGGCCGACGACCTCATCGCCGATCTCCGCCGCGGCCTTGCCGCCTCGCAGCGGGACTGACCTTGCGGCTCACGGTCGGCGGACACGAGATACGCGCCACTACCGGCGGCCGGCCGCTGGACCCGTCGCAGCCGCTGCTGCTGTTCCTTCACGGTGCGTCGCAGGACCGCACCTTGTGGGCTCTGCAACAGCGCTACTTCTCACATCACGGCTGGTCGGTGCTCGCTCCCGATCTACCGGCCCATGGCCTCAGCGAGGGAAAGCTGCTGGAATCGATCGACGACATGGCCGCGTGGGTCGCCGAGGTGATCGCAGTCGCCGGCTTCGAGACCGCCTCCGTTGTCGGTCATTCGATGGGTTCCTTGATTGGGCTGGAGCTGGCCGCCCAACGGCCCGAAATGATCATCAAGCTGGCGCTCACCGGCACCACCGCTGCGATGCGGGTCCACGATGCCCTGCAATCCGCCGCCGACGCCAACGAGCGCCGGGCCCACGAGATGGTGACGGGCTGGTCACTGGGATCCCAATCCGGGCTGGGCGGCCATCCGACACCCGGCCTGTGGATGCATGGCCACGTGTTGCAGACATCGCTCAACGCCGGCGATCAGGTGCTCGCTACGGACCTGCAAGCGTGCCACCGCTACGAAGGGGCGCTGGCCGCAGCGGCTTCGATCCAGTGCCCGGTTCTCATCATCATGGGCGCCGAGGATCGGATGGTGCACCCGCGCGGCGTCGATGACCTCGTTGCGGCGTTGGGTGCCAATGCCACCGTGGTCCGTATCCCATCGGCGGGCCACGCCACGATGGTCGAGCAACCCGACGCAGTACTCGACGCACTGATCGAGTTCCTCCGATAGCTCCTCCCCCAGCACGCCCCGAGTGCGAGAGATGGGGCGAGCGTTGGGGAGGGGAGGGCGGAAGCTGTGCCTCCGGCTCGAAGGGGGGAGAATTCGCAGGTCTTCCAAACGGGACGGCCGGTCCGCATGATCGTGGCATGCCGAGACTATGACGACTTCATCGATGGTCTGAGATCACGCATCGAGGATCTGGCTTCATCAGCCGGCGGTCAGGCCGCCGTCGACGGGGAGAGCGGCGCCGGTGATGAAGCCGGCGTCCTCGGAAGCCAAGAAGAGGACGGCGGCCGCGATCTCATCGGGTGAGGCGATTCGGCCGATGGGGTGCTTCTCCTCGAACAAGTGGCGGACGGCCCTTTCGCCCCCCATCTCTTCCATCTCCCCGCGCAGCATCGGCGTGTCGACGCTGCCGGCGCACACGCAATTGATGCGGATGCCGTCGCGGGCGTGGTCGAGCGCCATGGCTTTGGTGAGCAGCACCACCGCCCCCTTCGAGGCGCTGTATGCGGCCGCGCCCCGGCCGCCGACCAGACCGAAGTAGGAGGCGTTGTTGACGACGGCGCCGCCGCCCCGGGCCACCATCACCGCCACCGCGGCCCGTGACATGAGGAATGTGCCGGTGGCGTTGACCGCCATCGTCTGTTCCCATTGTTCGTCCGTGGTGTCGAGCGCCGATTTCTCCCGAAAGATGATCCCGGCGTTGTTGAACAGGACATCGAGGCCGCCATAGCGTTCCAAACAGGCTTCGACGGCGGCATCGCAATCGGCCGCCTTGGTCACGTCGCATGCGACCGCGTGCGCTTGGCCGCCTGCAGACTCGATCTCGGTGACCACGGCCCGGGATGCCTCGAGATTGCGGGCTGCGATTACGACCTGCGCCCCGGCGGCGGCAAATCGCAGCGCCGCGGCCCGGCCAATGCCCGAGTTGCCCCCGGTTATCAAGACCACCTTCCCGGTGAAATCGCTCATCGGGCCGTGTAACCCCCGTCAACGGTGACCAACGTACCGGTCAGATAGCTCGCCGCGTCCGAGGCCAAGAAAGCGACCACCTCGGCCACCTCCTTGGGGTCCCCTAAACGCCCCATCGGAACCACCCGCTCGGCCAACTCGTGCAAGTCGTCCTCGGTGGGGGGACGCTCGCGTTCTGCCGAGAGCATCGGCGTTCGTATCTCCCCGGGCACAACGGCGTTGATGCGCACCCCATCGCGGGCATGCTCGAGCGCCATCGACTTGGTGATCTGATGCACCGCACCCTTGGTGGCGGCATATGCGGTGTGCCCCGTGCCGCCTACGTCGCCCCATACCGAGCCGAAGTTGATGATCGAGCCGCGGCGGCGAACCACCATGCCGCGAACGGCCGCCCGCGACATGTAGAACAGGCCATCCACGTTCACGCTGAATATGCGTCGCCAATCGTCGTCCGAGGTGTCGGCCCCGTAGGCACGCACGATCGTGCCGGCGGCGTTCACGAGCACATCGACGGACCCGTACTCCTCCTCAGCGGCGGCCACCACGCGGTCGCAGAACCCGGACTCGGCCACGGATCCCACGTGGGCTCGGGCATCGATCTCGACGGCGAACGGCTCGACGCTCGGGTTCACGTCGACGAGCACGACCCGAGCTCCCCGCTCGGCGAGCAGCACCGCCGACGCGTTACCCATTCCGGAGGCGGCGCCGGTGATGATGGCCACGCTGCCGGAGAGATCGCTCACGGGCGAAGTGTAGGAGCGCATGCAAGCCGCGGACGGCACCTGCTGCGGCTCTACAGCTGCAGCTCCATGAACCGGGCGCATCGCAGCGGATTGCCTCGATGGCGGGGGATCTCGACGAAGCCCAGGCTGTCGTACAGCCGGTTGGCGGCCACCATCGACTCGAGATCGGAGTCGAGCCGGACGGTGCGGTAACCCGCCGCCCGCGCAAAGTTGATCGCCTCCTCGGCGAGCCGGCGACCCAAACCGCGTCCCCGCTCGGATTCTCTGACGTACATGCGCTTCAATTCGGCAATGCCGGACCCGTTCTGCCTGATACCCACCACACCTACCGGGTTGTCGGCGACATAGGCCAAGAAGACCGCCCCGAGCGGAGCGGCATAATGCCGCGAGATGTCTGCCAGCTCTGTCTCGTGATCCTGGAAATCGAGCTCGAAGGGAAGCCAGTCGATGTATTCCGCCATCAGGTCGGTAGCGGCGGCGAACTCATCGTCAGAGGCTGCCTTCCGGATCACTCGACCTCCGGGTCGACGACTTTCCAGTCCTCTGCCATGCGCAAGATCGTCTCGCTCACTTCCCGGGAGCGGTCGAGCACCTCGCACAGCTTCTCTCGGCCGAACATCACGTCGATGAGCGGAACCTCGAACTTGCCCACGAGGCTGAGGCGACGCGACGGCTCGTCGGCAAGCGTCTCGAACGAGTCGACTGCCGACACCTCGATTGGTAGATCGAGGCCGGCCACTCCCGACAGCTCGGCCGACAGCACGACCAGATCGGGCGGCGAGCCCAGCGGCGGCAGCGACCAGTTGAACAAGAGTGGCACGTTGAACCGGCCCTCGGGATCTTCGATCTCGTCGTGATCGCGCGCCGCGTCCTCCAGCGCCAGCAGCGTTCGCGGCTCGACGTCGAACGCCAGATTCAGATCCAGGGGCCCGTCGCACGCGAAATCCGGGTGCATGTCGACCTCCCACGCCTGGCGTAGCGAGTAGCTCTCGATGAAGTGGCGCTCGTCGTGCACGTGGAAGCCATGCTCCACGGCGTGGTCTTTGAGATAGGTGATGAACCCGGCCAGGTCGACTGCCATGGAGCAATGCTATACGGACCGGTAATTGTGGGAAACAGGCCCGTCACCGGATCCGGCCGGCGTCGGTATACACGTTGCACGAATTGTCCCGCAGAAACCCAACAACGGTCATGCCCAACTCCTCGCCGAGCTCCACGGCCAGCGAAGAGGCGGCCGAGACTCCGGCGAGAAAGGGAATGCCGGCAACGGCCGCCTTCTGCACCATCTCGAAGCTGACCCGGCCCGAAACCAACAGAACGGTCTCGCCGATTGGCCAGCGCGAGCGGGCGACGTGGCCGACGACCTTGTCCACGGCGTTGTGACGGCCGATGTCCTCCCGCAGCGCAATCAGCTCGCCGTCGGCCGTGAACAGGGCGGCAGCATGAACCCCTCCGGTGGCGCTGAAGCCGGGCTGCGCAGCCCGCATGGCTTCGGGAAGAGCGAACAGCGTCGCCGCGGAAACCTCCGGCCCGGGCGGAGGGCGACGGGCCGCAACCCGGACAGCATCGATCGAGGCCTTGCCGCACACTCCACACGACGACGTCGTATAGAGGTTGCGCCGGAACTGCTCCGGATCGACCACAACGCCGGGGGCCAACACCACCTGCCACCGATCCCCTTCCCCGCTGCCGGTCGACTCGATGGCGGCGATCTCATCGGGGCCCAACACGATGCCTTCGGTGATGGCGAAGCCGAGTCCCAGCTCGGCGTCGTGTCCCGGCGTGCGCATCAGCACTGCCAACGGAACCCCATCCAGCCGGAACTCGACGGGGCCCTCGGTGACCAGGACGTCGCTGGCTTCGTTGACATCGCCGGATCGGGTGAGCCGGGTGAGCCGGTGCGGAGTGGTGGGACCCTGCATAGCGTGAGGTTAGGCCCCCGGTGGCTGCCGGCCCGCTAGAACTTCCTGATCACGAGCCCCGTCGGCACCTTGGGGCTGAACCAGGTCGACTTGGGTGGCATCACTTCGCCGCGATCCGCGATCGCCATGACGTCGGCAACCGACGCCGGATACAGCGCAAAGCTGGCAGCTGCCTCACGACGTTCCAGCTCCGCCAACCCGGCAGGACCGGGGATGTAATGGAGACGGTTGTCGGCCCGGGCGTCGGTGATGCCGAATATGGGGCCCAAGATGAGGTCCTGGAGGAGCACGGCGTCGAGTGAGCCGCGGGGATCGTCCGGTATGTTCTCCTCACGGAAGGTGAGGCGATACCAGCGTCCTCCCATCCGCATCGCCACCACGCCACGCCTGCGCGGACGGGCGTCCGCCGCCCAGGCGACGGAGATCTCCTCCAGCTCGGCGACTGCCTTGATCCGCTCCAGCGCGGCAGCCACGTCGAGCCCGGCGAGGTCCGTTACCGCCCGGTTGAAGCCATGGAGCGTCAGCTGGGTCTCCGCAAAGAGCACGGTGAGGATGTAGTTGTACGGCTCGTCGCCGCGATGGTTCGGATTCTCAGCCCGGCGCAACTGGCGGAGCCGAGACGCGGCGGCCGTCCGATGGTGGCCGTCGGTGATGTAAACGGCGGGGACGGCTACCAACGATTCTTCGAGCTTCCCCATAGCTTCATCTCCCGTTGCCGCCCAGAGCGTGAGCCGCGAGCCGTCGTCGGTCGTGAAGCTGCGGACTGGCTGCTGACTGCCGATCGTGGCCTTGATTGCCGTCTCGATCTCGGGCTGCGATCGGTAGGTCATCGCCACCGGGTCGGTGTGGGCACGTACCGTTCTCAGGTGGTCGAGCACCAGCTCTTCGGTTTCGGACCGGGTGTGCTCGTGGCGTTTCAGGCGTCCCGCCGCTTCCGCTTCGGTGTTGACTTCGCAGACGATGCCGGCCGCAGACACCTCCCCCGTTTCGATCATGAGCACGTAGAACGCCTGCGGCTGCGGCTCGAACACCCCGGCGTCGATCATCTCTTCGAGACGAGCGGCGGCTTGTTGATCGAACAGCGCCGGGTCGGGCCCGCCGGCGCCGGTGTCGATGGCCGACCCCACCAGGTGAAGGATGCTGGTGGGGTTGTCGGCCACGAGTTGCTGATAGCGGTCGGCGGTGATGCTCGAGACCGGAGGTGCCACCACCTCCGCGATCAGGTCGGACCGCGGAATGTAACCGGTGAAGGGTCTGATCAGCGGACCGCTCATCCGATCACCTGGTTGCGGACAGCGCCGGCCGCGAAGGCCGTGATGATTGCTACCACCTCATCGGCTACCGCCTGCTGCGCCTGCTCGGTGGAAGCCCCGATGTGATGGGTTCCGTAGACCCGCGGGTGTTGGGCGAACGCCGAGACGAAGGCACTGTCTGCCACGCTGGGTTCGTTGCGATAGACGTCGGTGCCAATCCTGAGATCCTTCTCGTCGATCACTTCGAGCAGCGCCGCTTCATCGACCAGTTCACCGCGTGAAGTGTTGATGATGATGGTTCCGGGCTGGACGTAGGCGAGCAGCTCCTTGCCGATCATCCCGGTGGTGCCCGCCACGGAGGGCACGTGGAGACTGATGACGTCCACCGCGCTGAAGAGCTCTTCGAGATTGCGGACGGTGGTCACATCGAGGCGAGCCATGTACTCCAAGGCCCGCTCGCTACGTCCCGATCGGTCGACGGTGTGTACCGCCATTCCGAACGCAGCCGCCCGCTTGGCAACCTCGGTTCCGATCTCGCCGAATCCGACGATGCCGAGACTGCGCCCCTGGAGGCCCCGGGCCGCCGCGTAGCGCGTCTTGTTCCACAAACCGGCGCGCAGGTCGGCCACGTTGTCGGGAATCTTGCGGTCGATGGCGATGATGAGCCCCATGACCAGCTCAGCCACGGCCACCGCGTTTCTTCCTGGGGTGTTGCATACCGTCACCGAGTTGGCGGCGGCAGCTCTCAGGTCGATCGTGTTCGTGCCGGCTCCCGCCCGCACCACCAGCCGCAGCTGATGGGCCGCTTCGAGAACGGGGGCCGTCACCAGCGTGCTGCGGACCACCAGAACGTCACGGTCGGCTGCGGCTGATCCGAGCGCTGCCGTCGTCAGCTCCGGCCGGTAGTCGACCTCGTGCCCCGCGGTTGACAGCTGCTCGATTGCATCGTCGGAGAACTTGTCGGCAACGAGAATGCGCACGCGTCCCTGCTCCCTCGGGTCGCTGATCATGGACGGCGGCATTATGCCCGGCTCACTCTCCCTCTCCCAGCCCGGGGAATTGTCGAACCTCCGTCAATCCGCGGAATGGCTTCCGGTGCGATTGCGTTGCGGCTTCGAACACCCCTCACCAATGGCACAGGGAGTTGATGATGGCCGAGACCAAGAGACGCGGCAGGGTACGGGTCGAGCCCGCACAGAAGCGGATTCGGGCGGTAATCGCCGGCCAGACGGTGGCCGAGTCCGACAACACAGTCCTGGTTTGGGAGAAGCCCTACTACCCGACCTACTACTTCCCGGCCACCGACGTCGACACCTCGTTGCTGGCCCCGTCGGGCGAGACCAAGCGGTCGCCCAGCCGCGGCGAAGCGGATCTCCACAACATCAAGGTCGGAGACGAGCAGCGCGAGAACGCCGCTTCGTGGTTCAAGGACTCCCCTGTCGCAGAGATCGTCGATCACATCCGCCTCGATTGGCCCTCGATGGACGCTTGGTTCGAGGAAGAGGAAGAGGTGTATGTGCACGCCCGCGATCCGTATACCCGGATCGACATTCTCCCCAGCTCTAGGCACATCCGGGTCGAGGTCGACGGTGTGACCGTGGCTGAAAGCACCCAACCCCGGTTGCTCTTCGAGACGGGGCTGCCCACCCGCTACTACTTGCCAAAAGGCGATGTGGCGATGGAGCTGCTGACAGCTTCCGAGCTCGTCACGTCGTGTCCCTACAAAGGTGACGCCCACTACTACCACGTGACCGTGAACGGCACGACCCGTGAGAACATCGTCTGGTGGTATCCCTTCCCGGTTGAAGAGAGCAGCCGCGTCGCCGGCTACGTGAGCTTCTACAACGAGAAGGTCGACATCTACGTGGACGGCCAGCTCGAAGCCAAACCGAAGACGGTCTTCTCCTAAGGACCGACCCGCCCGGCACCGCGTCCAAGACGAGTACGTGCGGGTGGCGGGGATCGCCCCGGCGCCCCGCGGACGGCTCCCGCTAGATTTGCGGCAGCCGATTCGGGGTGCCTCCAATGGCTCAATCGCATCCGATCTTCGCCCTCAGCGACCAGCTCGTCGATGAGATCGCCACCCTCGATCCGATCCTGGCGACCTATGCGGGAATCTCGGGCTACGACGATCGGTGGCCGGATCTCAGCCCCGCCGGTCACCAGGCAACGCAGACGGCCTACGTCGAGATGATGCATCGCCTCGAAGCGCTGCCACCGCCGGGGTCCAAGTGGGATCGGCTGGCAGTGGCCGCCGCCGCGACGCTGGTTCAAGAAGAGATGGACTACTACGAGCACGGCGATCACCTCATCGATCTCGACTCGATCGCGTGCCCGGCGCAGGCGATCGTCGAGACCTTCGACCACATGGATCAGAGCCGCGAAACGGGGTGGGAGGACATCTGCTCCCGCCTCGAGACGATGTCCACCGTCCTCGAGGGGTTCACCGCCACGCTGGCGATCGGAGTCGGCGCCGGTCGTAGCGTTGCGCAACGCCAGGTCGAGGCCGTCGTGACGCAGAGCCGGGCGGCAGCCTCCACCGACTCGGGTCTTGTAGCCCTGCTCGAAGAGTTCGATGCCGCCGGCACCTATCCGGCAGAGCTGGCAGCTCGGCTCCGCGCCGGGGTGTCGGCAGCCCAAGCCGCCCAATCCTCATTCGCCGACTGGCTCACCGCCCACTACCTGCCACATGCCGTCGAGAGGGACGCCGTCGGCGAGGAGCGTTATCGGCGCGCCGCTCGCAAGTACCTCGGCATGGACATCGACCCGGAGGCCACGTATGCGTGGGGATGGACCGAAGTCGCCCGACTTCGGGAACGGATGGAGCAGGTGGCAGCGGAGATCGAGCCGGACGCCTCGATCTCGCGGGCACTCGAGATCCTCAAGTCCGATCCGGAGCGCGCCGCAGCGAGTCGCGAAGAGTTCATCGCCTTCATGGAGGCGCGCATCGCCGCAGCGCTGGCGCGCCTCGAAGGCAGCCACTTCGACGTGCCGCCTGCGATCCGCCACGTCGAAGTGAAGCTGGCCACCCCGGGGGGACCGCTGGGCGCCTATTACGTCGGACCCAGCGAAGACTTCACTCGGCCCGGCGCAGTGTGGTGGAACTTCGGGAGCAGCCCGGGCCCCTTCCCCCTGTACGACGAGGTGTCCACGCTGTATCACGAAGGCTTCCCCGGCCACCACCTCCAGGTGGGGCTGCAGCTGACACGCGCCGCCAGGCTATCGCGCCTGCATCGGCTGCTCGTCTGGGTCGCCGGGCTCGGCGAAGGGTGGGCGCTCTACGCCGAAGG
This sequence comes from Acidimicrobiia bacterium, assembly GCA_041605955.1. Taxonomy (GTDB): domain Bacteria; phylum Actinomycetota; class Acidimicrobiia; order Spongiisociales; family UBA5794; genus JAHEJX01. The sequence goes on from JBFIXI010000003.1 coordinate 73,820, forward strand.
GTTGATGGACCGGCTCGGCCTCCTCGACGAGCCGGACTACGTCTTCGGGTACCTATCCGCCCAGATGTTGCGCGCCTGTCGCGTCGTCATCGACATCGGCTCCCATCTCGAGCTGCCGATCCCCGCCGATCAGCCCTTCCGCCCCGGCGAGAGCTGGACGTTCGATGTGGCCGTGGCCATGCTGGAGGAATACGCCACCCTGGAGAAGCCATACGCCGAGTCGGAGGTGACTCGATATCTCGGATGGCCGGGACAGGCCATCTCCTACAAGGTCGGCGAGCGAGAGATCCTCGATATCCGGGCCGCGCTGGAGCAGCGAGTTGGCTTCGACGAGAAACGGTTCCACGCAGATCTCCTCGAGGTCGGCCCCGTAGGGCTCGACCTGGTTCGCGAGTTGTTGCTGGGGTGAGCCCCGGCTCTTGAGGAGTGCCGGACGGTTGCGATCACTGCAACCGCGCCGGCCGCCGCGGGGTTTCTACAGACATGCCGACGATCACTGCCACAGGAGGAGGGTTGGCCACCACCGGGCTCACCGAACGGCTGGCAACGGACCTCGACGCGGCGTTCCCGGAGCTGGTCCTCACCTTCCAGCACCGTATCTACTCCGGCGTCCGCTCATTCGTGGGCGGGGTCGATGCCGAGGATGTGACCCAGGAGGCCTTCATCCGCGCTCATCGGGCCCTCCATTCGTACGACCGGGACCGCATCACCGCCCTCCGCTTGAGCCCGTGGCTGTGGACGATCGCCCTCAACCTGTGTCGCAACTGGGCGCGTTCCCGGTCGCGCCGGCCACAGACGGTCGAGCTCCACGTCGATCGAGCTGGGGCAGACAGCGCTGAGGATGCCGCCGTCGAGGCCGCCATGCTGGCGAGCTGGCGCCGCCGGCTGGAAGCGCTCAGCGAGGCCCAGCGCACTGCGGTCGTGCTGCGTCACGTGGTCGGCATGAGCTATCAGGACATCGCCCAAGCCACCAACCGACCGCTGGGTACCGTCAAAGCCGATGTGAGCCGCGGCCTGCGGGCGCTGCGCACCATCATCGACCAGGAGGGTTCGCCATGACCGACATCAGTGACCAGCTCAACGAGCTGGCTACTACAGCCCCGCCGGGCCTGGCGGAGAAGGTGCTGGTCGCCACCGGTGCCGGCCGGTTCTACGACACCGTCGCCGGCCCCACCGGCGACCTGGTAGTGGGATGGAGCCGTCGCGGCGTCTACGGCTTGGCTCCCGCCGATGAGCTCGACGACTTCGTCGCCCGCCACCCCAGGGCGGCTCCGCCCGTTCATGCCGAGCTGCCTCCCCAACTCCGTTCCCGCCTCGAGCGCGCCTTCGCATCCGGCAAGCTGGGATCGCTTCGGGTCGATCTGAGCGAGCTCACCGATTTCCAGCAGGCGGTGCTCCGCAAGGCGACGGAGATCCCGCCGGGCCAGCTCCGCCCTTACGGGTGGATCGCCCGGGAGATAGGCAAGCCGGGCGCCACCCGCGCTGTCGGGACGGCGCTGAACAAGAACCCGGTACCGGTTCTGATTCCGTGCCACCGCGTCGGGCGCAGCGACGGCAGTGTCGGCCGATACGCGTACGGCGAGGAGATGAAACGAGACCTGCTGCGCCATGAAGGGCTCGACCCCGATTCCGTGGACGAGGCGGCCCAACGCGGAGTGCGCTACATCGGCAGCGCCACGACGAACATCTTCTGCCATCCGACGTGCCATCACGCCAGACGGATTCAGGAAGAGAACCGGGTCGAGCTGTCCAGCGCGGCGTCCGCCGCGGCCGCCGGATTCCGTGCCTGTCGGGCTTGTCGGCCGCCCGTGGCGGCCTAAGCGCTTGAGTGGCGATTTCGGATGCCGATAGCTAGAGAAGCGATCGCCACCCCAGGGAACCATGGTTCTCAAGCCACGAACCCAGCCGCGGCTCACCCTCACCGAGGCCTACCACGCCACCCAGCGATGGCTGGATCACATCGGCTTGCGCACCGTGAATATCAAGGAACCGGCCGACGGAGTCGTCGAGCTGTGGAGCAACACGCATGTCGCTCGTATCCGCATCAACACCGGGCCGGTCAGCCAGGGCGCGGTGCTAGCGCTAATGCGAGCTGCCCAGCAGGACGGCCTCACCCCTTTGCTGTTCTCGGCGACCGGCTTCAGCAATGGCGCCGTCGGGTTCGGCGCCAGCCAGAACATCGGCCTCTTCGATCTCGGAGAGGACGGCGACATCCTGCCCATGAACACGGTGGCCCAGCAGCTCATGCCGGAGGAGCCACTCGAACCGGCTTTCGCCACGCCCATCGAGGCGGTGGAGGCCGAAGGCCCGATCAGCTACTTCGAGGTGCCCAGCATCGATGAAACGGGCGGCGAGGTACCCCCGGTCGAGAGTGAGGTGCCGGCGGGGTGGCGGCAGTGCCCCAGCTGCGGCTCCACTCACCACCCCAGCACGCGGCTGTGTGCGTCATGCGGAATGGACCTGACGGCGCGTGCGGGTGGCGGCCAGCTGCTGGGACCCAGCGGACATCCCGCCGTGATACCCAGGCCGGCCTCGGCTGCTGGGCGCGCCGGCTCTGCGCCGGCCCCGGTCACGCTGATATGCCGCAGCTGCGGCAGCTACGACATCGAACTCGTCCGGGACGCCTGAGGGCGGGCGGAGCGCGACATGAGCGGCTGGCGTAACCCACCAGAACCTGCCACTGTGATAGCCGCCATGACGTCAACCGCCGTGTGGGACCCCGAGCAGTACTACATCTACGCCGATCTACGGCTGCGCCCGGCGCTGGAGCTGTTGAGCCGGGTCGCCGCCGAGGCTCCCGTCCTCGTTCACGACATCGGCACCGGGGCCGGCGAGATGGCCCGTCTGATGGCCAAGCGGTGGCCGGATGCGCGCGTGATCGGCTCCGACTCTTCCGAGGAGATGCTGACCAAAGCCAAAGAGGTCGAGTCTCGGGTCGAGTGGATGCTGCTCGATCTGAATGAATGGCAACCGGAGCCGGAGCACGACCTCATATACGGCAACGCCGTGCTGCACTGGTTACCCGACCACGAGGACGTCTTCCCCCGGCTCATTGCCGGATTGCGCCCCAAGGGGGAGCTGGCCATTCAGATGCCGATGAGTTGGTGGCAGCCGATGCACGAGACCATCCGTACCACCCTCTCCCAGCTGGGGACTCCGCAGGGAGACCGCCTCGCTCAGACGATGTCGACCCCGAACGTGGGCCAACCGACGGACTACTACAAGATTCTGCGACCCATCGTTTCCGAGCTCGACATCTGGGAGACGACGTATCTGCAGATGCTCAGCGGGGAGGACCCGGTATTCGAATGGGTCAGCGGCAGCATCCTGCGCCCCGTATTCAGTCAGCTGCCCCCGCCCGATGTCGAGCGGTTCGTGGCCGAGTGCAAGCTCAGACTGCGCGCCGCCTACCCCCGGCAGCCCGACGGGACCACCCTGTTCAGCTTCCGGCGACTCTTCATCGTGGCCCGGCGGTGAGGTTTCCGCTGGCGCCGAACGTCGCCACGGATTCCATCGGCGATGCGCTGCGCCTCGCCCTGCCAACGCGCCGAATATTGGCCCGCCGCCGCATCCGCAAGCTGGCAGCGGCCGACAGCCACTCGGCACGCGATCGATTGCTGCGCACTTGGAGTGACGAGGTGGTGCGTGCCCTCGACATTCGTGTCGAGTCGAGGGGCCGAGAACACGTCGATGCAAGTCGCCCCCACCTAGTGGTGGCACTGCACGAGAGCCTGGTCGACGTACCGTTGCTGCTGAGCTCGCTGCCCCTCCCGATGACGTTCGTCGCTCGCACCGAGCTGGCGGACGAGCCCCCGAGCGCCGGCCTACTAGCCGCGAGCCGACAGATCCTGATCAGCCCTGAAGCGCCCAGCTCGCTGCGCACCGTGATCCGCGAGACGGCGTTGCTGGCCGCGCAGGGCCGGTCGGTCGTGATGTTTCCCCAGGGCTCCGTGCTCGGCATCGAGACTGCGTTTCAACCGGGAACGGCGGCGATCGCCCAGAAGCTGGACCTGCCCGTCCTGCCGGTGGTCATCGCCGGGAGCCACCGGGTGTGGGAGCACCCGTTCAGCCCGCTGGTGCGGCGCGGGGTACGGGTGTATCTCGAGGTGTTGCCGCCGCGCCATATCGAGCCGGACGACTGGGGTGGGCTCGAGGCGGCGATGAAGCAACGGGCGCTCGCCAACGAGTGGGCCGAGCCGCGGCACTTCGTTCCGGAGCGCGACGGCTACTGGCCCGGCTATCGCTTCGACATCGATCCCAGCTATCCCGAGCTGGCGGACGCCGTCGCCCAGTGGCGCAGGCGCGCGTCCACGGGAACGGCCGTCAGGCCGTCCCCGTAGACGGGTCCCGTCCGGAGAGGAACCAGGAGCGCATCGTCACTTGACGTTGAGCGCTCTGCGTGCCTCGTCCAGCTGGGCGATCTGGCCCGCCTGGGCCTCTTCGATCCAGCGCGGGCTGCGGCGCTGGTGAACGCCGGCTAGCTCGAGAATGCGCCGGATGCGATTGATTGGCGTGTGCTGCATGGCTCCCCTCCTTTCTCGGTTTTGTTGTGGAGCGCTGTGGCGGTAAGCGCCCGGGACGGGCAAAAGCCGTGTATGTGGCCCATCCCGGATGCTCACCGTCGCGGAACGGTGGGTGATCGAAACCCGCCCCTCCCCTGCGGAAAGTGTCTGCCGGAGGTCCGTTCCGCCCGGGTGGCTGTCCCTGGTAGTGGAGGAAAGGCGATGAATACACGCCAATCCCTGCGTGTGAAAGGGAAGAGCCGCCCGGTGGGCGACTTCTCTACCGATTGCCTGCGGGACTGTGGGCTACCGGGCTGAGGTGCAGCCGTCCCGGACTCGGCGAGAAGCCGGAAGATCGAATACGGCGAGCGCATCGAGGCCACCCGGCGTGTGGTCGGACCACGGATAGGACCGGCCGTCGATCTTCATGGTGCTGCAGTGCATCATGTTGCGGTCCTCCTTTCGCCTGGTGCGCCCCTGCGCTGTGCGAGCTGCGCTGCGGGGTCGCCGCTTCAATGAGATGCTCTCATCGAGGCTCAAATACAGCTCAAATGCAAATGCCGCAACTGCCCGAAGGGCTGTCACGGCTGGCCACGAGTGTCGCACGGATCGCGCTGGAGGTCAAGGGTCAGATGGGATCGCCGCGTCTTCCGCTTTGCCGGCCGCCCGTCGTGCTCTAGGTTGGGACGAACCGAGGGGGTGCGTGGGGCACCACCGATGCACGGAAGGGGAAGGGGGACGTGGTGACCCTCCGCAAAGTATCGATGGCGGCGGTCGTGGCGTTGGTGTTGGGAGCTTTGCTGGCTCCGGCTGCATTAGCCGACCAGCCCAACAAGCCGGTTCCGCTGAGCGGCGATTTCGCCGGAGCGGGTGCTGAGTTCTCCGGAAACTTCTCGCACCTTGGCCTCTTCGACGGCTTGGCCGACCTGGCAGCATTCACTGCGACGTGGACGGCAGCCAACGGCGACACCGTCACCAACCAGACGACCAGCTTCGTGATCGATTTCGATGACGAGGTGGCGCCCGGCGTGTACAGCTACGAGCAGACCATCGTGATCACCGGCGGTACCGGCAGGTTCCAAGACGCCACCGGCGCAGCCTCCATCGTGGGCACTATCGACCCGATCGGCTTCGTCTACGACGGTCACCTCGAGGGGACCATCTCGCAGCCCGGCCCCAACAGCTGAGCGACCTCGCCGGGGCGGGTACCGGTACAGACGCGGCACTTGGCCTCTGGCGTGTGGCTCGACTCGCGTTCACAGTGAGGATGGGAGGTGAGTAGGTGAGTCTCTACACATCCTTGTGGGTGGGCTTGTTGGCGGTGGTGCTGCTGGCACAGGTGCTGACGATGCTGAAGGGCACCCTCGGTTTCGTGCGGGCCTTGGCACGAGAGACGTGGCAACGCCGGGGTGAGCAGTGGGTTCAGTACGCGTTGGTGGAGCCGATCCTCTTCATCCCCTTCGCCTTCTTCAGCTCGGCGCTGCGCCTGGCGCATCCCGATTCAGCGTGGGCGCGCTGGTCCTATGGAGAGCGCAAGACGGCGCGAGCTCAGGAGCGCTACGACGCCGAGTCGGCGCCGACAGTGCTGACCGGCTGACTGCCCGCCGGCCGCGCTCAGTGTCCCCACGCGGCCAGGGCCGCCCGTGCCACCTGGTCCCCCCATTCCTGGAGGAAGTGACCGCCTTCGGCTACCTCCAGCGGCGGCGGGCAACCGCGGATGATGGCGTGCACCTTGTTCATCACCTCCGGCCCCAACACCGGGTCCTGCATGCCGATCGCCATGAACGAGTGGCCGTCGAACTGCTCGGACCACCATTGGATCGCCCGGCGAGACACCTCCACGCCGTCCATCGACTTGTCCGTCGGCACCAGCGCCGGGAAGGTACGCACCCCCGCTTTGTACTCCACGGACGGGAACGGCGCCTCGTAAGCCGCCGCCTCTTCGGGCGTCAGGTGCTCGCAGCTACGCGCCATGAGCCGATCCGCCGCCAGGTCGGGGGTGTGGGCCACGTAGTCGCGCCAGGCCAGGAACCCTGCGGACGGCACGCTGCCGGCACCGAAGCCGGTGTTCATGATCAACAGACCGGCAATCCGCTCGGGCATCGTGACCGGCACCGTCAAGCCGAGCAGCCCGCCCCAGTCCTGCACGACCAGAGTGATGTCCCGCAGGTCGAGCCGCTCGATGAACGCCAGCAGCGAGTTGCGGTGAAAGTCCCACGAGTAGACGGCGTCGTCGACCGGCTTGTCGGACCGGCCGAAGCCGTAGAAGTCGGGCGCCACCGCCCGGTACCCGCTCTCGAGGAAGACCGGGATCATCCTGCGGTAGAGATACGCCCACGTGGGCTCGCCGTGGAGGCACAGCATCACCGCGCCGTCGGGGGGACCCTCGTCGACGTAGTGCATCCGCAGCCCCTCGTACCCGGGGAGATCATCGAGATACTTCGGTTCGTATGGCCAATCGGGGAGGTCACTGAATCGGGCGTCGTCGGTGCGGACGGCTTCGATAATCATGCCGGGACCCTACTGGCTCGACGATTGGTGGTCCTCGGCGCCTGGATCCGACGCCGCCTCAACGGGCGGCGGCCCGCGGCGCCCGTCGACCGGGTCGATCCAGCTGATCCCCGTTGCCGCCAGATAGCCGTCCACCGCGGACCCCAAAGTGGCGAACATCCGGTCGTCGCCGATCTTGTCGTAGATGCCGTAGCTGTGCAGCCGATCCTTCACCGGCCCCTTCAACTCCGCGAACGCCAGCGTTGCGCCCTGCTGTTCGAGCTCGTCGATCACCTCGCCCAGGACCTCGGCTCCCGTGGTGTCGATGTCGGTGATCGGCTCGGCGGCGATCACCACCCAGCGGACGGGCGACTCGGCCTCGGCGAGGAGCTGCTCGAGGCGGCGCCCGAAGTGCTCGGCGTTGGCAAAGAAGAGGGGGGCATCGAACCGATAGATGATGAGCCCCGGCAGGATGCTGGCTTCTGGATGGCGGTAGAGATCGTGATATCCCCTGCGGTCGCCCAACCTCCCTAGCTGGGCGTCGTGGGGTCGCCACGCGCGGCGCACGAAAACGGCGAGGGACAAAACGATCGCAATGACGATGCCCTCCAGGACCCCCACGAAGACAACGCCGAGCACCGCGGCCGTGCTCAGCCAGAACTCGCTGCGCCGCACCTTCCACAGCCAGACGACCTGGCCGATGTCGAACAGGGTGAACCCGGCGGCGATCACGATGGCCGCCAGCGATGCCGTGGGCATGCTGGCGGTGAGGTCGTTGGCACCGATGAGGAGCACGATGATCGTGATGGCCCCGACCACGCCGACCAGCTGGGTGTTGGCGCCGGCGGTCTTGGCGACGGCGGTGCGCGACGAGCTGGCACTGAGGGGGAAGCCTTGGAAGAAGCCGCACGCCACGTTGGCGACGCCGAGCGCCACGATCTCCTGATTCGGGTCGACGTCGTCGCCCGCATCTTCGGCAAACGCCCGCGACAGGGCGGAGGTGTCGGCCAGGGTGACGAACGCCAGGCCGAGGGCGGCGAGAAACAGCCGGCGGACGTCGTCGATCGAGAACGACGGAAGGGAAGGCTGGGGAAACCCTTGCGGCACCGAGCCCACCAGCGACAGGCCCGTATCGGCGAGATCGAACCAGATGACCGCCAGCGTCGCCCCGACAACGGCGAGCAAGACGCCCGGGATGCGAGGACGCTTCCAGCGGACGGCGACTATCAACGCCAAGCTGACGACCCCAATGGTGAGCGCCGTCCCGTTGGTTGCACCGTCGGCGACATTGCCCAAGAAGCTGCGGAACTCTCCAACCACGGTCGTACCCTCGGCGCTGAAGCCGAAGAGCTTGGGGAGCTGACTGGCTACCACCACGATTCCGATGCCGTTGAGATACCCGATCCGCACCGGCTTCGACAGCAGCTCGGCGACCGTTCCCATCTTGGCCACGCCGGCGGCGATGCATATGGCTCCCATGAGCAGGGCAAGGACTCCGGCGAGGGCGACCGCCTTGACCGGATCGCCGCCGGCGCCGACCAGCGGAAGGATCGTGGCGGCAATCAGCGGTCCCAGCGACGAGTCGGGGCCCAGCACCAGGATGCGCGACGGCCCGACCAGCGCGTAGGCGAGCAGCGACAGCACGGTCGTGTAGAGGCCGGTGACGGCGGGCAGGCCCGCCAGCTCGGCATAGGCCATGCCTTGCGGGACCAGCAGCGCGCTCAACGCCAACCCCGCCGCCAGGTCGCCGCCGAGCCAACGTCGCCGGTAGTGAGTGGCGACCTCCACCCCCGGCAGCCAATTGAGGATCGAGCTCCTAACCGAACTCACTCTGCTCGCCATCGGTCCTTCCAGCCGTTAACCGCCGCCACCCTCCGGTGCCCGCATTCGGATCGGGGCACCGGCACGACCCAACCATGGCCGGCAGGCTAGATCGGCACGCCCGCCCGGTCACCGGCGGGAGCGACTCACGGATCGTCATGAGTTGGCGGACCCTCGACGCTCCGTCGGCCGGGTTCGCGGGTGTTTCGGGTCCGGGCCGATTTCCGGCCGCGGTATCGAATGTTCGCCTTGTCCTTCGAACCCGGCGACTTCCTGTTCATGCGCAAGCAAATGCTCGGTATCAAGCAGCGGGCCGAACGGTCGGCCGGCGGGGCTCAGGGCGCCGTTGCCGCCCGTGGTTGCTCTCCCACCCACTCGCCGCCCTTCATGACCAGGTCGACGGTCTCCAGCAGCGTGATGTCCTCGAGCGGATTGCCACGAACCGCAATGAGATCGGCATGGGCACCGGGCGCCAAAGAACCCACCCGGTCCTCCCAACCCAGCAGCTCGGCCGCCCAACGGGTGGCACTCTGCATCGCCTGCGCAGGAGTCAGGCCGTGCTCGACGTAGAGCCCGAACTGGCGACCTTGGACACCGTGCGGGATCACGGCGGCATCGCTGCCGAAAGCGAGGCGCACTCCGGCCCGGATCGCCTGGGTGAACCCTCGGCGCTGAACGTCGGTGGTCTCGCGGGCCTTGCGCATGACCTCGTCCGCATAACCCATGGCAGGGCCGTTCTCCAGGATGTAGTCCCCGTCGTACAGATCTGCCACCAGGTACGTTCCCCGCTCGACCATCAGCCCGATCGCCTCATCGTCGAGCATCGAGCCATGCTCGATAGAGCGCACCCCGGCGCGCACCGCCCGCTTGATGCCCTCCGTCCCGTGGGCGTGGGCGGCCACATAGCTGCCGGCGTCCTGCGCAGTCTCGACGGCGGCTCGCAGCTCCTCCTCGGTGAATTCCGGGGCGCCGGGGCGGGTGCCCGAGGTGAGCACCGCCCCGGTGGCCAGGACCTTGATGAAGTCGGCGCCGTAGCGGAGGATCTGGCGCACGACGGACCGCATGTGGTCGACCCCGGAGACAACTCCGAAGCGCAGCTCGCGGGGAACAAACTCGTCGATGTCGACAGCCAACCCGGTGATGTCGCCGCCACCGCCCGGGCAGGTCACGAAGGCTCCGGCGCACGACATGCGAGGCCCGGCCACCCACCCGGCGTCGATGGCGTCACGCAAGGCGACATCGGTGAAGGCTCGCCAGGGACCGATGTCGCGCACTGTGGTGAAACCGGCGGCCAGGGTCTCGGCGGCGTGTTTGACGCCGATCAGGGCATCCTGGGCGGCGTTGCGCTGCACCAGCGCGGCGAAGCCCTGGCCCGTGTCGAGCGGGGTCGCCAGGTGGGTGTGCACATCTATGAGGCCCGGCAGGATCGTGTAGCCGGGGAGATCGGTCGTCTCTCCTGTCACTGACTCCGCTGGGGCGACCGCGGCGACGCCCTCGCCTTCGATCACGACCGCGTGTTCCTGCCACATCCCGCCGCCGACCGAATCGAACACTCGGTCGGGGACCAGGACATGGCGCTGCATGACCCGAAACTACCGCCTTCGATCTCTCGGAAGCGATCTGGCCGGGTACGGGTCGGTGATCGCCAACATCGCCCGCCGGTGCGCCGAGCAGCAACTCCGGGCACCCTGGGGGTTCACGGTCACCGATCCGAACACGGAGAGGTAGTCGCCACCGGCACCACGAAGCGAGCCGTGGGTGGAGACCGGTGTCACCGACGTGGCCGATCTCGGCCCGTGTTGCCGGCACGACCACATGATCCGCCACGACCACGGCTGGGCCTATTGCTACCTACCAGACGGCCGTATCGAATGGACAACGCGGCTCGGCCGCAAGTACACAACACGACCGACCCCGGACGCGCTCAGCCGGCGTTGGGCTGAGCCGCGCTCGGATCATCGAGGCGCAGCCAGCCGATCACCGCCACCCACCAGACCGCCGACAAAATCGCGAACAGCGCCAGCGCCAATGCCCATGGCGCCGGCCGCCACCAGCCGATCAGCAAAGCGGCGCCGGCGCCCATGAGCAGCGCGGTCGTCAGCGGGCGGTAGATCGAGGCCAGGCGGCCGTAGTCGGCGAGCGTGCTCATGATGTAGGTGAGCGCAGCCAGGGCCACCGCCACCGATGCGCTGAGCACCCACGCCGCCGCGGTCGGGCTACGACCTTCGCCGGCGTGTTCGACCAGGCTCACCAGGGCAGCGCCGGAGGCGGCGATCGCCATCACCACCGGGAGATGGCTCAACATCCAGCGCACGGTGCGCCCGCCGCTCTGGGGCATGCGCCTCCCCACGAAGTCGAAGTACGTCCACCAGATACCGAACCCGATCGCGAGACCGATCAGGCCGGTAGCGATCGTGCGGAAGTCGCGGGTCGCCTCGGACAATCCGGTAACGACACCAACAACTACCTCGCCCAGCACGATGATCGTGAATAGCCCGAAGCGCTCCACCGTTGAATCCGTCGCCCGAAAGGCGAGCTCCTCGTCCATGGCGCCCTCGAGCGTCCTTGCGCTGACCACCCACCCCGCCACGAAGAACCCCCAGATGGTCAGCCGTGCCCCGGCCGGCACAAAACCGCTGACGAGGATCACCACGACCGAGGCCAACATGGCGGTCAGATACCGGGCCGTCATCGCCATGTACTCGGCTGCGTCGCGGCGCCGCACCGTGAACCACATCCAAGTGAGGACCAGCAGGAATGCCGTATACACCAGGGCGAACCCCTGGCCCGACTCACCCGCCGCATCTGCGGTATAGACCGCCAGCACGGCGAGGATTCCCATCTGGAGGAAGATGAACGTGCGGCTCCTGCCGTCCTCCCGGCCGTGCAGGTCCTGATAGAGCGAGCCGTTGAGCCACGCCAGCCAGATCATGCCGAAGATGACGGCGAACTCACCCACGCCTCGCCAACTCAAATGCTCCGCCAGGTGATGGGCAGCCCGGGCGATCACAACGACATATACGAGGTCGTAGAACAGCTCGATGAACCCGACGGAGCGGTCCTCTTCGACCTCCCCGTGCGCTCGCGGCGGCCGCCAGAATCGGGAACGGAACTCTCGAAGCATCAGCTCGACCTGCCTTCGATCAATCGCGGTATCAGTAACAACCGATGCTGGAACCCGCCCAACACTCGCCTCAACGTCCGAACTGCTCGCGCAGCACGCGTTCGTTGTAGCCGATGTCCTTGTCGAACAACAACCGGGCCTGCCGAGACGACTCACGCACGTCGACGGCTCGTACGTTGCGAATCTCGGTGGAGTCCGCAACGGCGGACACCGGCCGCTTGTGGGGATCGAGCACGTCGATTCGCACTTGCGAAGACGAGTGCAACAGGGCTCCCGGCCAGCGGGCCGGACGGAAGGGGCTGATTGGAGTCAATGCCAGGATGTTGGCCTGCAGCGGGATGATCGGCCCCCCGGCGGAGACGTTGTAGGCGGTGCTGCCGGCGGGGGTGGCTACCAGGACCCCGTCGGCGATCAGCTCGGGGATCCGCACGACGCCGTTTACCGAGATCGCCAGCTTGGCGCTCTGATGAGTCTGGCGCAGCATCGACACCTCGTTGAGGGCGTAGGCGTCGATCTCGGCGCCCGACTCGGTGTGAGCCCGCATCGCCAGCGGGTGGATGATGATCTCCTGAGCGTCGGCGATGCGCTGCTCCAAGTCCTCGACGCGGTATTCGTTGAGGAGGAAGCCGACGGAGCCGCAGTTCATGCCGAACACGGAGACGTCGCCTTCCAGATGGCGATGCAGGGTGCGCAGCATCTGGCCGTCGCCGCCGAGCGCCACCACGACAGTCGCCTCGTCCGATGGGGCCGCCGGATAGACCTCGGTCAGCTCGGCGAGCGCCGCTTGCGCCTCCGGGGTATCCGAGGCGGCAAAGGCGATTGCCATCGAGTCCGTCATGCGGGCTGCAGGTTACGGCGCAGCGGCACCCGGTAGCGACCAGTGAACACTTGGGCCGCCTCCGGGCGGCCCAGGCGCCGGTAGACCTCCCCGGGAATCCCGATATCGGCGAGGATCAACTCCCCGGCCTGGTCGGCGCACAGCCCGGGCTTGGGCAGCGCCAGCGTCATCGTCACCGCGGCGGTTATGGCGGCGCCGGGCGCCTGCCCGGTCGTGGCATCCACCCCGGAGGGCACGTCCAACGACAAAACGGGAGCCGGGGCCGCATTGGCCCAGTCGATGAGCGCGCGGGCGCTTCCTCGCGGCGGCCCGAGCAGGCTGTATCCAATGATGGCGTCGATGATGAGGGCCGCCTTTTCGGGGGGCATGGCCACCACGGTGCCGCCTGCATAGCGGAATATCTCCAGCTGCTGCGCCGGCACCTCGCCGAGTCGGCCCACGTCGGTGATGACCGCGGACACCACCCCTCCGTGGTTGAGGAGATGCCGACCGGCGGTCAGACCGCCGCCGCCATTACCCCCGGTGCCGGCGAGTACCACCACGGGAGACTGTGCCCAGTCGTCGCCGAGCATCGATTGCGCCACCAGGGCGAGGTTGCGGCCGGCGTTCTCCATCATCTGAAAGAGGTTCGGCCCTGTCTCCTCGATGGCGATGCGATCGACCTCCAGCATCTCCGCCGTGTCGACGGCAGGAACGGGCCTTCCGCGATCGTCGAAGAATCCGCAACCGGCCACGACGTGACGCTAGCGACGAAGTGGGCGGAGCCGTCAGCGGACCCGCAGCAGATCGCGGATATGCGACTCCATCTCGTTCTTCATCCGGGCGATCTCCTCTGGGGAAGAGCCGTCGAGCAGGTCGGAGTGAGCATCACCGCCGTGCGCCATCATCGCCGCCTCCACCGTGGCCACATCGTCGCCAACGGCAACGTATTCACAGCCCAGACCAGGTACAACCTCTTCGCACGCGAGTTGCATCGTTCCTCCCAAGGGTCGGCGCAGAGACTCCCTCTGGCATCCGCCTAACTATGCCACCCGCCGGCGTCGGCTGCCGGAGATCACCCGGCAGCCCGTTTGCTCGGTGACCGCCGTACCGGCCATCATCTCCCGATGCGCCGGCCCGAGCTGCTCATCTTCGACGTCAACGAGACCCTGCTCGATCTCACCCATCTGCGTACGACGCTGGCAACTGCCCTCGGCGGCCCGGAGCGGCTCGCCGAGTGGTTCTTCCGGCTGCTGCACGGCAGCCTGGTAGCCAACGAAACGGACAGCTTCCGTTCGTTCGAGACCATCGGCATCGAGGCGCTGCGCGCAGTTGCCCAACGTCAAGGCATCGAGCTGAGCGACACCGATGCGGTCGATCTGGTCGGCGGCTTGCGCTCGCTGCCGGCCCACCCTGACGTGCCGGTGGGTCTCGATCGCCTGGGCGCAGCCGGGTTTCGCCTCATTGCGCTATCCAACGGTTCCAAGACCGGGATACCCGCCCAGCTCAGCAACGCCGGGATCATCGATCGCTTCGAGCTGATCGTCAGCGTTGAAGAGGCGGGCCGGTTCAAGCCGCATCGCGCTCCATACGAGGTTGCGCTGGACCGGTCGGAAGTGGCACCGGGAGACGCGCTGATGGTGGCGGCTCACGACTGGGACATCATCGGCGCCCGCGCCGCCGGCATCCCCGGCGCATTCATCCGCCGCCCCGGAGTGGTGTGGACCGTGCCGCACGAGCTGCCCGAGCTCACCCCAGCCGACATCGCCGAGCTCGCTTCGGCCCTGGGAGCGTGAGCCGGTCTAGTCGGCGACCCGGTAGTAGAAGTGCACCGGATCAGGGGTCTTCAGCTGCTCAAACGTCGCGAAGCCCGCCCCCCGGACCAGCACCTCGAGCGTGCCGGGATCGAGACCCAGCGTGCCAAGTCCCATGCCGTCTGCGGTGATCGTCGCCGAAGCCAGGCAGGATGACACCGAGTACCCATACATCAGCGCCCGCAGAGGGTTGCGTTCGTTCGACTCGTAGGTCGGGCCGCACTTGATCTCCTTGACCAGCCACGAGCCCCCATCGGCCAGCGCCCCCCGAATCGCTTTGGCAGTGAGGTCGGGCCGAGCCATGTCGTGGAGACAGTCGAGCGTCATCACCAGGTCGAAGCCGTCTTCGTCGTGAAGCGTCTCGCCACCGGCAAGATGAAACTCGACGTTGTCCTGCCCGGCGAAGCGCTCCCGCGCCACCTCGATGGCTGGTCCCGAGGGATCCATTCCAACGAAGGTGCTGTTGGGATATCGCGCCGCCAGGCCCTCGATGGCGACTCCGCCGCCGCACCCGATGTCCAGCACTCGGGCGCCGGCGCGGAGCTTCTCGTCTACGTCGGGCAGCAGCGGGATCACGACCGACGGCAAGAAGCCGCGCAGCCATGGGGCGTTGGTGCGGTCGATCTGATGCACCTGGTCGATCCCCATCTCGCCGTAGGTGAAACCGATGCCGGTTTGGATCGAGTGGACCATCCGCTCGAAATCGTCGTGCGAAAACCCACCGGCGAATGCTGCCGTGGCGAACAACAGGCTGTCCTCATCGACAAGGACCGCCGCCTGCTCATCGGTCATCGAATAGACCCCATGGGCGTCGCGCTCGATCAGGCCGGCCGCCGCCTGGCCCAGCAGCCACTCCCGCAGCCACCGCTCGCTGTAGCCGGTGGCGTCGGCGAGTAGCTCCGAGGTGGCGGGTCCCTGCGTGTAGAGCACCCTATACAGGCCCAGTCGGTCCCCCAGGTGAACCATGGCCGCCACGACCTCGCCCTGCTTGTACTGCCACACCTTGAGAGCGAACTCCTTGGCGGCGTCGAGGTCGAACGACATTGTGGGGGCTCCCTCCAGTTCGCGTGATGGCCGGATCGACCGATACGGGTTATCGCGAGGTTACTCACAGCCCGACGCTGCCAGCCAAGCTGCTTGGCCGCACTGCCCCTCCGTCTAGCATCGCCGCCATGCTCGCGCTGGCAGGCCCCTTCTTCATGTTTTCCACACTGTTGGTGATCAGTGGGGCTCCGAAGCTCGTCGATCCGAGATCGACGAGCCGGGCGCTGGAGGCGATCGGACTCCCTCCCCACCTCTGGCTGGGCCGGCTGGTGGGGGCAATCGAGATCGCCGTCGGACTAGGCGCCCTCGCCTTCGGGGGACGGCTGATGGCAGGCGGGGTGACCCTGTTGTACACCGGTTTCGCCGGGTTCATCTTCGTAGCGCTGCGCACCGACCGGGTGAAGTCGTGCGGATGCTTCGGCGCAGCCGACAGCCCCCCGAGCCGGCTCCACCTCGTGATAGATCTAGCGGCCGCCGCCACCGCCGGGGCTCTGGTGGTTTCACCCATCGGCGACATCGTGGCGGTCATGCGGGCCACCCCCTGGGGAGGAGTGCCGCTGCTCGTGCTCGTAGTCGTCGGGGCCTGGCTCTCATTGCTCGTGCTCACGCTGTTGCCCGCCGTCTTCGCCGAGATCCGCGCCCCGGGGAGGGCAACATGACTTGGGCTGTAGCGGAGGCCGAGCGGCGCACCGTGAGCCAAACGGTCACCGACAAGCTGGCGCTACGGCTGAGCCCGGCGACTAGCCGACGCAGCTTCTTGCGCAAGGTCGCGTTGGTCGCCACCGCCTTGGCCACGGTTCCGGTCGACTTCATCCTTCGCCCCGTCACCGCCTACGCCGCAGTTTGTGGCCCGGCGGCGGCATGCAGCCAGGGCTACACGGTGCTCTGCTGCACGGTCAATCGGGGCATCAACGCCTGCCCGCCGGGCATGTTCGTCGGAGGCTGGTGGAAGGCCAACGGCTCGTCACTGTGCTGCACCCCGGACGGGAGGCCCACCTCCCGGTATTACATCGATTGTCATCCCACCTGCATCTGCGAGGGAGGCGGTAGCCGGAACTTCTGCGACCCGGCCTGTGTCGCTTGCAAGTGCCGCTGCAACGGCTCGGCCGAGACTTGTGATCAGCGACGCATCTGCTGCAACTACTTCCGCTATGGCCAGTGCAACACACAGATCGCTCGCGGCGGACCGGTGGCGTGCCGGGTGGTGACCTGTACCCCTCCCTATATCCTCTGGGACGAGTGCTCGCCGACCGTGCGCACTGATGACTTCACCGCCGAGCAGACCGCTCCTTGCGTGGCGGGCCCCTGCGCATGACTGTCCTGGTGGTTGCCGAGGCGGTGGTGATCGTGCTGCTGGCGGTGCTCGTCGTCGGCATGTTGCGCAGCCACGCCGAGATCTTGCGCCGCCTCCACGAGCTGGGCGCCGGCGATGATGCGGTGCCCCGATTCCAAACCGCCCTGGATACCGTCGCCCCCGACGTCGGCCGCGCCAATCTGAGCGGGACGGTCGCCGCCGATATCGCAGGAACTACGCCTGCCGGTGGGGCGGCCGCGATCCGGGTACGCCGGCCGGGCACCCGCACCTTGCTGGCCTTCATGTCGGCAACCTGCCCGACCTGCGACAACTTCTGGCCTCGGTTCGGCGAGGAAGCCGCTATCGCCTCGCTCGGCGGCATCCGCCTCGTCATCGTTGCCAAGTCACCGGAGGAGGAATCGCCGGATGCGCTGCAGCGGCGGAGCACGCCCGACGTACCGCTGGTCATGTCGTCGCAGGCATGGGAGGACTACCGCATCCCAGGCTCGCCGTACTTCGTCCTCGTAGATGGCGCCACCGGTCAGGTGACCGGTGAGGGCTCGGCGCCCACCTGGGAGCAGCTCCTCGACCTCATGGGAATCGCCGCGGGTGATACCGCCGTCGGTACCGCCTTTGGCGAACGGGATCGGGCGGAGCGAGTCGACCAAGAGCTGGCCGATGCCGGCATCCTGCCGGGCGATCCACGCCTCTACGGCGAGAACGAGCTCCCGACCGACGAGACACGATGAGCACGATCGAGATCGGCATGGGGGCAGCGCTGTTGGCACTCATCGCTGGGATCCGTGCCACCTGGTCACCATGAGGGGTGTCGATGCTGACCAGCATCACCCCGCTCGGTGAGCAGGGACGCAACCGCAGCTGGAAGACCACGGCGATCGCCTACACGGTGGGTTCGCTCCTCGGCGGCGCCGTTGCCGGTCTAGCTGCCGGCGGCCTCGGCCGGCTCGTTGCAGGATGGCTCGCCCCGGCGACTCGCGGCTATGTAGTCGTCGCCATCCTCGCAGTGGTGATCATGTCCGAGCTGGGATGGCCGGCGCTCACCCCGGTTGGCCATCGCCAGGTGAACGAAGACTGGCTCGACGAGTTTCGCGGGTGGGTAGTGGGACTCGGCTTCGGCTTCCAGCTGGGCTTGGGAGTCGTGACCATCGTCACATCGCTCACCATTCCCGCCACGTTCCTACTCGCCGCCCTCACCGGCTCCTGGCAGTGGGGTCTGGCGGTAGGCACCACGTTCGGGCTCGCTCGAGCCCTGCCGATCATGTCGACCCGCCGGATCGATCGTCCCGACCGGCTGGCGGCGCTGCACCGGCGGCATGACCGCATTGCGGGCGCAGTGCGGCTGGCGGCCGTGCTGGCGGCGCTCCCGGTGGCAGCCATGGCGGTGACCATATGAAGGTCGAGGGCATGGGCATAGAGGTGACGCTGCCCGCAGGATGGGAAGCTCGCATCTACCAGCTGGAGACCCTCGAAGCCTCCACGTCGGGTGGCTTCGACCTGCCGGTGCTGCACGCTGCCACCTTCCCGTTGCCCGAAGCGCGCGGCGACTACGGCAGCGGCGCCGTCGAGCTCATGGGCAAGGAGGACGTGTTCGTTGCGTTGCTCGAGTTCGACCCCGAGCTGACGGCCACGGCTCTATACGAGCCCCGAGGTATCCCGCGGAGTCTGGACCCCGACGACTTCCGCACCAACGGCATGCAGCGCTGGATACCAGGCCAGGCCGCCTTCCAGGCTTTCTTCAACGAGGCCGACCGCGCCTTCTGCCTGTACATCGTCATCGGCAGTTATCTGCGCCGCCTCGATCTCGTCCCAGAGGCCGAGAAGCTGGTGCGGCGGATTCGTCTCGCCAGCCCGTTGCCGCCGGGTATTGCCTGATGCGCCGCTTGCGCCTCCTTCTCGCCGCTCTCGTCGTCCTCATCGCAGCACCCTCTCCGGTGGTAGCCGACAGCCCCGACGACGACACGTTCGTGTTCATCAGCTCGAGCGACGGCAACAAGTTCAGAGTGACGATCAGCAACGGGCGCGGCGGCGGTCGCCGGCCGATCACCTCGAAACTCACGCTGTGGCGCCCGGCCATCTCTCCTGATGGGACCCGCATCGCATTCTCGGCTCCGATCGGGCGACCCACGCTCGGCCGATTCGGCATTGCGGTAGCCAACCTGGACGGGACCGGCTTCACCATGCTGACCACGCCGAAGTACGCCGACTTCAGCCCGACCTGGTCTCCCGATGGCGCCAGGCTCGCCTTCGTCCGGGACCGCAAATCCAACCTCGACGCGGCCACCTGTTGTGTGCTGCGGGTGATGGACGCCACCGGGAGCAACCAAGCCACGATCCCCGGAACCCTGGGCGCATCCAACCCGGCGTGGTCTCCCGCCGGCAACGAGATCGCGTACGACACCACGGATGGGCTCCATGTGACCGATCTGGCCGGAACCCGCTCCCGCACGATTGCGTCCGCCCGGCGCGCCCAGGCGGCGTGGTCCCCCGACGGGTCCGAGATCGCCTTCGTGCGCGATATGGGATCGGAACACCGGCTCGTTGTCGCCGACGTGGACGGGGCCAACCCCCGGCCCTGGTATGCAACGCCACAGACCATCGAGTCACCAACCTGGGATCTCGACGGCGAGGCGATCTCGTTCGTCCGCCACGGCGGCGACGGCCACCTGGGGCGCACCGGCATCCAAGTGTGGAACGTCACCCGCGCCGGCGATGCCCACCGCCTGTTTTCCTCCGCCAACCCGATCGTGCATCTCGCCCGCTATACCCGGCGGGGCCCCGAGTGCGATTTCAACGGCGACGCCCGCAGCGATCTCGCCATCGCTCTCACCGGACAAGACGTCGACGGGATGGAGCGCGCCGGCGCCGTCGAGATCATGTACGGAACTGCGACGGGACTGAGCGCGCGCAATAGCCAGCAGCTCCATCGCGGGCTCAACTTCGTTGCCGGCGGGCTGGCGGCGAACGCCAAGTTCGGGGCCGCCTTGGTGTGCGGCGACTTCGACGGCGATTCCTACTCCGACCTGGCGATCGGCGCCCCCGGTGGCGCAGGCTCGGTAACCGTGATGTACGGATCGGCCGATGGGCTCACTCGGTTGGGTGACCTCTGGGACCAAGACACGGCCGGCGTGCTCGGCGTCGGCAATCCGGGCGACGCCTTCGGATCGGCTTTGGGCGCCGGCGACTTCGACGGCGACGGCTTCTTCGACCTGGCCATAGGCTCGCCCTCCGACGTGATCGGTAACGATGCCATCGGCAGCGTCAACGTCCTCTACGGCGGCCCCTCCGGCCTCACGGCAGCCGACGACCAGCTGTGGCATCAGGCGATCAACGGGGTCAAAGGAATCCCTCAGGCGGGAGACGAGCTAGGCGCCGCGTTGGCGGCGGCGGACTTCGACGGCGACGGGCGCGACGACTTGGCGATCGGCGCGCCGAACGACCGGTACAGAGGCAAGCCCATCGGAGCAGTCAACGTGCTGTACGGGACCCGCCTCGGGCTGAGCGAGCGCGGCGACCAGCGCTGGCATCAGGATTCACCCGGCATCGGAGGTGCCGGCCGCGCCGGGGACCGCTTCGGGGCATCGCTGGCGGCTGCGGATTTCGGAGGCGACGGCGACGGCGATCTCGCCATCGGTGTGCCCGGCGACACGCCCAGGAACGTGACGGCTGGAGCGATCAACGTGCTGTACGGCCAGCCGACCGGGCTCTCCGAGGCCTACAGCGACCGCTTCCACCAAGCCGCGCCGGGAATCGAAGCCGCCGCCCGGACCGGTGATCGGTTCGGAGCATCGTTGATGGCGGGCGACTTCGATGGTGACAGCCGTACCGATCTCGCCATCGGCATCCCCGGCGACACGCCAAACAACATCGCCGCCGGAGCGGTCGCAGTGCTCTACGCCCAAGCCACCGGCCTCGAGCCGGCCGGCAATCAGCGCTGGTATCAGGATGCTCCCGGCGTGGCCGGCATCGGTGAGGCCGGCGACCGGCTGGGGCGGGCGGTGGCCACCGGCGACTTCGATGGCGACGGCTACTTCGACCTGGCGATTGGCGTGCCCGGCGAAGACATCTCGGGATTCACCAACGCCGGGGTCGTCCATGCTTTGTACGGCCAGGCATCGGGGATCTCTGCGGCGCGAGATCAGATGTGGCATCAGGGAGTCGACGGCATGGGCGGCTCACTGCAGAATCGCGACGCCTTCGGCGCGGCGATCAACTGACGTTCGACGTCCCTGCTAGGGAGCCCCCGCTCGGATCACCCCGCCGCGCCGCTGGTGGGCGTTGCCGATGACGGTAAACGCACCCGGGTCCGCCCTGGAGATCGCATCCACTAGGCGGCGGGCTTCGGCCCGGCTCACCGTGGAGAAGAGCAGGAAACGGTCTTCCTCCGACCACATCCCGGTTGCCTTCCAACCCGTCACTCCCACGTTCATGGTGGCAAACACCGTGTTGGTGAGCATCTCGGGTTGATTCGTGACCACCGTGACCGTCCTGACGACGCTGGGACCTTCGAGCACGTAGTCGAGGGCCAACCCGTGGATGAACAGCAGGATGAGGCCGTACAGCGCTTTCTCCCACCCAAATGTGAAGCCGAGCAACACCAGGATCGATCCGTCGAGCACGAGGTAGATCTGGCTGACCGGGATCCCGGTTCGCAGCTGGATTATCCGGCTGATGATTCCGGTGCCGGCGGCAGTCGCAGAAGCCCGGTAGATCAAGCCGGCGCCGAGACCGGACACCACACCGCCGAACAGCGCCACCAACAGCAGATCGTCAGAGATGTTCTGCGGAAAGACATCGCCGATGGCGTCCACGCCGATGTTGTAGATCGCCACCACCCAGGCGGTGCGCAGCAGGAATGTCATTCCGCCCAGCATCCGGAAACCGAGCACCATGACCGGGAGGTTGGCTACCAGCATTGCGGTCCCAGGCGGGAAGCCGGTCCAGTCGTTGATCACCAGCGCGAGTCCCCCCACGCCGCCCCCGGCAATGCCGTAGGGGAGCATGAACGTGCGGAACGCATATATGAGCAGCACTGCGCCCACAGTGAGCACTGCGTACTCCGACGCCACCCGGGCCATCCGGTACTTGGAGGGGCGAGGCACGTGCACGATGTCGGTGAGTTTCGTCATGAGAGCCGCCGGAGTGTAGGGCTATTCGGGCATTACAGAATCGCTTTCAATCTGCCGTCGCGACCACTCACTCGAGCCATCCTGGTCAGGCTGATGAGCAGGCGAGAAAAGGCTCCAGGACGACTAGCTCGGCGGTGTCCGGGTCGAGCCGCACGGCAGCTCCGATGGGCAAAACCGTGTTGACTCCGCCGTGCCCGAAGTCGTCGCATTTCACAACGGAGAACTCGTAGTCGGCGGCTACGTCCAGGAGGATCTCGGTGAAGGGGACCTCCGAAGCTTGCCCGGTGAAGGCGGATCCGTCGGAACCTACGAGGACGCCCCGTACATGGTCGAAGACCCCCATGTAGATCAAGTGTCGTAGCCAGGAGTCGACAATGCCGGGCGCATCGACCATGCCTTCGAAGAACAGCACCACGTCGCGCCGATGCGGTACCTGATAGCGGGTCCCCGCCAAGGCTCGCAACGACATGCCCGGGCCGAGCAGCGTTCCCTCGGCAGCCCCTGAGTTGCGCACCGTCTCCCAGGGCAAGCGCTGCCCAATCGGACCCACCCGACGGTCGAACAGCATGGCGTGCAGCTCCTCCACTTCGTACGGGTCGGGGCCCTGACCAAGCTGCCACATGACCATCGGGCCGTGGAAGGTGATCATGCCGGTGACCGCATGGATCGCCAGCAACAGAGCGCTGGCGTTGCTGAAGCCCATCAGAATCGTGGGGTTCGCCGCAATGACGTCCCAGTCGAGGTGGGCGAGCACCCCAGCCGCTACATGGCCACCATGAGAGCTGATGATTGCCTTGATCTCCGGATCGGCGAACATCTCGTTGATGTCATCGGCCCGCGCCTGCGCCGAGCCGGCCGCATAGCCGGTGTCGGCGAGCGCATGCGGCGCCAGCACCGGGTCCAACCCCAGATTGCGGAGCTGTTCCATGCCGGCTTCGAGCTCGCCGAACGGGTCGGGCGAGGGAGACATCCGCACCGGCCACGACGGTGTCACCACAGCGACCCGATCGCCTGATTGGAGGCGGGGCGGCCGGAGATTTGCAATTGGAACTTCCGCCGTCATCTATTGGATCGGCCGCCGTCGGCGGCTGCTGATTACCCCGGTGTCGAAGCCGCCCAGATGGAGCCGACCGCAAAACCTGGCGTGCTCGATCTTCAAGCAGCGATCCTGCACGACATTGAGCCCGGCCGCCATCGCCTTGCGGGCCGCCTCGTCGTGGCGCAATCCGAGCTGGAACCATACGGTCGGCGCGCCGACGGCGATGGCCTCATCCACCACGTCCGGAATGGCGTCCCGATTACGGAAGATGTCGACGATGTCGGGTACTTCGGGAAGATCCGCCAGGGAGGGAAAGCAAGGAACGCCGAGCACCTCGTCGTAGCCCGGATTCACGCAGTACACCCGAAACGGGGTTCGTACCAGATACGTGGCGACGAAGTTGGACGACCGCAGCGGATTGGCTGAGACTCCAACCAGCGCGATCGACTCGGCTTGGCTGATGATCCGCAGCCGTTCCTTCGCCGAGGCTTCGGGCACGGTGGTGGTCGTCATGTCTTCTCCAGCGTGGCGTTCAGCCCGTTCTCCAGATCCCACAGGATGTCACTCAAGGTCTCGATTCCCACCGAGATGCGGATGGTATCGGCGCCGACGCCGGCGGCGAGCCGCTCCCGTTCGGGTACCTGCTGGTGGGTCGTGGAGGCCGGGTGGATGATGAGGGTCTTGGCGTCGCCGACATTGGCAACGTGCGAGATCAGCTCGAGGTTCTGAATCAGCGTGACACCGGCGGCGTATCCGCCGACGAGCCCAAAGGTGAAGATGGCGCCGGGTCCCTCCGGGGTGTACTTCTCCGCCAGTGGGGTCCACGGGTCTTCGGGGAAGATGGGAAACTTGACCCACGTAACTGCAGGGTGCTCCGCAAGGAATCGGGCCACCGCCGCAGCATTCTCCACGTGGCGTTGCATCCGCAGCGGCAGGGTCTCCAGCCCGAGCATGAGCAGATAGCTGTTGAACGGGCTCAGCGCGGCGCCGACATCGCGCAGCAACTCGACACGAGCTCGGGTTAGATAGGCGTACTCGCGAAAGTTCTCCCAGAACGTCAGATCGTGGTAGGCCGGTGACGGCTCTACCAGCAACGGGAACTTGCCGTTGTCGAAGGGGAACGTGCCCGCCTCGACGATGACACCGCCGAGGACCGCACCGTGGCCGCCGATGAACTTGGTAGCCGAGTGCACGACGATATCGGCCCCGTGCTCGATCGGGCGGCACAGGTAGGGGGTGGCGAAGGTGTTGTCGACTATCAGCGGGATACCGCGACCGTGAGCGATCTCGGCGTACGTGGCGATGTCGAGGATGTCACAACCGGGGTTACCGATCGTCTCGCCGTAGAGCGCCTTGGTGTTGTCCCCAATCGCCGCCCGCACGGCATCGGGGTCGGCAAAGTCGACGAAGCTCACGTCGATGCCCATGCGGCGCAACGTCACATCGAGTTGGGTGTAGGTACCGCCGTAGAGCGCCTTGGAGGCGACGAGATGATCCCCCTGCGCTGCGATCGTGAGGATGGCGATGAGCTGTGCCGACTGGCCGGAGGCGACGGCAACTGCCCCCAAGCCCCCCTCGAGTGAGGCCATGCGTTCTTCGAAGGCGGCCGTAGTCGGATTGCCGATGCGGCTGTAGATGTTGCCGTAGGTCTGCAAAGCGAACAGATCGGCGGCATGCTGGGCATCTTCGAAGACGAAGGCGGTCGAGGCGTAGATGGGCAATGCCCTCGATCCGGTTTCCGGGTCGGGTGGTTGTCCCGCATGGATCGCCCGGGTGTCGAATCCGAATTCATGGTGGTCGGTCACGGTGCCATTCTCGCCCAGCCTGCCGTGTGGCGCGTCGCCGAGCCGGCGAACCGCCCGACCGGTTCGTTCGTAGTCAGAACGAAGGATCCTCCAGAAAGGAGACGGGAATGCGCAGATCTCTCGTATTAGTGGCTGTCATGGCGCTGGCGCTGTTGACGGCCGTGCCGGCCATGGCCGACGGACGGCCTCTCACGGCCGAGCTCAGCGGAGCCGCCGAGGTGCCCGGGCCCGGCGATCCCGACGGCAGCGGCGCGGCTCACGTGACCTTGAACCAGGGCTTGGGTGTCGTTTGCTGGACTCTCACTTTCGCCGACATCGCTGAGCCGTTCGCCGCCCACATCCACTTCGGGGCGGCCGGGGAAGCCGGTGGGGTGGCCGTGGCGCTCAATACCTCCAGCGGGTGCACGGACGGAGTGGATAAGGACCTGATCAAGGACATCAGACAGAACCCCCAGAACTACTACGTGAACGTCCACAACGGCGACTTCCCACCGGGTGCGATCCGCGGGCAGCTGTCCAAGTAGCCCGAGGCGCAGCAGGAGATCACACGGGGAGCGGGGTGACGATGCCTCGCTCCCCGTTTGGCGCGGCTGCCAGCGCTAGGCGGGGAGCTGCTTGTCCTTGCCGCTCTCCATGATCTCCTTGAGCCGATCGAAGTCCGCCAGGTCGTGCTTCAGCAGCGCGAACTCGTACGCGGGCCGCAGCAGCTTGATGAGCAAGTTGTTCGACGCAGGCTCATCGCCAGCGAAAAAGCGGCAACCGACGCCGTCGGGCAGCCACTCCATGAAGGAGTCGATGAGAACGGGACCCTGCTTGCCGACATATGCGAAGTAGTGCGGCGGATCCCATTCGGTGACTTCCAACTCGAAGCTGAACGTGAGGAACATGACCGTGGCAGAGACCCTGAACTTGCTACCGACACCGGGCGGTCCTGGCGTGATCCACTTGGCGCCCGACATGCGCGGTCGCCACTCGGGGGTCCGCTCCAGGCTCATCTCATAGTCGAAGACATCCTGAGGCGGACGGGCGATGTAGATCCCCAAATAGGCAGTTCTCGGTGGCGATGAAACGTCCTGTCGCAAGCGTACGCTTGCCGGCTGCGGAACACGCCCTGGCTGCTAGCTGATTCGGGGCAGCCGCTTGAGGTCCAGTGCTTGCTCCGGGGCCAGGTGGAAGTCAGCCAGCGCCGACAACACCGAGAGATTCGAGTTGACCACCTCGCGGTTGACATTGAGGAGTGACGACGCCACCGCTTGGGGCACCGCCTTGCTGGCGATTCCGCGAATGATCTCGCCGTGCATCTCCTCATGCCATTCGTGGACGTGCTGGATCAGCTCGACGATGTCTTCGAGCCGCACCGTGTCCTGGTCTACCCGGCGCAGCACGAACAACTCCGCGTAGTAGCTGCTCATGATGCTGCGGAAGTGATCTAGATAGTCGCCAATGCGGCGTCCCGGAGCTTCCTCGAAGTCCTGGAGATTGTGGCGGATGTCCTTCAGCTGCTTGGTGGAGTGCACTGCGCTGCGGACTGCCGAGAGCAGCTGCTGAAGACGGCGCGACTCCTGGTCACGCAGCGGCTGGCCCTGCAGGCGCGTCGCGAAGCCGAGGATCTCACCTTCCAGCCGCTTCGTGGAGTCGTACATCGCGTCGAATTTGACCGCCTCGATCCTGGGATCGATGGTCGTTGCCACCGGCAATCGGCCGGGCGGCGTAGGTAGCGGCGGGGTGAAGACTCGCATGTTCTGCCTGATGACTCGGGCGATGAGATGGGCCGTCTCGAGCTCGATCGCTTCGAGCGCGGCGTCGCTGACCTCGAGGCTGACGTCTGGCAAGAATCGAGCCTCCGCTGGGATGGCGTGAACAAAACGGCGCTCCAGCCAAGCCGCAAACGGCTTGATTATCGGAACGAAGAGGGCCAGGCCGACGAAGTTGAACAAGCTGTGAAAGGCCACGAGGGCGTACAACGGGTCGGAGATACCCAGGCCGCTGACAACGGCCAGCAAGGGAAGCCGAAGGGCAAAGGCGATCACATCCGTCACGAAATTGAAGATGAAGTGAGCCAAGGCAACCCGCCGTTTGGAAGAGCTGCCCTTCGCGGCGCCCAACAAAACCGTGGTAGTGGTGCCCAGATCGGCACCTATCGCTATGGCCGCTGCGTTGGGGAGATCGATCACGCCGATGTCGAGCGCGGCCAGCGTGAGAATCATGGTTGCCGAGCTGGATTGAATCACCGCCGCGAACACCAACCCGAAGAGCAGGTATTGCCACGGCGCCAATTCGGCCAGCATGGCGACATCGATGCTGTCCGCCAGCGTGGCCACGCTGTCCTTCATGAACGACAGCCCGAGCAACAGCAGCCCCAGACCCACGATGGCCTGACCTATGCGGCCCAGAGTCGCTTTGGCGAAGACGAAGAGCAACCCGCCCGTAGCGATCAGCGGCAACAGCAGCGCTTCGAGATCGACCTTGAAGCCGAGGGTGGCCACGATCCAACCAGTGAACGTGGTACCTAGATTCGAGCCGAAGACGATCCCCAAGGCGCTGACGAGTGTCAGCAGGCCGGCTGCGGTGAAGGCCAAGACCATGAGCCCGACCACGGAGCTGCTCTGCAAGAGGGCAGTAGCGACGGTGCCCCCCGCAACTGCCTTGAGCGGGGTATCTGTGCTGCGTTTGAGGAAGCCGGCCAGGCTGCGACCGCCGATGGCTTTGAGCGCGCTCTCGAGTTGGGTCATGGCGAACAGGAACAGCGCTAACCCGGCGAGCATTCGCCAAAGATCAAACTCTCCGATCATGGGCGGGACCAGCCCTGAGAGGTCTTTACCTACGTACCACTGAAATGCCGCCCGCCCCAGGGTCGTTCGGCCCTTGCTGGGCCGTGGCCATTAGATGCGTCCTACACGGAAGTCCTCGGCGCCAAACGCGACCGCCCGTTGTGCTCATCGCGGCATCGGCCCCGTGTGAGCACAACGAACAGATCGTTTCGGTAACGGTTTACACGGTCAGCTTCGCCAGGCCTTCACCGAGGATCGCCCCTCCCGGACCTCTCACCGTCACGAGGAAGATGTACTCGCCCGCCAGCCAATTGCAGCTGGCATTGTCGACAAAGGGCACGGCGCGAATGGTGTAAACGCCGTTGCCCGCATTAGTGAACTGAATCGGGGTGACGCTGCATCCCCCTGCGGCCACGGTCACGGTGGCCAAGCCAATACGGCTGGGAAGCGTTATGCCGGCGTTGTTGCGCGGGATCGACGCCGCCACGTTGCTAACCGGCCGCTGCGTACGGGACTTGGTGACCAACAAGTCGATCAAGACGTCACCCTTGTCGCCCGGATCGGCGTTCAAGGCGCTGGTTTCGGTCTCGACCTCGACCCCGATGACATGCTGTGCCAACGCCCCGGCGTCAGCCTCGCCCTGAGATGCGACAAGCATGGCCATCACGAGAGCCAGTGCGAGGATGGCTGCAAGAGCCCAGCGCCAACTGAATAGTGCGGAAGCCTTCATATCTTCCCCCTTCTGCCCGAAGTTACATCAACCTCGAGCGGGATTTGGGACGCGCGCTTGCGAAGTGAGCGAAGACCCTCGGGACACCACAGAGCGGAGCGACCGGTAGGTTGCTCCGCTCTTTCGTACTGGCTGCGCCGAGCTCACGACAGCGGATAGGTAGATCCGCTCACAGTGCTCGGCACGTAGTCGGCCGTTGCTGTGGCCGGCAGATAATCAGCCAGCGTGAAGCCCGACACAATCGGTGCCGCCGCCGCAAACGGATCAGACGAACCGTTCAAAGCCCCCACATAGACCTCACCCAACTCAACCACACCAGGCTGAGTAACAAAGCTCGGCCAACTCGAACCAGTCATCACCGTCGGCAGATAATCAGCCAGCGTGAAGCCCGACACAATCGGTGCCGCCGCGGGGAATGGGTTGCTCGACCCGGTCAATGTGCTGGGCACATAGCCTTCGAGCACTTGCGCAATCGCCGGCGGGGCATAGACAGGCTCTACTGTCACGACGCCGGGGGCGGGCGTGAGGCTCGGCTGCTCAACCGTTTGCGGGGACCCTTGGGTCGGCAGCGGCGCCTCGGCAACCAGCTCCGGCTCGCTGCTCGGAACGGAGCGAGCGTCCCGATCCCCCACGACATCGTTCGACGCGGCGTCGATGAGCAAGATCGCTCCGGTGACCGCCACGGCTGCAAAGACGATAATCCAGCCCAGCCAGCGGCTGTAACGACGCGGCTCTTTGATGGGTGGGAGTGGCCGCCGACGAACTGGCGGCTTCTCGAGCTGCTTCGCATCTCCAAGAAGGCGGGACTCGACGTCAGTGGTAGGCCGTTCAATGAGCTTCGTCATGGCAGCCTCCTTCTCTTTGCGTAACCTTTTGATCTCATGGTCTTCATCGGTGCTACATCCCCTGTTTCAGGTGGATTGCATCAGGGTTGCAGTGCGGCCGGCAACGCTTCCAGTTTGGGGCCAGGACTAGTCCATAGTGCGGGTGAGCCGGGCATCCGGTCTGCGCCAACTGCTGGCACCACCCTGCCGATTCGGCGTTGGGTGGCGGCGGCGATGCAGCTGCTCGTTCGGCGGCGCGGCTTCCTCGGATGCCGATTCCCAGCCAGGCGCTAGGTGAGATCCGCTTCCAAGAGCGCGGTGTCCCAGTAACGGCCCAGCTTGTGCCCCACTTCGGTGAGCGTGCCCGCGTGGCGGAAGCCGAGCTTCTCGTGGAGGATGATCGAGGCTTCGTTGGGGAGCGCCACGATGGCGACGGCACGATGGAAGCCCCGCTCCCTGACCCGGTCGAGCAGCGCTCCCAGCAACCGGGTGCCGATGCCACGATTCAAGTAGCCGGTGTCGAGGACGATCGTGGTTTCTGCTGTTGACCGATAAGCCGCCTTGGGTCGGTAGAAGCTCGAATAGCTGACACCAACCACCGTGCCATCCAACTCCGCGACGAGCACATCGAGCTCGCCGGATCGACTCGCCCACCACTGCTCCCGCCTTGCCAGGTCCCACGGCTCGGTATCGAAGGAGACGTGATTGTCGATGATGGTCCAGTTGTATATCTGGTTGATCCGCGGGAAATCGGCCGGGGTGGCATCGCGGATCACGGGCACGGTCATAGCAGCGATTCTCGTGATCCCGCCCTCATCGCTCAACCAGTTGCGGCCGGCCCCCGTGAGTGGGCGGCTTGCTTTCAACCGCAGGCAGCCTGGTGGCGATCGGCCTAGCTGTCTTCGCGCAGCTTCTTGATGAGATCGTCGACCGCGCGCGACCCAACGGCTTCCCCATAACGGGCGTCGAGTGCAGCCCGCATAACCGTGAAGACCCGCCGCTTCTGCTCCTCTTCCTTAATCAGTGGGTTGTCGATGATCTCAGCGCCGTCGATCCAGGGCTTGGAATCGTTGGCGGCCCAAGGCACGAGCACGATCCACGACCAGACGATGCGGGTGTCCGATACTCGCTTCGAGCGAGCCAGGCCCACACAGTCGTAAGGCAGCGCTTCCCACCCCATCGAGCCCACCAACTCGATCGCTCTTGCGGGCAGTGGAGGCTCCCGATCGGTCATGATGGCAACGCTAACGCCGAACCGCCGCTACCGGGACAACCGCGGCCTTACCGCGAGCGGCCGAACTCGTTGATGATCAGGCGAAAGGCGCCCCCGTCGGTGACCGCGAGTCGGTTGTGCGAATCTTCGACATAGCGGACGTCTTCGACCACTGTGTCCCGGGGAGCCACATTGATTACCAAGCCGCTGCTGGTGAGCGAGATGATCCTGGTGCGCGGAGCGTCGGCGCGAATGTACGCGGAGCTTCCCGAATCGAAGACGAATAGGTAGCCCGTCAGGCGGAGTGTCGTGCCGTCGGCGGCGTCGACCTCACCGAAGAAATGCCGGCGCACGTCGTGCTCGAACATCCTGCGTTCGATGACATGGATCTTGTCCCCCACTTCCACGACCATCCGACACCTCTCGATCGCTATCAGCCGCCCGGGCGAGCATGGCCGCCCTCATTCTGCCACCCTGCGAGCCAGATCTCGGGCAGCAAGCCACGTCCAGCCGGACTCGGCTAGCTTGGCCAGGTGCCTGAGAGAGAGACGGCCCATCTGATCGCGGCGGTTGCCGACGTCCTCAAAGTCGAGCTTGGCAGCGACCTCCTGGGGTTGTACGGATTTGGGTCGCTGGCCTGGGGGGAGTACATCGAAGGCGTCAGTGATGTAGATCTGCTCGCCGTCACAGCCCGAGCCCCATCACGAGAGGCCAAGCAGTCGCTTGTTCGCTCAGTCACGAAGCTGGTTCCCAACTACGACAGGTGTGCCGGCGTCGACTTCTATCTGATCACCGAGCACGCGGCGCGTCGGCCCAGCTATCCGCCCGAGTGGGAGCTGGCCGTGGGTGTTTTCCGCAGCGAGGGCTGGCAACCCGAGGTCGATTTCGGCGAACCGCACGGATGGCAGGATGCCACCCCCACTCTGGCGGCAGCCATCATCCGCGAGCGCGGCCAAGCGATAGTCGGCCAGGCCCCGCAAGACGTCTTCGATCCCATTCCCCCAGACTGGCTGCGACGAGCGATCGTCACCGAACTGGACTTCTGGCTCGGCGCGGAACCCATCAGATCGGGCCGCACGGCGGTGCTGAATGCCTGCAGGGCCTGGTTCTTCGCCGTGGAGGGCCGCCTGACGTCGAAGCTGAGCGCGGGCAGGTGGGCACGCAGCCTGATGGCCGACCCATCGCTGATCGAAGCTGCGCTGGCAGCTCAGCACGGCTCGGCTCCGGACGATCTAGATCGAGATACCGTCCGCAGGTTCGTGGCCGCCGCGAAGTCCCGCTTGTCGACCTGACGTGAAGGGTGGCGAGCCGGCTGAATCGTTGCGGGTGTTCCTCACCCACAACCCGGAGGACCGGGCAGCGTATTACGGCCGGGCCCTCCCCGAGCTGATAGAAATGGCCGAGGTGGAACTCAATCCCCTCGCGCGCGATCTCACCACCGATGAGCTGATTGCCGCCGCCGCCGGGTGCCACGTGATCGTGTCACACCGCTCGACCCACGGGCCTGCCGCCGTTTTCGCCCAGTCCCCTGATCTGCTGGCGTTCCTGCGCTGTGCCGTCGACATTGCCGACATCGATGTGTCCGCCGCGAGCGCCGCCGGGGTGCTCGTCGCCAGGGCCGCCAAGAGCTTCGTCGCCTCGACCGCCGAGCTGGCGCTGGGACTGATGCTCGATGTCGCCCGCAATATCAGTCAGTCCACGGTCGACTATCGCGCCGGCAGGATGCCGCCCCAGCGTACCGGTGCCCAGTTGCGCGGCCGAACTGCAGGCATCATCGGCTTCGGCGCCATCGGGTCGTATCTCGCCGACCTGCTGCGCGCCGTCGGCATGGAGGTGCTCGTCACCGACCCTTACGTCGACGGCGACACGGTTGGCCTCGACGAGCTATTGACTGCCTCGGACTTCGTGTTGCCGTTGGCGGCTGCCAGCGCCGAGACGGAGGACCTGATCGGCGCCGCCGAGCTGGCGCGGATGAAGCCGGGAGCCTTCTTGGTCAACGTGTCACGCGGCGAGCTGCTCGACGAGGTCGCGGTCGCCGCCGCCCTCGACCGCGGACACCTGGGCGGTCTGGCGATGGACGTCGGCCGAGCCGCCGATCAGCGGCCATCGCCGGCTCTGGCTGGTCGAGCCACGGTGGTGGCGACTCCCCATCTGGGAGGGCTCACCCCGGAGAACGCCGACGCCCAAGCGCGCAGCAGCGTCGACCAGGTCCGGGCGATAGCTCGCCGCCAAATGCCGCCGCGGGCCGTCAATCCCGATGCTGCCTCGCGCTTGCGGGCCTACTGGGGTGAAGCCGAGTAGGCCCGCAGCGTTACTCCGCCCGGAGATCTCTGCGGCCGGATATCGATGCGGCCGGATGCGGCCGGATGCGGCCGGATGCGGCCGGATATCGTTCCACTTTGCCGGCCGGATGTTCGACCGGCGGCGATTCCCGGATCGTCCTGCAACCCTATCGGATAGTGACTCGGCCGTGCCAGGCGTTACCGTGATCGTATGGATGTGCCGCCACGCAACTACGCCACCTACCCGTCATTGCGCGACCGAACCGTGTTCATCACCGGCGGTGCCGACGGAATTGGCGCCGCCATGGTGTTCGAGTTTGCCAAGCAGGGGAGCCGCGTCGGTTTCGCCGACGTCAACGTCGCCAAGGCAAAGGAGACCGTCGACCGCTGTCGCCACGCCGATGTCGTCCACGTGCCCCATTTCTATGAAGTTGACCTGCGCAACATCCCTGCCCTGCAGGAATGCTTTCTGCGAGCCATAGAGGAGCTGGGCAGCATCGAGGTGCTGGTCAACAACGCCGCCAGCGACGACCGTCACAACTGGCAGGAGGTCACCGAGGAGTATTGGGACGATCGCCTCAACACCAACCTGCGCCACTACTTCTTCGCCATTCAGGCGGTGGCGCCGCAGATGATCGCTCGCGGCGGCGGTTCGATCATCAACATCGGATCCAGCAGCTACATGATGCAAGAGACGATGTTCCCCGGCTACGCCATCGCCAAGTCGGCCGTGGAGGGCATCACCCGCACCATGGCACGTCAATTCGGTGGCGACAACATCCGGGTGAACACGGTGCTTCCGGGCTGGGTGCCGACCGAGCGACAACTCACCAAGTGGTGGAGCGAGGAGGGAGAGGCGCAAACGATGCGTGACCAAGCCATCAAGCGACGCATCTACCCGGACGAATTTGCCCAGATGGTTCTTTTCCTGGCGGCCGACGACGGCGCCGCCTGCACCGCCCAACAGTTTCTCGTCGACGGTGGGCGCTTCTGAGAACCGTGTCGAAATGCGATTGGATCGCACGTCGTACTGACAGCGGCGAAGGGATCGCCGACCCTTGGAGGAGGAACTATGGCTAAGTACGTCTTTGCGTACCACGGCGGAGGCGGCGCCGACATGGTCGCGTCGGTGTCACAGGAGGAAATGGCTGCCGAGATGGCAAAGTGGGAGGCTTGGTACGGCGAGCTCGGTGACGCCGTGCTCGACGGCGGCAACCCGATCGGCCAGACGAAGGTGGTCACGGCAGACGGAGTCTTGGGACCAAATGACAGTCCGTTGACCGGCTACACGATCGTCGAGGCGGGCGACCTCGATGCGGCCGTAGCCGCCGCCAAAGGTTGCCCGATTCTGGCGCACGGGGGCAGCGTCGAGGTGGCCGAAGCCATCGAGATGGGTTGAGCCTGTCGCTCGACGAGCTGCGAGGGACCCGAATCCGGGTCCCTCGTTCTGCGTTGCATGTCGGTCGCATCAGCGCTCTGCAACGCCCAGCCACGGTGGTGAGGCAAGAGATGAATGACGAGGCCGTCGACTTCCACGGGCCAGGTGCTACTCACAACCAATAGGGAATCCGTTGATGCAGCTGTCGTCACCGGCACCGCCGCGCAGCAGGTCATCGCCGCCTCCGCCGTCGAGCCAGTCGTCTCCTCCCCCACCTCGCAGCTCATCATCGCCGTTGAGGCCGACGATCACATCGCCGCCACCAAGCCCCTGCAAGAGGTTGGCGCCGGCGTTGCCCGAGATCTCGTCCGAGTGCATCGAGCCGATCACGTTCTCGACGCTGAAGAGGAGCGCCACCCCCTCCTGGGAGCTCCAGGTGCCGCCGGAGCCTTCGTTGACGAGGCTGACACTGGCGCCGACACTCGAGGCGCGGCCGTCGATGGTGTCGGTGCCGCCGCCTCCGTAGAACTCGTGATCGCCGGCGGAGAACAGCAGCGTGTCGTGGCCGGCCTTCCCATACAGGAAGTCACGCGTGCCGCCTCCGTCGAGGATGTCGCGCCCCTTGCCTCCAATGAGGGTGTCTTGACCCAGTCCAGTGACGATCGTGTCGTGGCCGTATCCGCCGTAGACCGTGTTCCCTCCTTTGAGCGATTGGATGTCGTCGGAGCCGGCGCCGCCGCAGATGATGTCGTCGCCTCCCTTGCTGCGGACCAAGTCGTCACCGGGACCTGCCCAGATCACGTCGTTGCCGGGGGTGCCGACCAGCACGTCGGCATCGCCGGTCCCGATGATGGTGGCGGCCTGGCCGGCGCACGTCACCAAGCCATCGGATGCCCCAGAGAGACCGCCGCCAGGGCTACCAGGCTCAATCGCACCAACCGCACCCTCATAAAGCCCTCCTCGGTAGACGCCAGGATGGTAGGCGGTGGACGTTGCCGCCCCGAGCGCTACATTTCGACTCCGAAGGAGGTGGCCATGTCCGAAGTGACGTATCGCTCAGTGGTGAAGATCGAACGAGTGCGCGGCCCAATGCGCAACGCCTGGTTGCCTGCCAAGGATGCCCACATCACCTTCGGGGTCCACAGCGAGATTGCCGAGCACTACGGCGTCGATGCGGAAGACTTCCCACCTGATGCCACCACCATCGATTACCTGGTGGCCGCCGCCGGAGGCTGACTGACCGGCACCCTGGGAGGCGCGCTGGAGGCGCGCGGCATCGACGCAAGCAATGGAAACCTCACCTCCGAGACGATCGGCGAGATCGAGAAGGACGGCAAGGTCCTCGTGGTCACGCGTATCCACGTGACGTACACGCTGCGCGGCGTCAGTAGCGACGAGGATCGGGAGACGGTGACGCGGGTGCACGGCTTCCACGCCGACTACTGCCCAGTGGCCCGCAGCATTCGCGACGCCATCGACATATCGACTGAGCTGGCCTACGCCTGAGGGCGGGAAGCTCACCGACCGGTCAGCGCTATGGTCGGGCCATGTTCGAAAGGTTCACGGAGCGAGCTCGGCGCGCCGTCGTCATGGCCCAGGAGGAAGCGCGCCGGCTGCGGCACAACTACATCGGCACCGAGCATTTGCTGCTCGGGTTGCTGCGCCTCGGCGAGGGCACGGCATTCCGCGCCCTCCAGGAGGTCGGCGCCGGGCTGGAAGAAACGCGGGCGACGGTGATCGAGATCGTGGGGCTCGGCGCTGAGTCGCCCTCCGGTCACATTCCTTTTACCCCACGAGCCAAGTCGGCTCTCGAGCAATCGCTTCGCCAGTCGCTCCAGCTGGGACACAACTTCATCGGCACCGAGCACATCCTGTTGGCTCTGGCCGGCCAGGATGACGGGACTGCTCTCGACGTCCTCGAACATCGCCAGGTCGATACGGCCGGATTGCGCCAGCGGGTCATCGAGGCGCTCAGCGAGGGCGGCGATGAGTCGCCGGCCCGGCGACGGAGGCAAGGCAGGCGCCGCCGCTCGCCGAAACCCGCCGGGATGCCGATCGAGCTGGCCGCCTTCGGCGCCTGGCTTCGGGAGGCGCTGGGACACAGCGCGCCCAGATTCAGCGATGAGGCCATCGCAGTTCTCCACGAAGCTCCGACACGAGCCGAGCTGATCGGCAGCGATCACGTCGGCAGCGAACACGTGCTGCTGGCGCTGGCGTCGCGGCGCGAGGAGGCGCCGGCGCAGGTAATGGAGCAGCTCGGCATCGCCCCCGATCGATTGGTCGCCGAAGCCGCCCGGGCTGCGGGCGCTCAATCGGCAACCCCACCGGGCCGGTTGGTGATCAGCCAAGGCCTCGTCGACCTACTGGCCTTTGCCCTTTTCGAGGCCGAGAAGGATGGTGCCCAACAGGTTGCTCCGGAACACTTGCTGCTCGGGGTGCTCTGGGACCAAGCCGGGATCGGCGCTCAGGTCCTCGGCGAGCTGGGCGGAGGGCTGGAGTCCGTGCGCGATACGGTTCGGAGGGTGGCGGGGACGACCGACGAGCTATCGTGACGCCTGGAGATGCCGTCCGATGAGCGTCGACACCTCGGACTTGTGGACCTGCCCAAGCTGCCAGAAGCGCTTTGTCACCCGCAACATGTGGCACAGCTGCGGCAATCACAGCGTCGAGCAGTTCATGGCCGGCAAGAGCCAGACGGCGTGGGAGTTCTGGAACCGCCTCCAAGAGATGGTCGCTCGGTGCGGCCCTTACTCCATCGTCGCCAACAAGACCCGCATCGGGTTCATGGTGCGGGTTCGCTTCGCAGGCATCAGCGCGGTGTCCGACCGCGGCATGAGCCTGGGGTTCTGGCTCAAGGAACAGCTCGCTAGTCCCCGGTTCCGCAAGGTGGAGCACGTCGGGGGGCGCGACTGGATCTACTCGCTCCGGATCAAGTCGCTCGATGAGCTCGATGATGAGCTGCAACGCTGGCTGTGCATGGCATACGACGTCGGCTGCCAGCGAGCGTGACGATCGATAGGGTTGGGCTGTATGAGGACCAAGCCGTGCCAGCATCTGCTCGCTCTCGAGCCCGGCCCGGTGCCGGAGGGCGGCTGCGTCGAGTGCCTGGCTACCGGGGACAGCTGGGTGCACCTGCGCTTCTGCACAGAGTGTGAAGTAGTGCGGTGTTGCGACGATTCACCGAACCAGCACGCCAGCAAACATGCCCGGTCCGCCCATCATCCCGTGATCCGCTCCGCAGAGCCCGGCGAGATGTGGGCGTACTGCTACGAGGACGAGGCAACCCTCCTCGACGTGGCGTTCGCCAAACACATGCGGCGCTGACTTCAAGCCCGGCCGGCAGCGCGCTGCCAGCGGAACGGCGCGTTGGCGAACGGCTCGGCGCGCTGCTCGAGCATCGCAACGATGCGGTCCGTCGCTGACCGCGCGGCCACCACCAGGTCCCGCGGGTATTCGTAGCTCAGCTGGTTTGCGGCGAACTCGTCTTCGTCGAGCACTGCGACTTCGCCATCGACTGTCAGCACGACGTCGAGGTCGAGATCGATGGTCGTTATTCGATCGCCGGACCATTCACACGGCGTGCCAATGTTCACGTAGATCCCGTGATACGGATGATCTGCGTAGAACTCCGCTATCCACCACCGATCACGGGTGATGAGGCCGACGAAACCGTACTGCAAAGCCCGTGGCGGCTCGGATCCACGCTGGGCCACCGTGCCGGCGGGCACGTCGACCCAGACACCGTGGCCGTCCTCCCCGAGACGGCGCATCGGAAACTGCCAATGGTGCCGATCCGGCCACTTGCGGGCGTCCATGTAGAGCAGCTGGGCACTCACCCGGTCGAGGCTACGCCTCGCCGGCCCGGCCCGCCTCCATTCAGGGTCACAACAGGCGGGCGAACGTGTATATCCCTTGGAGAACACCGAACGCCGGCCACATGCCCCACACGACCACCCAATACTTCACAGTGTTCTCCCGGAAGCCCAGGTCACGGTCCCAGATGTAGAACGGAACCGCTGTATACACATAGGGAACCGAGGCTGCGAGCGCCAACAGGAATCCCCATCGCTCTCCGGCCAGCATGCCGACGCTGCCGGCGATCTGCAGTGGTGCCCAGATAAACGGATCTGCCCAGGCGACTCCCTGATTGAACGCGAAGTAGGCCTTGGGATCGGTGGATTCGGGAGTACCCCCATAGACGTTCTCGATGGTCCACTGGGCGCGGGGTCGCAGCACTGCCAACAGCTGCAGCGATCCCAACAGCAGGATCAGCACAAGGCCGAGAACTGCCACCACCCATGTGAGAGCCGTGACCTCCATCAGGCGGACAAGCTCGCGGCGGCGGCCACGACGGTTATCAGACCTGCCACCCCCCACACAGACAGGGCGACGAATGCCGTCGTCACGTCGCGCTCGGCTCCGATCCGCAGCCCGCGGCGGCGCATCTCCACCCGAGTCAGGACGCCGCGGCCGGCGAAGTACATATACATGGCACCGCCGATCAAGCCGAAGTAGGGCCAGGCCGGTGAGTCGAAGATCAGCAAGACACCCGCCGCGAGCAGCGTCCACAGCGTGAAGAAATCCCACCGCGCCTCGCCGCGCCCGTCGGCATAGAACGCCGGCTCCACTGCGGCTTCCTTGTCAGTCAGCGCCAAACGCTCGGCCAGCGCCGGGGCGAACAGCGCCAGGGTCTGGCCACCCCAGCACAGCAGAGACAACGCAACCAGTAGCAGACCCCAAATGAGTTCCATCAGCCGTTCCCAGCTTGCCCGTCGATCGGTACGCGGCGATAGAGGCTGATGGCCTATCGGGTCGGCTGACGAAAGCACCCTACGTGCGGCTCACAGTGCCAGACCGTGCGGGCCGATCGAAGCCAGGGGACCGCCTCTGAGCTGGAACAAACCGAACACGCGGAACGTCTCATGAGCGAAGGCTTGGCTGCCTGCTGCCGAAAGGTGAGCCCATGGACCGCTACAGTTCATCGTCCGGATTCTCGAGCCGACGGTCCTCGGCGCCGTCGCGCTGGCTACTGCGACCAGCTGGCTGAAGCGCAAGACGGCTTTCGCGATATTGGGAGGGGTGACGACCGGGTTGGCGCTCTGGGTGGTGCTCAATTCGTGGGACGCGCCCGGGGGGCTCGAAGACCTCGGTCCCTTGATCGTGTTCGGGTACGTGGTATTGCCTCTCGCTGCCGTCCTGGCAATCGGCGCAATCCGCCTGCCAAAGCCCGAATCGTGGTGGTGGCATCACGTCTCGAGCGAGCAAGGACGGGCTAGAGCGATCGAGCGGTACCCCGGGGTCGAATCCACCGGCGCGCTCACCGGGAACCTCCGGCCGGACCAGCCGGGCGCCACGTCACGCAAGGTCCCGCGAGCAGATACCGATGCTTGACTTAGCGAGCGAGATGGGACGAAGTTCTCCTCAGCGATCCTTCTTCCACCAGCGCAGCACGCGCATTGCTCGCAGTGTGTTCCAGCGCCCGGCAACGCGGCCCGGCTCCAGGGCGAAGAAGACCTCCCCGGTGTATTGGCTGCCTTTGGGCCAGCGCCCGTCTCGCCGCTGCGCCGCGCTCACCACTGCCATGGCTTCGGCCGCTCTTTCGTCTGGCTCAGCGCCGGCGGCGCGCAAGTGGTCCAAGCCTCGCAATATGTCGTAATGCCAGCGGGGCGGAAACCACGCTTTAGTCCACGCCGGGTTGATGACCTCTCCCGTGCGATGCGCCTTGTACATGCGATGGGTGAGCAGAAACTCATGGCCGCCGGCGATGGCTTCGTCGGCCTCGTGACGTCCGGTCGCCACCTTCCACTCCAAGAGGCCTTCCAGAACCGATATCGTCGTATGGAACGACGAATGGGAAGCGCCGCGGTAGTCCTGACAGTTCCATCCGCCGTCGCTCATCGTGGCTCGCAGCAGCAGCTCGACAATCGAGTCGACCCGCGCCTCATCGACTCGGAAGTACGCCACTACCGACAACACCATGCCGTTGACGCAGCGCTCAGCCAGTCGTCGTCCCGACCAATAGGACACGCCTCCCTCCACCCAGTCGGCATCGCCGAGTAGCCGCACGCAGCCCTGCTGCGCCCTCCGATTGTCCGGCTCCAGTCCGAGCCGGCGCAGCAGCAACAGCGTGTAGTTCGTCGAAGTCCACTTGGGCGTGTAGAGGCCGCCGCCCCAGGTGCCGGTCGGGTCCTGATGCCACAGCAGCCCTGCGCCCCATCCGGTCTCGGCAACCTGCCGGCGGGTTGCTCGCCAGGTCTTCTGCGGCTCCCCGAGCAGATCCCGCTCGACCTGCCAGCGAATTGCCGGATCGCCTTCGAGAAGCCAATCGATCGTCTCGGCCATCCCGCCAACCTCCCTGCCGGGCAGCGCCGCTGGTCTTCGACCCAGATCGCAGTCAGATGTCGGTCCCCCGCCAACTGCGCCGGCGGCTGA
>JBFIXI010000004.1:0-112091 GCA_041605955.1 Acidimicrobiia bacterium
CGAGCTGGTGCCGGTCGACGAGCTGGTGCCGGTCGACAGGGGTCGCTAGCCGGTTATCTCGCAACCGTAGAAGGCCCGATCAGCTGGGTCGTAACACTCATCGGCGCCTCCTGGGCCCCCGAACATGTTGTCGAAGCCGGGTCCGCCATACAGAATGTCCGCACCGGGTCCGCCGACGAGCCGATCGTTGCCGAGCCACCCAAAGATCCGGTCCCACCCCGGTCCACCCAGCAGGACATCCTTCCAGGGTTTGGGGTTGCGCCCGCCAATGATCACGTCGATGTATTGGTCCCCCCAGAGCGTGTCCTTGCCATCCACATCGAAGACGAGGTCGAGGCCGGCGTTGCCATGAGCGACGTCGATATCGGCCCCCGTGCAGATGACGTCGGGCCCCCCGTTGCCGTTGATGGTGTCGTTCCCCGCGCGGCCGTCGATTATGTCGGGACCTTCCGTGCCCTCGATGCTGTTGCCGCCATTGGTTGCGTTGATGTAGTTGAACGTGAGATTGGGGCTAGCGATGTGGCGGGGTGTTCCGGTGCAGATCGGAACGAAGAAAGAGTTGTGGTCGGCACTCAACAGCTCTCCAGTCGTGATGCTGTAGTCGAAGGTGAGTTGGGCGGCGGCGCGATCCTTGGCGGGGTTGGCGCACAGGATGTCGACAGCGCCGACCGATTCGACGCGACGGAGGTCGTTGTCGATCGGCCCGACCGTTGCCAGTCCTGCCATCACTGCCGGCCGCCGCTTTCCAGCCGGGCTGAGACAGAGGTCAGACTCGTAGTCGATCGCCGCCAGAGGAACCTGCGGGGCCCCTTGCCCGATCGCGACGACCCACAGGCTCTGTGTTGGGTCCGTCATCTCCGATCCGGCAAAGATCTGACCCTTGGGATGCCGCGGTGGTAGGTGCTCCGCCGTAGTAGTCCCGGTAGTCAGCAGCACACCGGCTGCGATCACGACTGCGAGGAGCACAAGTCTGGTTTCGTTGCGCATGGTTCTGCTTTCGAGCTCGCTAGCCCCATCGTTGTTCTCGTGTTGCGGCCGGTCTAGGGGCAATCAGCCCAACTTCGGATCGGCTGCCTGTAGCAGATGGCGCCTGGCCGGCATGAGTTGATGAGGCCGGCCCGAAGAGAGCGGCCCGGTCGTTGGCACCTTGATCAATGCGCCCGATTGAACGCTCTGGGGGCACGCGACAGAGGTCGCATACACGCGGGTACGCTCCATCCCACCTGCCATTTGGTGGGTATCGGTAGCAGTGGTGAAGACGCGATG
This sequence comes from Acidimicrobiia bacterium, assembly GCA_041605955.1. Classification (GTDB taxonomy): domain Bacteria; phylum Actinomycetota; class Acidimicrobiia; order Spongiisociales; family UBA5794; genus JAHEJX01. Next base: position 1,267 of record JBFIXI010000004.1, read on the forward strand.
CCCGGGCGATCGAGAAGGAGAGCGGTGGTTGCGGTGACGGTGCTGGCAGCAGTGTTGCTCGCACTCGGTGGCCTTTGGCTGTTGCAGCGGCGGCTCATCTACTTCCCAGAGAGCCGAGTACCGCCGGTGGGGGCAATGGGAGCCGATTGGGAAGACGTCTCCTACGACACAGCCGACGGTCTCACTCTTCGGGCGTGGTACCGCCAGCCCGATCACGGTCAGCCGGTGGTCGTGGTCTTCAACGGCAATGCAGGGAATCGAGCGGATCGGGGTCTTCTCGGATCTGCCCTGGTTGACATGGGAATGGGGGTGTTGCTCGTTGACTATCGCGGTTATGGGGGCAATCCCGGCCAACCCACTGAATACGGCCTGGCCGCCGATGCCAGGGCCGCGGTTTCGTTCGCAAGGCGCCGGGCGCCTGGTGCGCCTGTGGTCTACTTCGGTGAGTCGCTCGGGGCCGCGGTTGCCGTCGAGCTCGCCGTCGCCGAGCCACCGGCGGTGCTGATCCTGCGGTCACCCTTTACGTCCCTGGCGGATGTGGGCCGGGTGCACTACCCGTGGCTGCCGGTCGGCGCCCTGCTCAAAGACCGGTACCCCTCGACAGAACGTATCGGGTCGGTGCGGGCGCCCACGCTGGTCATCGCCGGCGACGCCGACTCCATTGTGCCGCTCGATCAGAGCCGGGCGATCTTCGAAGCTGCTGCGGGGCACAAGCGCCTCGTTGTCATCACCGGGGCGGACCACAACGATCACGCTCTCCTCGCTGGCGCCGAGCTGCTCGAAGCGATCACCGGCTTCGTCGCCGAAGCGATCGGCTCGTAGCCCGCTCCGGCTCAGGGGTCCGACGAGAGTGACGATCCGCTGCTGTGTCGGACTTCAGTCGCCGTGTCGGCGCCGGCCGGGCACCTCTGCCAATACCCGGCAAGGGCTGCCCGAGCCCTCTTCCCACGGGATCGGCCCGACGAAGGCGCGGGCTCCCCGCGCCGGGATGTGATCGAGATTCGTCAAGTTCTCGATGCCGTACTTGCCGCTGCCCAGGAATCCAACGTGCACGTCGAAGGTCGTCGAGTTGCCCGGGTCGAGGCTCAGCGTGTCTACCCCGATGCCGACCACGTCGCGGCGTGTCAATAGCCAGTCGGTGGCGTCGGCGCTGAACCCGGGGAAGTTGAGGTCGGGGAAGCCGGCGCCGCCGCGGAAAGCGTCGCCGTCGTCGACTTTCTCGGCCCAGGCCGAGTTCATGCACACCAGGGCGCCGCGCGGGATCCTGCCGTGCCTTCTCTCGAATGCCACGAGGTCGGCGGGATCGACGGTTGCGTTGGGATTCTCCCGAGCCTTGCCTTTGATATCGATCACCACAATCGGGGCAATGAGCGTTGTCGGATCGAGCTCGTCCACCAGAGTCATACCCAAGGAGAAATGCCCGGGAGTGTCTAAATGAGTGCCGATGTGCTCGTCGAAAGTCCACTGCTTCGTGTAGAAGCCGTCGTCAGGGATTGTGAACAGGACCTCATCGAAGACCGCCTGCGGCCCCAGGAAGGAGGGGAAGGTCTTCACCAGGCGGTGCGTCAGGTCGACGATGCGGCGACCCCGATGGCGCCCGCCGCCTGCCAGTGCCGGAACCGAAGGAGCGACCAACAGGGCGGCGGCCGCCGCCGAGGTCGCTCCGGCCTTGAGAAACGACCTCCGGCTCACTGTTGCGACGGGCTCGCCGTCAGTGCTGTGGTGATGCCCGTGAGAATGCGGGGTAGTTCCGATGCACACGGTTTCCCTCCTTCATGCTGGCTGTTGGCTTGATCCCAAGCTACCGACTCGGGATCGGCCCTGGCAGCGTGCAACCGCACCGGCGCCCCTGAGATCCCCGCCATCGGGTGAGGCTTGGTCCAATCTGAGCTAACGGTGAGGGCTTGCCGTTCCGCCCGACGGAACTTCCCCCGCCTCGGCCGACCCGGCCATCGTGACCCGGCCATCGTGAAGACGGCTGGGCCCGTTCGAGAAAGTCGGCCGGAATCCGATTGGGCGAAACCGTCGACGCGATGTGCTTCCTGCTTGGCGTCGATGACTAGCCCGGGTCGTCGTCGTTCGGGCACTCGCCGTTCGCAAGGGCCGAGCGAGCCTTTAACCTGCTTCCTGGGAGCTCCCGAGAAGGTGGGGATACTGATGAACCGAAAGCTGTCTGTCGTCGTCGCAATGGCGCTCGCCGCGTTGCTCACCAGCGTTCTGGCGCCGGCTGCGGCCGAGAACCCGGCCGCCGCCAACAACGGCACTGTGCGGGGGAGGGTCCTGCTCGATGGGGCGGGGCTTCCCGATGTCGAAGTCGCCGTGTTTGCGGCCGACCTGTCTTGGGTGCTGGCCGGCTGCACGGATGCGACCGGCAGGTATCTCTTCAACGGGGTCCCCAGTGGAGTAGATATCGGTGTTCGGGTCGGGCCGGCGCTGAATGTGTCGTGTGCCAACGGTGATTTCATTGCACCCGACGGCAAACCGCTTCTGTGGCACGCTTACAAGGGCGTGCATGGTGACGTGAACGCCATCGCCGATGGGCTGATCACGCTGTTGAACCTCGCCCCGTCCGAGTCGCAGCGAGTCATTCTCCGACCCCGCCGCGGCAAGGGCATCGTGTGCCGTGGCTTCAAGCCGACGCTCAAGGGCACCGCCGGCGACGACGTCCTGGTCGGCACTGCTCGCAATGATGTCATCGTCGGCCTGCGGGGCGACGACATGCTGTACGGCAAGCGCGGCACCGACTACCTCTGTGGCGGGCTCGGAGCCGACTCCCTCGCCGGGGGAGGGGGGAATGACCGGCTGATCGGGGGCGGCCAGAAGGGTGACACGGTCATCACCGATCTAACTCCCGCGAAAGCAGCCACGCGTCGGGTGCGGGTCTTCCTCAGCGGGCCGAAGGTGTTTCCTCCGCTCAACGGCGTGATGTTCGGCCAGGGTCGAGATGCGCTGTGGCAGATTGCCGGCGTGACCGGCACCGGGTTCAACGATCGGATTGTCGGTAACTTCCGCGACAACACGCTCGTCGGTGAGGCCGGCGACGACTTCCTCAACGGCAGGGGACACAAGAACGGGGACACACTCGACGGGTCCGACGGAACCGACCGGTGCCTCAACGGCGAGACCGTGTTGAACTGCGAGGCATAGCTCCACCCCAGACCGCGTCGGTGTCAGCGTCGGCGTAGCAGGCGGGGCGATGCGCGATCAGAGGGACAAGTCGATGGACATCAGCGCGGCCATCAGATCGATGCCGTACCACAGGTTGCCCAGCCGCAAGTTCTCATTGGCGGCATGCTGGTTGTTGTCGTGGTTGGCAAACGGGGTGAGCGCGACAGGCGCGTCGAGTATGGCCGTGAAATGATGTAGCGGCACTGAGCCGCCGAAAGTCGGCACGGCAACGGCGGGCTGATCGGCCGCGATCTCCGCTGCCACCAGTAGGCGTTCGGCCAACGCCGAGCCGATCGGGAGACGGACGCCGGGGTAAGAAGCCTTCCGTGCGACTTTGGCAACCTTCGCAAAGTCGCAACGGGTGGCGTGATCGGGCTCGCCGCGCACGATGTGCCAACCTTGCGAGCGGATATGGCGCTCCACTCGGTCCATCATCTCCTCGGCTTCGTTGCCCGGCGCCAGACGAATGTCGATTGACGCAGTGGCGTGCGTCGGGATCACGTTGGCGGCTTCGTCGCCGACACCACCACCGGCGAACCCGCGCACGTTGAGAGACGGCAGCAGCAGGCGTAACCCGAGAGGGGTGCCGCCGTTCTCTGTCGAGCCGAGTCCCAGCTCGCTGCGCAGGGCGTCGTCGTCATCGGGCAGGGCCGCCACGGCGGCCTCGTCGGCGGGTGTGATCGGTTGAGTACCGGTGTAGAAGTCCTCGATGACGACGTTGCCGGCGGCGTCCTTCATCGATGCCAACAGCTGCGCCAACTCCATGTTGGGATTCCGCGCCCAGTTCCCGTAGTGGCCGCTGTGTAGCGGCCGCTTGGGACCGTAGGCAGTGATCTCCATCTCGGCGATACCGCGCACCCCGAACACGATCTGAGGACGACGGCTCTGATGGACCGGGCCGTCGCAGATCATCCACGCATCAGCTTTCAACTCGGCCTGCAGCTCACTGAGGTAGCCGGCCAGGTGCGGCGAACCGATCTCTTCCTCGCCTTCGAACAAGAACAGCAGGTTGCTGCTCGGGACGAGGCCGGCGGCGTGCATCGCATCCAGCGCGGCGCACATCGCCATGACCGGGGCCTTGTCGTCGGACGACGACCGGGCGTAGATGCGCCATTCTGGGTTGATCTCATCATTTGGCGGAGGGAGCGGGACCTCGGCACCACCGGCCTCGAGAGCTGCGTTGAATAGAGACGGCTTGAACGGATCGACCTGCCAGTCGGGCTGGTCGACGGGTTGGCCGTCGTAGTGGGCGTAGAGCCCCAGGGTTGTGGTCGCCGACGGCACCGAATAGCGGCCCACCACGAGCGGGCCGGCTCCGGGTTGAGTCACGATCCTGGCCTCGGCGCGACGGGCTCGCAGCATCGCGGCGATGTGTTCGGCGACGCGCCCAACGTCGTCGAGGTGGCGAGACACATTCGGAAGCGCCAGCAGCTCGGCGAACTCCGTCAAGATCTCGGCTGCGTGGGCACTTCGATGCGATCGGGCAGCGGTTACTGCGGCTCGCGGACGGCTCATCCCCTGAGCTTAAGCAGGAAGGCTAGGGGTTGGCGGCCTCGATGGCGTCTCCCGCAACAGCGGCGGCTGTAGAGGCCGGCAGCTCTAGATCGAAGATGCTGTGGTGATCCACATACCTGTAGGTGAGGTTGCCGCCCATACGCTCCGCGAGCAGGCGCGAGATGGGAAGGCCGAGGCCGACCGAGGATGCCACTTCGACTGCGGCTGCGGACTGACCGAACTGCTCGAATATCCGGTCGCGATCTTCCTCCGGAACGCCGGGGCCATCATCGCGTACCGTCAGGTGGCACCGGTCTCCGGAACGGGTGGCCTGGATCAGTATGTTGGGCCCGCCGTAGCGGATGGCATTCGTGACCAAGTTGCGGACGATCTGGCGAACCCGTGCCGGATCTCCAGCCGCTTGGCAGCCGGCGGTGTCCACAATGATGGGAATGTCTTGATCCAAGTACAGGCCCTCCAGGACTTGGGCCACCTGGGCGCCCAGGCTCACCGGCACGCGCCACACTTTGAGCGACTCGGCTTCGGCTCGGGCCGCAATCAGCAAGTCCTCGATCAGATACTCCACGTCGGCTGCATGGCGAGCCAGCATCTCGAGCACCTCGGCTCTTTCCTCGTCCGGTAATCCCGATCGCAACAGGTCAACGTATCCGATGACGGAGGTGAGCGGTGTTCGGATCTCGTGGGAAACGGTGGCCATGAAGGTGTCGCGCTGGCGAGTGGCTTCGGCTAGCTCCCGCTGTTTGGTGTCCAGCTCTTGTACGGTGCGACGGAGCTGCAACAGAGCCATGACCTGCAGTGACAGTGCCTCGAGCGCCCTGGCCTGTGCCGCGCTCAGGCGACGCGGCTTGCGATCGATGACGCACAGCGTCCCCAACACATGGCCGGCGTGGGTCGTCAGCGGCGCGCCCGCGTAGAAGCGTATCGATGGATCTCCGGTCACCAGCGGGTTGGCCTGAAAACGGCTGTCGGTAGATGCGTCGGGCACGATCATGAGGTCGTCGGGCTGATGAAGGGCGTAGGCGCAGAATGCCTGATCGCGCGGCGTTTGCGCGGCGTCGATGCCGACCGTGCTCTTGAACCACTGTCGGTCCGAATCGACGATGCTGATGAGCGCGATCGGGACATCACAGATCTGCGACGCCAGGTAGGTGATGGCGTCGTAGGCCGCCTCGGGCACGGTGTCGAGGATGTCGAACTCGTAGAGCTCGTCGAGGCGCTGGGTTTCGTTGCGGGGAATTGGGGCTGGCATCACGTCGTATGGGCTTCGCATACGCCATCGGCTGCTCGCGTGGCCGACATGAGGCGTAAGTGGCACGTCAATCCAACCACCGAGGCCGCTGCGTAGTACGAGTGAGTCCCCGAAAGGAGCGTGATGGCTGTAGCCACCAAGCCAGGGCCCAAGAACGTCCTTGGATCGCTATCAACCTTCCACAAGACCAAGCTGATATTCCTCGCCGCCGCCTTTGTGTCATTCTTGTTCTCCGTTGGGCTGTGGTTCCTCGTCGACCGCCAGCTAGGCCTGTTCGTCGGCCTCTGGGTACCCGCCATTCATTCGTTGGGCACCCTCGTGCTGACCGGAGAGCGATCATGACCGAGGCTGTCATTTTCGCCGTTGGCGCCATCCTGTTCGTCTTCACCACCGGTGCCACTGTTACCTTCGGCCTCTACCGCGTCCACGAGCTGCAGCTGCGGGACATGAAGGAGTCGGAGCGAATCGCCGAGGTCGAGGACCTGGGCCTGACCGAGATCTACTTCACCCAGCCCGTGGGTGATGAGGTTCGGCCGGGCTCGCCGATCCAACGATGACGTAGCACAGTGACGTCAGTGGAAAACGCCCGGGTGCTGGTGCTCGGTGGCTCGGGCGTGCTCGGCGGTGAAATCGCCGCTGAATTGAGCAGACGAGGCGCCACGATCGTGCTGGTCGGCCGCAACGAGGATCGGCTCAAGGCGCGGGCGGAAGCCATCGGCCCCGAGACGGCGACAATCGTGGCGGACCTGTCCCAGGGTGCCACCGCCACGACGGTCGTCGACACGGCAGCCGCGCTCATCGGCGGTCTCGACGGCGTCGTCAATGCCATGGGAACAGTGGCTTTCGGCGAATTCGCCGTTTTGGCAGATGATGTATTCGACGAGCTGGTTGCCAGCAATTACACGGGCCCCCTGCGGGTGATTCGGGCCGCTCTCGATCATCTCGATGGGGGCTTCGTCGTGAGCATCTCGGGCATTGTTGCCGAAACGCCCGTTGCCGGTATGGCGGCTTACTCGGGCGTCAAGGCGGCGCTGAGCGTCACGACGCGAGCGTTGGCTCGTGAGCTGCGGCGTCGCAGTGTGCATGTGCTGGACGCCCGGCCACCCCACACCGAGACCGGCCTGGCAGATAGGCCGCTGGCCGGTACCGCTCCACGCCTGCCACCCGGCCTTGACCCGCCATTCGTGGCCCGCACCATTGTTGCGGCCTTGGAGGCCGGGCAACGGGAGCTGGCGGGAAGCGACTTCGTCTCCGGATCGTGAGCTCACTGCTGGCGATCCACGTCCTGGCAACTTGGTTCATGGTTGGCCTGATCTGGACGATCCAGTGGGTGCACTATCCGTTATTCGCCAGCGTCGGGCGGGATCACTTCGTTAGGTACGAGCGCAATCACACCAAGCGAATGGCGACCCTGCTCGTGGTACCCGCTCTGGTGGAGGTCGCAACCTCCGTCGGGTTGATCTGGATCCCCCCGCCCGGAGTCGGGCGCGGCGTATTGGTTGCTGCCGCCGGCCTCCTCCTGGCGATATGGATTGCGACTGCGCTGGTGTACGCGCCGGTGCACGGCGCGCTATCCGGCGGCCATGATGCGCGCCTGATTCGCCGGCTCGAGATCGTGAACTGGTGGCGCACTGCGGCGTGGACGGCCCGGGGGGCGATCGTCGCCGCCGTGATCATCTAGCTCGTAGCTGACTCCGTCGGAATGAAGCGAGGTCGGGCGATGCGCACCGCCACTCCGGGCGAGTACATGACATGAGACGGTGCGGCGGTGATGGGGTAGCCGGCGGCGCCGAGGAAGTCGTCGGCCACAAAGGCCAACGAAGCGCGATGGAGTGGCCAAGGATCGTGCTCGACTTCGGCAAACGCGAGGCGCTTGCCCAGCATCGTGTAGAGGCCCCACCTCGCCGACAGGAAGTGCTCTAGCTGAGTCGGGCGCTCGATCGGATCTCCCACTGAAACAGAGACCACCGATGACGCCCCGCGCGGGCCGGGCCAGCGACGGTTCGCCCGATAGGAGATGTGGTCCCCCTCGACGGCGATCGTCATCCGGGCCCACATATAGGGCAGGCGGTAGGTGAGGCGGGCCACCAGCACGGGGATCAGGCGACTGATGTCGAGGGAGTGAAACCAGATTCCCGGACCGGCCGCTCCGATGACGTAGGTGCGAATGTTGGTCTCCGGGAACGAGCCAAAGTAGGGGATCGGCGGCGTCCACCGTGCCGCGATGTTGGCCATCTGGAACGGGATCAGGCCGACCCAACCGAAGCCGTCAAATGTGTCGGCGGTCAATCCGGCGGGCAGGTGCGACTGGACCAGGCCCGGATCGCAACGCCAGTGGATTGCGGTGAGCGTGCGCCACTCCTGGGTCATGACCGGTCGATCGACCTGAAAGGCGGGCTCGCCGGTCAGCGGGGTGCGGTCCATTGACGAAAGCTAGTGCAAGTAGCTGGCGCAGATCGCCGCGCAATGGAGAGGACCATGCCACCATGGGGATTGTGGCTCTGCTTGCCGACTTCATGACTGTTAGCCGACTTGGGTTGGCGCTGATTGTCGGCGGCGCAGTCGCCACCGATCGCTTGGGTTTAGCCGCAGTGGTGCTCGTCGTTGCATGGGCCACCGATGTCTTCGACGGGATGCTGGCGCGGGCCGCCACGAGCCCCACTCGTTTGGGCGATTGGGACTTCCGCGTCGACGTGACGCTAGGAATTGCGCTGCTGGCCGGTTTGGCGGCCGCCGATCACCTGCACCCGTTGCTGGCAGTCGGGATCCTTCTCATCGGCGTCGGATGGACCCAGGTTTCGGGCAACCCCGCTCCCGCCATGCTCATGATGGCGGTCGGCTACGGCCGCTTTCTCATCCTCCTGGTCTCGCGCCAACCTGACCTGTGGTGGGTGCCCTTCGCCGCGATGCCAATTCTGCTGGTGCTGCAGTGGCGGCGATTCAGCAGGGTCGTGTTGCCGGCCTTCTTCCATGGCGCCCGCCGGATCGGCAGCGGTAACGGGAAAGAACGGCCCCCAATCCTCGATGAGTGGGCATGAGCACCGCAATTGGTTCGCCGTAGACTCGTCAGGTGAGCGAGCCGCGTCGATCGAGAATGTTTCCCCTGTCGAGTGTGCTGTTTCCCCGTGGGGTAATGCCGCTGCACATCTTCGAGCCGCGTTATCTGACCATGATCAACGAGGCGATCGACGACGACGCCACGTTTGGAGTCGTCCTCATCGAGCGGGGCTCCGAGGTAGGGGGAGGAGATGCCAGGTTCGATGTGGGCACTACGGCCCAAATCGTGCGTGCCGGCGTGCTGGAGGGAGCCCGGATGGCGATAGTCACGGTTGGCACGGAGCGGTTCCAGGTGGCCGAGTGGCTCGAGGACGATCCGTATCCGGCGGCGATGGTGATGGCGCATCCGCCGCGACCTCCGTCGATCGACCTGACAGAGCCGCTGGCGGCTGCGTTGCGGTCGTGGCGGCGCGTTGCCGCGTTGGCTTCGGAGCTGGGTGCCGACGTAGGTGCTGCCGACTTGAAGCTCCCTGATGATCCGATCGATGCCCTGTGGACGCTGTGCGCGGTGTCTCCACTCGAGCAGATCGACAGGCAGCGCTTGCTCGAATTCGACGAGCCCGAGGCGCGAGTCGACCAACTGCGCGCCGGGCTCGACGACCAGGCTGAGGTGCTGCAGGCCCGGCTGGGGGGCGAGCTGAGCTGAGACTTCGCTCAGATGTCCAGCTCGAACCAGGCGGGCTGGTGATCGGACCCGCGGGCGTCGTTGTCTACCCAGGCCCTGTCCACATCGGTGGCCAGGTCCGATGTCACCCAGCAATGGTCGATCCGAAGGCCGTCCTTGGTGGCTCCGGAGCCCGAGGTGAAGGCGATGTCCCACACGTCCACGAAATCGCGCATCGTCGCCCGGGCCGCAGGGTATTCGGGGGCGAGCGGGTCGATGTTGAAGTCGCCGAGCACTATGGCCGAGGTGGGCATTTCCGGCTCGTCACCCACCAGCCAGTGGTCGTCCATGGCGTACTTGCCGACCCATGGGCCACCCTGAGCAATGGCAGCGCAGTGATGGCCCTGCAACGCAGCGAGCTGCATGCTGCGAGTGGCCGCCGACAAGTAATCGAGATGTATCGAGTAGACGCGAACCGGGCGGCCGTGGATCGACTCGATGATCACCTCTAGAGCGCCGCGCTGCATCGTCTGCGGCTGGTTCATGGGGCGGGGCAGCAGTATGTTGCGCGAGCTCAGAATCGGTCTCCGACTGAGCAGCATGTTGCCGAACTGGCGCCGGGCGGTGACGGCCTCGCCGGGAAAGCTGGCCGGAGAGTGCAGATCGATGTTGGCGCCGTACGCCACCCAATAGTCGGGGAGCAACTTGGCCAGCCGGGCGACCTGGTCGACCATGTTGGAACGCGGCCACAGCCGCTCGACTTCTTGGAGGGCGACGATGTCGGCTCCGTCGACGGCGGCAGCGATTCGATCGAGCTCGTTGCGACCGTCGCGACCGAACCCGTAGTGAATGTTGTAGGTGACGAACCGCACCTGATACCTGGCCCTGTGTATCGCTGTTGAATGCCATTCCCGCGAGGGGAGCTGTCACCGAGAACATCGGCAATCAGCGGCGACATTCTGGAGTAGGCGCCGAAAAATGCAATCCCCTTTTTTGCACTCGTTTCTCCGGTGGGTGCGGCATCGGCGCTGCCGTGTACAGGCCTCCGACTAGCCGGGTGCCCGGCCGATATCATCGGTGAAGTGACGTCGCTCATCGAGATGATCCGCGCCTCCGTCATCGGGGAAGATGAAGTGGTCGAAGGGCCCTTCGGGCCACGTCGTGTCATCTATGCCGACTACACCGCGTCGGGACGGTCGCTCACGTTCATCGAGGACTTCATTCGCGCCGCCGTGCTCCCCCTCTACGCCAACACGCACACCGAGTCGTCAGGTACCGGCCTGCAGACGACCCGCTTCCGTGAAGAGGCTCGCCAAGTCATCAAGGATTGCTGCAACGCCGGAGACGACTACGCGTTGATCTTCACCGGCTCTGGATCGACCGGAGCCATCGCGCAGCTCGTGACGGTGCTCAATTTGCGACTGCCTGCCGAGCTAGATGATCGCTACGGCATGTCGGCGCTGATTCCGCCGGATGAGCGACCAGTGGTTTTCGTTGGCCCTTTCGAGCATCACTCCAACGAGCTGCCCTGGCGGGAGTCCATAGCCGATGTCGTCACCATTCCGGAAGATGCCGACGGGCACATCGACCTCGATATTCTGCAAAAGGAGCTGCAGACCTATGCCCGTCGGCCGTTGCGGATTGGCAGCTTCTCCGCCGCATCCAACGTGACCGGCATCACCTCCAACACCTATGCCATCAGCCGGGTGCTGCATGAGCACGGCGCTCTGAGCTTCTGGGACTTCGCGGCGGCCGCGCCCTACATGGCGATCGACATGCAACCCAGCCACGATCCACTGGCGTACAAGGACGCCGTCTTCATCTCACCGCACAAGCTGATCGGGGGACCCGGCACACCCGGCGTGCTGATCGCCCGCCGCGAGCTGTTCACCAACTCAGTTCCCACCGTTCCCGGCGGTGGCACTGTGGCGTTCGTCAACCCCAACGAACACCGGTACTACTCGGACATCGAACACCGTGAAGAGGGCGGCACCCCCGCCATCATCGAGTCGATCCGTGCGGGGCTCGTCTTCAAGCTGAAGGAAGCGGTGGGCGCCGAGACGATCCGCAGGATCGAGGAGGACTTCATTCGCAGGGCCATCGAGGCCTGGTCGCAACATCCCAACATCGAGATCCTGGGCAACCACGACGCGGAACGTCTCTCCATCGTGTCGTTCACCGTGCGCTACGAGGGCCGCTATCTCCACCACAACTTCGTCGTTGCGCTGCTCAACGACCTATTCGGGATTCAGGCGCGGGGCGGGTGTAGCTGTGCTGGGCCCTACGGCCACAAGTTGCTCGGGATCGATCTCGAGACCTCTATGGAGTTCGAGCAGGAGATCTCGGGCGGCTGCGAGGGCATCAAACCCGGCTGGGTGCGGGTCAATTTCAACTACTTCATCACTGATGAGGTCTTCGACTACATAATCCGGGCCGTGATGATGGTGGCGAGCGAGGGCTGGAAGCTGCTCCCGCAGTATCGGTTCGAGAAGGCGACCGGCTTGTGGCGCCACTCGGCCGGTCCGACTCGTCCTCCGATGAGCCTGCACGATGTCGAATTCTCCGCAGCGGGTATGCGGTTCCCGGACGGGAGGCGCACTGCGTCCGACGCCGGCTTGGCGGATCAGCTCGCAGCAGCTGAAGACTTCTTCGCCGGACTGGGCGCCGTGTCATATGCGCCCCATCAGTTGGATTGGGCAACCGAGCACTTCGAGAGCTTGCGCTGGTTCGTCGTGCCCGAAGAGATCGTCACCGGCTAGATCACAGGTACTGTCCCGGCATCTCGGCCACGGCCACCAGCTCCTCCTCGCGGAGACTGTCGGTGGCGTGGGCGGCGGCCGCAATGCCGTTTAACAGCCCTTCTAGCCATCCCACCAGCTCGGCCTGCGCCACCCCTATCTCTGAGGGAGTGGGCGCCGGGCCGACGAAGACTGTTGCCAGATTCGCCAGCTCGCTGCGCAGCTCATCGGGTAGCAGCCTGCCCAACTCAGCGATGGTTCTCTCGTAGATCTGCCGGAACAGCCCGCAACCGGTACCGTCACAGGGGATGGCGCGTGCCTCCACGAGCATGGCTTACGCCGGCGAGTCGATTCTCATCAGCTTGGCGGGTTGCTCGATGCGTTCCATGGCGGCTCCTTTACCGCGTGCAAACCGGGCATGACGGCGCCGCTGGAGCAACTATCGGCTCGACGACATTGGTGTTCGCCGGACGTCTATCACCTGGGCTTTCGCCTCTGGCCGACGGGGAGCTCCGGTGACTAGGTTGGCGTGATGGCGCATGTTGCGATTGTCTCGCTCAATCGAGGCCGCGGCAGCGGCTCGGTCGCCCGCAACGAGGCGAGTGCTTTGATCGCGGCGGGTCATCAGGTCACCTACATGTATGCCGGTATGTCGGAACGGGTGATGGGTGCCGATAACGTCGACGTGCCGCTACACATCAACGTGCTGCCGGTACACGAGTACCTGCCGGCATGGCCGGATCCGCAGCGGCGGGTGGCGACAATGCCGACGGGGGTCGCCAAGCGCTACGCCGCCGACTTCGTTGCCGCGCTGTCGAGCATCGACGATGTCGACTTGATCGTCGCTCACCATGCGTCGGTCACTGCCCCAGCCGCCCATGCCGTGGCGCGCGCCCGCGACGTCCCGTACGCCGTGTTCGTACATGGCACCGGCATCGAGCCGCGCCACCACGGGGGCTATGCCGACAAGGTGTGGGACGACATCGCGACAGCGATAGCGGGGGCCTCCTCGGTCATCGTGACCACGCCCTACGTCCGTGATCACCTGGTGCGGCCCCTCATCGATCTACCGCAGGAACGCTTCTTCGTCCTGCCGTGCGGCGTCGACCTGGAGTCGTTCGCCCCGGTGCCCGGGACGGACATCAAGGCCAAGTATGGGTTGCCCGATCGCTATGTGATCTGTCCGGGAGCACTGACATATCCCAAGGGCCCGCAGAATGTCGTCAGCGCATCCACCTTCTACGCGGACCTCGCCGAAACGGTATTCGTCGGCGACGGCGATCTTGCCGGGGAGCTGGCGGCCGCCCTCGGCGAGCGCGGCCGGCTGCTCGGATACGTGCCCGAAGTCGACAAGAACGCGCTGATTGCAGCCGCCACCGTGCTGACGGCGGCGCCGGTCAAGCGAGAGCACTTCGGCATCATCTACGTGGAGGCATTGGCGGCGGGAGCGGTGCCGGTGGCTTATTCCGGCGGCGGAGTGGACAGCATCGTGACTCCCGAGGTCGGGGTGCTGACCGACCGGACCCCTCGGGCGCTGGGCGAGGCGATCCGGGCGCTGCTACCCACCGAAGACCGGCGCCGGAGAATGGCGATGCGGGGCAGGCAACGGGCCGCCGACCTGTTCAGCCAGGATGTACTCGGCCGTCGCTTTGTAGATTGGGCTCAAAGCCTGATTGGCGCCGACAAGGCGACCCCGCGGTAGACGATCTCGGAGCGGCCGACCGGTGCGCCCAGGGTGGATTCTCGACAAGGAGAGTCATGGCCGATCACGACGAAGCCGCAGTGCTCGCCGATCTCGAGGCGATGGTCCGATCGGGGACCCTCGTCGGCCGGGGCGCCGACTTTTTGGCGGCAAGTGCCGATTTGGTGGACGCATTCCTGACGACCGGATCGTTCGGGATGGCCTCCGATCCGTTCGGGGGGGCCGACGCCGATCTGCTCGGCGATGATCACGCCTACTACCTGATGTTGTGGCGGATGTTCGACCGGACCCCAGCAGCGATGCTCGCCGACTTCGCCATCAAGGTGCGCCGTATCCTCGCCGCGAAGGTGTTCAAGAGTATCGGCACCGACGTGATCTTCCATCACGACGTCTACATCTTGTCGGGGCTCAACACCACATTGGGCAACGGCGTCTTCGTCAACCGCGGAGCAACACTCGACGATCGCGGGCCTATCGCAGTGGGCGATCACACCATGATCGCCGCCGGCGCCATCCTCACCACTCATGGCCATGTGCTCAACGATTTCTCCAAGCCGTTGCCGTTCGGTGGCCGCACGATGGCACCCATCACGATCGGATCGAACTCCGTCATCGGGTTCCGCTCCGTGATCATGCCGGGGGTCACTATCGGCGACCGGGTGATCGTGGCGTCCAACAGCGTCGTCACCAAGGACATCCCCGACCGCTGGGTAGTGGGCGGGGCTCCTGCCACGAAGATCAAAGAGCTCGTGCCCGCCCAAGACTGACGCCGTCGTGAGGGGCGGCTCCCGGGCTGCGACCGTATGCTGTGCTCCACGCGCAATGGAGGAGTCAGAGGTGCCGCCCAGCCCCGAGGTCGATGCCTGGTTCACCGACTACGAGCATCCCCGCAAGGACGCCATGCAACGTGTCCGCGCCATCATTCTCGAAGACGAGAGGATGACCGAGACCATCAAGTGGAAGTCACCGACATTCACTTACAAGGGCAACATGGCAAGCTTCAACCCACGCACCAAGGCACACGTCAGCCTGATGTTCCACACCGGCGCCTCCATCCCGGGAAGCCACAAGCGATTGCAGGGGGGCGGCGACACGGCTCGTTACATGACCTTTGCCGATCTCGCCGACGTCGAGACGGCTGCCGCCGAGTTGCGCACCGTTGTGGCTGCATGGTGTGCGAGCCGGGATTAGTGGAGTGAGCCAGCCGAGAGAAACCGGCCATTCGTGAGGCTCGCCGACGTCACCACCTTTGTGGTCGGCAACCCGCCGCCTGGCTGGGGAGGCCGGTATTTCGTCTTCGTCAAGCTGACAACCGACGACGGGCTGGTCGGCTACGGGGAGGCCTACGCCGGTACGTTCAATCCAAACGTGGTAGCGGCCCAGCTAGTGGACGTGGCGGAGCACCACTTGTTGGGCCGTGACCCCTTCCACGTCGAACGGTTCTGGCGAGCCGCGTACGGCAGAGGTTTCACGCTGCGCCCCGATGTCTCGCTGCAAGGGGTGATGAGCGCCCTGGAAACGGCGTGCTGGGACATCATCGGCAAGGCGGTGAACAAACCGGTCTACGAGCTGCTGGGCGGCCGGGTTCACGAGGCCCTACGCACATACACCTACCTGTATCCGCAGCCGGGGGACAGCGCAGACGTCTACACGGATCCGGCCGCGGCCGCCGCCCGGGCGGTCCAAGAGGTCCAGCGCGGCTTCACAGCGGTCAAGTTCGACCCGACCGGCCCCTACACGGTCATGGGAGGACATCAGCCGTCGCTGCGCCGGATCGAGCTCTCGGTGCAGTTCCTGGCCCAGCTCCGGGAGGCCGTCGGAACCCGCGCCGATCTGTTGTTGGGAACCCACGGCCAATTCACGTCGTCGGGCGCGATCCGCCTTGCCAAGCAACTGGAGCCATACGATCCGCTGTGGTTCGAGGAGCCGGTGCCACCGGACAACGTTCCCGAGATGGCCAAGGTGGCGCGCCAAACATCGATTCCCATCGCGGCGGGCGAGCGGCTGACCACGAAGGCCGAGTTCTCCAGGGTTCTCGAAGCGAAGGCGGCGTCGATCATCCAGCTCAACGTGGGACGCGCCGGCGGGTTGCTGGAAGGCAAGAAGATCGCGGCTATTGCCGAGGCATTCGGGGCTCAAATCGCACCGCATCTCTACAACGGGCCCATCGGAGGAGCCGCCAATGTGCAGCTTGCCACCTGCTCGCCGAACTTCTTGATACTCGAGAGCATCCGGGACTGGTCGGGCTTCCACGCCGAGTTGCTCCAGAAACCGATGCAGTGGGAAGACGGGTATGTCATCCCGCCGACAGAGCCGGGCTTGGGAGTGGTCCTCAATGAGGATGTGGCCCGGGCCCATGCCTACGAGGGCGATGCGCTTCATCTCAGCATGGCGGAAGATCCCATAGATCAGGCGGATGCCGACGGCTGACCCGCCGGCTCGTCAGTCGGTGAGATCGACGGTGGCTCCGTGGGCGGCTTGGCGTCTTCTCGTGGCCAGCTGATATGCGAGCAGGAAGGGGTAGGTGGCGGCGGCCGGGGCGAGGAGCCATAGGGGTCGGGTGAGCCACCACTGCGCGTTGGGCTCGTCGGGGGGCAGATAGTCGAAGGCCACGAAGATCAACGCAATTGCGATGGCCATGCCGGTCGTGTGCAGCAGGTAGAGGGGGAGCGAATTCTCGTTGACCCAACGGAAGGCACGTTGCCAATGTGGGCTGGTCTCCAGCCGGGCGCTTACCCAGTCCTTGGCCAGCAGCACCAGCCCGACTTGGAAGATGATCAATGCCACGATGGCGAGGGTGGGCGGACCCATGTTGGAGAAGCGCTCGCCGGGCACTCCCACCACCGAGCGGGGATAGAAGCCCATGTTGGTGAGCGCCACCATGCCGAAAAAGCCACCCCACACGAACATCCAGGCCGTGCGCCGCGGCGCCGCCGCCAGCTTGTCGTAGAAGAACCCCAGCTGATGGGCGAGGCCCCAAATGACGAGGAAGTTGAGCCAAGCCGCCCAACCCTGACGGTGCGAGAAACGCAACACGTCGAGCACCGCCGCCAACCCGAGCAACCATACGATCACCAGCTCGCCCCACCGCCAATGGGCTCGAATAGCCAGAGGGGCGATGGCGACCAGCACCAGATAGACCACCAGGAACCACAGCGGCGACAGAATCAAGATCACGGCCGACCAGGTCCATGCGGCGGCGATGACCGCCCGCAGCACGAAACCAATGCCGATCCAGATAGCCACCAGCAACAGGGCCGGGCTCAGCAGTCGCTTGGCCCGCCGCTTCAGGAACCGTCGCGACGTCCCCGGGGTGTAGTCGTCGAAAGCCAACCGGTGAGTGAACCCGCCCACGAAGAAGAACACCGGCATGACCTGGAGCACCCAGGTGATGGCCCACATTCCCCGCGTGAACCCGATGGGGTTGGTAGGGGAGACGGTGCTCTCGTTGATGAGCAGGATCGTGAACACCCAGTGCCAGACGACGACCACCACGAGCGAGAAAGCGCGCAGGAAGTCGACGTAGCGGTCGCGTACCTTGGCCGTGGCCGGCGTGATCGTGCCTGTGATGCGGCGACGGTAGTGAAGGAAACGAGTGCGACCGGGGATTGTCGTACGGACGGCGGGTGACATCGCAGGGCTAGTCTCCCCGCTATGGCGCGCCCGTTGATAGGGATAACCGCCACCGATCGCGACGAGGAAGTGGTCAGCTCAGTCTGGTACGACGCGAGCTACTCGGTGCCGGCCCAATACATCGATGCTGTTCGCCGCGCCGGCGGCAACCCGATAATGCTGCCCCCAGGGGAGTCCGACTTGTCGCGGTGGCTCGACGTGGTCGATGGGTTGATCGTGTCAGGTGGAGCCGATGTGGGAGCGGAGCTCTACGGCGGCGATCCCGGCCATCCTCGGCAGCAGTCGTCCCAAATCGATCGTGACACCACCGAGATTGCCCTCGCCAAGCGGCTGGCTACCGGGTCGACCCCGGCCCTGTTCGTATGTCGCGGTATGCAAGTTCTCAACGTGGCGCTGGGAGGCACCCTCCACCAGCACCTAGCCGACACACTGGACGAGGACATGCACCGGCTCAACGGCGACGGCTGGACGTATCATGACGCCGAGCTAAAACCGGGGTCTCTGACCGCCAAAGCCACCGGCGCCGAAGTGATCACCGGCGCATCGGGTCATCATCAAGCGATTGATCGGCTGGCGGAGGGTCTGGAGGTGGTGGCCTGGGCAGCCGACGGCGTGATCGAAGCGGTGGAAATCGAGGGCCCCACCTGGTTGGTCGGCGTGCAATGGCATCCCGAGGTGACTGCGGCCCGAGATCCCGCCCAGCAGGCGCTGTTCGACGCACTGACGGCCGCAGCTGGGGCACACGTCTAGAAGGACGACCGCGCAGAGTGGTTGGGGGTCGGGCGGGCTGCCTAAGGAATACTGTTGGCGATATCGGTGTAGGACTGCGACAGTTCGCTTCCGAAGAACCTGATCGCCACGATCGCAACCAGAGCGATCAGCGCTACGAGCAGCGCATACTCAACGAGACTGGCTCCCGTTTCTCCGGTCCGGAAGCTGTGCCACTTCGTCTGTACCTTGCGGAGGAGTTTCATCATGTCCCGGTGGTTGGCTGTTTTCGCGTACTTCGCCACTCGGCAGTGACTCCGTCTGCCACGCTGAGTGGTCTCGGCCACCGTAACGGCACCGGGGGCAACCGTCTACGGGTCGATCGACCTATTTGCGGCAGATTCTGCTTGCTATTCGGCGGGATTTGCCGATACATCATCGAAGGCGCCGGCAAAGGGGTCGCGCGACCCATTGCCACCCTGAGTAGCTGTGGCATATGGTCGTCGATGCGGACGGGGGCCGGTGAATCGGGGGAGCCAACACGAGACATTCGGAAAGGGCCAGGTCAGCGTGGAGATGACGCCACAGGACGTGCAGCACAAGACATTTGAGCGTGTCAAGCGGGGGTTCGATCCGCAACAGGTGGGCATGTACCTGGACCACGTGGCGGCGGCGCTGGCTGCTCGGGATCGCCAACTCCATGAATTGCATACTGAGATCGCCGCCCTCGAGCGCGCCGTCGTCGATGTCAAGGAGAACGAGGAAGCCTTCCGTCTCACGATGATGGCGGCCACGCAAGCGAAGGAAGAGATGCTTCGCCAAGCGGCGGAGGCGGCGGGCCGCATCGAGGACGAGGCTCGCGCCGGAGCTGAGCTGATTCTGGAGAGAGCTCGGGTCGATGCCGAGGATCAGGTCGCAACGGTCAAACGGGAAATCGAGAACCTACAAGGCGAGCGGAAGGTCTTGGAGCGCCAATTGCAAGACCTCCGCGGCGGAGCGCAAGACCCGGCAACCGCCAAGCCGACCGCAGAGCCGGCCGGGCGACCCTCCTTGGAGCTCGTAGTCGACACGCCGCATGGGGCCGATGGCAGCGGCGGATCCGGATTGGCGGCGCGGGTCGGCGACATCACGGGCTGACCTCAGGTCATGGCCTGACCTCCACGCCGAGATGCTTCTCCAGGATCTCCCATACGTCGTGGTGAGCCAGCAGGTCGTTCATCGACATCAGAGTGCGCAGGAACGATGGCACGGCAGCCTTTACCGAAAGCGGGTTGGGCCGAGCGGCCGCCAGCACCCGCGGGTCGGGACGTAACAGCAGGATGTCCGTATCCGGCCAGGTGTCCTTGATCACCGCCAGCTCTCCCTCTAGCGCGGAGCGACCGACTCGATCGAAGATTCCTTCCATGAAGAAGGCGCCCTCGCGGGTCTCGTCTGCTGCCAGCGGAGCATTGATGATGATGAGATCGAGCGGTTCCGGGTTGGCGAGCAAGAGGTCGGCGCTGGTTCCCGAGGCGATTCCTCCGTCGGCATACCACCTTCCGTGGAGCAACACCGGTTGAAAGATGAAGGGCACAGCAGCCGATGCCTCGACGGCCTCGCGCAGTGATACCGCAGGTGCGGCCTCGGTGCCGAACGGCACTCGCTCCCGACTCTCCAAGTCGAAGCCGACGATCACCGTAGGATGATCGGGCCAACCGTCGGCTAGTGGTCCAAGCATCTCGGCCACCCATTCGCCGATGCCTTCGGTCGAGTTGATGGCGGGGCTGCCGAGCGTGAGCTCCAGGTTCGGCTTGAGGATGCCGGGCAACAAGCCGCGCTTGACCCAACGGGCGAGCCCTCGGGGTGTAGTGCGGCGATAGATGTATCCGCTCAAGCGGTCGGCCACCTCGTCGCGGCTGTGAGCATCCCCAACCAGCGTGCCCAAGTCGAGGCGATCGCCACGGATCATCGCGGCCACGAAAGCCCCCGAGGACGTGCCTATGATCACCTCGGAGTCGTTCGGCTCCCAGCCAGTCGCCATGCGTAGCGCCAGCATCGAACCGAATTGGAACGCGGCCCCCGTTATCCCGCCGCCGCCAAGAACTAGTCCGACCCTACTCACAAATGCGCAGCTTAAGGCCCTGTTGATGAGATGTCAGGAATGCCATCGGGTCGTGAGCCTACAGTGACGCCGCATGATCACTCTGCGGCATGCTCACCTCGATGACGGCCCGGCTGTTGCCCAACTGCTGGCGCGCTGTCAGCAATACGATGGGCAAGCGGCCCTGAGCGAGTTCAAAGAGCTGCGCGTGCCGGTCGCCAATGCAGTGCGATCGCTAGTAGCCGGCGATGGTGACCGCATAACGGCTCTGGGGGTGGCGGCGTGGCATGCCGCCGAGATAGGAGAAGTCGGTGGCTATTGGGCGGCGGAGGTCGCCATCGATCCCGAAGTCCGCTCGATCGAGGGGTATCACGCGGTTCTCGACGCGCTGGAAGGCGAGCTCGGCGAAATGCCGTCCTTCTGGGCTTTCGACGAGCAACAGGAGCAGGCGGCGCGTGAGCTGGGCCTGAAAGAAGTCCGCGCCATCCTGAAGATGGACCGCTCGCTGCCGGCCGAGCCGCCGTCGATCCCCGACGGTGTAGCGGTGCGAGCCTTCACTGTGGGTAGCGATGAGAGCCTGTGGTTGCTCCTCAACGAGCGGGTGTTCGCTCATCACCCGGAGGCTGGCTCCATCGATCGAGCCGATCTGGCCCTGCGGATGGCCCAGCCGTGGTTCGATCCGCGTGGCCTGCTCATCCTCGAAGCGGCTGGCGTTGCGGTGGGGTATTGCTGGACCAAGCTCCATTCGGCGAAGATCGGCGAGATCTACATGATCGGATTGGTATCGGAGTGGCGGGGGCGCGGCCTAGCACGACCCCTGACACGTGCCGGTTTGCAGCATCTGGCCGACAAGGGGGCGACGAGGGCGATGCTCTATGCGGAGCAAGCCAACCGCGCCGCGGTAAACCTCTACGAACGGATGGGTTTTCGAGTGACCCGGCGGTTGTCTCTATTTGCCGCCTGAGGCGGTTCAGCCAAACCGCTGCCCACAGGTGGCGCACGCGATATCACCCTCGCTTGTGGCAGCTAGGCACCACGGGCAAGGGAGGTCCTCGACTGGGGGAGTGGACACCGGGTGGGTGTTACCGGGACCCGTGGCGCCTGCCCTTCCCGGTCCCCGGCGGGACGCACCGACTACGCCCGCGACCAGCACTGCGCCGGCGACGATGCTTTCGATCATGCCTGCTCCCTCTCCACTAAGGACGCGCCGCCGAGGCTAGATCAAGCAAGCACGGTTTTCGCGTCTTTCGGAGGCAGCCTCAGACGACGGATTGGCTGCTGGTGACCGCCCGTTCCAGCTCCGCTACCAAATACTCGTAGGCGTAGCGATCCTGACGCAGGGTGGACTCGGCTTCGAAGACCAGCATCATCGAAGCGTGGTAGACGATCCAGCGATCTAATTGCACGGGGTCGATGCTGCGGCCGTAACCCGCTTCGAATGCGGCGGCGGCGTCGGGCCCCGCTTTGAGATTGGTGAGCCATAGCGACTTGGTGAGGTCCCATTCGGGCGGGGCCAACGTCGCCCACTCCCAATTGATGAGGGTTACGACACCCTCGTCGTCGACCAGGAAGTTCTCGGGGATCGTATTGGTGTGGGCGACCCGGGGAGCCGAAGCATACGGAGGTCGAATCGTGCGGGCCCGGCTGAGCAGCTCCGCGCTATAGCCGATCTTGGCCCGGTATCGCTCCAGGCGGCGGAACGTTGACATGAAATCGACGCTGACCCACTCCTGGTCGATCCCTCGCGAGAGGTTGGAGAGAGGGTTGGGTGAGGTGTCGTGAACCGCGCGCAAGATGGCGCCCGCCTTGCGCGCCGTGCGAGCATTCTCAGGAAGTGCCCCCAGGTTCCATTGGCCGGAATCGTTGAAGAGCGTCCAATGCATGGTTCCGTCCTCGATCCCGCGGTCCAGCACCTTGGGCAGGCCTTCGATGCCGGCCAAGGCCTCCAATGAGTGTGATTCGCGGCGTTCGCGGGCGGGAGTTCCATAGATCTTCAGGATCCGGGTGCCGGCCTTCGTCCAGATGCGGAACACGCGGTTGGTGCCGAGCAAACGCTCGGCACTGCTGAGTTCCTGGATCCGTCCGCCGACGGACATGCGCTCGGCGAGTTTGATGGCATCCACCACTCGTTTACCTCAATCTCGTTCAGTCCCGGCCCTATTCTCCCACGGCCGTCGGTTTCGCCAAACGACGCTCCTTCTACGGTGGTAAACGGTCGCTAGATGCCGCTTCCCAGCCCGGTAACCTGGCGGCCCACTACGGCCCGTTTGCCGACGACGGAGGACGCTTGTGTCTGTCTCTCTCACCCTGCCGGATGGATCGGTTCGAGAGTATCCAGACGAGACCACCGGCGCGACTGTGGCCGCCAGTATCGGATCCGGTCTTGCCAGGGCCGCGGTTGCGATCAAGCTGGACGGCGAGGCGCGCGATCTCGACGCGCCGCTTGGCGAGAGCGGGGCGCTCGAGGTCGTGACCGACAACACCGAGGCGGGTCGCCACGTGATCCGGCATTCCGCGGCCCATGTTCTCGCACAAGCGGTGCTGGACCTCTACCCGAGCGCCAAATTCGCGATCGGGCCGCCGATCGAGGACGGGTTCTACTACGACTTCGATGTGCCCGAGCCGTTCACCCCCGCGGACCTGGAACAAATCGAGGCGCGCATTGATGAGATCATTGCGCAGGACCAGCCGTTCACCCGTGAGGTGATCCCCGTCGGCGAAGCCGAGAAGCTGTTCGCGAACCAGCCCTACAAGCTCGAGATCATCGCCAGCGTTGACGAGGCAGAGGGTGCGGGAGGCACTGAAGTGTCGGTCTACCGCAATCTCGAGTTTGTCGACCTTTGTCGCGGCCCGCACCTCCCATCGACCGGACGCCTCAAGGCAGTCAAGCTGCTGCGTTCCGCTGGTGCGTATTGGCGCGGCGACGAGCGGAATCCTCAGCTGCAACGGATATACGGCACGGCCTGGGAGTCGCCGCGCGAGCTCGAAGCGTTCCTGACCCGACGCGAAGAGGCCGCCAAGCGGGATCACCGCAAGCTCGGCCGCGAGCTCGATCTCTACTCGTTCCCGGCGGAGGTGGGTAGCGGCTTGGCGATCTGGCATCCCCATGGCGGAATGCTCCGCAAGGTGATGGAGGACTACAGCCGCCGTATTCACGAGGAATTCGGCTTCGTTTTCGTCAACTCGCCTCACCTCGCCAATGCGAATCTTTGGGAGAGGTCGGGTCACCTCGACTTCTACGCCGACAACATGTATCCGGGTATGGAGCTGGACGAGGTCGACCAATACCGCGTCAAGCCGATGAACTGCCCGTTCCATGTTCTGGTCTACAAGTCGCAGGCTCGGTCCTACCGGGAATTGCCGTTGCGGTACTCCGAGCTCGGCGCGGTCTACCGGTACGAGCGCTCCGGAGTCTTGCACGGACTGTTGCGCGTGCGGGGTATGACCCAAGACGACAGCCACACGTTCTGCACCACGGAACAGCTTCCCGACGAGTTGGCGATGCTGCTCGAGTTTGTGATCACGCTCCTGAGCGATTTCGGATTCGCCGAGTTCGAAGCCGACCTGAGCACTCGACCCGAGGACAAATGGGTCGGGGAGCTCGAGCTGTGGGAGGTGGCCACGGACGCGCTACGGGCGGCACTGGTCAAGGCGGGCGTCCCCTTCCAAGTAGCCGAGGGGGAAGGCGCGTTCTACGGTCCCAAGATCGACGTTCACATCCGCGATGCGATCGGGCGGCGCTGGCAGATGTCGACCATCCAGGTCGACTTCTCTCTCCCCGAGCGTTTCGAGCTGGACTACGCCACATCCGGTAACGACCGGGAGCGCCCGGTCATGATTCACTCTGCCAAGTTCGGCTCGGTGGAGCGCTTCGTAGGTGTTCTGGTCGAGCACTACGCGGGCGCGTTCCCGGGATGGCTGGCGCCGGTGCAACTGACCATCATCCCGGTGGCAGACCGGCATAACGACTATGCGAATCACGCGGCGACAGCCTTCCGTGAGGTCGGGTTGCGGGTGGGAGTCGACGAGTCCGACGAAACGGTTGGCGAGAAGATCCGGCAAGCCATAACGCACAAACATCCTGCGGTTGTCGTTGTCGGCGACGACGACGTTGCGGCGGGCTCCGTTGGGTTGCGGCTACGAGGCGATGAGCACGAGCGGCGCGGCGTGCCGCTGACAGATGCAGTGGCCGAGCTGAATAGGGCTTTTGCGGCGCCTCGCTGAGGTGCGGATGGTCAACGCCTAGCGGACGGTAGGCTTCGCGACTCAGCCGGGAACGCGGCTCGCGTTTCAGTACGGACATCCATGGGAGAGATTCTCTGTGAAGGCACTCGTGACCCTGCTCGCGTCGATCGTTCGTCGCTCGCCATGGGGAGTCCTCATCGGTGCACTGGTCTTGACGGTGATTCTGGTTGCCTTCTTGCCACAGGCAGAGCAGAGCTCGGGCAACGAAGGATTCTCCCCGGATTCGCCGGAGTTCTTGGCCGACCAGATCATCGGGGATAGGTTCGAGACTTCGGCGGTCGCGCCCGTGCAGGTCGTCTTTACCAACGATGGCGGCGATATCCTCACTGCGGACAGCTTTCGGTCGTACCTGGCCGTTCGCGAGGCGGTACTCGCCAGCGAGGTCGGCCCTCTTCTCGTAGAAGGCCAGGGCGGCGGCCTGCAAGGCTTCTTCGATCCAGCCGCGTTTGCCCTCGAACAACAAGGACTCGACCCGACCGGGCTGAGCGATGCCGACGTCAAGGCGCTCTACAAGGCTGGGCTGGAGAGCCTGCCCCCTGAGGTCCAGGGTCAGCTGACACTCGCCCTCTCCTCCGAAAACACGGATCTCGCCGTGCCGAGCTCAACTGCGGGCTTGATGATCGTCCTCATCGACTCCTCGAAGATCCCTGACGACCCGGACCAGGTGAAGTTGCAGGCCGCCCAGGTGGACATGCAAGCCAAAGTCAGCGACGTGGGCACGACAGGTGTGGAGGTCAAGCCGTTCAGCTTCGCCCTCCTCTTCGCCAACCAGGACGAGTTCCAAGCGGAGATAGGCCGCCTCTTTGGCACAGCCTTTCTGATCATCATCGTCATCTTGGGCTTCGTGTTCTGGATCAATCCATCCGGGCGCATGAACCGCCGCAGGGCTTTGCGCCGCTCGGCAGCCGACGTCGGCCTGGCGATGCTGGTGATCGTGTTGTCCATCCTCTGGATGAATGGCATCGGCGTCATCCTCGGACCCAAATACTTGGGGATCATCGGCAATTTCTCCGAGATTCTGCAGATCATCCCGATCCTGCTCATCGGTCTTGGCGTCGACTACGCCATCCACCTGACTTCGCGATACCGCGAAGAGCTCGCCGACGATCAAATGGATGTGGTGAGCGCGGCCGGGCGGGCTACCAAAACCGTCGGTGTTGCGCTCGTGCTGGCAACCGTTACTACGGGGGTTGGCTTCCTGACCAACTGGTTCAACCCAATCACCGCCATCAAGGACTTCGGCGTGCTCGCCACTGTCGGTATCGGTTCCGCCTTCGTGCTGATGCTGACGGTGGTGCCGTCGGCGCGTATCCTGCTCGACCGAAGGGCTGAGAGTCGCGGCGCTCTCGCTGTCGAAGCCATGGGCCAGTCCTCCGAGCGATTGCTACCCAAGCTCATGGGCAGCTCATCGGTCCTCGCCGAGAAGGTACCGGCGGTAATGGTGGCGTTGGCGCTCGGGCTTGGCGGCCTGGGCGCATACGGTCTCACCCGGTTGAGTACGGAGTTCTCTTTTACTGACTTCCTGCCCGAGGACTCCCCATTGCTGACGACCTTCGACGTGCTCGTCGAAGAGTTCGGAGGCGGGCTCGGCGAGACCACCAACGTCCTCATCGAAGGCGACGTAGCCAGCCCGGAAGTTCACAACGGGTTGGTGCAGGCGTGGGACAACATGGCCGACACCGACATGGTGCTTGCTTTTGGGCCGCGGGCTGCAGCGCAATCACCCGTGTCAGTCATTGCTCAGCTCGTGTTCCCACCGGAGCAAGGCGGCAACCCCGAGACCTTCAATCCAGAGTTCGCGGCTCAGGCGGTTCAGCTCGGGCTCGGCCCGGGCCTCACCATTGCTCCGGGCAGCGATGTGTCGGCGATCTATGACGCCGCGCTGGCGGCGGATCCGGAGAGCATGAGCCGGGTGGTCGCCAAGGACGACGCAGGCAACTACGAGTACATCAACGTTGCGGTGTCCACCCAGGCAGGGGAGTCGGGGGCTCGTGCGCTCCGCGTGTCGCTGGCCGACGATTTCGTCCCGGTTTCCAGCATCGACGGCGTCGACGCCACCCCGACCAACGAGAACATCATTTCGTTCGGGGTCGTCGACGCACTGCAGGAGTCGCAGACGCAGTCGATCGCCATCTCGCTGATTGCGGCGATGCTGCTGCTCGTCGCCAACTTTTGGTACGCGGTGCGCCGCCCGTTGCTCGGTGTGATCACGATCTTCCCCGTAGTCTTGGTAGTTCTCTGGGTGTTCGGGCTCATGGCCCTCACCGGGATCTCCTTCAACCCCGTGACGGCGATGATCGCCGCGATCGCCATCGGCATCGGTGTGCCGTACACGATTCACATCACTCACCGTTACGAGGAGGACCGAGCCAGGTTCGCCAGCGAGAACGACGCCATGCGTTCGACGATGACCCACACCGGTGGCGCCCTCGCCGGGTCCGCCTTCACGACGGTCGCAGGATTCGGGATCCTCGTCACCAGCTCGCTCAAGCCTTTCCAGCAGCTTGGCCTGGTGACTGGTTATGCCATCGGTGGGGCGTTGGTCGCAGCCGTGCTCGTACTGCCCTCGCTGCTGATCCTGTGGGACCGTTGGCACCGGCGGCGGGGTGACGGGGTAGCCGACCCTGACAGCGTCCTCCGCAAGCTGGCGGAGTCTGTACCGAGTCGTGGTTGAAAACGAGCCGCAGGCGCGCCGGATCGAGATTCCGACGGAGGTCGCCGAAGCGGCCGACATGCCCGATGATCTGCAGTCGATCGTGCTCGAGCCGTACGCGGTGCCGAATACAAATCGGCGGCGACGTGCCGGGTTGGTCTACGTCGTGGCCGCGGCCATCACTACGGGTGCGATTCTGTTGGGATTGCCCGGAGGGCTGTGGCTACTGGTGGCACTCTTCGCTGTGGTCGCGGCGTATCACTGGCTGGGAGGCTGGGACCTCGCCGTCATGGACGGGGCCGCCCTGGAGATCGCTAACCGGGAGGCCGAGTTTGCGGCCGGCCATGCGTCGGCGGCACTCAACTTCGAGGGTTGGCGGGCGCGGCCGGTGTGGAACGTGCTGATGTTCAGCGCCGACGATCCACCGAGCCAACGCGGTCTGGTCAGGGTCGATGGCCTCACCGGCGAGGTCGTCGGAAGTTACGTCGAGGATATTCCCCAACCCGAAGCTGGGGTCGACTAGCGCCGACTGCCGAGTCCGCGCGACAGGTAGGCGGCCGTGCGCCGACGAGTCCCGACGGCGTTCACCTCTCGGTGAGCGGCGCGTAGTCTCGCAACACCGGTCCCTCGTACACCTGGCGCGGACGGGCGATCCGCGTCGCCGGATCGTCGTGCATCTCTTTCCAGTTGGCGATCCAGCCGGGGAGACGGCCGATGGCGAACAGCACGGTGAACATCCGAGTGGGAAAACCCAGTGCCCGGAAGATGATTCCCGAGTAGAAATCGACATTGGGATAGAGCTTGCGGCTCACGAAGTACTCATCCTCCCGGGCGGCGGTCTCCAGCTGGTTGGCGACTTCGAGGAGTGGATCGTCGAGCCCAACGCGCCCCAGCACGTCGTCGGCGAACTTCTTGAGGATCTTGGCGCGCGGGTCGTAGTTCTTGTACACCCGGTGGCCAAATCCCATCAGCCGGAACGGATCATCGCGGTCCTTGGCCCGGGCGATGGCTCGTTCGACGGTCATGGCTGGGTCGTCGTGAATCGCAGAGAGCATCTCGACAACGGCGTGATTAGCGCCGCCATGAAGCGGGCCCCACAGCGCATTCATTCCGGCGGCGACCGAGGCAAAGAGGTTGGCGTCGCTGGAGCCCACGAACCGCACCGTTGCGGTCGAACAGTTCTGTCCGTGGTCCGCGTGGAGTATCAACAGGACGTTCAGAGCCTTGGCGATCACTGGGTCGACCTTGGTCTCCTGGACGGGGAGGCCGAACATCATGTGGAGGAAATTCTCCACGTAGGTCAGATCGTTGCGCGGATAGATGTAAGGCTGACCGATCGATTTCTTGTAGGCCCACGCCGCGATCGTCGGCATCTTGGCGATCAAGCGGACCGCGCTCTCGTGGAAAGCGTCCGAGCTCTTGGGGTCGTAGTATGCCTCGTAGAAGGCCGAGATGGCATTGGTTGCCGAGGACAGGATGGCCATCGGGTGCGCTGAACGGGGGAACGCATCGAAGAAACGCTTCATCTCCTCGCTGACGAGGGTGTGCCGACTGACAGAGCCCGTCCACTCGTCGAGCTGGTCTCGATTGGGCAGGTCACCGTATAGGAGCAGGTATGCAACCTCGAGAAAAGTGCATTTCTCGGCGAGGTCCTCGATGGAGTAGCCGCGATGGCGCAACGTGCCTTCGTTCCCGTCTATGAACGTGATCGAAGAACGGGTGTTGGCGGTGTTGGCGAAGCCTGGGTCATAGGCCACTACGCCCAGCGAATCTCGCAGCTTGGTGATGTCCAGCGCGGGTTGGCCGAGGGTAGCTTCCAGCACGTCCAGTTCGAGGCTGTCGTGGCCGAAAGCGAGCCTAGCCGCCTTCGGGTTGTCTGCCATCGCTGCTATGACCCCCTCTCGGAGTGATCGCCGTCCAGAAATCGGCCGACAGGGCAGCACGACCCCAGCCGATGGAGCGAGTGTAGCTTGCGGTTTTGGGTGCTCGCCCCGTGGTAGCTTCTGGCCCCGGAAGGAGACCTATTGCTGGATCTCAGGGGTCGGTCCCGGCTCGCACCCATACTCGATCCGATTGCTAGGGGACTCGGGAAGCTCCGACTGACACCAACCAGCGTGACGATCCTCGGGTTGTTGGTGACCGTCGCCGGCGCAGTGCTGATCGCCTCCGGCCGCTACATCGCCGGAGCCGCGGTCGCCGGGGCGGGCTCTCTCCTCGACGTTCTCGAT
The DNA here is from genome assembly GCA_041605955.1 of Acidimicrobiia bacterium. Classification (GTDB taxonomy): domain Bacteria; phylum Actinomycetota; class Acidimicrobiia; order Spongiisociales; family UBA5794; genus JAHEJX01. Next base: position 30,847 of record JBFIXI010000004.1, read on the forward strand.
GGGGCGCTGGCCCGCTTGCAAGGCACCGCCTCGATAAAGGGCGCCTTCATCGACACGATGTCAGACCGCTTCGGCGAGCTCGCCGTGTTGGCCGGGCTCGCATTCAGCCTGCGAGATGACGAGACCGGGCTCATGCTGTGTGTCTTCGCCTTGGCAACGTCATTGATCATCCCCTACGTGCGCGCTAAGGCGGAGAGCTGGGGCGCCGAAGGTCGCGGCGGCTGGATGGGCCGCGCCGAACGGGTGATACTCGTATTGGTGGGTGTCGGCCTGGACGGTTTCGGCCTGCCGGTTCTGCTTCCGATGCTGTGGCTCTTCGTCACGCTCACCACCCTCACGGTCGTGCAGCGCATTTGGAACACGTGGCGACAGCTCGAGTGATGGGCGACTGGCCGCTCTATCTGCTCTATCGGGCGTTCGCCGGCCTTTTCGGACTGCTCCCTGAGCCGGCGATGCGACGGGCCGGCCGGGCGGCAGGCCGAGTGGCGTGGCGTCTGGCGCCCCGCCGCCGACAACTCGTGCAACGCCACCTGCGGCGGATTCTGGGTGAGGGTCACGACCTCGAACATCTGAGCAAGGAGATGTTCGCCAGCTACGGCCGTTACTGGGCCGAGGTCTTCTGGGTGCGGCCCCGCCGCAAGGCGCAGATCGTGGCGGGATGTGTGGTCGAGGGCGAGGACAACATCCATGCAGCGCGCAACGCCGGCAGGGGAATTGTGCTGGCGTTGCCCCACATGGGGAACTGGGAGGCCGCAGGGGCCAAGGCGGAGGAGATAGGGATTCCGGTGCTGGCGGCCGCGGAAGGGCTCGCCAATTCCAAGATCGTGGATTGGTTCGTCGAGGTCAGAGCCAGCCTCGGCATAGAAACCGTGATCATGGGTCGGGGCAACCGAGTCACCGCCGCGTTGGCTCGGCGGCTCCTCGCCGGCGGTGTGGTGGCGTTGTTGTCCGACCGTGACGTCTCCGGCCGCGGAGTCGAAGTCGAGTTCTTCGGGGAGCGGACGACGATGCCGGCGGGCCCGATGGCTCTTGCCGAGCGCACCGGTGCTGCGCTGCTACCCGTGGGTTGCTACTTCGTTGCTGGCGGTGGGCATCGTTTTGTGGTTCTGCCGCCCCTCGATATCCCCGCTGGCGAGACCCGCGAAGAGCGGGTTCAAGCCGGCACGCAAGCCTTCGCCCGCGTCCTCGAAGGGCTGATTCGGGCAGCTCCCCACGATTGGCACCTCTTCGTTCCCAACTGGCCGAGCGATCGTGCCGCAGCCGATGCGGGTGACGCGTGAGGGTCGCCTTGGTCTGCCCTTATGACATCGGCCGGTTCGGCGGCGTGCAGAATCAGGTAATCCTGATCGGGCAGACCCTGGCGCGCCGCGGTCACGAGCCGCTGATCGCGGCTCCGGGCGCGCTTGCCTCGGCGGCAGCCGGGCCGGCTCCACAGGTGCCGGCTGTATCGCTCGGCTCGTCCCGCAACTGGGCGGTCAACGACTCGAGGGCACCGATCAAGCTGAGCCCGGTGTTGATCCCCAAGCTGCGCGCCGCAGTCGCCGATGCGGATGTGGTGCACGTGCATGAGCCTTTGATGCCGCTCGTTTCGCTGGCGGCGCGTTGGACCGGACGTCCACTCGTGGGCACCTTCCATGCCGATCCATCTCGGATTGTGCGGGCGCTGTACCGCTTTACCCCGTTGCATTGGCACATGCGCGGTTACCGGTCTCTTGCCGCCGTGAGCGAAGTGGCGCAGGCCGCAGTGGCCCACTTCGGCGACGTCGCGGTGATCCCCAACGGGGTAGCCACGTCGAACCTGCCGGCCCGAGACCGAGTTCCTGGTCGGATCGTGTTCGTCGGCCGCGACGATCCCCGCAAAGGCCTCGACGTGGCGCTGGACGCAGTCGGGCAAGTCCGCAGCATGCACCCCGAGGCGCATCTCGTCGTTGTCACCCCAGACGAGGTCGCCCCACGTCGGGGAGTGACCGTGTACCGCGGAGTCGACGATGCCACTAAGGCGGAGTTGCTGGCCTCGGCAGAGATCTACGTCGGCCCGAACCGTCGCGGCGAGAGCTTCGGGCTCACGGTTGCCGAAGCCATGGCGGCCGGCGCAGCCTGTGTCGTCAGCGACATCCCTGCGTTCGCTGCGGTCGCCGCAGACGCGGCCGTGCTGGTCACTCCCGGCTCGGCAAACGACCTCGCCGCCGCGGTGATGGCCCTGCTGGTCGACCCAGGCCGGCGCCGCGCACTCGGTCAGCTTGGTCGGCAGCGAGCCGCCGAGTTCTCCATCGAGCGCACCGTCGATCGCTACGTGGCGATGTATGAAGCGGCCGTCGGTCGGTGAGCGGGCCGTAATATCGACATCACCAAGGAGGTCGTCGTGGGTAGTCAGCACATTCAGGTCAACGTTGAAGAGGATTTGGGTCGCATCATCCTCGATCGGCCGGACAGCATCAACGCCCTCAGCCTCGAGTTGCTCCATGAGCTGATCGCCGCTCTCGATGATGTGTCGCGAGACGAGGCAGTCAAGGTGATCATCCTGGAGGGGTTGGGGCGTGGGTTCTCGGTGGGTCACGACCTGAACGAGATGATCGACCGCGAGCGCGGCTTCTACGACGAGCTGTTTGCCACGTGCACCGTGATGATGGAGAAGGTTCAGGCCGTACCGCAACCGGTCATCGCCAAGGTTCACGGCATTGCGGCCGCAGCGGGGTGTCAGCTGGTGGCCGCGTGTGACCTCGTAGTTGCGTCCGAAGACAGCCGCTTTGGCACCACGGGCCTCAAAGTGGGGCTCTTCTGCTCGACCCCCATGGTGCCGTTGTCGCGTGCCATCGGCCGCAAGCGGGCGCTGGAGATGCTGCTCACCGGTGAGCCGATCGACGCGGCTACTGCGGCAGAGTGGGGTCTGGTCAACCGCGTCGTGCCCTTGGAGGAGCTGGAGGAGGCCACCGTGGCGCTGGCGAGACAGATCGCCGACTATGCCGCCGACGTGGTGACCCTTGGCAAAGCCGCCTTCTATCAGCAGCTGGAGATGAGACAGGCCGACGCTTATGCCATGACCAAGGACGTCATCGCCGGCAACGCCGTCATGCCGGATGGGCAAGAGGGAATGAAAGCCTTCTTGGAGAAGCGCAAACCGGTGTGGACCCGTTAGGGCCGTACCAGATCGGCCCGCCACCTGGACCCATCGATTCTCAACAAAACGCTGTTCCAGCCCGGTCCAGCTCGGTTACAATCTGACCTGGCGCGTAGCGAGCTTTGCCACGCGAAAACGCAAGTCTGCGACCTGTCGAGTTGATGCGGCAGGTTCCGGCACCGATCAACCGCCCAGCCGCGGAACTTCACAGGAGCTAGCAATGTCGACAGTCAACACGGAACGGGGCACCGACCTCGTCAAGCGGGGCTTGGCCGAGATGCTCAAGGGTGGCGTCATCATGGACGTGGTGAACGCCGAACAGGCCAGGATCGCCGAGGAGGCCGGGGCGGTCGCCGTGATGGCACTGGAGCGGGTACCGGCGGACATTCGCGCCGCGGGGGGTGTCGCCCGCATGGCCGATCCGGCCCGGGTTGCCGAGATAATCGAAGCCGTATCGATTCCGGTGATGGCCAAGTCGCGCATCGGGCACTTCGTCGAGGCTCAGGTGCTCGAGTCGCTCGGCGTCGATTACATCGACGAATCCGAAGTGCTGACTCCCGTCGACGACAATCACATCGACAAGTGGAGCTTCACGGTTCCCTTTGTGTGCGGTGCCAAAGACCTCGGCGAGGCATTGCGTCGCATCGGGGAGGGGGCCGCCATGATTCGGACCAAGGGAGAGCCCGGTACGGGCAACGTGGTCGAGGCGGTCAAACACATGCGGATCATGAACCGCCAGGTCCGGCAGCTGACCGTCACGGACAAGAACGAGCTGATGGCGGCCGCCAAGAGCTTGCGGGCCCCCTATGAGCTGGTGCGGGAGGTCGCCGAGACCGCGAAGCTGCCCGTCGTGAATTTCGCGGCGGGAGGCATCGCAACCCCGGCCGATGCCGCCCTCATGATGCAACTGGGATGTGACGGAGTCTTTGTCGGCTCCGGGATATTCAAGTCGGGCGATCCGGCGCAACGGGCGCGGGCGATCGTGGAGGCGACGACCTTCTATCAGGATCCGGCCAAGATCGCCAAAGTGTCGGCCGGCCTCGGTGAGGCAATGGTCGGGATCAACATCGACACGCTGGCGCCGGCAGACCGAATGCAAGACCGGGGCCTCTGACCAGTGGCAACGTCGGAAGAGGCTCCGCGCGTCGGTGTGCTGGCGCTGCAGGGTGATTTTCGCGAGCACCTGGCGTTGTTGCGTGAGTTAGGCGTCACCGGCTGCGAAGTGAGAACTCCCGAGGAGCTGGCGGACGTCGACGCGCTGATCATTCCAGGAGGCGAGTCGACGACTATCGGCAAGCTGGCCGAGCTCTACGGCCTGATCGAGCCGATCCGGATGCGGGTAAAGGCGGGGATGCCGATACTGGGAACCTGCGCCGGCATGATCTTCCTGGCCGGCGGCACTACCGGTCCAGACCAGCCGCAGCTGCACCTGCTCGATGTGGTTGTCGAACGCAACGCCTTCGGCCGTCAGGTTGACTCCTTCGAAGCGGATCTCGACGTCGTGGGCCGATCCGAGCCGATCCGAGCCGTCTTCATCAGGGCCCCGTGGATCCACAAGGCGGGTTCGGACGTCGAGATCCTTGCCACGGTTGCCGATCCCCGAAACGGTGAGCCGCACCCCGTCGTGGTTCGCCAAGGCCACATCTTCGCCACCAGCTTTCACCCCGAGCTGATCGGCGAGACTTGGATTCACGAACGGCTTATCGACGCGATCTAGCTTGCCGCGCCTCGGATACGGTGCAACGGGGCTGGGGGTAACACCGCATCCAGCTTTCGGGATCATCACCCGGGCGACGTACAATCTCCCGACCCGATTGCGACGAGGATTCATGGCTGGACATTCCAAGTGGGCCAACATCAAGCACCGCAAAGGGCGCCAAGACGCCAAGCGGGGCCAGCTCTTCGCCAAGCTGATTCGAGCAATCGAGGCGGCGGCGCGGGCCGGCGGCAGCGACCCCACAGGCAATCCCACGCTGGCGACCGCGATCCAGAAAGCCAAAGACAGCTCGGTTCCCAAGGAGAACATCGAGCGGGCGGTTGCCCGTGGAGCCGGTGAGATGGAAGGCGTCGACTACGAGGAGTTCTACTACGAGGGGTACGCCCCCGGCGGAGTGGCGCTATACGTGCACATCCTCACCGACAATCGCAACCGCGCCGCCTCGGACGTGCGAGCGGTGTTCAACAAGCACAACGGCTCTCTCGGCGAGCCCGGCTCGGTCGGCTACTTGTTCGAGCAGAAGGGCTATCTCCTGGTCCAAGGGGACGAAGACACCGTGATGATCGCCGCCCTCGATGCCGGCGCCGAAGACATCACCGAGTCGGGCGAGCAGTGGGAAGTCGTGTGCGCTCCGGGAGATCTGGCCGCGGTGCGGGCTGCCATGGAGGAGGCCGGTGTCTCGATTGAACAAGCAGAGGTGTCGCAGATCGCCAGTACCTCGGTACCGGTCGATGCCGACAACGCTCCCAAGGTGTTACGACTCGTCGATGCACTCGAGGACCTGGACGACGTCCAGGCGGTGTTCGCCAACTTCGACATTCCCGACGAGGTGCTGGCGCAGGTGTCCTGAGCCCTCGCCGCGCCCGCTTCCTTGGTTCTGTCCGGCTGAGCGCTTAGGGTGCGGGAACATATGTTCGTGTTGGGAATTGATCCGGGATTGACCCGCACCGGCTACGGCCTCGTTGAGCAGACGCCGGCCGAGCTGCGCGCAGTCTCCGTGGGCGTCTTTCGTACCGCCAAAGAGGCGCCGGTGGCGGAGCGTCTCCGTGAGCTGTACCACGACGTTGTCGAACTGCTCGCGGACTACACCGTAGATGCTGCCGCCATCGAACAGGTCTTCGTCAACCGCAATGTGCGCACCGCCGCTGGTGTCGGCCGCGCCTCGGGGGTCGTGTTGCTGGCGCTCGCCCAGGCCGGCGTTCCTGTCGTCGAATACAGCCCTTCCGCGGTCAAGATGGCCCTCACCGGTTTTGGGGCTGCCGACAAAGCCCAGGTGCAGCGCGTCGTACAGATGCGGCTCGGCCTGCGCGCCGTTCCCCGCCCGGCCGATGCCGCCGATGCGCTCGCCATCGCCGTATGCCACGTGCAGAGCGCCGGCTGGCAGCGTCGCGTCCACCAAGCAGATGCCGTCCCATGATCGGTCGCTTGCGCGGGACGGTCGCCGACAAGCGAGGGGAGCGGGTGCTGCTCGATGTGAGTGGCGTCGGATATGAGATCGCGGTGCCGCCCCGAGCCTTGGTGGAGCTGCCGGGTATCGGTGAAGAGGCCGTCGTGCACACCCACTTGCATGTGCGAGAAGATGCGATGGCGCTGTTCGGGTTCTCTACCGAAGACCAACGGGACCTCTTCCGAGTGCTGCTGGCCGTATCCGGGGTAGGTCCCAAGGTAGCACTCGCCATCCTCGGCACCATGAGCCCCGATGACCTGCGGCGAGCAGTCGTCACCGAAGATGCCGGTGCGTTGACCGCGGTGCCCGGTATCGGCAAACGATCCGCCCAGAAGCTGATCCTCGAGCTGCGACCCAAGCTGGAGCTGCCCGACACGGAGCTGGCGCCCTCGAACACCCCGTTGGCCGAGGTGCGGGCCGCGCTCGAAGGCCTCGGCTACCACAGCGACGAGATCAGGGCGGCCATGGCCGACTTGCCCCAAACCGATGAGGTCGAGGCGTTGCTGCGCCACGCCCTCCAGGAGCTGGGGCGCCAGACATGACGAGGGGCGCTCACGATGCGTGAAGAGGGGCTACTGGGGGCCGCCGCCGACCCGGCCGAACAACAGCTCGAGGCGGGGCTGCGGCCCCGTCGGATGGACGAGTTCATCGGACAGTCCGATCTCAAGGAGCGCTTGGCGATCCTGGTGGAGGCCGCCATCTCGCGCGGTGAGTCGATCGACCACACGCTGTTCTCAGGGCCGCCCGGGTTGGGTAAGACGTCACTCGCCGGCATTCTCGCCAATGAGATGGCCGCCAACTTCCGGGCCACTTCCGGGCCTGCTCTGGAACGACCCGGGGACCTGGCAGCAGTAATCACCAACCTCGATGAGGGCGATGTGTTGTTCATCGACGAGATCCACCGTCTCCCCCGGCAGGTCGAAGAGGTGCTGTATCCCGCCATGGAAGACTTCCAGCTCGACATCGTGGTGGGCAAGGGCCCGGCGGCGCATTCGATTCGCCTCGAGCTGCCACGCTTCACGCTGGTCGGGGCTACGACTCGGGTGGGTCGGGTCGCGCCCCCCTTGCGGGACCGCTTCGGCTATGTGGCCCGGCTCGACTACTACGACGAGTCTGACCTCGCCCAGATCGTGATGCGGTCTGCCCGCATCCTCGAAGCAGAGACCACGGCGGACGGAGCTGCCGCCATCGCGGCGCGCAGCCGGGGCACGCCGCGGATCGCCAACCGGTTGTTGCGCCGAGTCCGGGATTACGCCACCGTCAGAGGAGATGGGCTGGTCGATGAGCAGACGGCCCGAGTCGCCCTAGAGATATTCGAAGTCGATGAACGCGGTTTGGACAAAGTGGACCGCTACATCCTGGAAGCCATCATCCACAAGTTCGGTGGCGGCCCGGTGGGGCTGTCGACCTTGGCCATCGCCGTCGGCGAAGAGGCAGAGACGGTCGAGGATGCTTACGAGCCCTTCCTGCTCCTCGAGGGCCTGATTCAGCGCACCCCCCGGGGGCGGATCGCCACCCCCAATGCTTATTCCCACCTGGGGATGGAGCCGCCGCTTCCGGACATGCAGGGCAAGCTGCTGTGACGAGAGCCGTTCCGGCGATGTGCTCGGCCCGGCGTCATTGACGTCGCGGGCTCGCTACGACCGCTCGTCGCCGGCGAACCGTTACCTTCTTGTCCGTGCAAACCTCCAGATTCGACTACGAGCTGCCGGCAGGAGCCATCGCTCAGGAGGCGATCGAGCCGCGCGACGCATCACGGCTGTTGCGGGTGGCGACGCTCACGGATCATGCCTTCTCCGACCTCCCGGAGTTGCTCGAGCCCGGCGACCTGCTCGTGGTCAATCGGACTCGGGTGCGCCGCGGTCGGTTGGTCGGCACGCGGGCGGACACGGGAGGGATGGTCGAGCTGCTGTTGCTGCGTCCCCTCGACGCGGCGCGGTGGGAGGCGCTGGTTCGCCCGGCGCGGCGGATGCGCCCCGGCATCAGCCTCGATTTCGGCGATATCCGCGGCCACATCCTCACCTCTCCGGATGCAGGCCGCGTTTTGGTCCGAGTGGAGGCCGCAGGAGATGTAGAGGATGTGCTGGGAGCAGTGGGTGAGGTGCCGCTGCCGCCGTACTTTCGCGGCACCCTGGACAGCCCCGAGCGCTACCAGACGATGTTCGCCAAGGTGGTGGGCAGCGCCGCCGCCTCTACCGCCGCGCTGCACTTCACCCCGGCTCTGGTGGATCGGCTCGCCGGGCGGGGTGTCGAATTCGCCGAGGTCGAGCTGGACATAGGCCTTGATACGTTCCGGCCGATGACGGCGACGGAGTTGAGTGATCACGTGATCCACCGAGAGAGATACTTCGTTCCGGACACGACCGTCGCCGCGGTGGCGGCTACCAGGGAGCGGGGAACGCGGGTAGTCGCCGTCGGCACGACGGTGATGCGCACCCTCGAGACCGCCGCCGAAGGCTCCGGGGTGCGGGCGGGGCCGGGCGAGAGCGATCTGTTCATCACTCCCGGCTTCCGGCCTTCCGTCGTCGACGCACTCCTCACGAACTTCCATGCCCCCCGCACAACCTTGATCGTCCTGGTGGCGAGCCTCATCGGCCCGCCATGGCGCGACGTCTACGCCACTGCGCTCGATCGCGGCTATCGCTTCTTGTCATTCGGTGATGCAATGCTCATCGAGGATCTGCGGTCGTGACGCCGGTGTCGCTGCGGGTTGCGGCGCGCGACGGTGAGGCGCGCTGTAGCGAGCTGGTGACTCCCCACGGCATCGTGGCAACGCCGGGGTTCATGCCGGTGGGCACCCGGGGCAGCGTAAGGGGGGTAGACGCAACGGACCTGCGCGGTCTCGGCGCTGAGATTCTGCTGGCCAACACGTACCACCTCATGCTGCGTCCCGGAGCCGACACGGTCGCCGCTCTGGGGGAGTTGCAGGTCTTCATGGGATGGCACGGCCCGGTGCTCACCGACAGTGGCGGATATCAGGTCTTCTCGCTCGAGCCGCGGGTGACCGAAGATGGAGTGATCTTTCGCAGCACCTACGACGGGGCCCGCGTCGAGCTCACCCCCGAGCGGGCGGTGGCAGTGCAGGAGACCTTGGGCGGCGACATCGCGATGGTGCTCGACCAGCTGGTCGGACTACCGGCTCCCAAGGCCGAGGTGAGGGAGGCCATGGAGCGGACGCTCCGCTGGTCGGCCCGTGCGTTGCAGGCCAAGCGGCGCAGCGACCGGGCGTTGTTCGGCATTGTGCAGGGCGGCGTCGATCCTGCACTCCGCGCCGAATCGGCGAGCCGGACCGCCGATCTGGGTTTCCCCGGATTTGGGATCGGTGGGCTCAGCGTGGGCGAGTCGCGGGCCGAGTTGGCAGTGGCGCTGGAGGCGGCGATACCGGAGCTCCCGAGTGAGGCACCCCGCTATGTCATGGGTCTCGGCGACACCGAACAGCTTCTCGACGCAGTGAGCCGCGGTGTCGACCTCTTCGACTGCGTGCTGCCTACCCGTCTAGCTCGGCACGGCAAGGTGCTCCATCCCGACGGAGACTTCTCCATCAAGCTTCGGAAGTGGGCCGTCGACCCGTCTCCGCTCCAAACCGGGTGCGACTGTCCCGCCTGCGGGAGCTACAGCCGGGGCTACATCCGCCACCTCTTTCAGACCAAGGAGAGACTCGGCGGCAGGCTGGTGTCTCTTCACAATCTGCGGTACACGCTGCGCCTCCTCGAGGAGGCCCGCGCCCACATCACGGCCCGTTCCTTCGTGGCCTGGCGTGACGCCATCCTCGATCGACGCGGCTCGGGTTCAGATAGGGCCTTTGGCGTAACAAGCGATTAACCTGGCAGGCGCCCGGCACGGCGTCGCCTGTCGGGCTGATATCTGACTGGAGAATGGTCCGTGAGTCCCATCTTTGTGTTGACATTTGCGTCGGCTGCGCCCGCTTGGTTGCTGGCGCAGGCCGGCGATGACACCACGGTCAATCCGCTCGTCGGTTGGCTTCCCTTCATACTCGTGGGGGTTGCGCTGTATCTACTGGCGATCCGTCCGCAGAGGAAGCGCGCCGAGGCCTTGCGGCGCTTTCAATCCGGACTCAGCGTTGGCGACGAGGTGCGCACTGCCGGCGGGATCATCGGCGTGATCAGCAGCTTGAGTGAGAATGAGGCAATGGTCGATGTTGGGGGGGTCACTCTCAAATTCGCCCGGGGAGCAATTGCGGCCCCGGCCGGAGGCGACCAGGAGTGAGCCGGCGCCGTCTGCGGGTCACTTTGCTGATCACCCTGGCGGTTGCCTGGGGTGGGCTCGGCGCGACTTTGGCGGCGGGCTGGACGCCCAAGCTCGGTCTCGATCTCCAAGGCGGTTTTGCAGTGGTGTTGAAGGCCCCGCCGGACGCCGATCGAGCCGTCCTCGATCAGGCGGTGGAGATCATGCGGCAGCGGATCGAGAACCTCGGAAGCGTCCAAGAGCCGGAGATCTCCGTGCAAGGCGACAGCAGCATCCAGGTTCAGCTTCCCGGCGTCCAGGACCGCGAGCGCGCCCTCCAAGCCGTCGGTACGACCGGCGTGCTGTCGTTCCGGCCGGTGCTCGACCAGAGCTTTGGAGTGAGCCCCGCCTTCTTCGACGGCACCCTCCCGCTACCCGAGGAGTTCCAGGACGACCTGGAGGCCGAGCCCGGGGCTGACGAACCGCCGGTGACGGACGACTCGACTACGACCACGAGCACCACCACGACCACAACCTTGCCGCCGATCATCCCCGACAACATGGACCCAGAGACCGGCCTGACCATCGTCGATGATCCCAGCCAAGAGGCGTACTTGCTCGGCGAGGAAGGGGTCACCTACTACCACGTGGGCCCTGCGTTTCTCTTGGGAGCCGACATCGAAGGTGCCGAAGCCGGATTCATCGGAACGATCGATGCCGGCTGGGTCGTCGACCCGGCCTTCACAGCCGAAGGCGGCCTGAAGTTCGAGGAAGCTACGGCGCAACTGACTCTCTTCACCCCTGGCGATCCGCGGCGATCGCTGGCGATCGTGGTCGACGGCCAAGTCGTATCGGCACCGCAGGTGAGCGAACAACTCGCCCCGGGAGAGGCCCTCGACGCCGATGTGGTCTACATAACGGTTGGCGGCGGGGACGAGCAACAAGCCGAGGCTGAGGACCTGGCAACGATCCTGCGCTACGGCGCGCTGCCGACCACGTTCGAACGAGAGCGCGTCGAGTCGGTGTCGGCCAGCCTCGGCAGCGACTCCCTCCAAGCCGGGCTGATAGCCGGCGTCGGTGGGTTGACGCTCGTGGGTATCGCGCTTCTGTTCTACTACCGGGCCCTCGGGCTCATAGCCATGCTCGGGCTGTCCGTCTTCGGTTCGCTGCTGTTGACCGTGATCTCGCTCATGAGCCGCTACCAAGGAACGACGCTGACCCTGGCCGGCGTCACCGGCATCATCGTGTCGGTCGGGATCACGTCGGACTCCTACATCGTGTTCTTCGAGCGGATCAAAGAGGAACATCGCCGCGGGCGCCCGCTGCGTACTGCGGTGGACCAAGGCTTCAGCAGGGCGTTTCGGACGATCCTGACGGCCGATACGGTCACGTTCGTGGGCGCGATCCTGCTCTGGATTCTCGCCATCGGCCCAGTAAAGGGATTTGCAATCACGCTGGGGATCGCCACTGTGATCGACGTCATCGTCGCCTATTTCTTCACCCGTCCGGCGGCCCAGCTACTGGTGCGCAGCCCGCTGGGTGAGGGCGGCCGATTCTCGGTGCGTGCCGCTACCGGTCGGCGGCGTGATGAGGTCGTTGCCGAGGCGCCGGCATGAGCTTGATCACGAGGCTCTACCGGGGCGAGACGACCTTCGACTTCATCAGTCAACGCTACCGCTGGTTCCTGCTCTCGGGCGTTCTGCTGGCCATCTCGATCCTGTCTCTCTTGGTGCGGGGCCTCGACGGCAGTGTCGACTTCACCGGGGGAACGATCGTGGAAGCCGACAACGCAGCCGAGGCGAGCATTGGCGATGTGCGCGCCGCGCTGGCCGACATCGGCCAGGAAGGCGCCCGGGTTCAGCTCACCGGGGGCGGCACGGTCATTGTGCAGACCGAGGCGCTGGACGCCGCCGATCAAGATGAGCTGGTGGCCGCAGTGGCCGCCGTGGCCGGAGTATCGCCCGACGAAACCAATGTGGACGCAGTCGGCCCCACGTTCGGTGCCGAAGTCACCCGCCGAGCTGTCCAAGCTCTCATCATCTTCCTGATCGTGGTCGTGCTGTTCATATCGTGGCGCTTCGAATGGAAGATGGCGCTGGGCGCTCTCGCCGCCCTCTTCCACGATCTGATCATCACGGCCGGTGTGTACTCCGTGGTCGGATTCGAGGTCACTCCAGCCACCGTCATCGCCATTCTGACCATTCTGGGTTACAGCCTCTATGACACGGTCGTGGTCTTCGACAAGATCACGGAGAACGTCAATGATCTCAACACCCGCAACACTTTCACCGAGATAGCCAATCTGTCGATGAACCAGGTGTTGATGCGGTCGATAAACACGTCGTTGACGACGCTGCTTCCTATCGGCTCACTGCTCTTCATCGGCTCGTACCTGTTGGGGGCGGCCACCCTGCGCGAGTTCGCGCTGGCACTCTTCATCGGCGTGGCGGCCGGAACCTACTCATCGATCTTCGTGGCAACGCCGCTGCTGGCGATGTGGAAGGAGCGGGAGCCGGACTGGCAGCGCATGCAGCGCCGGGCGCTGCGCCGCGCCGGCACCGAGGTCTCGGTCGCCGCGGTGCTGACGGAAGCAGCCCAGGAGCAGGTGGACACCGGCGCCGTTGCCCGCCCGCCCCGGCAGCGGCGCAAGCGCCGGTAAACTCGCGCCGTGACGGACTTCGCCAGCTACATCCGCGACGTTCCCGATTTCCCAGAGCCGGGAATTGTCTTCAAGGACATCACGCCGCTGCTCGCCCATGGTGACATCTTTGGCGAGGCGCTCGACGCAATGGCGGCGCCTTACGCCGATGAGCACGTCGACGTGGTCGTCGGCATCGAAGCTCGCGGCTTCATCTTCGGAGCTCCGTTGGCGCGCCGCTTCGGCGCCGGGTTCGTCCCGATTCGCAAGCCGGGGAAGCTGCCTTGGACGGTCAGCGGCCAGGAGTACGCCCTCGAGTACGGCACCGACCGCCTCGAGGCCCACGACGACGCGATCCATGCGGGCGACAAGGTCCTCGTAGTCGACGATGTGCTCGCCACCGGCGGTACTGGAGCGGCCGCCGTCGACTTGGTGCGCGTGCTCGGGGGGAAGGTCATCGGGTTCGCCGTCCTCATCGAGCTGGACTTTCTCAGCGGTCGCGACAGGCTGTCAGATGTCGACGTGCACACGGTGGTGCACTATGGCGCTGACTGACACCGACACCGCTGTCCCACCACCGCGGGAGATCTACGAATCCGTGGTCGCCCTCTTCGGTCGCTACTACCCGGATGCCACGACTGAGCGACTGGAGCAGGCATACGAGCTGGCGGTGGCCGCCCATGACGGGCAACTCCGCCAGACCGGCGAGCCCTACGTCAGTCACCCGCTGATCGTTGCCGAGATCCTCGCCGACTACGGCATGGACGAGGCCACACTGCTGGCCGCCATCCTCCACGACGTCGTCGAGGACAGCGCAACGACGGTGGAGGAGATCGAGGCCCGTTTCGGAGAGGAGGTTGCCGTTCTGATCGACGGGGTCACCAAGCTGGATCGGCTGAGGTTCTCCACCCGGGAAGAGCAGCAAGCGGCCACCATCCGCAAGATGGCGATCGCCATGGCGAAAGACATTCGCGTGCTGCTCATCAAGCTGGCCGACAGGCTCCACAACGTGCGTACGTTGGGCCCGTTGCCCCGCGAGAAACAGCAGCGAGTCGCCGCCGAGACGCTCGACATCTACGCCCCGCTGGCGCACCGGCTCGGGGTACAGGAGATCAAGCACGAGCTGGAGGAGCGCTGTTTCGAGCTGCTCTACCCCAAGCGCAAGGCGGAGCTCGAAGAGCTGGTGCGCCGCCGCACCGGTGAGCGCGAGGAGTATGTCAACCGCATCCAGACCGAGGTCAGCGAAGCGCTCCGCTATGCCGGTATCGAGGCCGAGGTCACCGGCCGGCCCAAGCACCTCTATTCGATCTACAAGAAGATGGTGGACTCGGGACTGGCCTTCGATCAGATTCACGACCTGATCGGTATTCGCGTCCTGGTCAAAGAGGTCCGCGACTGTTACGGCGCGCTCGGGTTGGTACACACGATGTGGCGACCGGTTCATGGCCGCTTCAAGGACTACATCGCGATGCCGAAGTTCAACCTGTACCAGAGCCTGCACACGACGCTGGTAGGGCCCGACGGCAAGGCACTCGAAGTCCAGATCCGCACCCACGAGATGCACGATCGAGCCGAATACGGGATTGCTGCCCACTGGCGCTACAAGGAGGGGGTCGGCCCGGCCGATATCCCGTTCATCGCCGATCTCCGTTTCTTGCAGGAGGAGCACTCCGATCCAGGCGAGTTCCTTGCCAGTCTCAAGCTCGACCTGTATCGCGATGAGGTCTTTGCGTTGACTCCCAAGGGTGACGTCCTGGTGTTGCCGGCCGGGGCTACTCCAGTCGACTTCGCCTACCGGGTACACACCGACGTCGGGCACCGCTGCGTGGGGGCCAAGGTGAACAATCGTCTCGTACCGCTATCGACCAAGGTTGAGTCGGGCGACATAGTGGAGATCATCACGTCCAAGGCACAGGACGCCCACCCCAGCCGGGATTGGCTCGAGTTCGTGGCCTCCAGTCGGGCGGCGTCGAAGATCCGTCAATGGTTCACCCGGGAGCGACGCGAGCTGGCGCTCGCCGACGGACGCGACTTCGTCATGAAGGCACTCCGGCGCGAGAGCGTGCCGATACCGGCAGGCAATCGTGAAGAGCTGCTGCGGGAGGTCGCCGCCGATCTCGGCTACTCCGACCTGGATGCGTTGTTCGTCGCCGTAGGAGACAACCGGCTCAGTGCAACCACCGTGTCCAATCGCCTGGTACGAACGCTCGCCCCGGAGGGCGACGCGGCCGACCAAGACCTCCTGCTGCCGCCAAAGCGGCGCCAGGGGCCGCGTCCTACTCGCGGCATCACCGTCGAGGGAATGGACGACATGCTGGTGCGGGTCGCCCAGTGCTGCGCACCTGTCCCCGGCGACGACATCATGGGATTTGTGACCATCGGCCGAGGCGTGTCGGTGCACCGCACGGATTGCACCAACTTCGGCGCATTGGAGGAACGGGCCGAGCGGATGATCGAAGTCACCTGGGCTCACGAGCAAGGGGAGTCGTTCTTCGTGTGGATCCAGGTCGAGTCGCTGGATCGCCCGGGACTGTTGATGGACGTCACCAAAGTGGTTTCCGACTTGGGGGGCAACATCCACGCCTCTTCCTCGGCGACGGGGCGGGACATGGTGGCCATCCTCCGCTACGAGGTCGAGATGTCAGATCCGCAGCTGCTGGAGCGCCTGTTGATCGAGATTCGCGACGTCGACGGCGTGTTCGATGCCTACCGCCTCGTGCCCCGAGGTCAGCAGTAGGGCTAGCTGTCGTCGCCGACCTCCCGTAGCTAGCCCCGGCCAAACTCCCCACAGTTAAAGCATTTCCTCCGGTTTGCCGATTTCTGGGGTATGGCTGCACTACGCGGCCTGCTTCGCAGTGGGCACACGCGAGAGGCGGGCTTTACGATCATCGAGGCGGTTGTCGCCGCCGGCATTCTCGTGATCGCCATCGTCCTCACGGTCACGCCTCTCGTCATCTCGATGCGGACGATCGACCGCAGCAAGGACGTGACCATCGCCGAGAGCCTGGCCCAGGCGCGCATCGAGCAGATCCGGGCGATGCAATTCGGCGACGTCGGCCACCCCGGGGTGGCGCCGGCGGGAATCCTCAATCCCTTCGAGGTGGAGACCGTCGAAGGGGCCAACTATCGAATCGAGACCCGTGTCGAATACGTCGGCTCCGCTTCCGGCCTCAACGTGATCCCGCAAGGAGGCGATGGAGTCGAGGGCGCCTTCGACATTGGCGTCAACTACAAGTACATCCGGGTCACGGTCACTCCGCTCGATGGTGAGGGTCGCCCCGTGATGATGGAGACCTTCGTTTCCCCCCCGACCGTCGGCGCGCAGGAGAACATCGCCCTCGTCCAGGTAGACGTGATTCGCCACGAGCCGTTCGATCCCAGCGCCGACCCCGGTCCCTATATCCGCCTGAGCGGCCCGCAGATCTACACCTCGCCCGATGCCCTTCCGGCCCAGTACTTCCCCGACATAGCGACCGGGACGTACACGATCGGCTTGGCGACCACCCACGGCTGGCTGATTCATCCCGAGAGCATCGCCACCGGAGCCACCAGCGTCGATGCGGTACCCGGCGTTGCGGCCACCCGCACCATTCGGGTGTATCAACCGGTGGCACTCGAGGTGGAGGTACTCGACGACACCACCGGGTTGCCGATCACCGACGCGGTGATCACAGTCGACAACCTCGCATATGGCGGGCCGATCACGAACCCGGCCGGGGACTACGCGTTCCCGGGGCTGGTGCCGGATCGGCACGCAGTGACCGCCGCGGCGGTGGGCTATGCCGCCGCCACCGTCGAGGTCGACGTGCCCGGCTTCGGCGGATCGCCGACCACGTCCATCACGATGCGCTTGAAGCCCCAGGCCTTCGTCGGCGTCGACCACGACTTCTACGTCGACTACCGCGGGTGGAGCAATTACTACATCCACGGGGCGTCGGTGACTGTCTCGCATCCCGTCCACGGGACCTTCGTGGGCACCACTGACGAGACGGGACACGTCATCATCGAACTGCCGGTCAGCGAGACCGGGTTCACTGCCACCGCCTCCACCACGTGGGGCCATGCTCCCGCCAGCATCTCTCTCAGCACCGGCAGCACCCCGGGGTCCAGCTCCCTCAGCCTCGGCAAGCCGGCGACCACCGATCGGTTCGCACTGCGCAATGGGGGCCCCGGACCGCAAGGGTTCTTCGAATACAAAGTGGGTTCGGATGCGTGGATTCGTGTCGAAGCCAACGACCAGGGACGAGCCACCTTCATCCTCCCGGAAGACGACGGGACGGTGGTGCGCATCCAGACCTACTGCTCGCCGGCGGACTATCCAGGGGAGCCAGCAGCGACGACTTCGACGACGCTCAACGGACGGAACAAATCGTGGAATGCGTCGGTCACGTGTTGAGGCGGGTCCGGTTCGACGAGTCGGGCGTTTCGCTGGCGGAAACGCTCGTAGCGGCAGCCGTGGCCGCGCTCATCGCCACCGCTTTCCTCACAGTCTTCTCGGCGTTCAGCCGCAGCGTTTCGCTCGAGGAGTCGCGCGCCGCCGCGTTGAGCGAGGTACGAACTGCGGCGGCCGCCTTCACCGTCGAGCTGCGCCAGGCGGTGCGGCCGGCTGCGGACCAACCGATCATCGCCCTCCTCGAGTCGGCCGGGCCGGCGGCCGAGCTGATGTTCTACAGCGATCGGGCGACCGATGCTCCCGGCCCCGAGCGATATCGTTACTACTTGACCGACTGTACCGCCACCCACTGCAACCTGGTACGTGAGGTCACCGTCGCCGACGGTCCCACCCCACCGTGGACGTACAGCGGAGCTCCGGCGACACGTCAGGTGGTGACCAACGTCATGCTCGGAGGAGGGCCGCTCTTCTTGGGGGTCGACTGGTCGTCGGGCACCGAAACTCTCACGACGTCTTGCGACTGGACGACACCGTGTGCGTTCGACCTGGTCCGCATCGTGCTTCGGGTCGATCCGGATCCGGACCTCTCGGCTGAAGAGCCCCTACGGGTTCGGCACGAGGTGAGGTTGCGCAATGCGTGACCGCCGCACCGCGCTGCATCGGCTCCGCCGCGAAGAGGAGGGCGTTGCGCTCGTCGTCGTGGTGATGGGGATCGTGGCCGTCGCCCTGCTCACCTTTCTGGTTCAGAAGGTGGCGGTGTCGCAGAGCAGCCAATCCGATTTCCAGGCTAGGGAGGACACGGTCCTGGCAGCGGGCGAGGCCATGCTGGAGCGCTACGCCGCCAAGATGTCGATCGATCCTCTCTACTACCAACGCTACGTGGATGAGGCAGAGGCGCCGCGGCGCTGCTCCGATGCGGCCTCGCCATCGTTTGGGACCGTCGTTGGCCCCGGCAACTCGTGGATCGGCGACTGCGTCTCGTGGACCTACGAGTTCACCACGGCCTTCTATCAACATCCCCTGCTGCTGGGTGGCACCCAGTCTTTCGACGATGTCGGCGTGCTGATGCACGTCAGCCCGCCGGTTTCTTCCGGGCCACTGACGGTCGAGGTTGTAGCCAAACAAGCAGATCGCCCGGCCGTCCGCGCGATGCGTTCCGAGATCGGTGCCGAAGCGATTAGCGAGTTCGTGAGGATGGTCGAAGCTGATCTCCGCTATGGAAGCGGGGCCCGCACGTTCGGGAAGATCTATGCGGGCGGCAGCGTCGGCTATCGCCCCGGCGGCGAGGCGCACGGCAACGTCTACGCCGAGAACGACATCGGGTTCTGGTCCTTCGGCACCTGGTACGGGCCGCCCACGTGGATGAACGGGGCGGAGGGCTGGGACAGCACAGGGTCCCACAATGCGGCAGGGGAGGTGATCACGGATGTGTATCCGGACCCAATCGACTTCGATTCGTTTTGGGATGATCTGAGCCTGGTCGAGTTCGCTGCCTGCGACGGCGGCGGGATCTGTCTCGACCCCGCTCGCAACCCGGCGATACCCGCCGGCGCCGCCGCGTATCTCGTCGAAACCGTCGGAGGGGGCTCCCAACTCCAGGTCTCCTATGCGACCACGCCACCGTCCGGGGACGCCTGTCTGGATTCGGAGGAGCGATGGACCGTGCTGTCCCAGGCAGCCACATGGACCTACCTCGGGATCTTCGATCTCCCGGCCAACGGGGCGCTATGGGCCAATCAACACATCGTCGTCGGTCGCAACTCCAGCACTCCTTTCTCGCTGGCTGGGGCGCTCACGATCTACGCCGGCGATTCCTCGGCGCGCCGCAATATCATCATCGGCTCCGATGTGGTCTACGCCACCGGCCTCACCGCAGACGACGTCATCGGCCTGGCGGCCAGCGACGAAGTGTGGATCAACCCGAATGCGGTGGGAGGCGACAGAGTCTTCGATCTCTACGGAGCGGTGCTCAACCAGAACGGGCAGATGAAGGTGGCGCTGGCGTGTGGAACCGCCGGCAGCAGCCTCACGCCGGCAAGCTCCACGCTCAACACCTACGGGTCCAATGCGTCGCTCGGCACCGGCAATATGTCGTGCTGCTTCTCGACGCGCAACTACAACTTCGATGAGCGGCTGGGACGCCTCCGCCCTCCCCTGTTCCCACTTCTGCGGGATGAGTGGACCTACAGCAACTGGCAAGAGATCGCGCGGCCGTGCTGGGCTGAGTCGCCAACCTGTCCCTGATCGCCGCCCGGCCGCCAAACGACCGGTGGCCACCTAGGCTGTCGCGCGTGCTGATCGACCAACGCGAGCTGTGGCTGGCTGCCACCAATACCTACGTAGTCGCCCCGGAGCCGGGCGGCCCGGCGGTCATAGTCGATGCACCGCCGGATCCGGAAGCCGTGGTCGGTCTACTCGCCAAACACGACCTGACTCCGGTGGCGCTGCTGCTGACCCACGGCCACATCGACCACATGGGCGGTGCCGGCAGGGTGGTGAAAGCCACCGGAGTGAATGCCTTCATGCATGCGGACGACGACTTCCTGGTACAAGATCCGGCGGCGATCCTGCGTGCTCTGTTCGGCATCGTGGCCGCCCCAGGTGAGCTCGATCCCCCTGAGCTCGAGCCGCTCGACGACAAGACGACCCTGCAACTTGCCGGCCTCGAGTTCCAGGTGGTCCACACACCGGGCCATACGCCGGGACATTGCTGCTTCGTCCTCGAAGCCGAAGGCATCATGTTCTCGGGCGATCAGCTGTTCGCCGGGTCCATCGGCCGCACCGACTTGCCCGGGGGGAGCTTCCCGCAGCTGATGCAGTCGATGCGAGATCGGGTGCTGACCTATCCGGACGACACCGAGGTGCTTCCCGGTCACGGGCCGCGGACTACCCTTGGCCGAGAGCGGCGCACCAACCCGTTCCTGCAAGGTTTGTAGGAGGCGGGACTCGGGGCGCCGCGTTGCGATGAGCGGCGCCCCGAATCTGCCGCGCGGCTCGCCGACAGGTGAAGGAGACCCGCCCATGAGCGCCGATTCATACCGCACCACCCGGCCCGGTCGGCTTGGCCTGAGCAATGAGGGAGAGATCGTCACGCTCGCCGGTTGGGTGCAAACCCGTCGCGACCACGGCGGGATCGTGTTTCTCGATCTACGTGACTCGTCGGGGATCATTCAGGTAGTGGTCGATCCCGAAGGTGGCGCCGTCGCCCCTGATGATTTGGCGGGCCTGCGCCGGGAGTACGTGGTCCGTGTCACCGGCACGGTCACCGCCAGAGGAAACGAGCATGTGAACCCGGAGCTCGCCACGGGAGAGATCGAAGTGGTAGCCAGCGAGCTCGAGGTTCTGGCCCCGGCGGCCGCGCTTCCGTTCCAGCTCGACGACCGGGTCGAAGTGGATGAAGCACTGCGCCTGCAATACCGATACTTGGACCTGCGGCGGCCGCGAATGGCGGCCACGCTGCAAGCTCGTTCGCACGCGATCCGCGCCATGCGGCGGGTGTTGGACACGCAAGGCTTTCTCGAGGTGGAGACGCCGACTCTGGTGGCATCGACGCCCGAGGGAGCCCGCGATCTTCTCGTTCCCAGCCGGCTTCGCCAAGGCCACTTCTACGCGCTACCGCAGTCGCCGCAGCTGTTCAAGCAGCTGCTAATGATCTCGGGGGTGGATCGCTACTACCAGATAGCGCGCTGCTATCGGGATGAGGACTTTCGCGCTGATCGCCAAATCGAGTTCACCCAGCTCGATCTCGAGGGCGCCTTCTGGGGACAGGACGAGGTCCTCGAGGTGCTCGAGGAAGTGGCGGTGGCGGTCACCGAGGACCTGCGGGGGGTGGCACTGCCTCGTCCGTTCCCGCGTATCACGTGGCAGGAGGCGATGGACCGGTTCGGCACGGACAAGCCGGATCTCCGCTTCGGGATGGAGATCCAGGATCTGTCCGAGGTGTTCGCCGGCACGGAGTTCAAGGCCTTCAGTGGGGTTCTCCACAGCGGTGGCACGGTGCGGGGAATCAATGGCGGTCCTCGAGGGCTGCCGAGGGCCGGCCTCGATGCCCTCGTCGAACGAGCGGTGGGGCTGGGTGCCAAGGGTCTCGTGTGGATGGTCGTCGAGGATGGCGGCACTTTACGATCGCCGGTGGCGAAGTTCTTGAGCGAGGCCGAACAGAAGGCCGTCATCGAGGCCCTCGAAGCGGAGCCCGATGACCTCCTGTTGATCGTGGCCGACGAGTCCAAGGTCGTGGCCAAAGTGCTCGGCGCCTTGCGGCTCGACATGGGGCAACCTGCCGGTCATGAAGAGCTGGTATATGCGTTCATCACCGACTTCCCGGTCTTCGACATCGGCGAGGGCGGCGTCTACGTGCCCATGCACCATCCTTTCACTGCCCCGCAGAGCGTCGACGAGCTGGTGGAGGATCCAGCCAACGCCGTCTCGCTCGCGTACGACGTAGTCCTCAACGGTGTCGAGCTCGGTTCGGGGAGCGTCAGGATTCACGACCCAGAAGTGCAAGCGAAGGTGTTCGCTGCGCTCGGCATCTCGGACGAGGACGCCACTCGCCGTTTCGGCTGGTTCATGGAAGCGCTGCGCTACGGGACGCCGCCTCACGCCGGATTTGCGTTCGGTATCGACCGGATGGTCTCGGTCCTGCAGGATCAGCCAAACATCCGTGAGGTCATTCCGTTCCCGAAGACGCAGACGGGGGCCGACCCGTTGACCGGATCGCCCAGCCGCGTCGGTGCGATTCAGCTCGCTGAGCTGGGCATCAAGATCGCGCCCGAGGTCGTGGCCGGCTGGTCGGAAGCCGAGCAAGACGAGTCCTAGGCCGCCGGCCGGAAAGGATTGACGGTGGGCAATCAAGACGACCTCTTCGCAGAGCAGCGGGCGGCCCACCGCACGGCGGCGGCTCCCCTGGCTACCCGTATGCGGCCGACGAGCCTGGACGAGGTCGTGGGGCAGTGGCACCTCCTTGCTCCCGGGGCGGCATTTCGGTCGGTGGTCGAGTCGGGTCGGTTGGTGAGCATGATCTTGTGGGGCCCCCCGGGTACGGGCAAGACGACCCTGGCCCGCCTCGTTGCCTCTGCGGGTCAGGCCCGCTTCGAGCAGCTCTCTGCAGTCAGCGCCGGCGTCAAAGATGTGCGAGAAGTGCTGGCAGCTGCGGGCGAGCGTCTCGAGGAATCAGGGGCGCGCACTGTTCTCTTCCTCGACGAGATACATCGGTTCACCAAAGCTCAGCAGGATGCGCTCTTGCCCGGCGTCGAGGACGGGGTCGTGATCTTGATAGGCGCCACCACGGAGAACCCCTTCTTCGAGGTCAACTCGCCGCTGATCAGCCGATCAACCATCTTTCGCGCGGAGCCACTGGCACCCGACGAGGTTCGCGAGCTGATCCATCGCGCCCATCAGGACGGCATGCGAGGCCTTGGGGGCAAACCGCAGATCAGTGATGACGCAGTCGACACGCTCGCGGAGCGGGTAGGCGGGGATGCTCGGCTGGCGTTGACTGGGCTCGAGGTGGCGGCCGCAATTGCCGATGGCCGCGGCGAGCCGATCGAAATCGACACGGTGGCCGAGGCTTTGCAGCGCCGTGTGATCCGTTACGACAAAGGGGGCGATCGCCACTACGACGTGATCTCGGCCTTCATCAAGAGCCTGCGCGGCAGCGACGTCGATGCCAGCCTGTACTGGCTGCACACGATGCTCGGCGCCGGTGAGGATCCAAAGTTCGTTGCGCGGCGCATGATCATCTTCGCCTCCGAGGACGTCGGGCTGGCGGATTCATCTGCGCTCGGGGTTGCCGTCGACGCTTTTCGAGCCCTCGAGGTCGTTGGTCTGCCGGAGGCTGCGTTCGCCCTCACCCATGCGGCTATCTACCTGGCGGCCGCCCCCAAGTCCAACAGTGTGAAGGAGTCGATGTCCCGATCGACGGAAGCCGTCGAAGCGACTGCGACCGCACCCGTGCCGGCGCACCTCCGCTCGGCAGCAACGGCCGGCGAGCGCGACCTGGGGATCGGTGTCGGGTACCGATATCCCCATGACGATCCGTCGGGGGTCATCCCGCAGCAGCACCTGCCGGACGGGGTCCAGGCCGAGGATCTGTATCGACCCAAACCGCACGGCGCCGAACCCCAGACGGCGGAGCGACTGGCGGCCGCAGACCAGATTCTCGGGAAACCGCCCCGCCGACCCGGCGGGTAAGCTCCCAACATGTTCGTTCGCATCCGGTGGTTCTTCGCGGGGATCCTGGCCGCCGTCGGGGGTATGGGGTATCTCGTGTCACAAGTGCGCAAAGCGCGCCAGAAGCTGACGCCGGCGAATCTGGTTGCGGCCGGCAAGCGGCAGGCCGCCACCTGGCTCGACACTCTTGCCGACCGAGTCGCCCCGGACGAGGCCGGTCCAGCCCGGCGATGAGCGAACCAAACATCATTCAGCCGCGGACGCTCAAGGGCTTCCGGGATTTCTTGCCGGGCGCCATGAAGGCGAGGGACTGGCTCGTCGACACCGCCCGCGGCGTGTTCCGCAACTACGGCTACGCCGCCATCGACACCCCCGCTCTCGAATACACCGAGATTCTCCTCGGCAAGGGGGGCGCGGACACCGACAAACAGCTGTATCGCTTCGAGGACAACGGCGGTCGAGACGTGGCGATGCGCTTCGATCTGACCGTTCCGTTGGCGAGGTACGCGGCTCAGCACATCGGCGAGCTTGGGGTCCCCTTCAAGCGCTATCACGTGGGGCCGGTATGGCGGGGCGAGAATCCGCAGCGGGGCCGCTACCGCGAGTTCATGCAATGCGACTTCGACACGATCGGCACCGAGAGCTTGGTGGCCGACATCGAGACGGCGCTAGTGATCCACGACACATTCGCCGCGCTCGGCGTCGGCGAATTCACCATTCACTTCAACAATCGCAAGGTGCTCGGGGGCCTGCTCGAAGAGCTCGAGTTGGCTGAAGAGACCAGCGCAGTGTTGCGCGCTGTCGACAAGCTCTCCAAGATCGGCAGGGAGGAGGTGGCCACCGAGCTGCAGGAGATCGTGGGGGCGTCGCCGGGCCAAGCTCAGCGATTGCTCGATGCGGTCACCGTTACCGGCACCAACGACGCCGTTCTGGATCGGGTCGCCCAGCTGGCAGGCGGCGCTGCCGACGACGGGATTGAGGCGCTGGCGACAGTGTCCGCGGGTCTGGCGGCCGCCGATGTCCCCGAGGATCGAGCCCGGGTCGACGTGTCGATCGCCCGCGGTCTCGACTACTACACCGGCACCGTCTTCGAGACCTTTCTCGGGGAGATCCCGGAGATCGGAAGCGTCTGCTCTGGGGGACGGTATGACGACCTCGCCAGCCTCTACACCAAACAGCGCCTCCCCGGAGTCGGAGCATCGCTGGGCATCGATCGGCTGTTGGCGGCGCTGGAGGAGATCGGCAGGCTGCCCCCAGCGGCTGCACCGGCACCGATCCTCGTGGTGTTGTTCGATGCCGACCGAGCCGTCGACTACGTCGGTCTGGCCGCGACGCTGCGGGCCGCCGGATTGGCCGTCGAGCTCTATCCCGACGCTCGCAAGCTGGCTGCCCAGCTCAAGTACGCCGACCGCAAGGGGCATCGGCTCGCTGTCATCGTCGGCGAGGACGAGTGGATTGCGGGTACCGCCCAGGTCAAGGACATGTCGAGCGGGGACAGCTACACCGTGTCGCGGGTCGCGCTGGCCGACCAGTGTCGCCGCCTCCTGGGGATGGCCGGGTAGCGACCCACTGCATTCCCGCGCCCAAACCGGGGCGGTCCCGAGCTGGTCGCCGGCCCGAGCTAACCTTGCCGCCCTGATGGACAGCAACTCGATCCGGCGCATATTCGTGGATTTCTACGCACAGCGCGACCACATGGTCACGCCGAGTGCGTCGCTGATTCCGGTCGATCCCACGCTGCTCCTGACCAATGCGGGCATGGTGCCGTTCAAGCCGTACCTTCTGGGGGAGCTGGAGCCACCCAAGCCGCGGGCCGTCTCCGTGCAGAAATGCGCCCGCACCGTCGACATCGACATCATCGGGACAACGGCGCGCCATCTGACCTTCTTCGAGATGATGGGCAACTTCAGCTTCGGCGAATACTTCAAGGAAAGGGCAATACCGTGGGCCTACGAGCTGGCCACGGAAGGCTACGGGCTCGACCCCGACCGGCTCTGGTATACGGTCCACCTCTCCGACGATGAGGCGGCCGAGATCTGGATCGACGGAGTGGGCGTGCCCCCCGAACGAGTACAACGGCTCGGCACAGACAACTTCTGGCAGATGGGGGTCCCCGGTCCGTGCGGTCCGTCCTCCGAGCTGTTCTATGACAAGGGGCCCGAACATGGTGAGCCCGGCGGCCCGGCAGTGGACGACGAACGATTCATGGAGTTCTACAACCTCGTCTTCATGCAGCACATCCAAGACGAGCCCTATCACGTCGTCGGTGACCTGCCCGCCAAGAACATCGACACCGGCTTGGGGCTGGAGAGGATGGCCTCGCTGCTGCAGGGGACGTTCAATATCTTCCTCACCGATGTGATCCGTCCTGTCATGGCCGCCGCCGAAGGCGCCACGGGTCTGAAGCTCGGCGACGATCACCGTTCTGATGTGAGTCTGCGATTGATGGCCGATCACGGCCGCACGATCGCCTTCCTGATCGGCGATGGTGTCGTGCCGTCCAACGAGGGCCGCGGCTACGTGTTGCGGCGCCTGCTGCGGCGGACGGTCCGGCACGCCTACCTCTACGGCACCGAAGATCTGGTCGTGCCCCGCCTGGTCGAGGCGACGATCGAGGTGATGGTTGAAGCGTATCCGGAGCTCAAGGCGCGTCAGGACTACATCGTTGAAGTCGTTTCCCGGGAGGAGCACGCCTTTCGCCGGACGCTCGCCTCGGGCGTCGACCTGCTCGACCAGGAGCTCGCCGGGGTCGGCGCCGGCGGCACCTTGCCGGGCGAGACGGCGTTCAAGCTCCACGACACCTACGGGTTCCCGATCGACGTGACCGCGGAGATCTTGCACGAGCGGGGATATGAGCTCGACCGCGCAGGTTTCGACCGGGAGATGGCGCTACAGCGGCAACGGTCGAAGGAGGCCTATCGCGGCACCGACACCGCAGCTGCTCACGACGTCTATCGCAAGCTGCTGCGTGGAGTCGACGCGACTCAGTTCGTCGGATACGACCAAGAGTCTGCTGAGGGCCGGATCCTGGCGATGCTGCGGGAGGGGGAGCCGGTGACGAGGGCGACGGTGGGGGAGCAGGTGGAGGTCTTCCTGGACGTGTCTCCCTTCTATGCCGAGTCCGGGGGCCAAGTTGGCGACACCGGCATAATCAACACGTCGACCGGCGCGTTGCGGATATTCGACACGCAGTTTGCCGTCGGCGATGTCCGGTCACACCGGGGCGAGGTGGTCGACGGCGAAATCGCTACCGATCAGGAAGTCAAATCGCGCATCGACGCTTCGCGGCGAGAGTTGATTCGCAAGAACCACACCGGCACCCATCTGCTGCACTGGGGGTTGCGCGAGGTCCTCGGCGACCACGCCAACCAAGCGGGCAGCCTGGTCGAGCCGGATCGGCTGCGCTTCGATTTCAGTCACTTCACTGCCACGGCCCCGGAAGAGATGCGCGCGGTGGAGAAGCTCGTCAACGAGCGTGTGGTGGAGAACGCCGCGGTGACCACGATCGAGACAACCAAGGAAGAAGCCGAAGCGATGGGGGCGCTCGCATTCTTCGGTGACAAGTACGGCGATGAGGTGCGGGTCGTCAAGACGGGCGATTACTCGACAGAGTTCTGCGGTGGGACTCACGTCAGATCGACCGGGCAGGTCGGGCCGCTGATTCTCACTTCCGAAGGCTCGGTGGCGGCCAATACGCGACGAGTGGAAGCGGTGACCGGCTTGACAGCCTACGACCACCTGCGTCGGCTGCGCAGCCAGATAGAAGAGGCCGAATCGGCGCTGCGGGCGCAACCCGGGCAGCTCGTGTCGACCGCACGCTCGGTGGCGGCGCGGTTGCGCGAGCAGGAGGCGCGAATCGAAGAATTCGAGTCGCAGGCCCGCGGGGGCCTGGCCGATCAGATCCTCGGTGGAGCCGACGCGCTGGGTAGCCACAAGCTGGTGGCGGCGGCGGCGCCGGGCTTGGGCGCCCCCGAACTGCGCGCACTCGCTTTCCAGATACGGGACAAGCTCGGGTCCGGTGTAGGGATCCTCGGATCGGCAGCCGATGGCAAGGGCGCCCTCGTTGCTTTCGTATCGCGCGACCTAGTGGAAGCAGGGATGTCTGCCGGAGACATCGCCGCCGCGGGGGCGCGTGTGCTCGGGGGTGGCGGCAGCCGCGATCCCGAGTTGGCTCAAGCCGGCGGGCCGAACGGGGCGGAGATCGACGCCGCCGTGGGGGCCGCTGCCGAAGCGGCCCGGGAGGCGCTGGCGAAGCTATGACCGGCCGCATCCTGGGACTCGACCCGGGGGAGCGGCGGATAGGTGTCGCGTTGTCAGACCCGCTCTGTATGATCGCGCAGCCGCATTCAGTCATTGACCGGCGCACTCAGGACGTAGCCGCCGAGCTGCGAAGAATCGTCGCCGAGGAAGAAGTATTCAGGATCGTGATCGGACTACCGGTGTCGCTCGATGGGACCGAAGGGGCAGCCGCCCGACGCGCTCGCCAATTCGCCTCATTGGTCGCAGAGGCCACCGGCTTGGAGCCCGTCTTTGCCGACGAGCGCTTCACGACGAACGTGGCCGAGGACGTATTGATCGCCGGGGGGGTACGCCGGGAAAAGCGGCGCGATTCTCGCGACAAACTGGCAGCGGCTGTGATGCTGCAGGGCTACCTCGACGGCGCCTTCACCAGGGAGCGAGCCGCCGGCGAGCCGGGCATGCCCGATCGAGGCCGGGGCGACGATGGCGTTTCCTGATCAGGAGACGCCGGGGCGCCTCCAACTGCACCCGATGGTCGTCTGGCTGCTGAAATTCGGAGCGGTCGTCGTCACCGTGCTGTTGATCTCAGTATTCGGCGCGCGCCTGGCTCGGGATCTAGCAGCGCGCTTTCCCGCCGAGGTCGATCAGGGTCCTCAGGCCGTCGGGGAGACGACGATCACTATCCCCGCCGGGGCGTCGGCGCGCACTATCGGCAGCTTGCTCGAGGAGAAGGGCATCATCGAGGATGCCGGCGAGTTCCAACGTGAGGTGCGACGCCTCGGCGTCGCCGATCAACTGCAGGCGGGAGACTACGTTCTGCTCGCCGGGCCGGTGTCATCGGTGATCGACGCACTGTTGGCCGGGCCCGACCCCACGAACGTGTTTCGCCTCACGGTTATCGAGGGTCTCACCATCGATGCCATGCTCGACTCGATCGCCGCGCAGACCGATCACACCCGCGCTGACCTCGAGCTGGCGCTGACATCGGGAGACGTGACCTCGGTGCTGCTTCCTGAGGCGGCTCCGGCCGGCTACCCCAGCCTCACGAGATGGGAGGGGCTGCTGGCCCCCGACACCTACGAGTTCCGCACCGATGCCGGCGCTGCGGAGATCCTCGCCGAGCTGGCCGACACGCTCGTTGCGCGCCTCGATGCCCAGGACTGGACGGTATTGGAGGACGCCGGGTTGACCCCGTACGAGGGCCTCATCATCGCATCGTTGATCGAACGGGAGGCGAAGCTCGACGAGGACCGTCCGCTGATCGCCTCCGTGATCATGAACCGGCTGGATGCGGGCATCGGCCTTCAGATCGACGCCACGGTGTTGTACGCGTTGGACAGGACCCGCGGGCCCGTCCTACTCGAAGACCTCGAAGTCGACTCGCCGTATAACACCTACAAGTGGGCCGGCCTACCCCCGACGCCCATCTCTGGAGTGCGCGTCGCATCTCTGCAGGCGGCCGCGGCGCCGGCCACGACGGGCTTCTACTACTACGTGGTGGTCTCCGCCGATGGTCAGCACGGCTTCTCCGAGACGCTCGAGGAGCACAACCGCAAGAAGCAGGCTGCCAAGGATGCGGGGATCATTCCGTGAGGCTCGTGGTCCTGGGGGATCCCGTCGACCACTCGCTATCTCCGGACCTCCACAATGCGGCGCTGCGGACCACCGGCTTGATCGGGAGCTATGAGCGCCGCCGAGTCGACGCGGCAGGGATGGCGGCGGCGGTCGAAGACATCAGGCAGGGTCGGCTGGACGGCGCCAACGTGACGATGCCGCACAAAGCTCTGGCCGCCGAGCTGGCAGATCGACTCGCCGTCTCTGCGGAGAAGGCAGGCGCGGTCAACACGCTCGTGCGCGTGGCGGGGCACGCAGTGGGCCACAACACGGACATCGCCGGCATCCATGCTGCCTGGCGCGAAGCCGGGCTTCCCGACGGTCCGGTCCTGGTGCTGGGGGCCGGCGGCGCCGCCGCGGCCGCACTGATCGCGCTAGAGGAAATGCCGTTGAGCCTGTCGTCTCGTCGTCCCGAGAAGGCACGAGAGCTGATCGCTCAAACGGGGATCGCGGCCAGCGTGATGGCCTGGGGGAGCTCACTCCAGGACGCGGTTGTTGTCAACGCGACCCCGCTCGGGATGGAAGGCGAGACTCTTCCACCCGGGGTGCTGGATGAGGCCTGCGGCCTGTTCGACATGGCGTATGGCCGCCAGTCCACTCCGGCTGTCGAGGCTATGCGGCAGGGCGGGCGTCCAGTAGCGGACGGGCCGGCGATGCTGTTACACCAAGCGGCCGCCGCGTTCGAGCTGTGGACGGGCCACCGGGCTCCCCTCGAAGCGATGCGACAAGCCCTCGAGGCCTGAGGCTCCGCGACCACAAACCGGGGCGACCAGGCAGCCGCCCCACCGGCCGGGAAACGTTGGGTACATAGGCCTCAAGCCCGGTTCCGGGCCTGCCGATTTTGGGACTAGACACGTTCGGATCCATGCTCTACCGCCGCGAAGAGGAGTAACCGCCGTTGAGCGGACATACCCGCCATCTCGGGGCCCTGTTACTCGAGGAGGGCCTGGTCACAGCCGACCAGCTCGAAGCGGCCGTCGATTCACAGCAGGAGTCCGGCCTGCCGCTGGGGCAAGTCCTGATCGAGCACGGCGTCCTGACGGAGGCGCAGCTAGTACGGGCGCTCGGCGACCAGATCGGAGTCGAGTACGTCGACTTGGGAGCCACATCCGTTGACCCGGCGGCAGTAGCTGCGGTTCCCGACTACCTCGTTCGCCGCTATACGTTGCTCCCGATAGCGTTCGATGACGAGCAGCGGCTGGTGGTGGCGATGGCCGACCCGGCCAACGTGCTCGCCGTCGATGACCTGCGCGCCGTCTCTGGGTACGAGATCGTTCCCCGGGTCGCCATCCGCGGCGATCTGGAGGAGGCCATTCGGCGCCAGGCCCGATTCGAGGAGTCGGTCAGCGATCTGGCGGAGCTGGCCGCTGAGGAGAGCGAGGCCGATGATCTCGTCGGACTCGACGTTGCTGCCGAGGATGCGCCCGTCATCAAGTTGGTGAATACGATCGTCACCCGGGCAGTCAATGAGCGGGCCTCCGATATTCACCTCGAGCCGGGGGAGAAGGAGCTCCGGGTCAGGTTTCGCATCGACGGAGTACTGCATGACGTGATGACCGCTCCCCGCAGTATCTCGAATGCGGTGGTCAGCCGGGTCAAGATCATGGCTGACCTCAACATCGCGGAACGCCGTATACCCCAGGACGGGCGCATCAGTCTGCTGGTGGCGGGCAAGCCGATCGACTTGCGGGCGGCAACTCTGCCGGCCATCTTCGGAGAGAAGGTCGTTCTCCGCATCCTCGACAAGTCGGCCGGTGTCGGCCAGCTCAGTGAGCTGGGCTTCAGCGAGTACAACCTGAAACGCTACGAGTCGGCGTATAGCAAGCCGTATGGTGCCATTCTCGTCACCGGGCCTACCGGCTCGGGCAAGACGACGACCCTGTACTCGACCCTGGGGATCCTCAACCGCCCCGAAGTGAACATCATCACCGTCGAGGATCCCGTTGAGTATCGGCTGCCCGGTATCACCCAAGTGCAGGTGAACCGCAAGGCCGGGCTGCTCTTTGCCAATGCCCTCAAGTCGATTCTGCGTGCCGACCCCGACGTAGTTCTCATCGGCGAGGTGCGCGATTCAGAGACCGCCCAGATCGCCGTCGAAGCAGCTCTCACCGGTCACCTCGTGCTGACCACGCTCCACACCAACGACGCCCCTTCCAGCATCGGGCGGCTGCTCGACATGAGCGTGGAGCCGTTCCTCGTCGGGTCTTCGATCGACGCGGTGCTGGCACAGCGGCTCGCCCGGCGGTTGTGCGAGCGGTGCCGGGTTCCCCACGATCCGGATCGGGCCGGGCTGCAGAATCTCGGCTGGAATGCCGAATGGGGATACGAGGGGATCTACCGAGCCGAAGGTTGCGGCGCTTGCTCGCACACGGGGTTCAAGGGTCGAATCTCCATTAATGAGGTGATGCTGATCAACGAGGAAATCCAGCACATGATTGTAGAGCGAGCGTCGGCCGATCAGATCGCCAAGGCCGCCGTCGCGGAGGGAATGCGCACGTTGCGTGAGGACGGGCTCGACAAGGTGCGTCGCGGCCTGACTTCGATCGAAGAGATCTTGCGAGTCATCGTCTGACACCAAAGAGCAATGGGAGCCACTGAGTGAGTGGAGTCGAGAGACAACTTGGGGAGCTGCTCGTCGATGAGCGGATCCTGTCGCGCGAGGAGCTCGAGGAGCAACTCCACGCCGCGGTCGCGTCACGCCGGCCGCTGGCGCAGGTGGTGGTCGAGAATGGCTCGGCTCGCAGCCGCGATGTGCTCGCCGTCGCGGCCGCCCAGCTGGGGATTCGCTACGTGCCGCTGGATGGCTATGGAAGAGTCACTCCAGCTCCGGACGCATTGGGCCTGTTGAACGGCGAGCAAGCCCATGAGTTGGTGGCGCTTCCGATCGCATCGGATGATCGGGGCCGCCTCATAGTGGCCATGGACGATCCCCTTGATGAGAATCGTCTCGCCATGGTGCGCCAAGCGACCCAGAGCGACGTGGTCCTCGCGCTTGCCCATCGCGCCGAGCTCACCCGAGCCATCGAGGCGGCATACGGTCCTCCACAAGACACCGGAGCTGTCGCCGGGAACCCGGCAGGTGCCAGTGACCGCGAGGTGGCCACCATCGACGCGACCGTCAACGATCTGCTCGTGGAGCTGATGCGCAACGAGGGCTCGGACCTGCACGTCACGGCCGGCTCTCCGCCGCAGATGCGAGTCAACGGCGAGCTGCTTCCGGTTCCCGGCTTCGGCGTGTTGCGACCGGCGGAGACGCGCGACCTGACCTACGCGATCCTGTCGTCGCGACAGCGCGCCCGGTTCGAGGAAGAGCGGGAGCTCGACTTCTCCCATCCGGTCTACGGGTTGGGTCGCTTCCGGGTCAACGTGTTCTTCCAACGTGATGCGGTGGGCGCGGTGATGCGAGCCATTCCCCGCGACATCGCCACGTTGGAAGAGCTCGGCATCCCCCCGGTGGTCGCGGAATTTGCCGGGCTCAGCCGAGGTCTGGTGCTGGTCACCGGCCCCACCGGCTCGGGGAAATCGACGACGTTGGCCGCCTTGATCGATCTCATCAACCAGACCCGGGCCAGCCACATCATCACGATCGAGGATCCGATCGAGTTCGCCCACACCCACAAGAAGTCGATCGTCAATCAACGCGAAGTGGGCATCGATACCTTGAGCTTCGCCGCTGCGCTGCGGCACTCGCTTCGGCAGGATCCCGACGTCATCCTCGTCGGCGAGCTACGCGATCTCGAGGCCGTGTCCACGGCATTGACGGCGGCTGAGACCGGTCACCTCGTCTTCGGGTCATTACACACGCAGGACGCGCCCAAGTCGGTGGAGCGCATCATCGATGTCTTTCCGACGCACCAGCAGCATCAGATACGGGTCCAGCTGGCCAGTTCGCTGGCAGCCGTCGTTTCCCAACAGCTCCTGGTGAGGGCAGACGGTTCCGGTCGGGTAGTGGCGGTCGAGGTGATGGTGGCCACCCCGGCCATCCGCAACCTCATCAGAGAAGGCAAAGTTCACCAGATCACCAGCGCTATGCAAGCCGGGGGCCGCTTCGGCATGCAGACGATGGACGGGGCGCTGGCAGAGCTCGTCAAGCGGGGCACGGTTGCGATAGAGGTCGCTCTCGAACGGGCCATCGACCCCGACAACTTTCTCCACCTGGTCGGTCCCCGCTGATGTCCAGCGCCACGTTCACCTATCGGGTCAGAGACAAGTCGGGCAAGATCGTTTCGGGCGAGATCGACGGCTCATCGGCCAGTGTCGTAGCCAAGGCGCTGCGCGACCGGGGAATGATCCCCCTACAGGTGGAGCAGAAGCAGACGTCCGTGCTCCAGCGGGAGATACGCATCCCGGGGCTGTCGGGCCGGATCAGACCGAAGGAGATCGTCATCTTCTCCCGCCAGTTCGCCACGATGGTGAACTCGGGTTTGTCGCTGATCCGGGCTTTGACGGTGCTCGAGCAGCAAGTCGAGAGCGTGGCGCTGCGCGATGTGCTGGGCAAGGTCCGCAGCGATGTGGAACGCGGCACCAGCCTTTCGGCAGCGATGGATCGCCACCCGCAAGTGTTTACGGAGCTCTATGTGTCGATGATTCGAGCCGGCGAGATCGGTGGTGTCCTCGACGAGACCCTGTTGCGGCTCGCCGACATCCTCGAGGCCCAGTTGAGCTTGCGCTCGAAGGTGCGAGCGGCCCTGGCGTATCCGGCGGTGATCGGTTTCCTGATTGTTGCCGTCACCGCCGCGATGATCGTCTTCGTCGTTCCCGTTTTCACCAACCTCTATGCGGAGCTGGGCGGCGGCGCAGCGTTGCCATTGCCGACGCAGGTCCTCGTCGGGTTGTCGGAGGTCGTCACCGGCTTCTGGTGGCTGCTTGCCCTGGTAGCGACGCTGACGATCTGGGGTTTCAGGCGTTGGATCCAAACCGACGGGGGGCGCCTGACCTGGGACACGTTCAAGCTGCGGCTGCCGGTATTCGGGAAGCTGGCGCACAAGACGGCGCTCAGCCGATTCTCGCGCACCCTGGCAGTGTTGAGCAGGACCGGAGTACCGATCCTGCAGGCCATCGACATCGTGGCCGATACGGCCGGCAACCGGCTGGTGGCCAAAGCGCTCGACGAGGTCAAAGACTCCGTCAGAGCCGGCGAATCGCTGGCCCTGCCGCTGGCTCGCCACAAAGTGTTTCCCCCGATGGTCGTGCAGATGATGACGGTGGGGGAAGAGACCGGCGAGCTCGATGGGATGCTGGCCAAGGTGGCCGATTTCTATGAGAGCGAGGTCGAGGACACGATCGGCGCGCTGACGAGTCTGATCGAGCCCCTGCTGATCGTGGTCATGGGAATCACGGTGGGGGGAATCCTCATCGCGCTATATCTGCCGATCTTCAACATCGCCGGCCTGGTCTCGTAGCCCCATCAGCGCCGGCTTCGGCCGGCGACTTCTCCCGCCACAGAAAGCGCTCAACCGCGACACGCAGGGTTGCCGATAGAAGCGGGGAGATCGAAACAGGTCGGTCTCTTCCCGAAGCAGATGACGGAGGACAATTCCATGCGTTGGATGCGAGAGCGTCTCGACAAGGAAGAGGGCTTCACGCTCATTGAGCTGATGGTGGTGGTATTGATCATTGCAGTCTTGGTAGCCATTGCCATTCCCTCATTCCTCGGCTTCAGGAACCGTGCTCAGGATCGTTCGGCGCAAGCGGACCTCCGTAACACCCTTCTCGGCGAGAAGGCTTACTGGACCGATTTCGGCGCCTTCACGACCACTGAGGCGGACCTGAAAGCGTTCGAGCCAACTCTTATCGTGAACACCACCGCACCCGCCGATCCGGGGGTGTACGTGGCGCTGTCCGTGGCGGGTAACGACGACGCGGTCTGCCTTGTGCAAGCCAGCGCGTCGGGTGCCCACTTCGCAGTGTTCGAAGACTCGTCGGCCACCGGCGGCACCTTCTACGGTGCCAGTGCTGCGGCCATCCCGTGTCCCGCGGCGGCCGGGGCGCCAGCCTCGACGCCTGCGGTGACGTGGAGCAACACCGGGTTTCCGCCCGTTCCGTAGTTCACAGGACGAGCAAGCAGATTCGGGATGGGCCCTAGTGGCCCATCCCGTTTTAGTGGGGAAATCGATGTGGCCGTAGCGAACGGCTCCTACGCTGCTCTGCAACCTGGCACACCATGATCGAAGATCTGCTCTGGATTCCGGCCCTCCTCCTCGGCCTCGTCGTCGGTTCGTTCGTCAACGTCGTCGCCTATCGAGTTCCGCAGCGGGTCTCGGTGGTCCACCCCGGCTCCGCTTGTCCGGTCTGCGAGCATCCGCTGCGGTGGAGCGACAATGTCCCGGTGGTGAGCTGGATCCTCCTGCGGGGCCGGTGTCGGTACTGCCGGGAGGGGATCTCGCTGCGATATCCCCTCGTGGAGCTGGCCACGGCGGCTTTGTTTGCGCTCACCGCAGCGGTGATCGGTTGGTCCTGGGTATTGCCCGCCTACTGGTGGTTCGTTGGCGTCACCGTCGCGCTGACGCTCACCGACCTGGATCACAAGCTGATACCCAACCGAATCCTCTTCCCGAGCGCGGCCGTCGGTGCCGCCCTCCTCGGCATCGGGGCACTTCTCGACTCTGAGCTGCCGGCCTTTGGGCGGGGACTGCTGGGGGGCGCTGCCTACTTCACGGCGTTGCTGCTCGTCGCACTGGTAGCCCGCGGTGGCTTCGGGTTTGGCGATGTCAA
Organism: Acidimicrobiia bacterium; assembly: GCA_041605955.1. Lineage (GTDB taxonomy): Bacteria > Actinomycetota > Acidimicrobiia > Spongiisociales > UBA5794 > JAHEJX01. The sequence continues at coordinate 67,080 of JBFIXI010000004.1, forward strand.
GTTGGCCGCATTCCTCGGCCTTTATGCGGCCTATCTGAGCTGGGGACGTCTGCTGGTGGCGCTGTTCCTGCCTTTTGCGATCGGCGGGGTGACCTCGCTCGTGTTGCTGGTGACTCGGATCAAGGGGCGCAAGGACGCCATTCCGTTCGGCCCGTACATGGTGCTGGGCGCCTATCTCGCCGTCTACTTCGGCCAGCAGATCGTGGATTGGTATCTGAGGTAGGCATCCCGGCTGGCGGCGGGCTCCGGCGGCCGCTCAACGGCTCCGACGGACCCAGTCCTTGGGGTAGTGCCCGGTTCTGGGTAACCTTTCCACGGGCAAATGACAAGCGTGTAATTTGGTCGTCTGCCCCCGGGGCACCAGCGGAAGACGAGGCGGAGTGACCTAATGGCGGTGACCGTAGGTCTCGATATCGGCGGCAGGGCCGTGCGCGCCGCCGTCGTGGACGTCGGCAAATCGAGCCGGATCGTGCGGCGGTTTGCAGAGATGCCGCTGCCGGATGGCGCAGTCTCGGGCGGCGAGATCGTCGATGAGGGGGCGGTGGCGGAATCCGTTGCCGCCCTGTGGAAACGGCAGAAGCTGCCGCGCAAGCGGGTTGTGGTGGGCACCGCCAACCAACGGATGGCAGTTCGTCAGGTGGATGTGCCGCAAATGGGACGCGACGAGCTGACCGAGGCCCTGCCGTTTCAGGTGCAGGACTCGATTCCGATTGCAGTCGAAGAAGCGATTCTCGACTTCGTGCCGCTGGAGCAGTTCGTGACCCCCGAGGGTGAGCCGATGGAGTCGATCCTCGCCGTGGCGGTTCACCGCGACGTGGTCGATTCGATCATTCGCGTCATGGAGACGGCCAACGTCTCGCCTACCGCCGTCGACCTGCAAGCGTTTGCGCTGGTGCGGGCCATCTTCGGCCTCGAAGCCGGTGTGGGGATGCCGGCGCAAGCCATCGTGGACATCGGCGCCTCGATCACGCAGGTGGTCATCGCCCGGGCCGGAGTCGCCTACTTCGTGCGCCTCTTGCCGCGCGGCGGCGATGACTTCACGGCGGCACTGCGGGACGGTCTAGATCTGGACGCCGATAGCGCCGAAGAGCTGAAACGTACCGTCGGCGTCAACCCGATGGGCCTGCCTGCCGGAGATGACGAGGTATCGCAAGCGCGCCGCATCCTCACCGAACAAGCCGATGCTCTCGTCGATGAGCTGCGTGGTTCGCTGACGTATTTCGAGACGTCGAGCGGCGGTGAGCGAGTGGAGCGCCTCGTAGTCGCCGGCAATGCGGCCCGACTGCCCCATCTGGCGAATCGATTCGGCCGATCGCTCGGTGTCGCCGTGGAGCCGGCGCGCGTCCTCGATCTGTTCGAGATAGGAAAGATCGATCTCACCGACGACGAGATACTCGACGCTCAGCCGGTGTTGCCGACCGCGGTCGGCCTCGGTCTGTGGGGAGAGATGTGAGGGGGAGGCGAGGCTGATGCGTCCGATCAACCTGCTGCCCCCCGAGGCGCACCTCAAGGAACAAGCTCGGGAGCGTGTCGCCCGCTTAGCGCTCATCGGTATGGCGTACCTCGCGATCCTGTTTCTGTTGACGCTGATTTGGCAGGGCCGGGCGAGCGAGGCAGAGCAAGCGGCGGCCGACCAGCTGGAGATCAACCGCCAGTTGGAGGCGAGAGTCATCGAATTCGAAGGTATTGAGGCCGTCGTTGTGGAATACGATGCCAACGTTGCCCTGATGGAGGCCGTCCTGGCCAACGACCTCTCGTGGGGACGGATACTCAACGACATCGCGCGGATCCTTCCCGATTCGGTGTGGTTGGAGAGCTTCCTGGGAACGGTTGACACCGACCCGGCGAGCCCGGAGATGGGCTCGATCCAGGTGACCGGGGTCGGTTTTGACTTCCCCGACGTGTCGGCCTGGCTGCGTTCTCTCGACTCTGATCGTTTTCCGGCGGCTACCGGCACCTGGGTGACCAACGTCAACGAGGGAACGATCGGGCAGGCGCCGATAGTCAACTTCGTGTCGCAGACATCACTCACCGAGGCTGCTCGCAGCGATCGCCTGGAGAGCCGGATTCCGAGGACTGGGCTATGAGCGGGGTGAGCAACCGAACCAAGATCCTGTTGGGAGTCCTCGTCCTGCTGCTGGTGACGGTGCTGTGGTGGCTCTTAATCCTCTCGCCACAGCGGGACGCCATCGACACTGCGCAAGCAGAGCTGGACAACAGCTTGGTGCGGGAATCAACGTTGCAGACTCGCCTCGCCCAGCTCCAGCAGATCAGAGACAACGAGCTCTCGTACCTGTTTGCGATCGGCCAGATGGAGGCGAGCATTCCCGCTACGCCCCAAGCGGACGCATTCATCGAGAAGCTCACTTTCCTGGCGGAGCGGACCGGGGTCGAGTTGAACCAGATTGCCTTGACGCCGCCCGTCGCCGACGCGCTGTCTGGAGGATTCGAAGTGCCCGTGTCGGTCGCTATCGAGGGCGAGTACTTCGAGATACTCGGCTTTCTCTACGGGTTGGAGGCGATGGACCGGCTCGTCAGGGTGGATTCGATAGGGCTCACACCGTTGGAGGGGGCGGAGGAGCCCGATTCGACCCCGCCGCCGGAAGGTGAGGGCTCCGGCGAGACGGCAGGTCGCCTGCGACCCAACCCCGACCTGCTGGCGGCGGACATCACCATGCTGATATTCACTCGCGGGCCGGCAAGCGGTAGCAACCCCGGTCCGGCAGTGACGGTTCCCCAGGGCTCGGCGGAGCTCGATGACGAAGGCTCGGGGGAGGACCTGTGATGAGCCACACCCGCCACCCGCTGGCAGCCACCGTGGTGGCGATTCTGATGCTGGCCGCTGCCGGGGCCTTGACCTGGATGGTGGTTACGTCGGGTGTGCTCACTGCGGATCCGGCCGACGCCGCCGGACTACCTCCGGTCACGGCGGCACCGGCCGTTGAAGTGCCGACCGCGGCTCCCACGGCACTGGTTGCCGGTGGCTTCCAGGTGTCCCAGCCGCGTGATCCATTCCGTCCTCTGATCACCGAGGACTCCCCGGTTGCCGGGCAGCCAGGGGTGGGTGGCACCGCCGGCGACGGAGGCTTCAGCCCCCAGGGCACGGTGGTGAAGCTCCAGGAGATCCGTGACACCGCCGGGGTGCTGCGCGCCACGATGATCGTCAACGGCGTCAGCTACGAAGTCGGAGTGGGTGAGGTGTTCGCGGGTTCGTACAAGGTGGTCAGCCTCACCATGAGCAAAGGCGTCTTCATGTTCGGCGACAGCGCGTTCGAGCTGGCGGTCGGCCAGGAGATCCTCAAGTGAGCCGTGGGATCACGACAGAACTCCGCTGATGGCGGAGCCCCGAGGAAGAGGGAGCGGCCCCGGCCGCTCCCTCTTCGGCTTCCGACCCGGCGCCTCCTCGAGAGCGGGGAGCGCCTCGGCGGCGCCGGGAGGGCGGCATCGCTCGTACCGCCGGTTGGTGGTCCTAACCTCTGATCTCGATGATCCGATTCTTGACGGCAGGCGAATCACATGGCCCCGGGCTGGTGACCATCGTCGAGGGTATGCCGGCCGCGGTGGAGGTGAGCGCCGCCGGCCTCGGCGACGAGCTGATGCGGCGCCGCGCCGGATATGGCCGAGGCGCCCGCATGAAGCTGGAGCGTGACGAGCTCGAGATCATGGGAGGCGTGAGGTTCGGCAAGACTCTGGGAAGCCCGGTTGCGGTGATCATCCGCAACACCGAATGGCCCAAGTGGCAGAGAGAGATGTCCCCGGACGCGGGAAGCTCCGAGAAACCACTGGCGACCCCGCGACCGGGTCACGCCGATCTAGCCGGGATGATCAAGTACGACACCCGGGATGCGCGCGACATCCTGGAGCGGGCTTCGGCCCGGGAAACGGCGGCCCGCACCGTCGCCGGTTATCTGGCCAAGCAGCTGCTGCGCCCCCTGGGCATCGAGGTCATCAGCCACGTCGTCTCGATCGGGCCGGTTTCGGCCGAGGAGGAGGAGCTGCCGGGTCCAAACGATCTCGACATCATCGATCAATCTCCCGTGCGGGCTTTCCACCGGGGGACAGAGGAGGCGATGGTCGCTGCCATCGATGAGGCCAAGGCCGACCGCAACACGCTGGGCGGCGTGGGTGAGGTCTTGGTCTACGGGCTGCCGCCAGGGATCGGTAGCCATGTGCATTTCGATCGCAAGTTGGACGCCCGGCTGGCGGAGGCACTCATGTCCATTCAGGCGATCAAAGGAGTAGAAATCGGCGATGGGTTCACTTCGGCCCGACGGCGCGGATCTGAAGCCCACGACGAGATATTCCACGATGACTCCGGGTTCACCCGCCATACCAACCGAGCCGGCGGTCTCGAAGGTGGAATGACCAGCGGCGGACCGGTGCGGGTTCGGGCCGCCATGAAGCCGATCTCTACGGTGATGCGGCCGTTGGATACGGTCGATGTCACTACTAAACAGCCCACCAAGGCATTTCGCGAGCGGAGCGATGTTTGTGCAGTGCCCGCCGCTGCCGTGGTGATGGAGCAGATGGTGGCGATCACGGTCGCCCAGGAAGTGCAGCGCAAGTTCGGCGGCGACACGCTGGGCGACTTGCAGCAGGCGCTGGCTGCCTACCGCAAACGGGTTGCCGACTTCTGAACGCGCGTGAGTGACCATCTGTGGTTGATCGGAATGATGGGCTCCGGCAAATCCGTCGTCGGGAGAGCGCTCGGGACCCGCTTGCGGCGCCGCTTCGTCGACACGGACGACATCGTCACCCGCAGGATGGGCTGTTCGATTGCAGAGTTCTGGGGCAGCCACGGCGAGGAGGCGTTCCGCGACATGGAAGCAGCTGCCGTCCTGGAGATAGCTGCCGGGCCGGCGCGGGTCGTCGCCACCGGAGGCGGGGCTGTGCTGGACGCCGCCAATGTGGCTGCGATGCGCCGGACCGGCATGGTCGTCTGGCTGCAGGCGAGTCCCGAGACATTGCGCACTCGGGTGCGCCACGGCGTCCCGCGCCCCCTACTACACGATGCCGACCCCGGCGAGAAGCTCGCCGCCATTCTGGCCGAGCGCTCTGCCGCTTATGAAGCAGCCGCTCATGCGTCCGTGGCTACCGACGAGCTCAGCGTCGACACCGTCGCCGAACGAATAGAGGAGCTGTGGAACGCGTTGTAATCCCCACAGCCGGCGAGCCGGTCTGCGAGATCATCATTGCCGACGGCATCGCCGCAGAGGCCGCAGTGGCGCTCCCACCCCGGCCGAACCGGCGCTGCGTAGCGGTGTTGACTCAGCCGGCGCCGCAACCGATCGCCGCTGCCCTGGCTGCCGAGCTCAGATCCGCCGGCTACGAGGCGGCGGTGAAGGTGCTGCCGGATCGCGAGGCGGCGAAGACGCTGGCGGTCGCCGAGGACGTCTACCTGTGGCTCAACTCGCTTGGAATGACGCGTTCTGACACCGTGATGGCGGTCGGTGGCGGAGCGGCGACCGATCTAGGGGGTTTCGTCGGGGCTACGTACCTGCGGGGGGTCGAGACTGTTCTCGTTCCCACCACGATGCTCGGCGCGGTTGATGCCGCCATCGGTGGCAAGACGGCCGTCAACGTCGGCGGCAAGAACCTGGCCGGCGTGTTCTGGCATCCGGCGCGCGTCGTGATCGACACCGCGATCTTGTCCAGACTGCCCCGTCCCCTGCTCGTGGAAGGGACCGCCGAGGCGATCAAGGCTGGCTTCATCGCCGATCCGGTGATAATGGACCTCTACCAGCGTCACGGCCTGGCCGCTCCGATTGCCGAAGTCGTCAACCGCGCGGTGCGCGTCAAGGCCGAGATCGTGAGCGCCGATTTCACCGAAGCCGGCCGGCGGGCGGTGCTGAACTACGGCCACACGGTGGGCCACGCCGTGGAATACCTGGCAGGCATTCCCCATGGCCATGCGGTTGCGATCGGCATGGTGGCCGCCGGCGCTGTCGCGGCGCAGACGCTGGGCTTCACCGGTTTCGAGCGGCAACGTGACCTATTGCTGGCGTTGGAGCTGCCGACCGCTGCACCGTCGCTGGCGAGCGCCGCAGTGGAGGAGGCGCTGCTGCTCGACAAGAAGCGGGACCCGTCCGGCTTGCGTATGGTGCTGTTGGAAGACTTCGGCAAGCCGATCGTCGAGGCGGTCGACATGACTACCGTACGCGCCGGCCTGTCTGCGGTCGGCATCGGCTGACCCGGCAATGGAGAATCGATGATTTCGACGAATGATCTGAAACCCGGGATGGCTCTCGACCTACCCGAGGGACTGTTCCAGGTCCTCGAGTATCAACATGTGAAGCCCGGCAAGGGCAAGGCGTTCGTGCGAACCCAACTGCGCAATCTCAATTCGGGCGCCGTCATCGATAGGACGTTCCGCGCCGGCGAGAACGTGCCGCGCGCCGTGATCGACCGGGCCAATTATCAGTATCTCTATTCGGACGACATGGGATACGTGTGCATGAATCTCGACACATACGAGCAGCTGACCGTTGCTGCCGACCTCGTCGGCGATGCGGCCAACTACCTCGTCGAGGGAATGACTGTCCAGCTCAACACCTATCAGGGCAACCCAATTGGAATCGAGCTTCCTGCTTCGGTCGAGCTCGAGGTGACGTATGCCGAACCGGGCGTCAAGGGCGATCGCGTGTCGGGAGCAACCAAGCCGGCGACGCTCGCCACTGGGTTGGTCATCCAGGCACCGCTGTTCATCGAACAGGGTGACGTCGTCAAGGTCGACACCCGGACCGGGACCTATATCACCCGCGCAACGTGAGCCGCGAGGCCCGAGTCGAGGCGATCGGCGCCCTCTACGCTGCGGATCTCACGCACGAGCTGCCCGACAGCTCGACTCTCTCGGGAAAGGCTCATCGATTGGCGAGCGGTGCATGGGAGCATCGCGACGAGCTGGATCGGGAGCTAGGCGCCGTCGCGACCGGGTGGAGGGTGGAGCGCATGCCCGCGGTCGATCGCGCGGTGCTGCGGCTGGCTCTCTACGAGCTGCGCCACACCCACACTCCGGTCGCCGTCGTCATATCCGAGGCGGTCGATATCGCCAAGGCCTACTCCACCGCCCGCTCCGGGAGGTTCGTCAATGGCGTGCTCGCCGCTCTGGTAGCCGACCGCAGCGGGCGGTGACTGGAGCGCACGACACCCGCGCCATACGTCGTGGCAGCCGGTACGGCCCGGCGGCGCGGTGTCGGTGGCTGTCGAGAGTCATCCCGCACGGGGGCCTCTGCTACAGTCCGCTCGGCCAACCTTTAATGGCCGGTCCAGTGAGGCCGGAAAGGACGGATGAGTATGCTGCAGTGTCGTTCCGGTGGCCCCGACGGGCCATCTCTCTCGTTCAGCACCATGGCGGACTTCACCGCGGTGCCGTCGATGCGAGTCGAAGCAAGATGAAGCTCGTGATGGACGCGGCCGACATTGCCCGCGCTGTCCGGCGGATCGCCCATGAGATCGTCGAACGCAACCGGGGTGCCGGCGATGTCGTATTGGTTGGCATCCACACTCGTGGCTTGCCGTTGGCAACGCGCATCGCACGGGAACTACAGGCGATCGAGGACATCGCGGTACCTGTGGGATCACTCGATATCGGACTGTACCGCGACGATCTGGGATCACGTCCGGCGCCGGTGATCGGCCCGACCGAGATTCCGGTGATGCTCGAGGGTCGTACCGTCGTACTCACCGACGACGTGTTGTACACGGGCCGCACGATTCGGGCGGCGCTCGATGCGCTGGCCGACATTGGGCGGCCGGCACGGGTGCAGCTGGCAGTGCTTGCCGACCGGGGTCACCGTGAGTTGCCGATCCGGGCCGACTATGTCGGCAAGAACCTGCCGACGTCCGACAAGGAAAGGGTCGCCGTCCGGCTCCAAGAGATCGACGGCGAGGAGGGTGTGTGGTTGGAGGATGCACCGTGAAGAACTTCCTGACAACAGAGGACTTGACCCGAGAGGACCTCACCCGGTTGCTCGACACCGCCGACGGTATGGTTTCGCTGCTGCAGCGTGACATCGCCAAGGCGCCGGCGCTGCGAGGCAAGACGGTGGCGTCGTTGTTCTTCGAGCCTTCGACCCGGACCCGCCTCTCGTTCGAAAAGGCAGCGAAGGCGTTGTCCGCCGACACCGTTTCGTTTGCGGCTGCCGCCTCTTCTCTGTCGAAGGGCGAGAGCCTCAAGGACACGGTGCTCACCGTCCAGGCGCTCGGTGTCGACTTGATGGTGGTCCGCCACAAGGCGATCGGGGCGCCGGGGCGGGTCGCCGAATGGGTGGACGTGCCCGTCATCAACGCGGGCGACGGCGCCCATCAGCATCCGACGCAGGCACTGCTCGACTCACTGACACTTCGGCAACACTTCGGCACGCTCGACGGCGTCAGGATCGGCATCGTCGGCGATATTCGCCACAGCCGCGTTGCCCGCTCGGGGGTCTACGCGTTCTCCACGCTGGGAGCCACCGTCACCCTGGTGGCTCCCCCCACGCTGTTGCCGATCGCCGGCGAGGACTGGCCGGCCGAAACCACCAGCGAGTTCGATGCGGTGCTCACCGACCTCGACGCGGTCTATCTGCTGCGGGTGCAGACCGAGCGCGGTGGCGCCAGCGTATTTCCTTCCCTGCGCGAATACACAGCGCGCTTCGGGCTCACTGCCGAGCGGTTCGGGCGGCTCAAACCAGACGCCGTGGTCCTCCATCCGGGGCCGATGATTCGCGGGGTGGAGATAGACGCCGTCGTGGCGGACGACCCGCGGGCGCTGGTCCTCGATCAGGTCCGCAACGGGGTAGCCGCTCGAATGGCCGTTCTCTATCACCTGTTGGGAGGTGACGGTGATGCCTGATTTCCTGTTCCGCAACGGCACGGTGTTGACGAGCGACGGGCCGACACAGGCGGACGTCGTCGTCTCCGGAGACCGAATTGTGGCGATCGGCCCCGCCGGGGATGCCCACGAACATGGCTCAGATGCGCGGGAGCTGAGGTGTGACGGGATGTGGATCGGCCCCGGCTTCGTCGATATCCACACTCATCTGCGCGAGCCGGGCCAGCAATACAAAGAGGATATCGAGAGCGGATCTCAGGCCGCCGCCGCCGGCGGCTACACGGCCATGCTCGCGATGCCGAACACCGAGCCGCCGATCGACAGCGGCCATCTTGTGCGTTATGTGCTGGACCGAGGTCGGCAGGTGGGCCTGGTCGACGTTGCGGTGGCTGGATGTGTGACTGCGGAGCGGGCCGGCAAGAGGCTTGCTCACCTCGACGATCTGTGGGCCGCCGGGGCTCGCGTCTTCACCGATGACGGGGATGTCGTGGCCGATGCCGGCCTGCTGCGTCGGGCCATGGAGTATCTGGCGCAGCTCGGCGGGGTGTTATCCCAGCACGCGATCGACCCTGGTTTGGCGAGACACGGCCACATGCACGAAGGCGCCGTCGCGTCGGCTCTGGGCATGTACGCCATACCCGCCGCCGCGGAGACCATCGTCGTGGCCAGGGATCTGGAGCTCGTGCGGATGACCGGCTGTAGCTATCACGTGCAGCACCTGTCGGCGGCGGCGACGATTCCGCTGCTGGCCGCTGCCAAGGAGGAGGGGCTGCCCGTCACAGCCGAAGTGACTCCGCATCATTTGGCGTTCACCGACGAAGAAGTCATCACGACCGACCCGGTGTTCAAGATGATGCCGCCGCTGCGGGCGGAAGCCGATCGAGCCGGGCTGGTTGAGGGGCTGCGGTCCGGAGTCATCGACGCGGTCGCCACCGACCATGCTCCTCATGCCGACCACGAGAAGGACGTGCCCTTCGAGGACGCTCCGAATGGCGTAATCGGCCTGGAGTGGGCGGCGGCCGTGGTCAACGAGGTCGTCGGCCTCGAGCCGGTACGTTTCTTCGAGGCGATGTCGGTGCGCCCGGCGGCGATCGCTCGCCTCGATGGCCAGGGGCAATGGCTGCGTCCCGGGGGGCCGGCACACATCACTGTCTTCGATCCGGCCGGCGTCACCATTGGCGAACGGTCCCGTTCCAAGTCGCGCAATTCACCGTACCTGGGCCGCCGGTACGCCGGAGCGGTCAGGTACACGATGTACGCAGGTGAGCTCACCTTCCAAGAGAGCGGGGTTCCGGCGTGACGGAAGCCCACTCGTCAGGTGCCCTCGTCCTCGCCGACGGCACCGTATTTCGCGGGACCGCCGTCGGCGTCGGCGGTATCGCCACCGGCGAGGTTGTCTTCAACACGGCGATGACGGGCTACCAGGAGATCGCCACCGATCCGTCCTATGCCGGCCAAGTGGTCGTGATGACCGCCCCACACATCGGCAACTACGGTACGAGCAGCTTCGATGACCAGGCGGCGGCGCCCTTCTGTACCGGATTCGTAGTGCGTTCGATGTCGCGAGCGCCCTCGAACTGGCGTAGCGAAGGCTCTTTTGCGGGTTGGCTCAAAGAGCGCGGCATCATCGCCCTGTCCGATGTCGACACTCGCAAGTTGACGCGGCACATCCGCGACCGGGGAGCGATGCCGGCGGCCATAGGAGCCGAGGTCACCGAAGCAGAGCTGACCGCAGCGGCATCTGCCGCCCTGCCGATGGCAGGCCAGGATCTGACCCAACTGGTCACCACGGCGAGGCCCTACGTGCGGCACCCCTCTGGTCAAGCCCGTAGCAGCGTCGTCGCCTACGACTTCGGGATCAAGCGGGACATCCTCACTCAGCTGACATCGCGAGGAGCCGAGGTGCACGTCGTGCCGGCCACAACGGCGGCGGCGGAAGTGCTCGAGCTGGCGCCGACCGGAGTGTTCCTCTCCAATGGCCCTGGAGACCCAGAGCCGGTGACCGCCGCAATCAGCGCGGTACGCCAGCTGCTCGGCAAGGTGCCGATCTTCGGAATATGCCTCGGACAGCAGATTCTGGGGCTTGCTCTAGGTGCCAAGACTCACAAGCTGCCGTTCGGTCACCACGGCGGCAACCATCCCGTGCGTAACCTGCATGACGGCACGGTCGACATCACCTCGCAGAATCACGGATTCACCGTGGATCTGTGGTCGCTCACAACGGGATCAGCGCCGTCACGGCGCGGGGTTCCCGGCCCGGAGCTACTTCCCGTAGAAGTGGAGTCGGACTACGGGGCCGTCGTGCCGACTCACCAGAATCTCAACGACGGCACGCTGGAGGGCCTCGAGTGTCGCGATGTCGCCGCGTTCTCGGTTCAATACCACCCCGAGGCGGCTCCCGGCCCCAACGATGCCGTCCGCCTGTTCGATCGATTCGCCGCCGTCATGGACGGTGGGTGAATGCCCCGGCGCAACGACATATCGACGATCCTCGTCATTGGATCCGGGCCCATCATCATCGGCCAAGCGTGCGAGTTCGACTACTCCGGCACCCAGGCCGTCAAGGTGCTGCGGGCCGACGGCTATCGCGTGATCCTGGTCAATTCGAATCCGGCGACGATCATGACGGATCCGGAGTTCGCCGACGCCACCTATGTCGAGCCGATCACTGCCGAGATCGTCGAAGCCATCATCGCCAAAGAGCGGCCGGATGCGCTGCTCCCGACCCTGGGAGGGCAGACGGCCCTCAACGTCACTATGGAGCTCGCCGAGCGAGGAGCGTTCGAGCGTCATGGAGTCGAGCTGATCGGTGCCGGCCTGGACGCAATCACGACTGCCGAGGACCGTGGTCGTTTCAAAGAAGCAATGGACGCGATCGGTATCCGCACGGCTCGGGCCCACTATGTGACGACGCTCGACCAGGCCATGGATGCGGTGGCCGACATCGGCTACCCGGCGATGATCCGACCCTCCTACATTCTCGGCGGTGGCGGAACGGGGCTGGCGGCGGATGAGCGCCAATTCCGAGACATCGTGATCAACGGGCTGGACGCTTCCCCGATCGGCGAGGTGCTCGTCGAGGAGTCCGTCCACGGTTGGAAAGAGTTCGAGCTGGAGGTCATGCGCGACCGCAACGACAACGCAGTCATCGTCTGCTCCATCGAGAATCTCGATCCCATGGGGGTCCACACCGGCGACTCGATCACCGTGGCGCCGGCAATGACGCTCTCCGATCGGGAATACCAAGAGATGCGGGACGAGGCCATTGCCTGCTTGCGGGCGGTCGGTGTCGAAACCGGTGGATCGAACGTGCAGTTCGCCGTCGACCCCGAGACCGGGCGGCGGCTCATCATCGAGATGAACCCCAGGGTCTCTCGAAGCTCGGCTCTCGCCTCGAAGGCGACCGGGTTCCCCATCGCCAAGATCGCGGCCAAGCTCGCAGTCGGCTACAGCCTCGATGAGGTCGCCAACGACATAACCGGCGCAACCCCGGCATCCTTCGAGCCGGCGCTCGATTACGTCGTCGTCAAGGCCCCTCGGTTCGACTTCGCCAAGTTCCCTTCGGTGCCCCCGATACTCGGCACCTCCATGCAAAGCGTCGGAGAGGCGATGGCGATCGGGCGCACGTTTCCTGAGGCGCTGCAGAAGGCGTTGCGGTCGCTGGAAACGGGCCGCAGCGGCCTCAACGCCGATCCAGGAGAGCTGCCGCTGCTCGAGCTCGACACCGCTGAGGTCCTGACCCGAGCAGCGACCCCGTCACCGGACCGGTTGTATGCGGTGGCTGAGGCGTTGCGACGCGGCGTCGATCTGGCGTTGCTCAGCGAGATAACGCACATCGACCCCTGGTTCATCGACCAGATGCTTCAGCTGGTGGAGGTGCGCCACGAGCTTGCCGCGGGCAAGCCAGAGCGCGAGCTGTTGGAGCTCGCCAAGCGATTCGGTTTTTCCGACGGACAGCTCGCCTACCTGTGGAAGCTCGGCGTCGAGCAGGTGCAGAGCCACCGCGACGACGCGGCGGTGCGGCCCGTCTACAAGACCGTGGACACATGCGCCGCCGAGTTCGTTGCCCAAACCCCGTACTTCTACAGCACTTTCGAGGAAGAGAGCGAGGTCCCCGCCCCAGCTGGGCGCACCGTGGTGGTGCTGGGATCGGGCCCCAATCGTATCGGCCAGGGGATCGAGTTCGACTACTGCTGTGTCCACGCCTCTTTTGCGCTACGCGATGCCGGCTACGAAACCGTGATGATCAACTGCAACCCGGAGACGGTCTCCACCGACTACGACACGAGCGACCGACTCTATTTCGAGCCGCTGACCGCGGAAGACGTATTGGCGGTGGTCGCACAGGAGCAGCCGACCGCGGTGGTCGTTCAGCTGGGAGGACAGACCCCACTGAGTCTCGCCGGGGCACTTCAGGCCGCCGGCGTGACCATTGCGGGTACGCAACCCGATTCGATCGACGCCGCGGAGGACCGGGAGCGCTTTGCCGCCATCTGCCGGGCCGCCCAAGTTCCGCAGCCGCCCCACGGCACCGCCACCTCGCTCCAAGGAGCTGAGGAGATAGCCGACGAGGTGGGGTTTCCGGCGCTGGTGCGCCCCTCCTACGTTTTGGGCGGGCGGGCCATGCGCATCGTGTTCACCGTCGACGAGCTGTCCGAGTATCTCCGTGAGCTCTATGGAGCGGTCCCCGGGGGTGAAGTCGATTTGAGCGAAGCTCCGGTACTCATCGACCGGTTTCTCGAAGCGGCTACGGAGGTCGATGTCGACGCCATCTTCGACGGCGACGAGCTGTACATCGGGGGCATCATGGAGCACGTCGAACAGGCGGGCGTCCACTCCGGTGACTCGGCTTGTGTGGTACCTCCGCCAACGCTGGCACCCGGCGCGATCGATCATATTGAGGCCTACACCGAAGCGTTGGCGAGGGAACTCGAGGTCCGGGGCCTGATCAACATCCAATTCGCTGTCAAGGGCGATGCGGTCTTCGTGCTCGAAGCCAACCCGCGGGCGTCGCGCACCATACCGTTCATCTCCAAAGCGACCGGAGTCCCCTTGGCCAAGATCGCGACGCGCGTGATGATGGGCGCCAGCCTTGCCGAGCTGCGTGCCACGGGGGTGCTGCAAGTGCCGGCCCGGCCGGACTATGTCTCGATAAAGGAGGCGGTGTTGCCGTGGCGGCGCTTCCCGGGCGAGGACACCCTCCTGGGGCCCGAGATGCGAGCCACCGGTGAAGTCATGGGGGTTGGCTCGACCGTTGGCGTGGCGTATGCCAAAGCCCTGCTGGCAGCCGGCCACACCGTTCCCAACCAGGGGGCGCTCTTCCTGTCGTTGGCCGATCGCGACAAGCCGTTGGGGATGGAAGTGGGGGGGCTCTTCCACGACCTGGGCTTCCGTATCTTCGCAACTCACGGAACCGCCGGGGCGCTGGTGCGCCACGGCATCCCCGCGACCGGAGTCGACAAGGTCGGTGAAGGGCCGTACGACCCGGTGCGCCTGATCGAGGACGGGCAGATCAACCTGGTGATCAACACACCACGCGGCAGGCGGGCGCGGGGCGACGGGGCGTTGATCCGCAAGTCGGCCACCCGGCACAAGGTCCCGTGCGTCACCACCATCCAGGGCGGGCTGGCAGTAGCGCGCAGCTTGACCGAGGACCCCAGCCAGATCACAGCGGTCACGTCGCTGCAGGATCGGCATCGCGCTCTCGGCGGCCCAACATGACTGACCCTGCCGGGCTCACTGCGGTCAACCTGGGCCCGCTCAGGTTGCGCAGCCCGCTGATCGCCGCCTCGGGCACCGTGGGCTCGGTGATCGACTTCGCCGCCGTGGGGGCGCTCGAGTACTACGGAGCGGCCGTCGCCAAATCGGTGTCTGCCGTGCCGTGGGCTGGCAACGAGGCCCCTCGGATCGGCTCCGCGGGTGCCGGCATGTTGAATTCAATCGGCATTCAGAACCCAGGGGTCGAAGCCTGGGCCCAGGAGTACGGGCCGCGCCTGGCGGAGGTGCCGGTCCCGGTGTGGGGCTCAGCGGTAGGCGGCTCAGCCGAGGAGTTCGCCCAGGTTGCCAAGGGACTAGCGGCGGCGGGGGTCGCCGCCATCGAGATCAATCTGTCGTGCCCCAACCTCGAGGCCGGGACGATGTTCGCTTTGGACCCCCCGGCAGCGGCCGCCGCGGTTGCGGCCGTGCGACACAGCGTCGACCTGCCGATCGGCGCCAAGCTCTCACCCAACTCCGAGAACATCGTGGCCGTGGCGCGCGCCGTTGTCGACGCCGGAAGCGATTGGGTGGTTCTCACCAACACGGTGTGGGGCTTGGCGATTGACATCGCGACCAAACGCCCTGTGCTGCGCCGCGGGGTGGGCGGCTACTCGGGGCCCCCGTTGAAGCCCCTGGCCATGCGGTGCGTTTGGCAGGTGCATCGAGAGATGCCGACCGTGCCCATCGTCGGCTGCGGCGGCGTGGCCACCGCGGCAGACGTCGTCGAATACCTGCTGGCCGGGGCGGCCGCTGTCGCCGTCGGCACGGCACACTTCGCAACGCCGCGTATCGGTGCGGCCATCCATCGCGACCTGGTCAAGTACCTGCGTAGGAACCAGACCAGTGTGGCCGAGCTGTCCGGAGCCGCCCTCCCGTGGTAGCCAACCCCATATTGGTCGCCATCGACACGGTCGGCCGCACCTCTGCACTTGCACTGGCTCGAGCCACTGCGGACCATGTAGGCGGATTCAAGGTCGGGCTCGGCTTGCTGCATGCGGCCGGTCCCACCCTGATCGGCGAGTTGCGAGAGCTGGGTCGTCCTGTGTTCGCCGACGCCAAGCTGCACGACATCCCCACCCAGGTCGAGAGGGCCGCCGGCGCTTTGGGACGTGCCGGCGCCCGCTGGATCACCGTGCACGCCTCGGGCGGCGCCGCCATGGTCGCGGCCGCGGTGAGTGCCCTCAATGCCACCGCCACAGACACGGCGGGGGTGCTGGCGGTCTCCGTGCTGACCAGCCTCGACACGGCCGCGCTACAAGCCATCGGCATCACGGCTGCACCGGAGGAGCTGGTAGAGAAGATGGCCCGGCTGGCTGATGCCAACGGCGCTGAGGGCCTGGTGTGCTCCCCCCATGAGGTGCGGGTAGCCAAGCGGGCTTCGCCGAGACTGATCGTCGTCACTCCGGGGATCCGTCCGGCAGGATCGGCCGCCGACGATCAGCGACGGAGCGCAACCCCCGGTCAAGCGCGGTCTGCCGGCGCAGACTGGCTCGTCATCGGCCGACCCATCACCTCCGCCGCCGACCCGGCTGCGGCGGCGGCTGAGATCGCCGCCGGGTTGATGGCTCCGTGAGTGCTCAATCACCTTCAGCGGCTTGATAGAGTTCCGGGCGACAGAGGAGGAGGCTATGGCCCCACCAAAACTCACCGAGGCCCAGAGACGGGCGGCGCTGGCCAAGGCGGCCGAGGCGCGTCGAGTCCGGGCTGAAATGAAAGAACTGCTACGCACCGGCAGTCTCACGCTCGGCGAGGTCTTCACCCGCGCCGAGGACGAGAACATCGTGGCAAACACCAAGGTCTTCGCCGTCCTGATCTCGATGCCGGGCTTCGGCAAGATCAAGGCGAAACGGCTGATGGAGGAGTTGGGGATCGCCGAGAATCGTCGGATTCGTGGTCTGGGCGATCGGCAGAGAGCAAAGCTGCTAGAGATTTTTTCTTGACGAGCCCCGACGAGGCAAGCTCCTCGTCGTCTCGGGGCCGTCGGGGGTAGGGAAGACCAGCGTCGTCGACGCGCTCGCCAAGGCTGCACCGTTCCATTTCTCGGTGTCGATGACGACCCGGCGACCGCGGGACAACGAGGTTGACGGCGAGGACTACCACTTCGTCACTGCGGAGGAGTTTTCCCAGGCAATCGCCGACGGAGAGCTCCTGGAATGGGCCGAATACGGGAGCAACCTCTACGGAACGCCGCGCCGGCCCGTGGTGTCTCATCTCGCGCGCGGTGAGCACGTGCTGCTCGACATCGAAAACGACGGCGCCCGCCAGGTGAAGAGCATGTTTCCCGACGCGGTTCTGGTTTTCTTGATGCCCCCGTCGCTGGAGGAGCTGGAGCGGCGACTGCGCCAGCGCGGCGATACCGACGACTCGGAGGTGAGGCAACGCCTGGCCGTCGCCGAGGCACAGATCGCCGATGCCCGCGCTACTTTCGACCATCTGGTCGTCAACGACGAGATTGAGGCTGCGGTGGCGGAAGTCACCGGTATACTGGCGGCCTAATCCACTCTCCCAGCAGGAGATTTCGTTCTGAAATGATCGAGCCACCCATCGGACGCGTTCTCGAAAAGGTCGACAGCCGCTTTGGCCTAGTAGTGCTGTCTGCCCGCAGGGCGCGCCAAATCAACGCCTATTTCAATCAGCTTGGTGAGGGGCTTGGCAGCTACGTGCCTCCCCAAGTTCATTCCTTGTCGCGCAAGCCCTTGTCGATTGCCCTCGAAGAGATAGACAACGACAAGGTTGTCATCGATCGCGATACCGAGGACTAGCCGATGCTCGCCGGCCGCCATGTGGTCTTGGCGGTCTCCGGCGGCGTAGCCGCATACAAGGCCGCGTATCTAGCGCGTCGCCTGCTCGACGCCGGTGCCGAGGTGCGGGCGGTGATGACGGCTTCGAGCCAGATGTTCCTCGGTGCTCAATCGCTGGGGGCCATCACCGGGACGTCGCCCGTCACGGACTTGTTTGGCCAGGCGGACGTGAGCCCGCACACGACGCTGGCCCGGTGGGCGGACGTGATTGTCGTCGCTCCCGCCACAGCCGCCACCATCGCTCGCATGGCGCATGGCCTGTCCGAGGACATCGTGTCGGCGACGGTGCTGGCGGCCCAGTGTCCCGTGGTATTGGCTCCGGCGATGCACACCGAGATGTGGGAGCACCCGGCCGTGCAGCGCAACATCGCGATGCTGCGAAGTGACGGCTGTGTCATCGTGGGACCCGAGTTGGGGGCTCTGGCCGGGGGCGACCACGGTCTGGGCAGAATGGTCGAGCCCGAAGACCTGGTTGCCGCCGTGGTGGCAGTCTTCGGCGAGCGAGCCATGGAGGGTTGGCGAGTATTGGTCTCCGCCGGGGGTACCCGCGAAGCCATCGATCCGGTCAGATACATCGGGAACCGCTCCTCCGGCAAGATGGGCAACGCGATCGCGGTAGCCGCGGTCAATGCCGGCGCCCATGTCACCCTGGTCACGACCGTCGCCGCCCCGCGCCATCCCAGCATCGACGTGATCGAGGTGGAGTCTGCTCAAGAGATGGCCGACGCGGTGTGGAAAGCTGCAGCCGAGGTGGACGCGGCGGTGCTGGCGGCCGCGGTCGCCGACTTCCGGCCGGTGGCGAGCGCGCCGAACAAGCTACGGCGAGCTGAAGGGCCCCCGGCGATCGATCTCGAGCCCACCGCGGACATCCTTGCCGGCGTGGCCGCCATGGAGTCTCGTCCCTTTCTCGTAGGCTTCGCCGCCGAAGTAGGCGGATTGGACTCGGCCATCGACAAGGCGAAGCAGAAGGGGGTCGATCTGCTGGTCGCCAACGATGTGGCCCGACCCGGATCCGGATTCGGCACGGACACCAACGAGGTGACCATCATCACGCCCGACGGAGAGACCGATCCGTGGGAGCCGCTCACCAAGATCGAAGTGGGGGAGCGGCTGATTGCCGAGATCGCCCGCCGCCACGAACCAGCAGGTCGAAGCTGAGCCGAGTCGCCCAGGTCGTTCCCGATCTCCCCACCTTTGCCGTCGATGACGGATTCAGCTACGCCGTTCCGGTCGGCATGGAGGTGACGATCGGCTCCATCGTTCGCGTGCCGCTGGGCGGTCGCCGGGTACGCGGCTGGGTCACCGGGCTCCGCCACGGCGATCGAGCCGGCCTCAAGGAGATCGTTGGCGTCAGTGGTGCCCACCCGATATTCACCGAGCAGCTGCTGCAGACGTTGCGCTGGGCGGCCATCCATTACGTGTCGCCGCTGGCGGCTCTGATTCCCAAGGCCGGCCCGCCCAACCTCCCGGTGCGCCGGCAGATCCAGCTGGAGCCGCCGCCGACCAATGGGGAAGTGCCGCCGGTAGCTGGCGACATAGTGGCTCGCATCGAGCAAGGTACCCGGCCCCCGTCGACATTTCTCGCCGGAGTGGGGCCCTGGGAAGCCATTGTGGAGTCGCTGGCAGGCGCGGCAGCGAGAACCTCGAGGAGCGCCATCATCGTCGTCCCGACAGCGACTGAATGCGGGGCGCTCGCCGCAGCGCTGCGGACATCTCTGGGCAATCGAGTTGTGGCGGCAACCTCTGCGGCTCCTGCGGCGGAACAGACGGCCGCATGGAGCCAAGCCCGGGACAGCGCAGGCACCGTTGTCGTCGGCACCCCCGAGGTCGCCCTGTGGCCAGCCGCTGCCCTCGCCGTGGCCGTGATCGTCGAGGAGGGGCGACGGGCGATGAAGGCGCGCCAGACGCCTACGGTTCACGTGAGAGAGCTCTTACGGAAGCGTGCCAGTGTGGAACGAATCGGCCTGCTCTCGGTTGGCCACGTGCCCACGCTGGAGACCGTCAAGGCCGGTGTCGCCCGATCCACCTCTCCCGGCCGCACCTGGCCACTGGTCGAGGTGATCGACCGCAACCTGGAGCCACCCACTTCGAACCCTATCGCCGACGCCACCCAAATCGCGATAGCCACGGCAGCCAAACGGAAGGAACCGGTATTCGTATTCGTCTCCCGCCGTGGCTATTCGCCGGCGGCGCGCTGCGTCAAATGCGGCGAGCTGCGGCGCTGTCCGCAGTGCGGCTCGAATCCTGGCCCGGCGGCCGAGTGCGAACGATGCGGCCGGACCAACGGTCCGTGCACCAACTGCGGGGCGGGCCGCTTCGCCCCGGTGGGAGCCGCCGCCGGCCGGGTCGTGGACGAGCTGCGACGCGCCGTCCATAGCGACGCAGCTCTCGCCGGCCAGGAGACGCTCGTCCAGGTGGGGACGGAGCGAGACATCCCGCCCGCGTCCACGACGGGGCTGGCGGTGATTATCGACGCCGATTCCATGTTGTTGCGTCCCCACTATCGGGCCGAGGAGGACACTTTGCGGGTGCTCGCTCGTGTGGCCGCCACGGTGCGGCGCGGCCGCGGCCGTCGCTGCATCGTGCAGACCCGGATGCCCACACATCGCGTAGTGCAGGCCATGCGGGCGGGCCACAGCGACGAAGTCATCGACGCGTGGCTCGCCGAGCGCGAGAGTGAGCAACTGCCTCCCTTCGGCGAGCTGCTGGCGATCGAGCTGGCTGGAGAGAGCGCAGACGCCGACGCCGAGTTGCGGCATCTCGTTGGCGAGCGGGTGGCGGTGTACGGCCCCGGCGCTGCCGGTGATCGCCGGCGCTGGCTGTTGCAGGCGCCCGACTTGCGCCACGCCAAGGTGCAACTGCGAGAACTGGTCCAGGCGTGGCGCGACCGAGGCATCACAGTGCGCGTCGATGCCGATCCGATGGACGTGTGAAGCGCCCGCCCGCGTCAGTGTGAGCCAACTACGGCACTTGCGCTGGGCGCGGATCGCTCGTGACGGGTGAGTATCCTCGGGCAGCACCAACCCAGGACCAGTCGAGATCATGGCGATCTTCCCGATACGAACCTTCGGCGATCCGGTGCTGCGCGCCGTTGCGGAGCCGGTCGATGAGGTGACCAGCGCGCTGGAACGGCTCGTCGATGACATGCTCGAAACCATGTACGAGGCCCCCGGCGTCGGGCTGGCCGCCCCGCAGATCGGGGTGTCGAAGGCCATCTTCGTGGCCGATATCGGGGACGGGCCTTTCACGATGATCAATCCGGAGATCGTCGAGACCCGCGGGGAGTGGACATGGGACGAGGGGTGTCTATCGGTCCCCGAGCGATTCTGGCCGATCGTCCGCCCGGCTTATGCCCGAGTCCGCGGCCTGGATGTGAATGGGTCCGAGATCGAGCACAGCGGGGACGAGCTCTTGGGTCGGGTTCTGCAGCACGAGATCGATCATCTGAACGGCATTCTGCTCATCGAACACCTGCCGCGCCGCGTCAAGAAGCAAGCCTTGCGAGAGCTGCGTGAAGAGGCCCTCGGCATGCCATCGACGACATGATTCGAGCGCTCTTCATGGGCACCCCGGCTGCTGCAGTGCCCAGCCTGTCTGCCCTCACCGGTGCTGCGCAAGTAGTCGCCGCTATCACCCAACCCGACGCAGCCCAGGGCCGCGGCCGGCACAAGGCGTCGCCGCCCGTCAAGCAGGCCGCAGAGGAATGGGGGATCGCGCTCGCCCAGCCGGACAATGGGCCGGCCTTGCTGGAGGCGGTTACCTCCTTCGGTTTCGACGTCGGGGTGGTAGTCGCTTACGGCAGGTTGCTCGACGCCCCGGTACTGGAGGCCGCCCCTTACGGCTTTCTCAATGTGCACTTCTCACTGCTGCCCCGGTGGAGAGGAGCGGCACCCGTGGAGAGGGCGATTCTCGCCGGGGATGAGACCACCGGCGTCGCCATCATGCGACTCGACGAGGGCTTGGACACCGGCCCCGTAGTTGCCGTCCGCGAAGTGGAGATCGCTGACGACGACACCGGAGGGCTGCTCACGGCACGCTTGGCACACGTGGGCGCCGACCTGCTGATCGACACGCTTGCCGACTACGTGTCGGGTCGGCGCCAACCCGCACCACAAATCTCCGGGGGTGCGACCCCTGCGCCTCGGCTGACCACCGCTGAGGCGCAGCTTCACGGCGATCTCGCAGTGGAGCAGGCGGAGCGCATGGTGCGCGCCTTCAATCCGAAACCGGGGGCGTGGCTCACGCTCGATGGAGACCGGCTGAAGGTGTACGCCGCCCGCCTCCAGGAGAATGCAATTCCGCCGGGGACCTTGGCCTTCTCCGATGCCACCCCACTGGTCGGCTTTCGTGGGGGCAGCCTCGAGCTGGCGACTGTGCAGCCGGCCGGGCAGCGGATGATGTCGGGGGCGGCGTGGGGCAACGGCCGCCGTCACGCTCCGGGGGTCCTGGGACGCCCGGAGCTCAAGTGATGACCACGTCTTCCAGGCCTTGTTCCGGATCCGGGAACCTCATTTCGAGGGATTCGAGCAGGTCGACGAGAATCGTGCCGATCACGTAGTTGCGGTACCACTTGCGGTTCGCCGGGATCACGTACCATGGTGCATAATCGGTGCTCGTCTTCTCCAGCATGACCTCGAAGGCCTTCATGTACTCGTCCCACAATGCGCGGTGCTCTAGATCGCTCTTGTTGAACTTCCACAGTTTGTGCGGTGTGTCGAGCCGTTCTTGGAGCCGCTGAGCCTGCTCCTCCTTCGAGATATGCAGGTAGAACTTGACCACGATGGTGCCCTCGTCGCTCAGCAGTCGTTCGAACTCGCGAATATGGCGGTATCGCTTGTTCCAGCGGGTTTCCGGCACCAGGTCGAGCACCCTGACGATGAGGACGTCCTCGTAGTGGCTCCGATTGAAGACGGCGATCTCTCCCTTGGCGGGAGTGTGCGGATGCACCCGCCACAGATAGTCGTGCTCCAGCTCGCGCGCCGTGGGCGCCTTGAAGTTGGCGACTCGAACCCCTTGGGGGTTGACCCCGCTGAAAACCGAACGGATGGTGCTGTCCTTGCCGCCGGTGTCCATCGCCTGAATGACGACGAGAAGACCGTGCTTGTTCTCAGCCCACATGATGTGTTGCAGCTGGGCGAGCCGCTCGACCATGGCTGCGAACAGCTCCTTCGCCTCTTCCTTGCCTCCGTCGAATGCCGATAGTTCATCTGGGTCGTACCGGCTCAGGTCGACCTCGGTGTCAGGCGCAATTCGATAACGATCCATCAGTCCCTCGTTTGATCAGGCCCTCGTTCGATCAGTCCCTCGTTTGATCAGGCCCTCGTTCGATCAGGCGGCCCTCGTTGGCGAGCTGGACACCGCACGGGGCGTGCTTAGTGTCAAAAGCCCCAGCACTCTATCCTCGCAAGGTGGAGGAGCGATGAAGTCATTCCAGATTGCCCCATCGATTCTTGCCGCCGACTTCGCTCGCCTCGGCGATCAGGTTCGCCTGGTCGAGCCGGTTGTCGATTGGCTTCACATCGATGTGATGGATGGCCACTTCGTGCCGAACATCTCGCTGGGGATCCCCGTCATAGAGTCGTTGCGGCCGGTGACCCGGCTCAAGTTCGATTGCCATCTGATGACCACGAATCCTGAGTGGTACTTCAATGCGCTGCGTACGGCCGGTGCCGACTTGGTGACGGTGCATGTCGAGGTCTTCCCAGATCCCACGGATGTGGCGGCGGCAGCGCGAGAGGCGGGCCTCGAGTTTGGGTTGGCCGTCAACCCACCGACGCCTTACGAGTCGATCGATTCGTTCGTCGAGCTGTGTGACCTGATGCTGATCATGTCGGTCAATCCAGGATTTGGGGGACAGGCCTTCATTCCCGACGTGCTCTCTAAGGTTGAGTTGACGAGAAAGAGGGTTGACTCGCTCGGCCTGGCTACCGATATAGAGATTGACGGTGGCATTGATCCAGACAACATTCGCAGAGCGCGCGACGCCGGCGCCAACGTCTTCGTCGCGGGCAGCTCGATCTTCCGAGCCGAGGATCCGGTGGCGGCGGTCAACGCGATGCGAATCGCAGTGGAGGGCTGAGGCCCAATGAAAGAACGAATCCTCGTAGTGGACGACGATCCGGACATCGTCCAGTTCGTTCGGATGAACCTGGAGTTGGAGGGGTTCGAGGCGGAGACGGCGGAGAACGGGCGCGTAGCGCTCGACATGGCCAAGACCCGACCGCCCGATCTGGTTCTACTCGACGTGATGATGCCCGAGATGGACGGGCTCACCGTGCTCCGCCATATGCGCAGTAGTCCGGCCACCGCCAATGTGCCCGTGATAATCCTCACCGCCAAGGCTTTGGCCGAAGATCGCGTCAAAGGTCTCGACCTGGGTGCGGACGACTACGTCACCAAGCCATTCGATCTGGACGAGCTGATGGCCCGGGTCAAGACCGTCCTGCGACGCGCCCAGCAGATGCGGGATCTGTCGCCGCTGACCGGCCTGCCGGGCAACTTCCGCATCGCTCGTGAGCTAGAGGAGCGCGTTCGCTCTGGAGAGCCGTTCGCCGTCGTGCACGCGGATCTGGACAACTTCAAGGCTTTCAACGACCACTACGGATTCATGCGGGGTGATTCCGTCATCAAGTTCTGTGCCAGCGTCTTGCTCAACGCTGCCGAGGCTTGTGGTGACCCAGAAGCTTTTGTGGGTCACGTCGGCGGCGACGATTTCGTTGCGGTGCTCAATCCCAACAACGCCGAGGAATTCTGCAAAGCCGCCGTGACGGCGTACGACGACGGCATCTTGGACTTCTACGACACAGCCGACGCGCTGCAGGGATATATCGAGGTGATCGACCGCCGCGGGGAGCGGCACGCCTTCCCGATCTCTTCGGTCTCGCTGGGTGTTGCCACCAACATGCGCCGCCGCATCACCAGCGAGTGGGAAGCCAGCGCAGTGGCTTCCGAGATGAAGGAATACGCCAAGCGCCAGCCCGGCTCGAGCTACCAGATCGACCGCCGCACCTGAGGAGGTCGCGGGCAGCAGCTGGCATACGGCAATCGGGCAACCTGAGGTTCGGGTCCGCACCCTAGATGCGTTGCCCGGACTCGAAGGGTTGCTTCAGCCGTTACACTGGCACTTACCAAGAGGCCCCCTTCAGGGCAGGGTGAAACTCCCGACCGGCGGTGATAGTCCGCGACCCTCGCTACGAGGTGGACCCGGTGGAACTCCGGGGCCGACGGTGACAGTCCGGATGAGAGAAGGAGGGCGTGTGTCGCGACGCGCACCGTCGGACAACCGAGAGGTTGATCCGCGCGTGGTGGACTGGATGCGGCGAGCCGCTGCAGTGGCAGCGGACAGCTGGCCGCACCCCAATCCACGCGTGGGCGCCTTAGTTATCGACCCGGCAGGGTGCGAGGTGGCTGCGGCAGCACACGCCGGCCCTGGTCATCCTCATGCCGAAGTCGTCGCCCTGCGCGTCGCCGGCGATGCTGCCCCCGGCTCGACCGTCGTAACGACACTCGAGCCGTGCACCCATCACGGCCTGACCCCGCCGTGTGTAGACGCGCTGATTGCGGCCAATGTCGCCAAGGTGATCGTTGGTGCCATCGACCCCGACGAGCGGGTGGCGGGCTCGGGAGTGGAGGCCCTGGAAGCTGCCGGCATCGAAGTAGAGGCCGGGGTGCTCGTCGACGAGATCGTGGCTCTCGATCCCGGATATCACCACCACCGACGCACGGGTCGACCACGATTTCGCCTCAAGCTGGCGGCAACCCTCGATGGGCAGATCGCCGCTTCCGATGGCACATCGCAATGGATCACATCGCCGCCAGCGCGAGACGACGCCCATCGGTTGCGCGCTCGAGCGGACGCCGTAATGGTCGGGGCGGGCACGTTGCGCCGTGACGATCCGCTACTCGACGTGCGACTCGACACTCATGTGGGGCCCCAACCTCGCCCGATCATCATCGCCGGATCCGAAGACCTGCCGGCTGAGCGCCGGGTCTATGCACGCAATCCCATCGTCTACTCGCCGACACATGAGAGCGTGCCTCCTGCCTTGGAATCTGTTGTCGCCGGAGGCGCCGCCGGCGTCGACCTGGGTTTGGTAGCCAAGGACCTCGCAGAACGGGGGCTGATCGAAGTTCTCGTTGATGGGGGTCCCCGCCTGGCCACCTCGTTCCTGGCGGCCGGCTTGGCCGATGAGCTCACCTTCTATTTCGCGGCCAAGCTGGCTGGAGGCGCCGGCGTGCCGATGTTCGCGGCCAACTTCGCGACCCTCTCTGATGCGGTTGCGTTGCGGATCACCCACGTCAGCGCGCTTGGCCCCGACGTCCGGATCGATGCGCGGCCCGTTGGTGAGGTGAGTTGATGTTCACCGGGATCGTTGAAGCCCGCGCGGAGGTAGTCGCTCTCGAGCCCACTGCGGCCGGCCGGCGGCTCGTCGCGAAGTGTGGATTCGAGCCGCTGCCTGCGTTGGGCGCATCGGTTGCAGTCAACGGCGTCTGCCTCACGGTGGTGGCCGCCGCCGACGGCAACCTCGCCTTCGATGTAGTGGCGGAGACTCTGCAGCGAACCAACCTGGGGGGTGTCGAGGTGGGGGAGGCAGTGAACCTGGAACGGCCTATGCGGGCCGATGGTCGATTCGACGGCCATGTGGTCCAGGGCCACGTCGACGGATGCGGGACGGTCGTGCGCCGGGTCGCTGAGGGCGATGCCGACCGGTTGCGCGTCGAGCTGCCGGAGGGGCTCGCCCGATACGTCGTAGTCAAGGGCTCCATCACCGTCGATGGGGTCAGCTTGACGGTCACTTCGGTGGGGGCGAACTGGTTCGAGTTCGTGGTGATACCGCACACGCAGAGTGTCACGACTCTGGGTAGTCGGGGCATCGGCGAAGAGGTCAATCTGGAGGTCGATGTGATCGCCAAATACGTAGAGAGGCTGTTGGAGGGGCACCAGTGAGCAAGGAGAAGGTCGAAGCTGCGCTCGCCGCCATTGCTCGCGGCGACTTCGTGCTGGTGGTCGACGATGAAGATCGCGAGAACGAGGGTGATCTGATCATCGCCGCGGAGAAGGCCACGCCCCAGAAGATCGCATTCATGGTGCGGCACACCAGCGGCCTGATCTGCGCCCCAATCGAAGGCTCACGTCTCGACGAGCTGGCGCTCCCGCTGATGGTCCTGGAGAACACCGACACACACAAGACGGCCTTCACCGTCTCGGTCGACTATGTGCCGGGCACGTCGACCGGGATCTCGGCCGCCGACCGGGCTATGACATTGCGGGCACTCGCCGATCCGGCGACGCGGCCCTCCGACCTGGCGCGTCCGGGCCACATCTTCCCGCTTCGGTACCGCGAGGGCGGCGTGCTGGTGCGCCCCGGCCACACTGAGGCTGCCGTCGATCTGGCTCGCATGGCCGGGCTGCAGCCTGCCGGCGCCCTATGCGAGATCGTCAACGACGACGGAACGATGATGCGCGGCGAGGCCCTGGGGCACTTCGCGCGCGAGCACGGCATTGTGGTGCTCACCATCGAAGAGCTGGTCGCCTATAGGTGGGCAACCGAAGCCCTAGTAACGCGCGAGGTGGAAACCGTGCTGCCCACCGAGCACGGTGAGTTCACCGCATACGGCTACAGAGCAATCGTGGGGGAGCCGGAACAGGTAGCGCTGGTCATGGGTGATGTGGTCGGCAAGTCGGATGTGTTGGTCAGAGTCCACTCGGAATGCCTCACCGGCGACGTGCTCGGTAGCCAGCGCTGTGACTGCCGCAACCAGCTGAACGAGTCGATGTCGCAGGTGGCCGCGGCCGGCCAGGGTGTGATCATCTACGTGCGGGGTCACGAGGGCCGGGGGATCGGCCTGCTTCCCAAACTCGCCGCATACAAGCTCCAGGACAACGGCGTGGACACGGTAGATGCCAACCTGGAGCTCGGGCTGGCGGTCGATGCCCGCCACTACGGACTCGCCGCCCAGATCCTCAACGACCTGAAGGTGGCTTCTGTGGTCTTGCTGACCAACAACCCTCACAAGGTGCACGATCTGCAGACGTTGGGCGTCGACGTGTCGGGCAGGGCCGCCCTCGAGATTCCGGCGAACGACAAGAACGGGGATTACCTAGCGACCAAGGCGCATCGCTTGGGCCACCTCATCGGCACGGACGGCAACAGCTAGCCGATGGGCGTTTCGAGCGGAGCTACCGACTTCGACGGCTCCGGACTTCGCATCGGCGTCGTCGTGGCGACGTTCAACTCCGAGATCACGGGAGGGCTGCTCACCGGCGCCCTGCTCTACCTCCACGAGGTGGGCGCCGAGGCGACGCGGGTTGTCGAGGTGCCGGGGGCTTTCGAGATCCCGCTGGTGGCGCAACGTCTCGCCAGGAGCGGTGAGGTGGATGCGGTGGTGGCGCTCGGGGCAGTCATCGAAGGCGAGACCGACCACTATGAGCACGTGGCTCACCGCGCTTCGGAAGGCCTGATGCGAGTTGCTCTCGACACCGGGGTTCCGATCAGCTTTGGAATCCTCACGACGCGTGCGCGAGAGCATGCTCGGGTTCGGTCGGCTCCGGGTGAGGACAACAAGGGAGCGGAAGCGGCCGCAGCTGCGGTCGGGGCGGTGCTGGCGCTGAAGTCGCTGTGACGTTGGCGACCCTCCGCCGACCCCGTATACTTCCCGCTCCGACAACAGACCAAGCGGAGGCGCCTGCTTCCCACCTGGCCACCAGGCCCGGCTTCCGTTGAGGAAGGTCGGAGCATCCAGTGCGCTCAGGTTCACGTATCAGGCAGCACCGCGTCGCGGGCTGCCTTTTTTGATGGCAGGACCGGAACTGAAAGCTACAAACGAGGAGGATTCCTATCTCAACGAGTGAGCCGCGAGTCAACGATCGGATTCGCGCTAAACAAGTGCGGCTGGTGGCTCCAGACGGCGGCCAGATTGGCATCAAGTCGATAGACGAAGCCAAGTGGTTGGCAGCGGAGCTGGACCTCGATCTCGTCGAGGTTGCAGCCGACGCGAATCCGCCCGTCGTTCGCATGATGGACTACGGCAAGTTCAAGTACGAACAATCGGTCCGTGCCCGTGAAGCTCGCAAGAAGCAGAGCCGAGTCGTCATCAAGGAAGTCCAGTTTCGTCCCAAGATCGGAGACAGCGACTTCGAGGTGAAACGGCGGCGGGTAGAGCGGTTCCTCGCTGAGGGAGACAAGGTGAAGTGCACCATGCGCTTTCGGGGGCGTGAGGTCACCCATCCCGAATTGGGCCATCAGATCTTGCAGCGGCTCATATCCGACTTGGGGGAGATGGCAGTAGTTGAGTCGACCCCGAAGATGGAGGGTCGCCAGATAACGATGGTGCTGGTGCCGGGCAAGATGCCGGCCCCGGTCGCCGAGGAGGACTCCGCCACCGAAGACTTTGCAGCGGCTCCCCAGCCGGCCGCTGGGGCGCAGCAACCGACCCCACAGGCGACGAGTGCGTCGCCCAACACAGAGAACGAGGAGTCTGCGGAGACGCCTCCGGCAGACGAGGAGTAGAAGACGTGCCGAAGCAGAAGACACACAAGGGAGCGGCCAAGCGCTTCAAGGTGACCGGGCGTGGCAAGATCATGCACCAGGGCGCCTGGCGCGGCCACAACCGCCACAAGAAGACCGGGCGGCGTTGGCGGCGAGTCGCCGGCGACAAGCAGCTGACCGGCGGCAACGCCAAGCGCGCCGCTCGCCTACTGGGTCGATAGGAGACTGCAATGGCACGAGTGAAACGAGCCGTCAGCGCGCACAAGAAGCGCCGCAAGGTCATGGAACGGGCCGCCGGCTACACCGGCGCTAGGAGCCGGCGCTACCGCGCCGCTCGCGAGCAGACGATGAACTCGATGCAGTACGCGTATCGAGACCGACGGGCTCGCAAGGGAGACTTCCGGCGCCTCTGGATAACCCGGATCAACGCTGCCGCTCGCCAGAACGGCACCACGTATTCGGCGCTGATCGCCGGTCTCAAGGCCGCACAAGTCGAGATCGATCGCAAGATGCTTGCCGAGATGGCCGTCAACGATCCGGCGGCCTTCACGGCTCTCGTAGAGGTAGCTGGAGCTGCCTCCTAGTAGTGGCGCCGACGGGATCCGGGTGATCGAGTCCCCTCGTAACGAACGAGTAGTCAAGGCGGGTCGGCTCCATCGCGCCAAGTATCGTCGGGCTACCGGCAAGACGCTCCTCGAGGGGCCGCATGTGATCGCGGCCGCCCAGGCGGCCGGGTTCGAACTGGAGCTCTTATTCGCTCTGGAGGAGGATGACTCGACTCGCGCCGCCACCGCAGCGGGGGTCACCGTAGCCCGAGTCACGGAGCCGGTCATGCGCAAGCTGGCACCTACGGAGCATCCCCGGGGACCGGTAGCGGTTGCGGCCATACCAACGGCGGGGACTCTCGAGCCCGTGGACACGGTCGTGCTGTGCGGAGTGCGCGATCCTGGTAACGCCGGCACCCTCATCAGGTCGGCCGCAGCCTTCACGTTTCAAGTGGCGGCGACCGCCGACACGGTCGACGTTTGGAGCCCCAAAGTGCTGCGAGCGGCTGCCGGGGCCCACTTCGTGGTGAACCTCGTGGCGGGCATCACCGTCGATGACGTCATCTCCGCCGGCGTGATGCCGGTGGCTCTGTTGGCACACGCCGACGGCACCGAGGAGCCCGGCCCGGAGGTGCGCCCGATTGGTTTGCTGGTCGGCAACGAAGCGCACGGCCTGGGAGAGGACTTGGTGGCGAAGGCCGTTGCGACCCTGACGGTGCCCACTTCCGGCGCAGTGGAGAGTCTCAACGCCGCGGTCGCCGGAAGCATTGCCATGTTTGCCATAGCGGCGGGACGTTGATCGTGGCTGGCGGCGGGCGCAGGGCGAGCATGGTCGCCGCCTTTACGGAGCGTCGGGTCAGCGGCGGGGCCGGTCTGAGCTCGTCATAGGGCGAAGTCGTAGGGTTGCTCGTAACGGAGCGCCTGGCCGTCGGGTCCACCGGGTGGGGCGTGCACCGGCTCGGCAATGGCGTCGTAGAAAGCTGCCTGTTGACGAACTGAGTTGTCGATTACTGATGCCAAACCACCCTTGGAGCTGCTCGCAGGTGACATTGGGCTGCCCATCAAGCGGCGCGTTCTTGCCGGATGCGGCGTCGGTCAATACCATGCAGTTATGGCTATGACTAGCAATCGCAACTTCGTGTTTACCGGGCCCGGGGCCCGGATCGCTGCCTAGTCACA
Organism: Acidimicrobiia bacterium; assembly: GCA_041605955.1. GTDB lineage: Bacteria > Actinomycetota > Acidimicrobiia > Spongiisociales > UBA5794 > JAHEJX01. The sequence continues at coordinate 97,663 of JBFIXI010000004.1, forward strand.
GCCGCGAATCCACATTTCGCCCGGGGCAGCAAATCCGGCTCCGGGCGCTGTTGTTTTCGGGGCTGCCGCCGTAAGGAAAGCAAATCAATGGAAGACAACAGACCCGACTCAACAACTCCAGATGTCGACGAATCCGTCGACCTGGACGCCAAGCTCGACGAGATGTTGCTCGATCTGCGTCTGCCGGATCCCGAGGCCCTGCAGCGCGAGCTCGATCGCATCGAGACCAGCGAGGATTTGGCTGCGTTCGAGAGGGACCATCTGGGCCGCAAGTCGGTGATTGCCCGAGAGCTCAGCAACCTCGGCAAGCTCCCAGATGACCAACGACGTGAAGTGGGTCGGCGCATCCACGAGGTCCGCCTCGATCTGCAGCAGCGCATCGCCCATCGGCACGCGAGCCTCGCCACTCAGGAGCAGGCCGGGCGTATCGCCGCGGAGAGCCTGGACGTCACGGTGGACTACCGCACGTTCCCGGTCGGCGGATTGCACCTGATTCAGCAAGTGATCGATGAGGTGAGCGACATCTTCATCGGGCTGGGCTACAAGGTCGCCGACGGTCCCGAGGCCGAGCTCGGCTGGTACAACTTCGATGCGCTCAACACCCCACCGGACCATCCCGGTCGGCTCGAGTCGGACACGATGTACTTGGATTATGGGAAACCGGAGGACGAGCTGTTGTTGCGGGCCCATACGTCGCCGGTTCAAGCCCGCTACATGGAGCAGCACGATCCTCCGGTGTACATCGTCGTCCCCGGCAAGTGCTACCGCAACGACACCGTCGACGCATCCCACCTGCCCGTCTTCTATCAGATCGAAGGCCTGGCGGTGGACACCGACATCCAATTCTCCGATCTCAAGGGCACCCTCGCCGAGTTCGCCAGGCAGTTCTTCGGTCCCAGCACCCGAGTTCGCCTGCGTCCCCACTACTTCCCCTTCACCGAGCCCTCGGCCGAGATGGACGCCTCCTGTCCCTCGTGCGACGGCGGCAGTGCCTCGTGCCGCGTGTGCGGGGGATCGGGATGGCTCGAGATCCTCGGCTGCGGGATGGTCGACCCGAACGTTTTCGAAGCGGTCGGCTACGACCCAAATGAGGTCACTGGCTTCGCTTTCGGGATGGGCGTGGAACGTGTCGCCATGCCGCGCTACGGCATCGACTCGATTCGGCATTTCGTAGACAACGATCTCCGATTCCTCGAGCAGTTCCCGGGATAGGCGATGCGAGTCTCCCTCACTTGGTTGCGAGAGTTCATAGATCTCCCCACCGGGGATCCGATCCAGCTCGGCCGGGTCTTCGATTACCTCGGCCATGCTGTCGAGTCGATAGAGGTGTTCGATGTCGCGTGGAGTGGTGTGCGGATCGGCGAGGTGGTCGAAGTGGGAGCTCATCCGAATGCCGACAAGATCAGGGTCGCCCGGGTCGACGTCGGCGACGCCTCTCCCCATCAGATCATCTGCGGGGCATGGAACTTCGAAGCCGGAGCCCGGGTGCCAGTTGCCCTACCCGGTGCCGTGTTGCCCGGGGGCTTCGAGATCGGCAAACGGGCGATCCGGGGCGTGGAGTCCCACGGAATGATCTGCTCGGAGCGCGAGCTCGGGCTCGGGGAGGACCACGAGGGCATCATCGTTCTCGACGGGAACCCCGCAATCGGCGATCCGTTCGAATCCCTGTTGGAGCTGCCGGATGTGGTCTTCGATCTGGAGGTAACCAACAATCGGCCGGACGTGATGAGCATGATCGGTGTCGCCCGGGAGCTCGCCGCCTGGTACGACATCGACCTCCGGATGCCCGTGATCTCGCTGCCGACCGTCCCCGGGGAACCGAAGGTCGGAGTCACGATCTCGGCGCCCGACGGCTGCAACCGCTTCACCGCGCGCGAAGTGCGCGGGATAACGTCCGGTAAATCCCCGCTGTGGATGCAGCAGCGGCTACACAAAGCTGGCGTGCGGGCGATTTCCAACGTCGTCGATGTCACCAACTATGTGATGCTGGAGTTGGGCCATCCGCTGCATGCCTTTGATGCCGACGTGATTGCAGGCAACAGTCTCGACGTCCGCTGGGCTCGCGAAGGTGAGACGCTGGAAACCCTGGACGGCGCGGTGCGCCGCCTCACCCCGCAGGATCTGGTCATCGTCGACGGCGACGGTCCCACGTCGCTGGCGGCGATAATGGGAGGTGCCCGCTCGGAAGTGGCTGCCACCACTCGCAACGTCCTCATGGAGGCGGCTCACTGGGATCCTCCCACGGTGATGTATTCGTCGCGTCGTCACGACCTCCAGTCCGAAGCGTCGAAGCGTTTTGAGCGGGGAGTAGATCCGAATCTCGCCCCGATGGCCAACGATCGGGCTTGCCAGCTGCTCACAAACTTGGCCGGCGGCGATGTGGTCGCAACCCAGATCGACATCGTCGCCAACCCCTCCGCTCCGGTCGTGATCGAGCTCGCCACCTCCGACGTGCAGCGTTTGTTGGGAACCAGGTTCTCCACTGACCCGATCGCCGAGCTACTGGGCCGGCTCCAGCTGGAGGTCGTGCCCAACTCGGAGCGATTGACGGTGACGGTGCCCACGTATCGACCAGACCTGACCCGCCCGGCCGATCTGGTCGAGGAGGTGGCCCGACTCGCCGACTTCGACACCTTCCCGGAGACGCTGCCAACCGGGCCCGCGGGGGGTCTATCCGCCGAACAAACCCATACCCGCACACTGGTGACCACGCTGCGCGGCCTCGGTTTGCACCAAGCAGTGAACCTGCCTTTCGTCTCTCCCGACGAGCTGGCTGCCTTCGCTGAGGAAGTCGGCGACGTCGTGTCTGTGCGCAATCCGCTGCGCGATGACCAGGCCAAGCTCCGCCAGAGCTTGCTCCCCGGGCTGCTTCGCAACGTCCGCGACAACCTGAATCGAGGTGCTGGTGCGGTGGCGCTGTTCGAGATCGGCAGGGTGTTCTTCGCCCGACCCTGGCCCGAGGATGACCGCGTCCCCGACCAGCCAAACCGGGTCGCGGTGGCGATCACGGGACCATTCGGCTTCGGCGGACCGGCGGACCCTCCGCCTACCGCGGACGCGACAACTGCTCTGGCAGCGGTAGCAGCCATCGCCACCCGTATGGGTCTCGACGTCGCGCGAGCCGCGGCCCAGCCGCCCGGCTATCACCCCACTCGAACGGCAGCCCTCACCATCAATGGCCGGCCGCTCGGGTACGCCGGTGAAACCCATCCCGGCATCTCGCGTCTGTTCGAGATCGACTCGCGAGTAGCAATCGTCGAGCTGGAACTGGCACCGCTGGTGGCAGCCCGAGGGACGTTCGAGATGACGCCGATCTCGAACTATCCCCACGTGGACTTCGATCTCTCATTCGAGGTTCCGCCGGGGCTTCCCGGTGGCGATCTCGTGTCGGCAACGGCGCGTGCCTCTGACCTGCTGGAGGCCGTGACGATATTCGACGACTTCGTCCATCCGGAGACGGCGCGGCGATCGATCGCACTTCACTTCCGGCTGCGAGCTTCCGATCGCACGCTATCGCGCCAGGAGATCGAGCGGGAACGCGACGCGCTGGTGACAGCGGCGGCCGCCCTTGGAGCCCAATTGAGGAGTGCTTGATGAAGCGTGATTTCTTGATGATCTCGGATCTGGAAGCTGATGAGCTGCACGGCGTGCTCGCCATGGCAGCCACGTTGAAGCAGGATCGTCTGCAATTCCACGAGGCATTGGTCGGCCGCAGCATCGGTCTGTTCTTCGAGCGGCCGTCGACCCGAACCCGGGTCTCCGCCGAGGTCGCTACGGCTGAGCTGGGTGCCCACCCGGTGGCGCTGCGCGGCGATGAGGTCGGTATGGGAACCCGGGAGGCTCCGCAGGACGTAGCCCGAGTCTTGGCGCGCTACCTATCGCTGGTCGCCATGCGCGTGAAGTCCCACGCTGCCCTCGAGGCGGTCGCCACCCATGCCTCGATTCCGGTCGTCAACTTGCTCTCCGAGCGCAGCCACCCATGTCAGGCGCTGGCAGACCTGCAGACCATTTCCGAGCACAGGGCCCTTCCGGGCACCAGGCTGGCCTACATAGGCGACGGCAACAACGTCGCCCACTCCCTCCTACTTGGCGGAGCCATCACCGGCATGGAAGTCGTGATCGCGGCTCCTGCCGGCCACGAGCCGAGTGAAGAAATCGTCGCCCAAGCCGAGAGCCTGGCCGCCACCCACGGCGGGCGGATCGAGCTCACCGAGGATCCAGTCGCCGCAGTCACCGGTAGCCAAGTGGTCTACACCGATGTATGGGCCTCGATGGGTCAGGAGGACGAGGCCGAGCATCGACTGCGAGCCTTCGCCGGTTTCCAGGTCAACGAGGAGCTGTTCGCCCACGCCGACGACGACGCCTTGTTCCTTCACTGCCTGCCCGCCCACCGCGGTGAGGAGGTCGCCGACGAGATGATGGAGCACCGCCGTTCGTTCGTGTTCGATCAAGCGGAGAATCGCCTGCACGCCTTCAAAGCGCTGGTGCTCTTCCTGATGGATGCGGGCGGCTAGCCCGAGCTCTGCGGGAGGCAGCCCGGCCGGGCGGCCGCCGTGGTTCGACACAGATGTTGTCGCCGCCGCGAGGGGCCTCCTCGGGTGGCGGCTCATCTCCGAGATCGACGGCGCCCGGGTGGTCGCCGAGCTTGCCGAGGTCGAGGCATACGACGGCGAGTCGGATCCGGCGAGCCATGCGTTCCGCGGGCGCACCGCTCGCAACGCAGCGATGTTCGGTCCGCCGGGCACACTGTACGTGTACCGGTCCTACGGCATTCACTGGTGCATGAACGTCGTCAGCGGCCCGGAAGGGCGGCCCAGTGCCGTGCTATTGCGGGGCGCCACAGTGCTCGAAGGTCGGGGAGCGGCGGTAGAACGCCGCGGCCGGGAGGATCATCTGGCCGACGGCCCGGGCAAGCTGGCGCAGGCACTCGGGGTGACTGATGTCTACGACGGGCACCTGCTCACGACGGCCCCGCTCCGGCTGGCTCCACCAGTACGTGCCGTGGAACGAAGCATCGCAACGCCGCGAGTGGGAATCTCGCGGGCAGTGGAGCGGCCCTGGCGATTCGTGGTGGAGAGTTGGCCTCAGTAGGAGCCGCCGGTTGCGGGCGGCGAATCAGGGGTTCACCCAGATCCGCACCAGCGCGTCGGTCACCGCGCCGCCCGCCGGGTCCTGTTTCCACACCAATCCGGAGCGGCGAATGGCGTCTTCGGCAATCGACTCAGCCTCCACGATGATCTCGAACAAGCGTCTGGCCTCTTCGAGTCGCCGGGCGGCCTCATCCGCCGGCAAGCCCAGAACCGCCGGTACGGCGCTTCCCGGCTCCGGCCCGGCGACCTGGAGGCTGACCGTGGAGCCGTCTGCTGCCGCTGAGCCGACCGCAGGAGTGATCCCGAACACGGTGCCGGCGGCAAGGGGGCTTGCCGGGACCCACTCGACCCGAGTCTGATATCCCGCGTCCGCCAATTCGCCGACAGCGTTCGCCAGGGACAGACCGATCACGTCCGGCACGGTGCCGCTGCCGAGTGTTCCCAGCCCCAGCGGATTGTGGATGGGACACACGACGGTCGGAGCAAGGTCGCGGGGAACCTCGATCAGGTGGACGTGTTCGCGAGGGCAGAGCGGTCCAGCGAGGTAGCCGGTCGAGGTGTCGATGGCGACCGACGTCGCCTCTGCGTCCGCCAGCTGGCTGAGCTCGCCGTAGGGCACTCCCTCGAGGGCCTCTGATGCGAAACGAGCCCAGATCTGAGCCGGCCAGGTTCCCCCGGTGATCGTGTAGGGAGTCGCCGGATGTTCCAGCGGTTCGAGCTCATCCGGGAATCCCACCCAGACGGCAGCCGAGATCTCTGGCGTATAGCCAACAAACCAAGCGTCGTGATGCTGCTGGGACGTGCCCGTCTTACCGGCAACGGCTCGACCGATCCGCGCCTGCTGGCCGGTGCCGCGCCGCACGACCTCGGTGAGCGCAGCCGTGACCGCGTTGGCCACGACCGGTTCGAGCGCTTGGGTTACGACCGGGACGCTGTCGAGCAGCTGTTGGCCGGCCGCGTCTTCGATTCGGGTCACCAGCACGGGATCGACATGGGTGCCTCCGGTGGCAAAGGTGCCAAAAGCCGACGCCATCTCAAGGACGGACACCTCTTGCGCCCCGAGAGTCACCGAGTGAAATGGCTCGAGCTGCGTCGTGACGCCGGCCCGGGCCGCCGCATCCACGACCCGCTGCGGACCGATTGCTGCGATGAGCTGGGCGTAAACGACATTCACGGAGTAGACGGTGGCCTCCGTGAGAGTCAGATCTGGAAACACCGCGCTGTTGTAGTTCTCGACGAGCCACGGGCCGGAGTCGGTCTCGATGGTGACCGCTTGCCCGCCGGCGACGACGCTATCGAGTGACCAGCCCGCTTCGAGCGCGGCTGCCAACGCGAACGGCTTGAATGCCGAGCCCGGCTGGCGACGCCCCTGGGTCGCCAGATTGAACTGCGCCGAGGGATTGGACGCGGAGTAGAAGTCGCGTCCGCCGATCAGCGCAGCGACGTGGCCGGTGCGCGGATCGATGGCAACCAGCGCGGCGCTGGGTCCTTCCTCTCCCACCACATCATCGATGGCGGCGGCGGCGGCTCCTTGCACTCGTGGATCGAGTGTCGTGTGAATATGAAGCCCGCCACCGAAGAGCAATTCATATCGATCCTCGATGGTTGGTCCCAGCGCAGGTTCTTCGAGAAGCCGGCGCTTGACCTCCTCCGTGAAGTACGGATAAGGAGATTCGACCGCTTGGCGGGCATCGGCGAGGACGATCGCCTCGGCGGCGGCGGCTCGCGCCGTGTCCGCCTCGATCCAGCCGAGGGCCGCCATCTTGTCGAGCACCACCTGGCGGCGCGCCGTCGCCGCCTCGGGATGCAGCCTGGGGTTCGTTGCCGACGGCGATTGGATCAGCCCGGCCAACAAGGCGCTCTCGGCGAGAGTCAATTCGCTCACGGATCGTCCGAAGTAGCGATCGGCGGCCGTGGCCACCCCGTAGCTGCCGGCGCCGAGATACACCGTGTTTAGGTAGCGCTCGAGAATCTGCTCCTTGGACAACCCCTCTTCGAGCCGCAACGCCAGTATCGCCTCCTCGACCTTGCGATCGATCGACACTTCGGGCGTCAAGGCGACGTTCTTGAGGTACTGCTGAGTGATGGTCGAGCCGCCCTCCACGATCGAGCCTTCGTCGAGGTTGCGCAGCAGTGCCCGCGCCACCGCCCGCGGGTCGACGCCGTCGTGCTCCCAGAATCGCTCGTCCTCGATGGCGACCACGGCATTGATCAGGTGGGCAGGTATGGCGTCATAGTCGACGAGGATGCGATCCTCGCCGGCGTGCCATTCCGCAATCACTGACCCGTCGGCGGCATAGACGGTGGTGGTCAGCGCAGCAGAGCCCATTCCGGGGTCCGCCAGAGGCTCCACGGTGCAGGCGGCCGCCACCAGACCCAGCGCGAGCATGGCGAGAACACGGCGGTCCATCGGGACGCACGGTAAATGGAGGACTCGCCGGCACCCGGCATTTCGCCGGCTCGCGATCAAGGTCGCTGTCGGGGAGCCGGACCTGCCGGAGCGCTAGAGCCCGGTGGCGGCGCATCTTTGGCCGATTAACCTCGCCGCACGATGAGCGAATTCCTGCCGGTCTCGGAGCAGCTGGCAATTCTCACCGACGGCGTCGACACGCTGCTACCCGAGGATGGCCTGCGTGAGCTGCTGGAGCAGAAGCGTCCGCTGCGAGTCAAGCTCGGCGTCGATCCCACGGCGCCCGACGTCACGCTGGGCTGGGCTGTCGTGTTTCGCCTGCTACGCCGTTTTCAGGACCTGGGGCACATCGCCGTGCTGATCGTGGGCGATTTCACCGCCCAGGTCGGCGATCCCAGCGGCAAGAGCGAGACCCGGCGCCGGCTCGACGCTGCCGAGGTAGGGGGATACGTTTCCGAGACCCTGGATACGATCCGCGGTTTCTTGGACGAGTCGCGACTGGAGATCCGTCCCAACTCCGAGTGGCTGAGCACCATGGACATGACGGAGGTCCTCGCGTTGACCGCCAAGTTCACGGTAGCTCAGATCATGGACCGCGACGATTTCAGAGCGCGCTGGGAGCGGCACGAGCCAATCTCTCTGCTCGAGTTCATGTATCCGCTCTTGCAGGCCATGGATTCGGTAGCGGTGGAAGCGGACATCGAGATCGGGGGGACCGATCAGCTGTTCAATCTGCTGGTGGGGCGGTCGCTCCAGCAACAGACTCGTCAGCCGCCGCAAACTGTCATGACCGTGCCTCTCCTGGTGGGAATCGACGGCGTCAAGAAGATGTCACAGTCGCTGGGGAACTACATTTCGGTCACCGATCCGCCCGAGGAGATGTTCGGCAAGACGATGAGCATTCCCGATGACGCCATGGAACAGTGGTTCGTGCTCGCGGCCGGCTACGGCCAGGCCGACGCGGCGCAGCTGATGGCGGAGATCGCAACGGGGAATCGGCACCCGGGGGACACGAAGCGGCTGCTGGCTAGAGAGATCGTGACTGCTTACTGGGATGAGGCGGCGGCCGAGAAGGCCGAAGCGCAGTTCGACCAAGTCTTCAAGGCGAAACAAGCCCCGGACGACATCGCCACTTGGTCCCTCGAGGACGCCGAGGAGGTCTACCTCCCGGAGCTTCTCGAAGCGGCCGGGATGGTCGCTACTCGTTCGGAAGCCCGCCGACTGATCAAACAGGGCGCCGTCAAAGTCGATGGCGTCAAGCACGGGGGCGACACAGCGACCGCGGCCGAGTTGCGTGGCCGGGTCATCCAGGTGGGCAAGCGGCGGTTCGTGAGGGTGGTGTCATGATGGCGCGGTTGCGAGAACTCCTGGCATCGGGTCTAGTCGCAATCGCAGTCATGATCATCCTGTGGTGGCTGCTGCGGCGCGTGATCGGGCTGTTCCTATGGATGGCCAATCTGATCGTATTGGTGGTCGTAGTAGCCCTGCTGCTGGGCGCGGCGCGCCGCCTCCGCGGCTCGAACAAACGGTTCTGACGCTCAGCGCCCCAGGGCCGCCGTCGCCAGTCGTCTTCCCTCGCGTTCGGGCCATGTCAGCTCGAGGGCGACCGCTCCCAACAGCAACAGAATCAGGCCACCAACCGCAACGGGGATCGGGTCGAAGCCCGTGACGGGCAATTGTTCGGCCAAGCCAAAATCGGCTGCTAGGAACGCGTCATTGTCTGCCAACGAGATGGTGAAGGAGCCGGGCGTCGTGAGACCCATCTTGGCATCGACCGAAGACATGTCGATGGCGGCGACGTAGCTGCCTGCATCGAGCGCCGAGAAGAGGTAGAGCCCATTGGCGTTGGTCGTCTGGGTCGCCGTGGCGTTGGTGTCGGTGTTGGTCAACACAACGACGGCTCCTGCGATGCCGGCCTCACCCGGATCCTGGATCCCATCGGCGTCATCGTCTAACCACACGGTGTCGCCGACCACCGCAGAGGCCAGCACGCTCGACACTTCAACGCCGGCTTCGTCCCAGTCGTCGCCTTCGCCGTCGCCGGGCACCGAGTCGGCGTCTTGCTGATCGGCCGTGGTGACCTCGGCGACGCAGGTCCACCGACCAACGTCGTCGACGGTTGTGGCGATCTCGAGGGTCACCGTCTCACCGGCTCCGATGTCGCCGACCGTCCACACCCCGGTTGCGGGAGCGAATGCTCCGACACCGGCATGGGACACGTAGGTGACCGCCGGCGGCGATGACACGGTGACGGCGACGCCGGTGGCACCATCGGGACCCTGATTGGTCAGGTCAATGGTCCACACGCTCTCGTCGCCCACAGCCAGCAACGTGGGTTCAGCCGTCTTGGTCAGCTCCAGGTCGATGACTCCGTCGCCCGGGGTGCCGGTCGCGACGCGGGCTTCGTCCCAGTCGTCGCCTTCCCCGTCGCCGGGCGCCGAATCTACATCCATTTGGTCGGCGGCGGTGACTTCCGCTTGACAGATCCACTCGCCTTTGCGGTCGACCACCGTGACCATTTGCAGCACAACCACCTCACCTACCGCAAGATCGCCGACGGTCCATACCCCGGTGCCGGGATCGAACGCGCCGACCGCCTGGTGAGACACGTACGTGAGACCCGCTGGGGCGGTCACGGTCACCGCGACGCCGGTGGCGTCATCGGGACCCTGGTTCGTGAGGTCCACCGTCCAGGTGGCCTCACCGCCCACTGCGAGGGTCTGGGGCTCGGCCGCTTTGGTCAGCTCGAGGTCGATCAGCTCGTCACCAGGGCGAGTGGCGACCGTCGCGTCGTCCCAGTCGTCGCCTTCCCCATCACCGGGCACCGAATCGAAGTCCTCCTGGTCGGCTGCCGTCACCTCAGCCTCGCAGGTCCATCGTCCCTCCTCGACCACGGTGGTGACGATGGCCAGTGTGACGCTCGTGCCAGCTGCCAAGTCGCCGACCGTCCACATGCCCGAGACCGAATCGAACAGGCCGTCGCCGGTGTGGGAGACGTAGCTCACTCCGGTCGGGGAAGCGACCGTCACTGCGACGCCGCTGGCGTCGGCCGGGCCCTGGTTGGTGAGGTCAACCGTCCACGTGGTCTCGTCACCCACTACGACCCTGGTGGGGTCGGCGGCTTTGGTGAGCTCGAGATCGATGAGGTCACCACGCGGAGAGACGACAACGGAGGCATCGTCCCAGTCGTCGCCCTGGCCGTCGCCAGGTATCGAGTCGACGTCCTGTTGGTCGGCCATCGTCACCTCGGCGACACACGTCAGCTCGCCGACCACCTCGACGGTGGTGAGGATGGCGAGAGTGGCGCTGACGCCGGCCGCCAAGTCGCCGACGGTCCAGGTGCCCGAGACCGGGTCGAACAGGCCGTCGCCGGTGTGGGAGACATAGCTCACTCCGGTCGGGGAAGCGACCGTCACTGCGACGCCGCTGGCGTCGGTCGGGCCCTGGTTGGTCAATTCGATAGTCCAGGTGGTCTGGTCACCGACCTGTACCGCAACCGGGTTGGCCATTTTCGTGAGCTCCAGGTCGATCAGCTCGGACCCGTCCGGCGTCACCTGGATGGACGCATCGTCCCAGTCGTCGCCCTGGCCGTCGCCAGGAATCGAGTCGAGATCCTCTTGGTCGGCCATCGTCACTTCTGCTTCGTTGACGATTTCGCCGACGGCCGCAGCCACCGTTTCGATCCTGAGCGTTTTGGTCGCGTCCAGTGGCACGTCGCCGATCATCCAGACTCCCTCGGCCGGGTCGAAGGCGCCGTCGCCGTCGTGCGACACGTAGACGAGGCCGGAAGGGAGGTTGTCGCCCACTGCCACGCTGGTGGCGTCGCCCGGACCGCGATTGGTGACCGAGACCGTCCAGATCACCGTCTCGCCCACGGCGACAGTATCCGGCGCTACCGACTTGTCCAGCTCTAGATCGATCTCGCCGGTGTAGGCCGCCGCCGCCGGCGCCAGCACCAACGAGAACAGATAGAGCGCACCGATGAGAATCAGCGCGCGATCTCCAACGTCGAACCGCCCGTGCCGTGCCGGTGATGCTCGAAGTGCGCCAGCTGCCTTCAATCCCCACTCCTCGTTCTAACGTCGAGGCAGCCCTCGGTAGTCGGCGCCGAGAAACCCCTCCACACTTGTTGTGATCGATAGCCCACTCGATCATCGCGAGATCGGAGTCGATCCACCAGCGACCTCGCTCCGCCAATTTGTAGCAGTTCCGCGTCTCGGTTGCGAGGCAATGAATGAGGGGCCCCCGTCGCCGGGGGCCCCTTGATATCAGTAGCTTTTCGCGAACTCAGTTCTCGTCGTCAGAGTCGGCGTTTTCGGGGCTGTCCACGGAGTCGGGGGAGTCCACGGATGCCGCTTGCGGCGAATCATCTGTGGCGCTGGGAGCCGCACCCGCATTCGCTTCGTCCTGCATCTCTTGCACCCGGCTCTGCATGCCGGCCCGCCTCTCGTAATAGTTGTCTTCCTCCAAGAGCACGTGGACGGTTCCGGTCGACTGGATGTCCGTCCCGGTCGTCTCCGTGCCCTCGCCAGCGGCGGCCACCGGAGCGATGTCCGTCGGGCCCGGACCGGTGGTGATCGGCGGTTGGGGATGAGCCTCGTAGGCGGCTCGGGCCGCGGCCTTCGCCTTGCGATCGGCGTCAGCATCGACCGCCTCCACGCCGGCATCGCCGATGCCGGCACTCAGGCCTTTCAGCATCGCCATCTCTTCGGCGGCCATGGAGTGGAAACGACTCAGGCGCGCTTCGATGTCGGCGATCGTGCCTTGGAGCGCGTTCAAATCACTGCGGCGTTGGGAGATATCCGCGTCGAGGCGAGCCTTCTCGGCTTTGCCCTCGGCACGGGTCTTGGCCGCAGCCTGCTCGGCCACGCTGCGCGTCGCCGCTGCTTCCTGCTCGCCTTTCTCGATGATGCTGGCCACCTTGGCTTCCGCGGCGGCCCGCATCTTCTCCGCCGCCTGGCGGGCGTCGGCCAGCTGCTTCTCCGCCTCGTCACGATCGACATCGGCCTCGGCGCGTTTCCGCTCGGCATATTCATCCGCCTCGCCTTTGGTGGCGCGAGCCGCGGCGTTCGCTTCCTCGGTGACCGTCGTCGCTTTGCGTTCGGCCTCACCGACCTTGCGATCGGCTTCGGCCATCTGCGCTTCGATGGTGGCCTTCGCCTCACCGACGATCCGCTCCGCTTCCTGGGCGGCATCATGGCGGGCCTGAGCCACATCGCGCTCGGCTACTCCTCGAAGCTCGGAGGCCTGGCTCTGAGCTGCCGTGACGATCTCGCTCGCCCGCTCGGTCGCCGTCGACTCCTCGCGCTGGACCTTGGACCGGTGTTCCTCGAATTCGGCGGCGACACGACCCTTGGCTTCTGCCAAGATCCGTTCGGCCTCGGACTTCATGCTGGTGGCATCCGCTTGCGCTTTCTCAACTGCCTCCCGAGCCTCCCGGGCGGCTTGACTGCGGATCCTGTCGGCTTCCTCTTCAGCCTCGGCGCGGGTGGTGCGGGCGTGAGCCAGACGCTGCTCGGCTTGGTCTTCGGCCTGCTGCAGTATTGCCTTGGCTTTGGCCTCGGCGTCGGCGCGCAGTGCGTCGATCTCCGCAGTGGCAGTGCTGCGGAGCTGGTCGGCTTCCCCGGTCGTGGCGGCGCGGGCGGCGCGGGCCTCTGCCAGCTGTTGCTCCGCCTCCTGCGCCGCCTGGGCGCGGATCCGGTCGGCGGCGGCTTGGGCTTCGGCCAGCATCTGTTCGCGGGTCTGGCGGGCATCCGCCAGGATTCGGTCGAGTGACTGTTCTCCGGGGCTAGTGTTCTCGAGGCGCTGCTTCAGTCGGTCGATCTCGGCCTCGTGCTCTTCGGCCTTGGCACGGGCGGAAGCCAAGTCGGCCTCGAGCTGCTGGGCGTGCTCGACGGCTTGGGTACGAAATGAGTCGACCTCGTCGGGGTCGTATCCCCTTCGTACTCGGGCAAATTCGGTTGCCGGGAGGCCGCTGTCGGAATCGTCCATTTCCTGTTCGCCTACTTTCTCTACGATCCCTACCACGCGCATGCGCGGCCGTTTCTTGCAGGACGCCCGATGATACGAGTCGGGTTGAGCGACCGCCAGCGCTGTTCCGGTTCCTGCCTCGAGCCGGCACCGGATGCCGCCGACCGGTACGCGTCCACTCGTAACCATCGGTGGAAAAAGGGAATACCTGAACTTGTCATATGGTTGCTGATTGTGTTACATTCCCCTCCCTGCGGGCGGTGATTCGCGCGCAAATGGGGGCTCCTTGACAACTAAACAGCGTGTCAAAAGCCAGCATGCGCTTGGCACGAATCAGCGGCCACACGGCCATCCTGAATCGGATCAAGCGTCATGAAAACAATGGCCGAGCCACTCCGGTGCGGTCGCGATCAACTCGCGACATCGCCGAGTAACAGGGACCCCCGTCCCCGGCGCGGCCCGTGCTCATCACGGCAGCCTTTCGGGTTAGGTCGTGGTCGGAGCACAACCTTTGACTGACTCCCGGGACTGACCCGAGCGATTGGGAAGGTCGTGGGAGCCAGCAGTTCAAACTCGACGGAGAGTTTGATCCTGGCTCAGGACGAACGCTGGCGGCGTGCTTAATGCATGCAAGTCGAGGGAGAACCACTTGCTTCGTAAGAAGCGGGTGGGGACACCGGCGAACGGGTGCGTAACACGTGAGAACCCTGCCCTGAAGACTGGGATAGCCCAGGGAAACTTGGATTAATACCAGATGCCCTCATCGGATCGCATGTTCCGATGAGGAAAAGGTCAGCCGCTTCAGGATGGTCTCGCGGCCTATCAGCTTGTTGGTGAGGTAACGGCTCACCAAGGCTCCGACGGGTAGCTGGTCTGAGAGGACGATCAGCCACACTGGGACTGAGACACGGCCCAGACTCCTACGGGAGGCAGCAGCAGGGAATATTGCACAATGGGCG
>JBFIXI010000005.1:0-105309 GCA_041605955.1 Acidimicrobiia bacterium
GGAGGATTGGCCGGAGCGATGCTGGCGACCTACCTCGGCAAGGCAGGCTTTCCCGTTTCGGTATTCGAATCTCGTCCTGATCTGCGCACCACCGACATCGACGCCGGCCGCTCGATCAACCTGGCCCTGGCCGCCCGTGGCATCGCAGTGCTGGAGGAGCTGGGCGCGATGGAGGCGGTGGCGCCGCTTCTCATCCCGATGCGGGGGCGCATGATCCACGACGAGGACGGCCAGCAGTCCTTGCAGCCATACGGAACCCGGCCCGACGAGGTGATCCACTCGGTGGGCCGCTCCGAGCTCAACGCCGTGCTCCTCGACGCCGCCGAAGCCGCCGGCGAGGTGGAGATCCTCTTCGATCAGCGCTGTATTGGAGGCGACCTCGACAACGGGTTGCTGCGCTTCCACGACGCTCGCAGCGACACCGAGTACGACGTTGAGGTCGAAACCGTATTCGGCGCCGATGGCTTCGGATCGCAAGTGCGCGAGCTGGTGCAAGCCCGCAACGGCGGCGGCGAGCTGGTCGAGCCGCTGGGCCACGGATACAAGGAGCTGACCATGCCTGCCGGTGAGGACGGCAAGCACTTGATCGACCCGAATGCGCTCCACATCTGGCCGCGCGGCGGGTTCATGCTGATTGCCTTGGCCGACATTGGCGGCTCCTTCACTTGTACCTTGTTCGCTCCTGCGGAGGAGGGGCCGTACAACATGGAGAGCCTCGACTCAGCGGCTGCCGTGATGGAGCTCTTCGAGAAGGAGTTCCCCGATTTCGTGCCGCTGGTCCCCGACCTGGCCGAGCAGTACGAGGCGAACCCGGACGGTCGGCTGGCGACGCTGCGAGTCACCGGATGGCAGCTCCACGATCGGGCGGTGATCGTAGGTGACGCGGCCCATGCAGTCGTTCCCTTCCACGGTCAGGGGATGAACGCCGCCATGGAGTCGTGCAAGGTGCTGATGGCTTGCCTCGATGAGTACCCCGACGACTGGGAGGAGGCGTTTCGTACTTTCGAGCGGATCCGAAAACCGGATACCGACGCCATCGCCGACATGGCTCTCGACAACTACATCGAGATGCGCAGCTCGGTGGCCGAAGAGGGCTACCAGCTACGGCGCGAGCTCGCACTCGAGCTGGAGCGGCGTCACCCGGACAAGTTCATCCCGCGTTACGCGATGGTGATGTTTCACACGATGCCATACGCCGAAGCGCAGCGTCGAGCGGTCAAGCAGGCCGCCATCTTGCGCGAGCTGACCATCGGCATCTCATCCCTCGACGAGGTCGACTTCGACCTAGCCGAACAGCTCGTCCTCCAACTCGGTTAGCCGCCCCGATTCTCCCTCCGCGAGCGGTGCGAGTGTTGGGGGAGTATCGCCCGCAGGGCGGGGAGGGGGCGAGGGGGGTTTGGGTGAGGCCCTAAGCCGGCAAGTGGTTGTGGTCCTGCCGTTGGCCGAACGTCCCGAGTAGAAGCCAAGGCGTGGGTTAGACCTGTAGCCGGGGGGCCGATTCGCGTGTTTGGGGTTACTCCCACGCCTTGGCTGCTCCCTCCGCCTTTTCGCCGGTGCCCGGCCGCTCTACAGCCGGCCCGCTTCGGTTACGCGCTTGAGGAACCGCTGGGTACGTTCGTGCTGGGGGGCGGTGAGCAGCTCGGCGGGTGGGGCGGCTTCGAGGACGACACCCTCGTGGATGAAACAGACCTGACTGGCTACATCGCGAGCGAAACCCATCTCGTGGGTAGCGATCACCATGGTCATGCCGCGGTCGGCGAGGTCCCGGATCACGCTCAGCACTTCTCCGATCAACTCCGGATCGAGCGCCGAGGTCACCTCATCCAGGAGCAGAATCTCCGGGTTGCCCATGAGGGCGCGCACGATCGCGGCGCGTTGCTGCTGACCCCCGGAACACTTGTCGGGATAGTCCTTGATCTTCTCGCCCAGCCCGAAACGTTCCAGCAGCTCGGCAGCCATTCCCTCGGCCTCGCGGCGGCTCATGCGCTGGGCGCGTCGTGCTCCAAGCGTCACGTTGTCCAGGACCGACATGTGCGAGAAGAGGTTGAAGGACTGGAAGACGATGCCGATCCGCTTGCGCACATCGTTGGTGTTGACCCCGTGGGCGGTCACATCTCGACCGTCCAGCAGGATGCGGCCGGCGTCGATGGGGTCGAGCAGGTCGATGCAGCGCAGGATCGTCGACTTGCCGCAGCCGCTCGGCCCGATGAGACAAACCACTTCGTGCTCGTTGACCAACAGGTTGATCCCGTTGAGCACCTGCTTCTTGCCATACGACTTGTAAACGTCCTCGAGCACGAGCTTGCTGGGCGCCGTAGCCATCAGACGGCGGCCTGGGAGCGGCGGGCCCGGTCACGGGCGGTGTACCAATCGACGAAGCGAGTGAGCGGGATGGAGATCAAAAGGAACAACACCGTGGCCACCATGTACGACGTGTAGTTGAAGGTGCGCGCCGTGTAGATCTGGGCTTCCCGCACCGCCTCGCGCACTCCGAGAACGCTGATCAGGGCAACGTCCTTCTGCAAGCTGACGACCGTGTTCATCAGGGCCGGCACCACATTGCGGATTGCCTGGGGAAGAATGGCGTAGCGCATCGCCTGCCATTGAGTCAGGCCCAGCGCTCGAGCCGACGAACGCTGGCTCTCCGGCACTGCGTCGATGCCGGAGCGGTAGATCTCAGCCGTATACGCCGAATAGCTCAGCGTCAGCGCGGTGAGACCCCAGAATGCCCCGCTGCGGAACTGGCGGTCGAGCCATTCCAGCCCGCTGGACAAGTCCAGTGCCGGCACCCCGAATCCCAAGAGCAGGATCAGCAAGATCAACGGGATGCCGCGGAACAGATCGGTGTAGGCAATGGACAACAGCCGCAACGGCAAGAATGCGGGCCCGCGGAAGCTGCGCATCACCGCCACGAGCAGCGCCACTACCGGAATCGTCAGCATCGCCCACCCGAACAGACGGAGATTGAGCAGAAAGCCCTCGACGACCCCCGAAGCTGAAGCGGAGAAGTCGTCCCCGCTGAAGAACTGGGCCCGCACTCGCGGCCAGCCGGAACTGTTGACGATCACCGCGATCGCCACGCCGAAGAAGACAATCGTCGAGACGACCCCGATCAGCGCCCCTTTGGCGCCTTCCTCGCGGAACAGAGCAGCGAGGGCCGACGGGGGCTTTACTGGCTCAGCGACGGAATGCTCCCGCTTTGGTTGAGCCACTCGTCCTCGAGCTCTTCGAGCTTGCCCTCGTCGCGGAGAGCGCGGAGAGCATCGTTGATGCACGGAACGAGGGCGCTGCCTTCTTCGAACAGCATGCCGAGCTGTTCGGGATCGGGTCCCACCCGGGGGAGCACGCCGACGATCGAGGCGTCCGGAATCTCGACCGCCGTTATGAAGTAGGCGGTCGGGAGGTCGGTGACGATCCCGTCGACTTGGCCGGCGTCGAAGGCGGCCTTGGCAGCCGCGTTGTCGTCGAAGACCAGCGCCTTGGTGTCGGGCTCGATCTCGTTGTCGATGTAATCGAGACTGGTGGTTCCGATGGCGGCGCCCAGTATGTTGTCCTTGAGGTCGTTGAGCGCGGTCGCCGAGGCGATCTCGTTGTCGGGGCTGCCGATGATCGCTTGCTCGACCTCGTAGTAACCCGTCGAGAAGTCCACGACCAAGTCGCGCTCCTCGGTGATCGAGTACTGCTGGATGTTGAAGTCATAGTCCTTTGTTCCCGCGGCGATGGCCTCATCGAATCCGGTTCTGGTCCAGTCCACCGAATCGATGCCGAGCTCGTCGGCAACCGCGTAGACCAATGCCGATTCGAAGCCGCGCCCATTGGTGGGGTCGTCGTCCTCCATCCACGGCGGGAAGACCGGCTCTCCGGTGGCAACCGTGAGTTGGCCCGGGTTCTTCAGGGCAGTGGTGAGGTTGCAGTCGCCGGCCCCGTTCCCATCGTCGTCCGCGTCGCCGCACGCTGCCACCAACAGCGCCATCGTCAAGACAAGTACACCCACGTATCGCCTTCTCATGCCTTCCTCCGGTGGTCGCGTCAGACCAGCAAGTGGGATTCTACGCCCCACAACTTGGGGCGCTCCATCGAAGGTTCACCCCGAAGCTTGCAGACTAGGGAACGCCGCGCCACGTTCGCCGGGGGGCAAGGCCGAGCGGACGGCTTCTACTAGTCCCCGTTGTCCTTCATCTGGTCAGTTCGACGCGCAGCTGTAGCCGGTCCAAGGGATCAAGGCTGGGTGGGTGATGCTCGTCACGCAGAAGGTTACCGAGACGCTTCCCTTCTGCGATCCGTCGGTATCGATTACCGTCGTCCCAGTGAGATCGGTGACTCCCGTGTGACCCTGCTCGTTGAATGTTCCCGAGAAGTCGCCGGTGACCGTCGCACCCTCGACGAGGCCGCCCAGGTCGTCGACCACTACGACCGTCGCCCTTCCTCGTTTGAGGCCCTTGCCAATGCCGACGGTGGTGACCGTCACGGATCCAACGTCGACCGCGGTAGCCCCGGTGTCGTCCAGGGTGGTCGCCGAGTCGGTGTTGGACCACGCCGACGCTCCAGCTGCGTTCGCCGCGTTCACCCGATACCAGTAGGTGGTGTTGGGAGTCAGCCCGGTGTCGCTGTAGATGACCACATTGGCGCCCACAGACGCTACGGGGCTGAAGTTTGCACCGTCATCCGACCGCTCGATGTTGAAGCTTGCCTCGTTGTTTGAGTTGTCGAGCCAGGCCAGATCGATGGCCGAACTCGATGCTGCGGTTGCCGTCAACCCGCTCGGGGCATCGGGCGGCGTCGGTGGTTCCGTCGTCAACGCGTAGTAGGCGCTGTATCCCTGCCCGCCGGGGAACGTCGGTGCCGGCGTGCCGCCGACCACGTCCATCCAGGTCATGGCGCCCTCGTCCTCGTGGGTGAGGATGTGGCAGTGCATGATCGTGCGTCCCGCGTAGGGGCTGCTGGTGGCGGCGTTCAGGTCGAACCGTACGTTGCAGTTGCCAGCCAGGGTGTCGTAGTACTCGCCTTCCTCGAAGTCCCCACCGCAACCGGCCTGGGCCTGGAAGTGGTACACGTGCAGGTGGAACGGATGGTTGACGGCGCCCTTGATCGACCAATCCTGCACGGCATTGGCGTTCACCGTGAACGTGGGCGTATCGACGTCGAACTTGCTGCCGTTCACTGTGCGGGCGCCCATGCTGATCTTCTCGGTGTTGACCTGGGTTCCGCCGGGCAAGCTACGGAGATCGCGCAGGTAGTCGGGCCGATCGGCGGACCACATCGATACGCCGTCCGCCGCATATGGGTGCGGCCCCGTGTCGGGTGTTCCGCTCACCGCGACGTTCGCCACAGTGGTGTTGCCGACGGCGATCGTCGAGTTGGCGTTGCAACGCACCGCCAGGTCGGCGCGTGATGCGCCCGTCATGTTGATCGTCCCGGTCGGTAGGTCCTTGGGGGCGCTGGTGCGCCACACGCCGTCGCGTGCCATCAGTTTGACCTCGCAGTTGGCACCCACGACGACGTCCTTCGTCCTGGCATCGCGATCGGCGAGGAGGACTCGCCAATGCTCCCAGGTGTCCGGCGGGACGGTGAGGGTGCCGTTGACGGTCCCGTTCACGGTCCAGCCCGCTGGGAGGGTGCCGGACACCAGCGAGTCGCCACCGGTGCCGGCGGCGTTGGTGTCGAGGTAGCCGATCACGATGTGCCGCTCCTCCATGGCGGCCACGTTCGCCGGAATCCCGTCACCTCCGTCACCGATGATGATCAGCCCGAATCCCCCGGTCGACACCTGCAGGAACGTCGAGCCGTGATGGTGGGCGTGGTACCAGAAGGTGCCGCCCATGTGGTCGGCCGGGATGTCGTAGACGTAGTCGCCGCCGAAGCCGCCCTCGAACATCCTGGTCACGTCGTCGCCCGGCGACTCACCCGAGATGTGCAGCCCGTGGGTGTGCACGTTGGTGATGTTGGGATCCTTGAAGTCGTTGTGGGCCGGGCTGGGCGCCTCGTACGGCAGTAGGTTGCGGAAACGCAGGACGTAGGTGTTACCCGGCTCCATGTTGAGCGTAGGACCGGGGATCGAGTAACAGCCGCCCGCCTGGCGATAGGCCCGGGTGGTCAACGTCTCGCCGTTGATGTTGAAGGTCGCCTCGCCGTACTCCATCACCCCGACGTAGTGGTCACCCATGTTCGTCCACACGAACGGTTCCGGATCCAGGATCTGGATAGTTGGGTTGCATACTTCCTCGCCTTGGCCAAGAGTTGGCAGCGGCACGAGCATCGGCGAGATGATGATCGCCGCCATGAGCAAACCGAGGCTGATGCTGCGTTTCGACATGAAGGCCTCCACTTCTCACCCGAGGGCCGTCACGCGTCTGACCTGCGGGCATGCCTTGGAGAGCGAAGCGAACAGAGTGCAATGGGCGCTCCCCCGTGCGCCTCTCGCTCTCTTGGCTTGAACGTCTATCTCTCCCTATAGATCATGTGGGTGAGCTCTGCTAGGGGACAACGACTCCTGAAGTCCCAACTTCGAGGCGGGATAGTGGGCAAGGCGGTTGACACGACTGGCGAGCGACCAATCGGCGGTCAGTCGTGCTCCGCCTGGTTCATCAATCGACGTAGTACCGGCCGACGATCGGCTCGACTGCCAGCATGCAGGCGGCGGCGGTGAGAGCGGCGAGGAGAACGTCGGCCCCGGCGGTGACGCCGGTGGCGAACGCGCCGCCGACTATCACCAACGGGCGGAGGAGCGTGATCGGTCCGAACACGATTGTCGACAGCATTGAGCGCAGGTCTACCGAGCGAATGGTGTAGAGCGCGAAAGCGGCGGCGACGAAGGTGGCGAACGGCACGTAGACGGCGAGCATCGTCTGGCCGTGGGCGACGAACATCCGATAGCGGTCGACGGGATCGGAGGCCAGCAGCACCACGGCTCCAATGACTATGCCGATGACGCCAAGTGCCACACCGCCGGTCGCCATGCCCCGCAGCACAGCCGTTCGGTAGTAGGCCCGCTTGTCGACCGCGGCATTGCGGCCGGCGGCGGCGCGGAACCCTGACAGGCCGGCATCGGTGAGCGCAAGCAGGCAGAGGGCTAGGGCCGTCACGGCTGGAGCTCCAGGTGGCGGGTGAGCGACCCGAGGGCTGCGGTGAACGGAGTGACCAAGTCGTGCTTGATGCCGACCACCGGGCGGACGACGCGATTGATCGGCAGTATCGGGTTCGGCCGGCCGAAGATCCCGACGCGATATCTGGTGGTGCTTGCGGTCGCCGCCGCCACCAGAGTGGCGTCGCCGTGGCTGCGCCGCGCCGAGAGCACCCCGTCGTGGCGGGCCAGAGGCTGGCGCATGCGGGCGGTGTGAAACAGCCAGGCTCCGAACGGAGCGATCCAACTAGGGGCGATGTCGTAGTGCATGAAGAGGGGTATCCCCGCCTGTTCGTGGGCAGCAAAGAGCTTGCCGAGCGCCGCCGGCGAGAAATGATGCAACACCCCGACCGAAGTGACGATGGTGGCCGGCTCTTGTAACTGCAGCGCGTCGCCGACGACGAAGCGGCATCGCAGACCCTCGGCGGCAGCGGTTGCCGCGGCGGCATCGATCAGACTCGCATTGAAATCCACCCCGACCAGGTCGACGTCCTCGCCGAGGCCGCCGCGGGCCGCCAGCCAACGGGGGAGGTAGCCGAGCCCGGTGCCGAGGTCGACTATCCGGATGGGCGTTGCGGGCCTGGTGGCGCGGAGGGCGTCCACCGCCGGTCGCAGCAGGGCCAGCACCCGCCTGGGCTGGAGGAACTCCTCCGACAATCGCTGCAGCTCGGTATGCGACCGAATCAGGATGTCATCCACATGCGCCGGATCGAGGACGCCGCCCGGCGCGGGCATCCGGCTCACGATCCGGGCGGCCCGCGATTGACCGGAGGCGCGCAGCCGCTCTATCACGGCGTCCTTGGACACCGGCATCCGGCGCCCCGTTGCCGGGTCGTGCTGGACGATGGCGTCTGAGATCTCGATCCTGGCCGGCAGGGTCATGCCCGCGATTATCGGCTCGGCGCCGCCTGCCCCGAAGGGCCGCCCTCAGACCGTTTCGAGGTACTTGTGGATCATCGACACCGCGATCGAACCCTGGCCGACAGCCGAAGCAACCCGGCGCACGACGCCGTGGCGCACGTCGCCGGCGGCAAAGATCCCCGGCACACTCGTCTCGAGCAAGAACGGATCTCGGGACACGTTCCATGTCGCTGGGCGCTCTCCGCCGCTGAAGATATCCATGCCGGTGTAGATGAAGCCGTGGCCGTCGGTGCGAACCAGGTCGGCCACGACACTCGAATGGGGCACGAAGCCGACAAAGATGAAGACGGCCGAAGCTTTGCGCTCGCTCTCTTCTCCTGTGGCATTGTCCTTGAGGCGCAGGCTCTCCAGGTGAGCACCGCCGAGCACATCGATTACCTCTGTGGCGACCAGAACCTCGATGTTGTCCCTGCCGTTGATCTGGTCGATCAGATACTGCGACATGCCCCGTTGGAGCGAATCCTCGCGCACAACCACGTTGACCTTGGCGGCGTGGCGGGAGAACATCATGGCGGCTTGGCCGGCGGAGTTGGCTCCTCCGACGATGAAGACCTCGCCGCCCTCGTAGCTGGCGGCCTCGCTGGGAGCGGCTCCGTAGTAGACGCCGGCGCCCTCGTACTTCTCGTAGCCGGGCAAGGGCAGCTTGCGGACCGTCATCCCGGTGGCGACAACGATCGAATGACATCGCAAGTCCGTCCCGTCCGAGCAGTGGATGACCTTCACGTTGTCTTCCAGCCCCACCTTCTCGGCCTCCATGGCGGTGATGATCTCGGCGCCGAGTCGAGCGGCCTGGGTGGCGGCGCGGCGCGCCAGATCGCCACCGCTGATCCCAGTGGGGAATCCGAGGTAGTTCTCGATACGGCTGCTGGTACCCGCCTGGCCCCCGGGCGCCTCCCTCTCGAGCATCGCGGTGTGTAGCCCTTCCGAGCTGCCATACACTGCCGCCGCCAGGCCGGCCGGTCCACCCCCGATCACGACCAAGTCGTAGAACGGAGCCTCGGCCACGGTATGCATTCCGATCTTGCTCGCCAGCGTTGCTCGATCGGGCTGCACCAGTCGCTCGCCGGCGGGCAGCAACACCGTCGGCATCTTGCCGCCGGCCGCTTCCAAGATGGCGGCCGCCTCGGAATCGCGTTCGACGTCGAGGAACCGGTAGGGCACCTGGTTGCGGGCGAGGAAATCCTTCACATCGTGGGTGGGTGGCGACCAGATGCTCCCGATCACCCGGATCCCGTCGAAAGGCGGTGGTGTATTAGCCTTCCAGTCGTCGAGCATCTCGTCGATGACGGGGTAGAGCCGCTCCTCCGGCGGGTCCCACGGCTTCATCAGGTAGTAGTCCAGATCGACTTCGTTGATCGCCTGGATGGCCGCCTCGGTGTCGGCATAGGCCGTCAGCAGCAGCCGTTTGGCGTCGGGCACGACGTCACGGGCTTTGACGAGGAGCTCCGTACCCGTCATCTCCGGCATCCGTTGGTCGACGAGAAGCAGCGCCACGGGATTACCGCGCTCTCGCAGCTCCTGCACCGCAGCCAAGGCTTCGGCGCCGGAGTTAGCGGCCACGATCCGATATTCCTGCGCGTAACGCTCCCTCAGGTCGCGGGCAACGGCGGCCGCGACCTGCGGGTCGTCATCGACAGCGACTATCGCTGGCTTTGCCAATGCACCACCCCTCTTGCGCGTTCGCAACAAGCATACGGCGAGGTCCGTGCAAACGGGACGCAGGGACCTGCCCGGCGCATGTGTGTTTGTGCTAGCCGGTGCTGCGCCGGGCCCGAAGCGGGACGACGGCTATGCCATCACCCGGCACATCCACGACGGCGACGTCCGCCCGGTAGTGGCGGCGAATCAGATCGGGGGTGAGCACATCGCGCGCCGACCCGGAGGCCACCACCCGGCCCGCGGCCAACAACACCAACCGGTCGGTGAACTGGCCGGCCAGCGAGAGGTCGTGCATGGCCGCCACGATGGTTACCGGCCGCTCCCGGCGGATGTCTCCGATCATCTCGAGGGCCGCCAGTTGGTGGCCGATGTCGAGCGCAGTGGTGGGTTCGTCCAGCAACAACACCTGGGGCTCCTGAGCGAGAGCGCGGGCCAGCAGCACCCGCTGCTTCTCGCCGCCGCTGATGTCGCCCAGCGGCCGGTTGGCTAGATGGCCGGCATCGAGCAGCTCGAGCGCCTCGGTGGCGATGGCGACGTCGGCGCCGCTTTCGACGGCGAAGTAGGCCAGGTGAGGAGCCCGCCCCAGGAGCACGTACTCGCCGGCCGGCATCTCCTCGGGGAAGAAGGGATTCTGGGGCAGGTAGGCCACCAGTTGAGCCATGCGCGGTCGACCATGCTCGGCCGGCGAGGCTCCGTCGATGTTGACGGTTCCGGCGTCGGGCGCGTGCAGCCCGGCGATCACTTTGAGCAGGGTGGACTTGCCGGCTCCGTTGGGGCCGAGGATGCCCACCCATTCGTTGGTGGCAACGGTTAGGTCGATCTCCTCCAGGACCGGCCCAACGCCGTATCCGGCAGTGACCTTGCCCAGCGCGATGCTCATCCGATCATCCTCCTACTGGTGCGCAGGATCAGTCCGAAGAACGGCGCCCCGACGAAGGCGGTGATCACCCCGATGGGAAGCTCGGCCGGCGATGCCACGGTCCGCGCCGCCAGGTCGGCGAGGATGAGGAAAGCGGCGCCGAAGACCATCGACAGTGGCAGCAGCGACCGGTAGCTGGAGCCCACCAGGAGTCGCACGGTGTGGGGCACGATGAGGCCGACGAAGGCGATGAGCCCGCTGACCGCCACCGCGGCGGCCGTGCCCAGCGTGGCGAACAGGACGACCGTGGCACGGACCCGCCCGGTGGGTATGCCGAGGGCATCGGCCTCTGCGTCGCCCACGGACAGAGCGTCGAGGAGGCGGCGATGCAGCAGCAGCGCCACAGAGCTGACGACGACATACGGCAGCAACACCAGCACCTCGCGCCAGCCGGTCGTGGTCAGCCGCCCCAGGATCCACGTGTAGACCTGCCGGACCGTTTCCAAGTTGCGTTGCTGCAGATAAGTCTGGACCGCGGTGAAGAACGCGGCGACCGCTACGCCCGCCAGGATGATCGTGGTGGCACTGCGCCCTCCGACTGAGCGGCCGATTGCGTAGGTGAGGGCCACCGCGACCGTCCCTCCGGCGAATGCCGCAATCGGCAGCAGTGTGGTGGAGGCTTCGCCGGCGGAGACGATGACGAGGGTCGCTCCCAGGCCGGCGCCGGCGGCCACGCCGAGCAGATAGGGATCGGCGAGCGGGTTGCGAAAGACTCCCTGATAAGCGCCACCGGCGATGCCCAGCATGGCGCCCACCATTCCCCCCAGCACCACCCGGGGAAGCCGCAGCTCCCACAGAATCGCTTGCTGCGTCGCCGTCAGGCTCGAGGGATCGTCGACGAATGCGGCTCCCAGCAGCTCTCTGATGACCTCTCCGGCGTCGAGCTCAGCCGGACCGAGGATCACGCCGAGCAGCATGGCGGCTGCCAAGGCGCCGAGGGCGGCTGCCAGCCAGCCCCACCGCAGAGTTGCCGGCCGCAACGGCGCTGGAGTAGCCATGACCTCGGCTCCTCGGCCGCTATTCCGTCAGGACGGCTTCGTAACGAGCCACTGCGTCGGCGATCGCCTCGAGGAAGTCGACGATGCGCGGCCCCCATCTGCTGGCCACGTCGTCGTCGAGCGCGACGACGGTGCCATGGCGCACCGCGCTGAGCTGATCCCAGCCCGGGCGGGCGGCGAGGGTTGTCGCGTCTTGCCCACAGCATTTGGTGTCGGCCAAGAAGATGAGGTCTGGGTCCGCCTCCAGGATGAACTCGGGTGATAGCTGCGGATACCCGTAACCCTCGGCGTCGGCCGGGTCGGCGACGTTCTCTAGTCCAACGACGGAGTAGAGCTCCCCGATGAACGTGGCCGATGTGACCGAATAGAAGGTGTTGTCGAGCTCGTGGTAGTACGTCAACGGCTTCTGCCGGCCGCCGTAGTCCTGGGCGAGCTGGTCGACCGTGCCCCGGATGTCGGCGATCAGCGCCGCGGCGGCGCCGGCATTGCCGGTGGCGGCGCCCAACTGCTCGATCTGGGAGTAAGCATCTTCGAGCGATAGCGCGGCAAACTGGACGATGACCGGGATCCCGAGCGCGGTGAGGCCCGATTCGATGTCGCCCGGGTCGAAGCTCATCACGACCAGGTCGGGCTCGAAGCCGGCAATTGCCTCGACGCTCGGCTCGAATGCGCTCAGGTCGGTGATGGGGGCGGTCTCCGGGTAGTTCGATTGCGAATCAACGGCCATTACCTGGGCGTCGGCTCCGATCGAGAAGAGAATCTCGGTCGCCGTCGGGCTCAGCGATACGATTGCCCGGGGCGCAGCCTCCAGAGTGACCAGGCCGGTGCTGTGAACGACCGTCACCGGGAAGGCGGCCGGAGCAGCGGTGGTGATAGGCGGGGCGGTAGTGGGGGCTGTCGAAGTGGGGGCTGTCGAAGTGGGAACTGCGGTTGTGATCGCCTGGGCCGTTGTTGCGACTGTCGTTGCGGTCGTCGTTGCGGGGGGATCAGCGGAAGCATCCATCCCGCCACCACAGGCGGCGACCGTGACTGCCAGCGCCGCCGCCATGGCAAGCTTTCTCATAAAAGAACATCCTCCATTGGTCGGAGGATGAAGAGAGTCTGTCGGCCGCGAGGCCACAAACTGCCCTTCCTCCGAGGACTGGTTTGTGCCGGCGGGCAGGCGGCCTGGCTCGGCCCGATGGCGGACGCGAGGTGCGCACCGACCGGGCCTCACAGTTGCGGGACAGCGCCGGTTTCGGACCGGACTTCGCTGACACCGTCGGCACTCCGGGATATGTGCCGGAGCGAGCTCGAGTCTACCCGGACGTGAAGGTGGGCGAGTCTGGCGGGCAAGCGCCTAGTGTCGGCTCATGAATGAGTCGACACGTTGGCGCATAAGTCAAGGAAGCTCCTTCGAGGAGGAGGTCGGATACTCGCGGGCCGTGGTCGCCGACCCCTGGGTATTCGTATCCGGCACCACCGGGTTTGACTACAGCACGATGACGATCTCAGACGACGTAGTCGAGCAAGTCGACCGCACGCTGGCCAACATCGATGCGGCCTTGGAGCAGGCCGGGGCAACCGCGGCGGACGTCGTTCGGGTGCGCTACTACTTGCCGAATGCCGCCGACTTCGAGGCGTGCTTTCCGGCGCTGCGCAGCTACTTCGACGCCGCCCGACCGGCGGCGACGATGGTGGTCTGTCAGTTGGCCGATCCGCGAATCAAGATCGAGGTCGAGGTGACCGCTTTGAAGCAGGGTGGTTCGGCCGGCTAGGTGTGTGCTTTGGCCGCGGCCTGGGCTGCTGCGATGACCTCGCGTGCCTGGGCAGCGTCGTTCCAACCCACCGTTGCCGTCTTCTTCTCCTCGAGGTCTTTGTAGACCGCAAAGAAGTGCTCGAGCTCGCGCAGCAGATGCTCGGGGATGTCGCCGAGCTCATGGGCATCGCGCCACAGCGGGTCACCGACGGGGACGCCGAGGATCTTGTGATCGGCCCTGCCCTGGTCGTGCATCAGGAAAACGCCCACCGGGCGAATCCGGATCCGGCAACCAGGGAACGTGGGCTCGGAGACCAACGCCAGCGCGTCGAGCGGATCACCGTCGTCGGCGACCGTATCGGGAACAAATCCATAGTCGGCGGGATAGCGAGTCGCCGTGAACAGCATGCGGTCGAGATAGATCTCCCCCGTCGTGTGATCCATCTCGTATTTGTTGCGGCTGCCGCGAGGAATCTCGACGACCATCGTGATCTCCATGACGCGAAATCTAGCCGGAGGCGGATCACAGCTCGATAGGCGTGCCGATCTCGACGACCTGGCTGGGCGGCAGTCGAAAGTGCTCCGCCGCCGAGGCGGCATTGCGATACATGATGGCGTAGAGGCGTTCCCGCCAACGTGAAGGGCCCGCATCGGAAGGCGCCACCACCGAGTCCTTACCGAGGAAGAAGGTGGCGTCGGTGATATCGAAGCCGAATCCAGGGTCGACGATGTTGCTCAGGTCCCGGGGGACGTCTATCTCCTGCATGAATCCATAAGTAAGCGTGATCTGGAAGAACCGCTCGCCCAAGTCGTGAACGGTCGCGCGGCGCGCCTGGGGAACGTATGGCGCATCGTCGATAGTGACGGTCACCAGCACGACGGTTTCGTGCAACACCTCGTTCGAGCGCAGATTCGCCAACAGCGCAGGAGGGGTCATGCCCGCCTGGCGCACCAGGAACACCGCGGTGCCGGGGACTCTTCGCTGCGGATGGGCGACTATGGAGCCAATGAAGCGCTCCACGGGGAGATGTCCCCCGATCGCCCGGGCCGCCACCAGCTCTCGTCCCCGGCGCCATGTGGTCATCACGACGAAGATTGCTGCTCCCACCAAGAGCGGGAACCAGCCGCCGGCAGCGATCTTGAGCACGTTGGCGCTGAAGAACGCCAAGTCGACGACTGCAAACAGGGTCGTGAGTCCGATCACCGCCCACTTGTTCCATCCCCAACGGTCTCTCATGAGTGCATACAGCAGCGCTGTCGTGATGATCATGGTGGTGGTCACCGCCATCCCGTAAGCAGCCGCCAGATTCGCCGACGATTGAAAAGCCATCACCAGGCCCACGCACGCGATCATCAGGAGCCAGTTGACGGAGGAGATGTAGATCTGTCCGATCTCCCGCGGCGACGTGTGGTCGATGTCTACTCGCGGCAGATAGCCGAGTTGCACCGCCTGGGTGGTGAGTGAATAGGCTCCGGTTATGAGGGCCTGAGAGGCGATGACGGTGGCCAGGGTCGCCAGGATGACCAGCGGAAGGGCCGCCCACTCAGGCGCCAAGCGGAAGAACGGGCTATCGACGGCGGCGGCATCCCCGCTGATCAGCGCCGCCTGTCCCAGATAGTTCAGGGTCAACGCCGGGAACACCAGCACGAACCAGCCGATGCGGATCGGCTCTCTGCCGAAGTGACCCATGTCCGCGTACAGCGCCTCGCTGCCTGTCACGACCAGGAAGATCGCGCCCAGCGACCGGAATGCGGCCCCGGGGCTGTCGACGAGCAGGCGAATCCCCCACGACGGGCTCAGTGCGCCGAGAACACTCGGATGGGAGGCGATCTCGCTGATGCCGAGTATGGCGAGAACTGCGAACCAGACGATCATGACGGGCCCGAAAACGGCGCCGATCGAGCCTGTGCCGCGCCGTTGGATGCTGAACAGGCCCACCAGGATGATGGCGCTGATGGGCACCGTGTAGTCCGATAATGCCGGTGTTGCTACCTGGAGGCCCTCCACCGCCGACAGCACAGAAATCGCCGGCGTGATGATGCCGTCGCCGTACAGGAGGGCGGTTCCGAAGAGGCCGAGGGCGATGAGCGCCCAGCGGCGATCGCTGCGCCCGGCGCGGCCCATTGGGGTAACCAGCGCCGTCAACGCGAGGATGCCACCCTCGCCTGCGTTGTCGGCGCGCATCACAAACGTCAGGTATTTCACCGTCACGACGAGTGTCATCGCCCAGAACATCAGCGAAGCCACCCCGAAGGCGGTGTCCTGTGTCACCGTCAGACCGACCCCTTCGACGAAGGACTCCCGCAGCGCATAGAGGGGGCTGGTCCCGATGTCGCCGAAGACAACTCCGAGAGCTCCCAGCGACAGCCACGCTACGTAAGTCGGGCTCTTCTTCGTCCGGGCTCCCGGTCCGCTGTGGTCACTCATGGGACTGCTCGACCATGAGGTGGTGGATCTCCTCCAGCAGTCGTAGCGCCTGCCGATTCGTGTCGTAATCGTGCATCGCCAGTTCTGCAGCAATCTGGTCGGAACGGCGGGCCGCGATCAGCAGGATGGCACCCTGAAGCGCGGCGAGACAGGACAGCACGAGGTTGAGCAAGATGAATGGATAGGGGTCGAAACCGTCGCCGCCGTTGCCGACCATCCAGCCCGCCAGGAAGACGAGGGCGACCGCGACGAAACCCCATGAGCCCAGGCCGTTGCGCAGGGCGTCGGCTGCCCGCTCGCCTCTAGTGAGCGCATCACCGGAGCGTACACCGGGATGCGGCAGCCACAGCTTGGCGGCTTCAGGCAGTGACCAATGATGACGCGACAACTTCATGTGTTCCTCCGAGATGCCAACCGCATCAATCTAGGGTTGACCCGGTGGATCGTCGATAGAGTTCAACCTCGGCTCGTGAGCCGGTCAGGGCGCAGGCGCTTCATGAGTTCACCCGAAGGAGGGTCGTGGCCACGATCTATCACATTGCGACCGAGGATGACTGGTCACAGCGGGACAGGGCCTACGCCCCCGAGGGATGGCGCCATGATGGATTCATCCATTGCTGTGTCGACGAGCAGGTGGTCCAGGTGGCCAATCGGTTCTTCGCTGGGCGACAAGATCTCGTCCTGCTGCACATCGATTTGGCGGCGCTGGGCGCGCTCGTCGTGTGGGAAGACGGTGTTGGTAGGGGTGAGGACTTCCCTCACGTCTACGGCGCCATCGAGGTTGCGGCGGTCGTTGCGGCCGAGCCCTTCCCAGCGAGCCAGGATGGCAGCTTCGACTGGTGGGCCGCCGAGCCGTGAACCTCGGGTTCGCACCCCCTGCTGGTCGATCAGCTATGGGTGACCGTAGTTGCGCATCTTCGGCCCGGTTGCACCGATCGTCACCTTCGGATCCGAAGGCGTTGGCGGCTCGCCTTCCCAGCGAGACGGAGGTAGGTCGGGTCTCGTACGTCTGCAGCGACAATCTCGAGCGCATTCCGCGAGTCCGACCCGGCGGTGACTTTCGGCGGCGCAAACAGTCCGGGCCCGGCAACGGGAGGGCCACGAGGGCATCCTCGAATTCCTCGACACCAAGCATCGGGCTGTCCTGGTAGAACCGGACCGAAGGTCACCCACCGGGTGGGTCGGCCACGGGCTAGGGCGCGTGCGCCCGGCGGATGTCTTCGATGAGATCGGCTTCGTCCTCCAGTCCCACGGAGATGCGCACGATGGCGTCAGTAATCCCCATCGCGGCGCGCACTTCTGGACCGAGGCGCCGATGGGTCGTTGTCGCCGGGTGGGTGGCCAGTGACTTGGCATCGCCGAGGTTGTTGGAGATGTCGATCAGCTCGAGGCGATTGAGGAGCCGGAACGCCTCGGGCGTGCCCCCATCGATTTCGAAAGTCACGACGGTGCCCCCGAGCTTCATCTGCCGTTTGGCCAAATCGTGTTGCGGATGGCTGGTGAGGCCCGGATACACGACTCGCCTCACCCGTGGGTGCGCAGTGAGGAATTCCGCGACGGCCAGGGCCGTGGCTGCTTGTTTCTCGACTCGCAGCGACAGAGTTTCCAGGCTCTTGAGGATCACCCATGCGTTGAACGGGCTCATCGAAGGGCCGGTGTGGCGCATCCATGGCTGGAGTCGCTCGAAGATGAACTCCTCCGAGCCGAGGATGGCGCCGCCCAGCGTCCGTCCGTGGCCGTCCAGGTGTTTGGTGGTGGAGTAGACGACGACGTCGGCCCCCAAGTCGAGCGGTTGCTGGAGGACCGGGGTAGCGAACACATTGTCCACGATCACGCTGGCGCCGGCATCGTGCGCCATGTCGGTGACGGCGGTTATGTCAATCAACTCCTGCATTGGGTTGGACGGCGACTCGAAGAAGACGGCGCGCGCCGGCTCCTGCAACGCCTGCTCCCACTGGGCGAGATCGGGCCCGTCGACGAACTCGGTCCGGACTCCGTAGCGCGGCAGCAGCTCGCTGAGGATCACGAAGCACGATCCGAACAAGCCGCGGGCGGCAACCACTCGGTCTCCGGCCTGGAGGGTGGCCAGCAAGGCGTTGAAGACGGCTGCCATCCCAGAGGCAGTAGCCCATGAGGCTTCGGCTCCCTCCAATAGGCGGAGGCGCTCCTGGAGCATGGCAACGGTCGGATTGCCGTAGCGCGAGTAGATGAAACGGTCGGTCTCGCCCGCAAAGGCGGCTTCCGCCTCTTCCGCCGAGCCATATACGTAGCCCGACGTGAGAAACAGCGCCTCGGCGGTCTCGTCGAACTCGGTGCGGCGCAAACCGCCGCGTACCTCGAGCGTCCTTGAATTCCAATGCGGCTTCGCTGGATCGCTCACTGTTGCCTCCAGGGAAGACCGTCAACCTTCCAGCCCGCCACTGTGCCGCGGTGGCCGGAGCCGTCCAGAGGCCCTTCGAACCCCCCCGATACGTTGTACGCGCGCCGGTAGCCGCCGTGGGTGGCGAGCACCGCGGCGTTCAGCGAGCGAGCCCCGGACCGGCACAGGAAGTAGACGGGATCATCTCGGTCGATGCCGGCCGCCTCCAGCGCGTTCACCAGTTGATCCTGGCTCATCTCGGGAAACCATGGAATCGTGACGACTGCCTTGCCGACACCGTCCAGCGCCGCAGCGCCGACGAACGTGACCTCGGCAGGAGTGCGCACATCGACGAGGGCCGCGGCCGAGTCGGTGGCGATCGCCTCAAAGGCGTCCCGGGGCGTCACGTCACCTGCGTAGTTCATCGGCTGCTCCCATCGAGGTGGCCGGCGTCCGGTGCCGGTCCGGGTATCGATATGGCGTCAGTTGGGAGCTTGTTGTCATGGCGCATCCTTGGGCTGGGGGCAGTAGGGGAAGCGACGCTCTGGAGGGATCTCTCGGGGGTGCGTCGCTAGCGCCGAGGACGGTGGGCCGAAGCGCTCAAAGCCGCCCGAGAGCTGATCATCAGGCAACAGCGACAGGGGCGCTTCGTCGTCCGCAACATGGCCGAGGAAGGTACCGACGATCGACATGGGTGTCAATGGCAGAGTTCCCGACCAGGGCGACGCGCGAGATTCTCCCCCCTTCGAGCCGGAGGCTCGATTTGGGGGGAATACGGCCCGGAGGGCGGGGAGGGGCGAGGGGATTCTCCCTCCGCGAGCGGAGCGAGTGTTGGGGGAATACGGCCCGGAGGGCGGGGAGGGGGGAAGCGGAGGCGCGGGTTAGACCTGTATAGGAGAGGCGGGTTCGCGCGTTGGGGGTTGCTCCCGCGCCTTGGCTGTCCCCTCCGCCTCGCTGCGGTCAGCACCTCTGACTGGGACGTTTGGCTTTCGGCGGGACGGCCATGTTGGTGGCAGTGGGGTCTCACCCAACCCCCCTTGCCCTCCTCGCTCTTTGTAGGGGCTCGCTGGGGGAGGAGCGGGTCTACGTCGCCGCGGGGACCACTTCATAACCGGGGATCTCCTCGTCGGTGTCGACCAGCTCGGCTGGGAAACCGGGAGCCCGCAGGTCCACCCCACAGGCGTCTTCGAGCAGCTTGACGATCCCGGACGACCAGAACCGTGGTCCATAGGTGTCCTGGCCGCGCCTGAAGATGTCGAGCACGAGAGGCGACAGCTCGAGCGGGATGCGGTGGCGATCGGCGATCATTTGGAACAGTGACATGTCCTTGACGACGAGATCCATCGTGAAGTTGATGTTGTAGCTGCCGTTGAGAATGACCTGCGATTCGGTTTCGTGGACGAAGGAGTTGCCGGAGCTGATACGGATCGCCTCGTAGGTCGTGGCGAGATCCATGCCGGCCAGCTTCGCAGTCGTCAACGCTTCTCCGAGCGCCACCAAGTGAACCGACGCCAGATAGTTGGTGACGACCTTGAGGATCGACGCTGCCCCGAGCGCCCCAACGTGCAGCACCTGGCGTCCCATGGTCGTCAGCAACGGCAGGATCTGGTCGAAAACGTGGCGCTCGCATCCGGCGAAGATCGAGATGTTGCCGGTGGCGGCTCGGTGGCATCCGCCGGACACGGGGCAGTCGACCGGATCGGCGCCCTGGGCCGTGACCAGGGCGCCCAATCGGCGCACCTCGGCTTCGTCGGTTGTGCTCATCTCCATCCAGATCTGGCCGGGGCGTAGCGCGCCGAGCACTCCGTCGTCCTGCTCCATGACCATGCTCACCGCCTGCGGCGAGGGGAGGCAGGTGATGACCACATCGGTCTGCGCGGCGACCTCGCGAGGGGAGCTCGCCCAGGCCGCCCCTGCATCTATGAACGGCTGCGCGGCAGTCTCATCGAGATCCCGCACTACGAGCGCATAGCCGTTGCGCTGCAGGCTCCCGGCGAGTTTGGCGCCGACGTTGCCGAGTCCGATGAAACCGACCTTCATGACGATCCTCCGCGCTTCTGGTTGTGGGCTCGCAGCCGTGGATTATGCCGCCGCCGGGACGGCGACATCCAGCTCCCTTCCTCTTTGA
This sequence comes from Acidimicrobiia bacterium, assembly GCA_041605955.1. Lineage (GTDB taxonomy): Bacteria > Actinomycetota > Acidimicrobiia > Spongiisociales > UBA5794 > JAHEJX01. Next base: position 20,271 of record JBFIXI010000005.1, read on the forward strand.
GACCGAGTCGACGGGACGAGGTCGGCAGGTGGTTGTCGGCTAGGCGGCCGCTTCCGCCTTTCGGGTGGCAATGGCGGCCTGGGCGGCGGCCAACCGCGCGATGGGCACCCGGAAGGGCGAGCAGCTGACGTAGTCCAGCCCCAGCTCGTGGAAGAGCGCAATCGATCGCGGCTCCCCGCCGTGCTCGCCGCAGATGCCGGCCTCGATATCGGGCCGCTGCGACTTGGCTTTGGTCAGGGCAATTTCCATCAGCTGGCCGACGCCGTCGCGATCGATCGTGAAGAAAGGATTGTCCTCCAAGATACCGGTCGACAGATAGTCGATGAGGAACCCGCCCTCGGCGTCGTCGCGGCTGATGGCGTATGTCATCTGCGTCAGGTCGTTGGTTCCGAAGGAGACGAATTCGGCATATTCGGCTATCTGGTCGGCAGTGAGCGCCGCCCGGGGCACCTCGATCATCGTCCCGAACTTGTAGTCGATGGTGATGCCTTGCTCCGTCATCACCTTCTGGGCCTCTTCTTCGAGTACTTCACGTTGGCGAGCGAGCTCGGCCACATGCGAGGTCAGCGGAATCATGACCTCGGGATGGACGTCAACGCCTTCGCGACGCACCCGGCAGGCGGCCTCGAAGATGGCGCGGACCTGCATCCGGGTCAGGGTCGGTCGCATGATGCCGAGACGGACCCCGCGCAGGCCCAGCATCGGATTCTGCTCTTGGACCGCCTCGACGCGGGACCGCATGCGGGACTTCTTCTCGATCTCCTCGAGGAGGTGATTCATCTCAGTGAGATTGGACGCGCTGAGGATCTGGATCTTGAGGTCCGCCAACTCAGCGGTGAGCTCATCCCAACTGGGCAGAAACTCGTGCAACGGCGGGTCGATGAGGCGGATGATCACCGGGCAGCCGTCCATGACCCGAAAGAGCCCGGCGAAGTCCTCTCGCTGATGTGGAAGCAGCCCCTCGACGGCCTCCTCCCGCTCGGCCCGAGTCTCTGCCGTGATCATGCGCTGCACGAGCGGCAGCCGGTCCGGTTCGAAGAACATGTGCTCGGTGCGGCACAGGCCGATGCCTCTGGCCCCGTAGCGCCGGGCTCGCTCGGCGTCGACCGGGTAATCAGCGTTTGCCCACACATCGATGTCCCGAGCCTCGTCGGCCCACGACAGCAGCTTGGTGAGCCACCGATCCTCGATGTCGGGGATTCGCGTCTCGAGCTGGCCCGAGAAGACCTGCCCGTTGGTGCCGTCGATAGACAGCCATTCGCCCTCGTGGACGATGCGTCCGTGCACCGCCAGCGTGCGCTCTCCAAGATCGATCTCCATGGCAGCCACTCCGACGACTGCAGGCTTGCCGAACTGGCGAGCAACCAGGGCGGCGTGGCTGGTGCGGCCGCCGCGGCTGGTGACGACGCCCTCGGCTGCCAGCATGCCGTGGACGTCGTCCGGCTTCGTCTCGGGGCGCGCCAAGATCACCGGCTTGCCTTCGGCCGCCCAGCGGGTGGCGAGGTCGGGGTCGAAGGCCACTCGGCCGACGGCTGCTCCCGGGGAGACGTTGAGCCCGGTCGCCAGCATGTCGCCGCGCACCTCGGCTTCCTTCTCGGCTTCGGGATTGAACTGGGGGTGGAGGAAGAAGTCCACATGGTCCGGCTTGACCCGCATCAGAGCATCGTCTTTGCTGATGAGGCCTTCCTCTGCCATGTCTACGGCGATCCGGACAGCCGCCTGTGCGGTGCGTTTGCCGTCGCGGGTCTGCAGCAGCCACAGCTTGCCGCGCTCGATCGTGAACTCCATGTCTTGCATCTCGCGGTAATGGCTTTCGAGTCGCCCGGCGATGTCGCTGAACTCCCGGTAGACGGTCGGCATCATCTGGTCGAGCATGTCGATCGAGTCCGTCCGTCGCGTGCCCGCCACTACGTCCTCACCCTGAGCGTGAAAGAGGAAGTCGCCCTCGAGCTTGGGCTCCCCGGTGGTGGCATCACGGGACATCGCCACCCCGGTGGCCGAGTCGCCGCTCATGTTGCCGAACACCATCGTCTGGATGTTGACCCCGGTGCCGAGGTCGTGCGGGATGCCGGCGGCGTTGCGATAGTCGTTGGCCCGCTTGCCGTTCCATGACCGGAAGACGGCGGCAATGGCCATCTGCAGCTGGTTGAAGGGATCTGCGGGAAACTCACGACCGGCGTAGGTCTGGACGATCCCCTTGAACTCGGCGACGATCATCTTCAGTTCCTCGACGTCCAGCTCGGAATCGTCGGTCACCCCCCGCCGCTCGCGGAATTCGGCGAGGACATCCTCGAACGGCTCCTCGCGCACTCCCATGACCACGGAGGCGAACATCTGGATGAGCCGGCGGTAGGAGTCGTAGACGAAGTGCGGGTCGTCGAAGAGCTCGAGCATTCCCTCCACGACGTCGTCGTTCATTCCGATGTTGAGGACGGTGTCCATCATGCCCGGCATGGAGAACTTGGCTCCCGATCGACACGACACGAGCAGGGGATTGTCCGGAGCCCCGAACTGTTTCCCGGTCTGCTTCTCGACCTTGGCGAGAGCCTCGTTGACCTGCTCGATCAGCTCGTCGGGGAATGTCTCATCACGTTCGAGGTAGTCGTTGCAGGCCTCAGTGGTGATGGTGAAACCCGGCGGTACCGGGACACCAATGCGGTGCATATCCCCTAGGTTGGCCCCTTTGCCGCCGAGGAGCCCTCTCACCGCGTCCCATGAGCCATCGAGCAGGCTCTCGGCTACCTCCACCTCGTCGAAGTTGTAGACCCATTTCTTCATCTGTGCTCCTCGGCTGATAGTGACCATGCGATGCTCGTCCAGTCGGCTGAAGCGAGCCAGAGTCGTTTGCCCCCATCGCAAAGGCCGAGCGGCTGCGCCGGGGTGGGAAGAACTGTAGGCGCGCGCCTGGGCGGGCCGGTGCACCTCTGCCGGTTCCGGCGATGATGGCTGCGTCTAGCCTCTGCCGATGCCCGCACGTGTATTCGGCGCTCTGGCCGCTTCAGCACTCGGCTGGGGCTTTGCCGCCGTCGGGGTGCGAGTCGCCTTCGAGGCCGGCGTCACCACTTTCACCGTCATCGGGGTGCGCTTGGGCGTCGCCGCTCTGGCCGTCGTGGCCTTCGCTACGGTGATCCGCCGTCCAGTCAGCCGGGAGGCATGGCGCCATGGTTCATTGATAGGGATACTGCGTATCGGGATGGCGCCCGTCCTGTTCATCGCATCGTTGCAGTTCATCTCTGCCGGCGTGGAGGCGATTCTCATCACGATCATCCCGATGGCGACCGCGCTACTTGGCTGGGTGTTCTTGGATGAGCCGCAGAGCCGTACTCAACAGACTGGCTTCGTCATTGCTCTGGCCGGGGCGCTGCTCATCATTCTCTCTGGCGAGTCTGGGCTCGGGGCGGGAGAGGGCAACCCGATCCTGGGAGGAGCGCTGGCGATGGGCGGGGTGTTCTTCGCCGCAGTCAGCGGAATCCTCGCTCGGTCTTTCGCACCGCGCCACGACACCGCCTCGCTGTCCGTACCGATGTTCATCGTCGGTGGAGCCTTCGCTTTTGCGGCGGCGTTCGTTCTGCGCGACTTCCACCCCGGTCAGCTCGACCTCCCACTGTGGGCGCTTCTGGTCGCGCTGGGGCTGGGTAGCACGCTGCTGCCGTTCGTCGGCACGCTCTATGCCGCGAAGTACACAACGGCCGCTCGCGTGTCCCTGGTGGCCTACGTTGCCCCGGTCATCACCGTCACAGCCGGGGTCGTGATCCTCGACGAGGTGCTGACCCTGCCGATTGTCGCCGGCGGGGCACTCGCGATGATCGGCGTTGTGCTGGCGGGCTCCGACGCGAGAAGCCTCAGTCGCCGCTTGGGCGCGGCGCGTAGAGTTCGACCATGACCGGCTACGTCCAAGCGGTGGGAACTCGCATCGCCTATGAATCGGTTGGTGCCGGGCCGGATCTGCTGTTTCTGCATGCGGGAATCGCCGATCGCACGATGTGGGCGCCGCAGTTCGAGGCGTTTGCCGATCGCTACCGCTGCACCGCGCCGGACGTCCGCGGCTTCGGCGATACCCCGGTGGGCGATCAGGAGTTCTCCAGACGCGACGACTGGGCGGCGGTCATGGACGCCGTGGGCGCTGCTTCGGCAACCGTCGTCGGCTGTTCGATTGGGGCGGGCTTCGCCGTCGACTTCGCGATCGAGCGGCCGGAACGGGTGGACAGGCTGGTGCTCGTCGGCGTGACGCCGGCCGGATTCGAGGGAGAGGACGATCCGGAGCTGACCGAGATGTGGGAGTTGGTCGACGCTGCTATTGAACGCGGCGAGTACGAGGACGCGGGCCGGCTCGAAGCCCGGCTGTGGGTAGACGGCCTGCGTCGTCCCGAGGGCACGGCCCCGCAATGGCTGCGTGACAAGGTCATCGAATGGTCGATACCCATCAACCAGGTCGAGGAGTGGGGCGATTCGCGGCAGCTCGAGCCGCTGGCGATGCAACGGCTCGACGAGGTGACCGCCCCCACGCTCGTTATCGTCGGCAGCGAAGACGTCGATGTAGTCCTGGCGGGCTGTCGCGCCACCGCCGCCGGCATCGCCGGCGCCGAGCTCCTAGAGCTTCCGGGGACTGCCCATCTACCCAATCTCGAAGTGCCCGATGCCTTCAATGCCGCGCTGGAGGCCTTTCTCGAGCCCGCCGGCTGATCAGCCGAGGGCGGCCAGCACCTCCCGTAGCGATTGCAGCCCCTGCCGCAGCGATCGGGCCAGCGTCGCCAGCTCGGTCTCGGCCACTTCGACCGCAATGGGAACCGACAGGTTGACCGGGACTGATGCATCGATGGGAATCGTCTCATTGACCGGAATGTCGACGTCGAGCTCGATCGGCAGCTCCAGCTGCAAAGGCACGGTGATGTCGAGGGGGATGTCGATGCCGAACGGACCGTTGACGGTGATCGTGGTCTCGACGGTCTGATCGATGGGCAGCAGAGTGTTGATTGGAACCTGCAGCGTGCGGTCGAGTACCACCTCGGTGAGGATGGGGACCGTCTCGCTGATCGGTACCTCGAAGAAGATCGTCGACGACTCGAAGTCGTTGAGCCCCACCACCGCCTCGTCTAGGCCTGCCGTCACGGCGGGAGCGAGCTCGGCTAGCTGACTCTGCAGCTGCGCGGCCTGCGAGCTGAACAGGGCCACCCCACCACGCAGCTGCTCCATCTCGGCCCGGGTCTCGGTGAGCTCAGTCTGGATTGCGTCGAGCTGGGTGCGGGTGTCGTTCATTCGGCCGAAAGTGAGCAACGTGACCACGAGCGACACCAGGGTCACCGCCACCAACAGGCCCACGATCACGGCGGCGTTGCGATCGAGGACGTTGCTCGTCGGTTTGGCTTGGCTCACGGTTGCTCCTTGCGTTGTTGCTCGAACATCAGACGTTGGTTTGGCTTCGGTACCGGTGGGCGGCTCGTCTCGGCGCCGGATGGCGAATGCGACGATGAGGGCGACCGCCGTCAAGACGGCGGCGGCGACGAAAGTCTCGGCCAGGGCGGCGGTTGTCACCTCGGCCTGGGCTGCTGCCAGCGCGTCTTGATAGCCGGGATCGCCGAGCGGCGGTAGATCGAGTGTATCCCTCAGCTGGTCGAAGCGCCATAGCCCGTAGGCGGTCAGCCCGGACAATCCGACGGACAGTCCGATCAGGCGCAGCACTACGACGAGGCTGGCCGCGGTTCCGCGCCGGTCGGGCGGAGCGGCGTCGACGACTGCGGCCGAAGTCGGTGCGGTTACCAAGCCGATACCGAGCCCGAGAAGAGCCAGCTGCCACGCCATGGTGGCGTGAGCCGTCTCCACCTGCCAGACGAGCCCCATGAGCGCGAAGGCAGTCGTTGCCGCGGCGAGGCCGCCGATGACGGGGGGTCGGTACCAGGTTCGGTCAGTGATGTACCCGCCGAAGTACGAACTCATCGCCATGGTGGCCGTCAGCGCGGACAGCACCCATCCCGAGATCACCGCAGACCGCTCGATGTCGAGCTCGACGACGTTGACGAAGAGGGGCACGTCGACCATGGCGATGACCAACGCGGCGCCGACCAGGAAGTTGATCACCACGGCTGCAGTGAGGTTGCGGCCCGCAAAAAGCCGGAAATCGATCAGCGGATCGGACGCCGCTCGTTGAGCTCGCACGAACCATATGCCGGCCGCGAGGGCGACTAAGAACAGCCACCGCAAGTCGAAGCCGGAGCCGCCGGTGAGCTCGTCGAGGCCGGTGACGCTCTGGATCTCTGCCGAACCGAGGAGCGCCAAGTTGAGGGCGACGAGAGCCACCGTCAGCGTGGCGGCCCCTACCCAGTCGATACGTCTGGCCTCTCTTGCCCGGGCGAAGGCCCGCAGTGCCCACCAGGCGGCGGCAATCCCGATGAGCGCCAGCGGGATGTTGAGATAGAACTGCCAGCGCCAGTTGAGAAAGCGCACGAGGGCTGCTCCGTAGAGTGGGCCCCATACCCAACCCAGTGTCTCGACGCCCGCCAGGATGCCCAGCGCTCTGGCTCGTTGACCGGCCGGGTAGACGTCGGCCACGACCGCCATGCCGACAGGCACCATCGCCCCGCCTCCGAGCGCGGTCAGCACCCGGCCGAACAGGAACGGTCCGAAGGAGTTCGACTGGGCGATGACCACCGAGCCGACCAGGAACAGCGAGAACGCCGCGATGTACACGCGGCGGCGGCCGAGGACGTCGCTGAGGCGTCCCATGAACGGCATGACGGAAACGAACGCGATCAGGTAGGCGTTGACGATCCAAGCCGCGTCATCGAGGCCGTCGGGGAGGACGATGCCTAGATCGCCGATGATGGGCCGCAGCATCGTGGTGACAACGGTCAGGTCGTCGGCCGCAACGAAGACGCCGAAGGCGACGACTGCCAGTATGGCTCGCCGCCCGTGTCGGCGGACCCCCGCCGCATGGAGCTCGGCGGGCTCGGTTCGGTCAGTCACTTGTCACTAGCTCATCGGGCGGGACGATCTCGATGTCTTCACCGTATCCGAAGAAGCGGAGATCCCAACTGCTGACACCGGCGGCGGTGGTGGCATCGAAGACCACCTGCCGGACGTGGCCCGTCTCCGCATCGAGCCACAGATCGAGCTCCACGTCCTGGCCGGAGACCAGGCCGGCGGTGATCGTCTCGACGCGGGCTGCCGGCGCCAACCCGGTGAGGTGGTAGCGGGCCTCGCCGGCGAGCTCCTCCCGGGCCACGAATCGGGCATCCCGGAGCTCTCCTGCCAACAGGGGGCGCCATCCGACCTCGGGGCTGAAGAGCGTGGTGGGATCGAACGCATACGCCGACGGCGCCTTCTCCCATTCTCCGGAGATGGGGTTCGATAGCCAGACGGTGCCGTCGATGGCCACGGCTCCGATGCGGACATTGAGTCCACTCACGCCGACCTTCACCACGGCGTCGGCCGCCTGGGGGGCGACGAACCGCCCGGCGGCGTCCTTGAATTCCAATAAGCCGCCGGTATCGATGTAGACCGGGACCCCGCCGCGTTCGATCTCGAACCGCACGGTCTCGACCGCTTCCATGGCTTGCGCCGCGGTCTCCAGCAACGAGCCGACCTCCTGGGGTAGCTCGTCGCTGCGCTCGTCGGAGCCGCCGCACGCGGCCAGAAGCAGGCCACCGGCCGCCAGTAACAACGCTGCCAGCAGCCGGCGGGTCTCGATCATCGAACTCCGATTGTCTAAGCGAACTTCTGCCAGGCAACGATACCGGCTGCTACCTCGTAGCAGCCGGCGCCCCCGATCGAGCCGGCACCTGTACAAACGGATGTCGAGCGGCGCAGGTTATGGCCGAGGGGACGGGACCGGTCGGCCCGTCCCCTCGGTCGGGGTCACTGGGTTGCGACGTCGATCCACACCAGCCGATGGTCCGAGCTGGGGAACGGAAACGTACCCACGAGCGGGAACAGCGGGTCGGTCGACAAGGGCCAGAACACCGCCGCGTCCATTAGCTGTAGGTTCTTCGAGGGCAGCACGTAGTCAACCCGCAGGTTGCCCGGAGCTCCATCGCTGAAGTCCGCCGTGTCGAATGCCGGATCGCCGAGGTGACTGGCGTTGGCGCCGCCTTGCAGGGCCGCCTGTTCGGTCCCGCCCGGGCTGGCCGGAGTGATCGCCGTGTTCACCTTCTGGTGGTCCAGCAGCTGCTGGGCGGCTCCGGGGATGCTGTCGCCGTCGAACGGATCGGCGTTCTGGTCACCGGCGATGACGAAGCGGGCTCCCGGGCCGAGTCCTCCCCGGTTGCCTGCGTCGTCGTAGACGTAGCCGCTGGCCTCCGGTGAGACGTAGTCCGCCCAGAAACGAATCTCGTCGTGGTTGCGCGTCCCGTTGCGATCCTCCGGACCGTCGAATACCGGCGGCGTCGGGTGACTCACCAGGAAGTTGACCGTCTGATCACCCACTAGGACCGGGACGTCCCAGTGGCTCTTCGACGACAGGCGGAAGACCTCCAGCTCGTCATCCGAGTACCACGGGGTCCCATCCGGCTCGGCCGGCAGCAGCGCTCCCGGCATGTCCTTCCACAGGAACTTCTGGAAGGTCCGGATATCGTCCTCGTCGATCGGGTGCATGGAGTACACCTGCATCCCGAACTGACCCGGGAAGAACCCGAATCCGAAAGAGTCTCCGGGCACGAAGTCCCCGGCTGCACCGCTGTTGTCGAGATCGAAGCCGGAGAAGATCCCTGTGTTCGACTCGGCCGCGTAGCGGAACGGGTAGTGGATCGGGTCGGCTCCGTTCTGCGAGACACCTAGGTAGTTGCGTTGGAAGAGGAGCGCCGACGTCCCGGCCGGGTCGAAGTCGAACTCGTTGACGAGCAGGACCTCGGGCCGGGTGCGCTGGATGATCTCGGCAACCGTTGCCGCTTGCGCGCTGCCCGGGGCCGACAGCTCGCGGGCAAGGTCGCCGGCGTTGAACCGGTTCAGCGACGCGTTGAAGGTCGCGAAGCGGGCTTCGCCGACGGCCTGGACGGCGAGCCGCCACGCCTGCCGGTAGCGATCGACCGCCTGGGCCGGCCCGGCAGCTGCCGCCGCGTCAAAGGCGCTCTGCGCCGCCGCGATCCGGTCGGGATCACCGCCGGTGGCAACTGCGATGTCGATTGCCGCCTGCGCGATGCGAGCGTCGGCATCCAACAACAGCGCGATGGCTGCTTGGGCCGCTCCGGCATCCGCTCCGCTCACTTCGAGCAGCTCCTGGACCGCCTTCTTCTCCTGTGCGAAGACCTTGTGGCCCTGCTTGGTCAGATGGGTGTCATCTGCCCACAGGTCGGAGCTCAGGCTGGCTTCGATGGCGGCAATCGCCTTGCCGATGCGATTGTCGTTCCCTTGGCTCCCCGTCGGGAGCAATCCGGCCAGGTCGTCGCGGGCCTTCTCCTTGAGGCCGCGCGGGTTTGCCATATCCAGTCCGATCACGACCGGGTCGTGATCGGAGGAGCGCCACTCGTCCGGGTTGTACAAGACCGGCTGGTTGTTCTCCTCGTTGTAGTCGAGGCCGCGTGGCTCATCGGCATTGATGTGCCACACGTCGGTTCCGGTCACGTCGTCGGTGAGATCCGGTGTCGCCAGTCCGTGGTCGAGATAGCCGCTGGCCCCGAAGAACGTGAAGGTGTAGGCCCCCACCCCCTCGTAGATTTGGACTAGGTCGTTGTACCCGCGACTCTCGAGCGAAACGATCGGGTCCTCTTGGGCGTAGGCGTTGAGGTCGCCGATGATGAGGACGTCCGGATCGCCGCTACCCGTGGGGTCACCGGCCAGCCAATCGCCGAGCATCATCGCCGCCAGGGTCCTGGTGTGGTTGAAGTACCCCTGGCCGTCACCCTGGTCGCAGTCGGGCACGTCGTTGGCTGGGTCGGCGTCGACGCAGATCCCGTCGGGGAAGTCATCCAGCTCGGAGCCGCTCTTCGACTTGAGGTGATTGACGACGACGGTGAGCGTCTCGCCGGTGGCGTTCTCGGTGAAGGTCTGCGCCAGGGCGGCTCGGTTGCGGTCCTCGCCGGTGTTGGCCGGATCGAGGAAAGCCGGGTCGTCCAAGACTGCAGGGGTCCCGACCGGGGTGACTGCCGCCGGCTGGTAGATCAGGGCGACTTTGATGGTGTCCGTGCCGGTGATCCCGGCGGCCACGTAGTCGTAGGTGCCGGCGCCGACCAAGTCGTTGAGTCCGGCAACGACATCGGCGGTCGCCACGTCGCCGTTGTTCTCGATCTCCATCAAGCCGACCACATCGGCGTCGAGATCGGCGATGGCGTCGACGATCTTGGCGCGCTGGCGTTCGAACTCGCTGACGCTGTCGGCGCCCCGGCAGTCGCTACGCGTCATCGAGGGGAAGCATTCCGCCCCGGACTCGTCGATCGTCGTGTAGTAGTTGAGCACGTTGAACGACGCCACCTGGAGGGTGCCCCCAACGTCCGGTGGCGCGAGACGATCGTTCACCCGCTCGAAGCTGACTGCCTCGGTCGGATGCACCTCGTATGCCCCAAACGAGAAGCCCAATACGCCGGTCAGCCCATCGGTCGTGTCACCACGCCGCAGCGTGCCGTCCGGTTGGATGAAGGGCGGGTCCAGCGCCGGGCTGCGGACGTTGCTGCCGTCGTCCAGCTGGATCTGATTGCGGGCATTGAGGTCTTGGAGCGCAAGTGCCGCGCTTCCCGGGGTGGTCACGTTCGTCGGGATCTCGAGAACCCCGCCGGACGAGAGGAGTACCTCGCCGTTGCGATGCCAGTTGAAGTTGTCCGTCGCGTACAAGGTCTGGTCGAACTCCACCAGCATGCCCTCGTACTGCTCCCAATCGTCCAGCGACGCCACCGGCAGGGCCAGCGGAGTGGCGGCGACCGTCTTGTCGGCGAGCGCTCCCATGTTTTCGATGGCGGTTACGTTGGTGATCTCGGTGAGCCCGAAGAACTCGTCGACGGTGCCGGCGATCTCGAGAAAGTCGCCCACGGCAACATCAACTCCGAAGCTGCCATCGAAGACGAAGATGCCGTTCGAGGTGGCGGGGTCGGCGTCGGCATCGGCGTCTGCGGTCTGCATGAAGAAGCCACGGAGCCCGTCGTCACCCTGGAAGTCGCCCACCACGACCCCATCCGTCGTCACCATCATTCCATCGAACGGGCTGGCGTTGCCGGTTCCCTGGATCTCGTAAATCGGCGTGATCGTGACTGCTGTCGACTCCACTTCGATGGCGAGGGTGCAGGTCGCGGTCTCACCCGATTCATTGGCCGCCGCGATCTGAGCCGTGTAGGTCCCGATGTCTGCCTGATCGCTGAGGTCGATGGTCAGCGATGCTTGGGCGCCAACGCCGCCGGGCAGGGTCAGGGTTCCCGCGGTGAGGCTGCCGGCGGGCGACACGTTGTCGCTGAGGAGGCTGACGTCGACGATGGTGTCGTCGGCGTCGCTGGCGGTGATCGTTGCGCTGGCGGCCACGCCCTCGTCGGTGACGATGCCCGGTCCGCAGTCGACTATCAGTGGGGAGGTGCCGCCGGCGAAGGTCTGGCCGACATTGACGGTGCCGAACGTCGAGGGCTGCGCCGCCTGCCAGGTGAAGTCTGTCGCCTGGCCCCCGGTGCCGCCGAGCTGGAGCGAGTCGCCGACTGCCGTGTCGGAAGGCTCAAACACACCGATATCGGTGCTGGTCATGCCGTCGGCAGGGCCGCCGACCGCGTCGAACGAGCCCTCGTAGCTCAGGAATTGCACGACGTTGCCGCCGTTGTCGACGAGGGCCAGGCCGTCGGGCGAGCCGTTCTGGATGGCGTTGGACGCAAGCGGTCCCGTCGTCACGGTGCCGAAACCGCCCTGCTGATCGGGAATCACTCCATTCAGGCTGAGCGTGTTGTAGGCGGCTCCACCGTTGCCGTTGTAGAGCGTGATGGTCCACCCGGCCAGATCGGTCCCCGCCGCTCCGGCGACTTCGATCTCCTCACCGGTGTCGGTCCCGGTGTTGTCGTAGTGGAGCTCGTTGATCCAAACATGGTTGGCTGCTCCTGCCGGCGCATTGCCGAGGAACGGCAGCAGCGCCAGCACCATCGTCAGTACCACCAGCGGATTGATGTACCGATTTCGCCTTGCATCTACCTGCACGGTGTGCCCCTTCATGTCATCGACCGATATTTCGCAGGCGGGGTGCGGAGAGCGTCACAGCGATGCGCTGGCGACGCGAACACGCAGACCAGAGTCCGCGATGGCCACAATCACGTACGTCCGGTGGCGTCCAGCCTTGGCGTCCGGACCCGATCGCAGCATCCCCTTCTAGCCCCCATCCTCCCTTGAGACCGCCCGTCGCAGTCCCCACTCCCCGGACGTTACCTACTCAGCGTGGCAAATGCCTCAACGGAAGGTTGTCCCCGGGTGAAAGCCTGCCTAAGTCGAGTTGTCACCCGGAGCCGGGGAGATGTCGCTAGCCCGGCAACTACTTCACCACGAAGGCGAGTTTGCAGGTGGCGCGGTATTGGGTGACGCTGCCGTCTTCGACCCGGGCGTTCATCTTGACCACCTCGACACCGGTGATGCCCGAGATGCTCTCGGCTGCCTTGGAGACCGCTCGCGACACGGCGTCCTCAAAACCCTTGTCGGAGATGCCGATCACCTCGATCACTTTGACGGCACCGCGATCGATGAACTCACTCATTGTGTGGCCTCCTCGGGCTCGAGCCGACGGTCGCCGGCAACGATACCGCCCAACGGGAGCCGAGTTCGTGGTCCGTCTGTAGCCTGGCGCCGTGAGCCAGGGCATCAGCTTCGCTCCCAAACAGGGGCTGTCGCGTACCGGCGCCGGCCTGCTGGCGCTGACCTACCCGTTGTTGCTCATCGGCATCGCCATCGGGGTGGGATTCCGTCATGGTGGTGGCGTCGCCGAGTTCGGGGCTTCGTTCGCCGGAGCGGTGATGTTCCTCGTGGCGGCTCCGACTGCGTGGGTATTCGCAATCGAGTTCATCGAAGCGGAGCGGTTCACGGTGCTTCTCGTGGGCACCATCACCAGCCTGCCGCTGTGGGCCCTGGGTGGCATCGGGCTGGCTCGGCTATCGAACGGATGGTGGCAATGGGCCATCCGGTACTTCGCCGGATGTGTCGTCTGGACGGCGCTCTATGTGCTGGCCATCGGTGTCATATCTGCGCTCATCGGTTGACTGGAGCGCGCCGGCGGGGTCGCTCGATCCGAGGGCGTGCCGCCGCAAGCGTCAGGGCGAGCGAGGTTCGCGGCGAGGGGCCTAGTCGAAGAGCCGCGGCCGAAAGAGCCGATCGTGCATTGCGATGGCAAAACGATCAGTCATGCCGGCAACGTAATCGATGACTTGGGTCGTGACTTCGGCGTCGTCGTGACGGTAGGTATCGGGGATCTCGTCGGGTCGCTGCACGAAATGTCCCACCAAGTCGCGGACGATCTCCTTGGCGCGTCGCCGGTGCGGCTCCATGACGGGATGGAGGTACACCCGCTCGAACATGAAGGCCCGCAGATCGTGCATGATCTCGAGCTGGCTGGGCTCCATCTCGATCCGGCCCGAGGCCAACGACTGGTCGATCACCGACCGGACCATCGTCTTGATCCAGTCGCGTCCCGGCTCGCCGAACGCAGCGACCGCGGCCGCGGGGAAGTCGGGAGGGAGGAGCACCCCGGCGCGAATCGCGTCCTCGGCGTCGTGAGCCAGGTAGGCGATACGATCCGCGAAGCGAACGATCGAGCCCTCGGGAGTCGTGGGGCCCTCCTCGACCCGCCACGGGTGGGCCCGGATTCCGTCGAGCACCTCCCAGGTCAAGTTGAGCGGTTCGAGCACCTCGTAGATGCGCACGCTCTGGTCGGAGTGACGCCACTCGCCGGCGACGAGCTCAGACAAGGCTTCCTCGCCGGTGTGGCCGAACGGAGAGTGGCCGACGTCGTGACCGAGGCACACCGCCTCCGTCAGCGCTTCGTTCAGTGATAGCGCCTCGGCGATGGTGCGCCCGATCTGGGTCACCTTGAGGGTGTGGGTGAGCCGGGTGACGAAGTGATCGCCTTCCGGATTCATGAAGACCTGCGTCTTGTGCTTCAGGCGGCGGAACGCCTTGGAGTAGAGAATGCGATCACGGTCCACCTGGAATACGGTCGCCAAGTCATCTGGTTCCTCGGGAGTAGCGCGGCCCCGGGACTTGGCGGACAGAGTCGCCGCCGGTGCCAGCAGCTCTTGCTCGAGGCGCTCCGCCTCCTGGCGGGTTCTCCGCCTGAACTGGCTCATTGCGCCGGCGCTGGGCGGGGAGTGCGGATGAGCTTCACCATCCTCGAGATCGGGCTCTTTCCAGGCTCACCGGTGATGATTCGGCGGCGCACCGCGCCAGAGATGGCATCGATCATCAGGACGGTGACGATGACCACCAGCAGCGTCATCCCGGCTTGGGGGAAGTCGCGGAACCTGAGAAACCCGAAGACATCGGCGCCGATCCCGCCAGCGCCGATGATGCCGAGCACCGCCGAGGCGCGCACGTTGATCTCGAAGCGATACAGCCAGTAGGCGAGGATGTTCGGCATTGCCTGCGGCAGCACTCCGAATCTGATGGCAGAGAGCTTGGTGCCACCGGCCGCGTCGATCGCTTCCAGGGGACCCTCGTCGATTCCTTCGATGACCTCCGAGGTGAGCTTGCCGAGCGTTCCAATGGAGTGCAAGCCCAGCGCCAGCGTGCCGGTGAATGCACCCAGGCCAAATGCCGGAATGAGCATGATGGCCAGTACCAGTTCCGGGAAGGCGCGGATCGCGCTCAGCAGGCCCCGTGTCGGCGCGGCGATCCACCTCGGCGCCATATTGGTAGCGGCGAGGAATCCGAATATGAACGAGAACGCCGCTCCGATCAAGGTAGCCACCCAGGCGATGTAGAGGGACTCGAGCATCTTTTCGATCGCCCGCCCGGTGATGCTCCAGTCGGGCGGAAACATCTCGGTGATGATCGACCACACCGATTGGGGAGCACGCGCAATGCGAGCGGGCGAGACCTCCAGGCCGAGCCCCGCCCATATGAACGGTATGAGGATGGCAAGTGTGACTGTGGCACGTATGAGGCGGGGACCCACCGGAGCTTTGGGGCGGGGTGGGCTCGACGGCGACTGAACGGTGGTGCTCACACCAGCCTCCGCCGCATGGTGACGCTGACGATCTCGATGAGCAGCACGGATACCCAGATGACGATGACGATCGCCATTACCCGGTCCCATTGGAAGAAGACACGCTGCTCGTCGAGCAGCCTTCCGATGCCGCCCGCGCCGACGATACCGATGACTACTGAGGCCCGAATGTTGAGCTCGAAGATGTACAGGGCGTAGGCGACGTAGTTGGGGAGCACTTGCGGCATCGCTGAATACTGCACGACCTGGGAATGGCGGGCGCCTGCCGCTCGGGACGCCTCCAGAGGCCCTGGATCGATGCTGTCGACGGTCTCCGACAGCAGTTTGGCCATGATGCCCAACGAGAACATGATCATCGCCAGCGCACCTGCAAATGGCGAACCAAATCCAACCGCCGCCACGAAGATCATTGCCCAGAAGAGGTCGGGAATCGTGCGGATGATGTTCATGAAGAAGCGATTCCCCCAGAAGGTGGGGGCGTTGAACGTGGTCACCTTGGATGCAAGAAAGGCAATCGGCAGCGCCACCAGGCAGCCGACGGTGGCTCCCACCACCGCGATTTGTAGCGTCTCCACCATCGGCTCGAAGATCTGGTTACGGGCGGGCTGTCCGGCGAGGCTCGGCCACGTCCACTGCGGCGGCCAGAAGTCACGGGCGAGCACGCTCATCCGATCGATCTCGGTCACGACCTTCAGGATTGAGAAGCCGATCTGCGCGGCCGCATAGAGCGTGAAGGTGCCGGCAGCGGCAACCGCCGCGAGCGCCGGGGTGCCCACCAACAGGGAGAGCGTGATGCCGGCTCCCACCAGCGCGATGAGGAAGCCGGCTACTGCGTAGGTCGTGCTCGTCAGCTCGATCAGCACGCCGGCTTGGCGGGCGGCCCGGGAGAGCCCCTCGACGGCTCCCAGTTGCTCGGCCCACAGGAACACGAAGAAGGCACCGACCGCCCACCCGAGGGCAGACACCACGATCGACGGCAGCCTGAGTCGGCGCGAGTGGCGCCACACCACGAACCCGACGGTCGCTCCGATCAATAACCAGCCGAGCGACGCCATCAGTGCTGTCCCAACGTCGATCGAGGTCCCCCGTTGCTCGAGAGCCGACTGGGACAGGCCACCCCCCACTGCCGAGGCGAAGATGATCGCCAGGCTGTCGGCCCAAGTAACCCCAACACGGCGCCTGCGGAGAACACCTGCGACCACCACGCCGCCGACCAGCCCCCAGATTACGCCAGAGCCGCCGGAGACCACTCCGCCGCCCGCATATCCCAGGGCGATCATCAGGAGGCCAACGAAGAACGGCCCCGACCGGGGGGGCGGGGCGGGACGTTCGGTGGGCGTGATGTCGAAGGTGGTTATCTCGGTGGGGGCGGCAGTCATGACCCGGCGATCTCCAACAGGTCCTCCGGTGTGATCGCCCGACCGTAGATGCCGCGAAACACCTCGTCGTCGACGTCGGCGATGTCCCCGTCGTACACCAGTTCGCCATCGCGCAAGCCGATGAGCCTCTTCCCGTAGGCGCGCGCCAGGTCGAGGAAGTGCAGGTTTATCAGGGTGGTGATTCCGAGCTCTCGGTTGATTCGCTGCAGGTCGCGCATGACCATGTGGGAAGTCACCGGATCGAGCGAAGCGACCGGCTCGTCTGCCAGCAGCACCTGGGGTTCTTGGGCGAGGGCGCGGGCGATCCCAACCCTCTGTTGCTGTCCGCCCGATAGGTTCGAAGCCCGCTCGTAGGCTTTGTCGACTATCCCCACTCGCTCAAGCGATTGCAGCGCCACTTCCATGTCGTGGACAGGCCACAAGCCGAGCGTCGACCGCCACCGCGGAACCATTGACAGCCGTCCGGCGAGAACATTGTTGATGACGGTCGATCGGTTGACCAGGTTGAACGTCTGGAAAATCATCCCTATGTCCGAGCGGAGGTCCCGGAGCTCCTTGCTCGACGCCCCCCGCACCTCGCGACCGTTCACCTTGATCGAGCCCTCGGCCAGCGGAACGAGGCCGTTGATCGCCCGCAACATCGTCGACTTGCCTGCTCCCGACAAGCCGACGATCACGAGAAACTCTCCCTCCTCGATAGTGAGGGAGACGTTCTTGAGTGCCTTGAGCCCCCCTGGGTAGATGACCGTGGCTTTGTCGAATTCGATCATGAGCAGGAGGGTAGGGCCGCAGGCAGCGGCCCCACCCCTTGGGCCCTTTGGCTATTCGCCCAGGCCCATCCTCGCTACCGCGTCACGAACGATGTCGAACTCAGAGTCTTCCGCCCGAGCGATCGCGCTCCACTCGTACACCTGGTCGAAAGCGTCCTTGCCTTCTTCTGTTGCGAGGTACGCCTCGATGGCGTCGTAGAGCGCGGTCTTGAAGCTCTCCGGCAGGTCGGCTCGCACGGCCAGGACGTCGTTGGGAATCTCGGCGGTGATATTGAAGACCACGACCTTCGAGCCCACGTCCGGGAATTGCTCCCTCACGTTGCGGCGGGCGTCGTCGAACGAGGCGCCTATGTCGAAGTCCCCGTTGTAGACGGCTAGCACTGCATCATCGTGGGATCCCAGGAACGAGTACTCGATGTCCGAGTCGAGGTCGAATCCCAGGTCGAGCAGCTGGAGCCGCGGATAGACCGAGGACGAGGTCGAAGTTGCGCTCCCGAACGCCACCTTCAAGCCCTTGATGTCCTCCAGCGAGCCCATACAGGCAAGGCCTGGATCGACCGGGGTACCGTCGTCAAGGACCTCGGCCTCGGTGTTGCCCGTTCCGCTGACCTTTCCCACCTGCGTGGCCAGCACCTCGGTCACGTCCATCAAGGCGACCCCGCCGGCGGTGTTGTCGAGAGCGGCCTCGCTCGGCGCGGCATCGCACAAGCTCGCCGCTACCTCCGGCGTGGCGAACCACTGGCCGTGATACGTGGGGGCTCCAAACCGGACCGACTTCAGAATGAGGTCGATCTCGTCGGGGTATTGGTCCTTGGCCTGGACGTATCCGACGGGCCCAAAGGCTCCGATATCGGCCCCACCGGTACCCATGGCCACCACCAGGCCGTTGTAGTCGGCGGTGACGATACCCTGGACATCGATACCGAGGGAATCGCTGAGGGCGGCCATGATCGGCTGGATGTCGTCCTGAAGCGTCTCTGCTCGCTCGGACGGGATGAAGCCGAAGATCACGCTTTCGGGCCAGTCGGCTCTCGGATCTGCCGTGGTTGCGGGAGGCGCGGTGGTGGGCGCCGCCGTAGTTGTGGGCTCGGCGTCGTCGCCACATGCGGCGGCTACCAACGCCAGCGCCGTCAAGAGCAACGCCAGCTTCTTGATACTCATTGAACGTGTCGCTCCTCGTTAGGGCATCAACTTGAAAAGTGGCCTCATCTGAAGCTCGGCAGCAGGTTACTGCCCCACTGGGTTTTGCCTGGTGACCAAATGCGGTGCGTATTCAGCTCGACAGCGTTGCGGCGGACTCGAGTAGCGCAGTTAGCTCGGGCCACGACTCGATGTCATGGGCGCCCGGAACCGGTCGGTTCCACGCCCTGACGAACCGCAACACCAACGACTCCGCGCGTTCGGCGACCATGTGGGCGAGCTGGGCAGGGGAGTCCTCGACGTACACATCGCACGGCACCTGCCACTTCTTCGAGGTGATGTGGACCTCGCGGGTGGGGATCTTGTTGTCTGCCAGCCAGGCGAAGGTATCGTGGATCGCCCACCTGGGTTTGGCGGTGATGATCACGATCTCGTGTTTGACCGCCAGTTCGTCCAACGCCTCGATCGCGCCGTCCATCAGCGGCAGGTCCCGGAAGATCGATGGCCCCTCATCGTTGCGAGCCCAGTGCCAAAACGCGGCCATGTGGTCGAAGTGGGTGAGCTCGGCGAGCCCATCCCACTTCTGCACGAGATCTGGAGTCAGCTGAGCCTCGAACTCGCGGTTGTAGCGCGCCATCCAACCGCCGTTGAAGTCGGCTACCACGCCGTCGAGATCGATCCCGAGTCGGAGCCTGGTCACTCGGAGACGATTTCCCCGCCGAGAATGTCCACCACGAGGGCGGCGGGGTCGGTCTCGTCCTCGCCCTCTTCGAGCAAGCGATCCTTGTCCGGAACACGCTCGATCGGGGCCTCTGGCGTTGACTCGACGTGTGCGCTGTCGAACGCCAGAGTGATCGTGCCGCCGATGGCGTCGGCTGCAATCGACCCGATCGCACCTTGCAGCTCTTCGTCGGCACGCAGTTGCTCGAGGTGGAAAGGCAGGTGGCTCGGCAGGTGGAGGGTGACCACGCCGCCTGCGGCGGCTACGGGGACAGCCTCCTTGAGGAGCGCGTGGCGACGCGGCCCGAGATCATCGCGGATTCGGGCGACGATCACCGGCCACACCGATTCGAACTCCTTGAGGCTCACATCGGCCGGGGCCGGGGCAGGCTCGGCCGAGTGCGCCATGTCGGCAGGGCTCGCGGTGGCCGGCTCAGCCGCCGGCGAGGAGCCGGTTCCGCTGGTCCGTGGGCGTCCAGCCGGTGGGGCACTGGGTTCCGTACGACGGGCGGGGGCGTCGGTGGCTGCGGACGGCGCCCCGCCGTGGTGGCGGTCCTGGTCGCTCTCCGCAGCGGGCTCGACACCCGCGGTGCTCGCGGTGGTCGAGCGGCCGGCTGTTCGTTCCATTTCTCGCAACTGTCCCTCGAGGCGGGAGATGCGGGCGGTGAGCGCATCGACGTCGGGGGCCGTCTCCGGCCTGGTCAATCGCAACAGCGCCAGCTCGATCACCAACCGCTCTTCGCGGCCTTGGCGGATCTCCTGGAGGGCTTCACCCAACATGTCGACGGCCCGCAGCACTTCGGCCGGCGTCAGCTCCTTGGCATGGCGACGCCACTCATCGAGCACCCCTGCGGTCTCGTCGGCCACCTCTTCGAGGTTGGGCGCGTACTGAGCCAGGAAGATGCCACGGAAGAACCCGATCGACTCGGCGACGAAACGTCGCAGATCGGCTCCCTGAGACGCCAGCCGAGCGATCAGGCCGAGTGCCGCCGGCGCGTCCTGTTCGTTGACGGCGACGGCCAACGCGTCGAAGGCCTCGGCATCCGCCAACCCAAGGGCGCGGCCCGCCAGCTCGGCGGTCACGGTGCCGCCTCCGAGCGCAGCTACTTGTTCGAGCAAGCTGAGGGCGTCGCGCACCGATCCGCCGCTGTGGGCGGCCACCGCCGCCAGTCCCTCTGGCTCCGGGGTGAAACCCTCTTTCACCGAGATCTGCTCCAAATAAGCCACCAAGCTCTCGGTTGCCACAGGGTGAAAGTCGAAGCGCTGACTCCGGCTGCGGATCGTGTCGAGCAGCTTGTATGGCTCGGTCGTGGCCAGGACGAAGATGACGTGCTCAGGAGGCTCTTCCAGGGTCTTGAGGAGGGCGTTGCCGGCGGCGCGGGACAACATGTGGGCCTCGTCCAAGATGTAGATGCGGTGTGCTCCGGCAGCCGTCGCCACGGTTCCCACATTGATTCTGATCTCCCGGATGTCCTCCACCTTGTTGTGGGAGGCGGCATCGAGCTCAATGACATCGAGCGATGTGCCCTCGGTGATCGCAACACATGAAGCGCACACGTTGTCCGGCTCCCCGTCGCGCCCGACATCAGCGCAATTGAGCGCTTTGGCGAGGAGTCGGGCCGACGTGGTCTTGCCGGTCCCGCGGGGGCCGGCGAAGAGGTAGGCGTGGGCCACCTTGCCCTCGAGGACCTCGCGAGCCAACGTCATCGTCACATGGTCCTGCCCGATGACCTCGGCGAAGGTCTGCGGTCGATACTTGCGGTAGAGGGCCTGATATTCCATCGCAAATGACAGTAGTCATTTGCTGCGACGCCGGGTCCGCCGCCCCTCACAAGAAGGGCGGGCGCAAGCGCTTGGCGCGCCAGTGCGCTGGGGAGCGACATTGAATCTTGGACGTGACGCCCGTGCGCACGAGGGAACGCCGAGTGATGACTACTCTGGATGACATG
Source organism: Acidimicrobiia bacterium (assembly GCA_041605955.1). Lineage (GTDB taxonomy): Bacteria > Actinomycetota > Acidimicrobiia > Spongiisociales > UBA5794 > JAHEJX01. Next base: position 41,323 of record JBFIXI010000005.1, read on the forward strand.
GGACGAATGCCAAAGGATATGCGGTCGCTGATGCAGCAAGCGGCCGAGATGCAGAGTGAGCTGCAGAAGGCCCAGGCCCAGCTGGCGGACAAGGACTACGTCGGGACCGCCGGCGGCGGCGCCGTCACAGCCACCGTGAAAGGATCTCTCGAAGTCGTGTCGGTCGAGTTCGATCCGGCCGTTCTCGACCCCGAAGATCCTGAGCTCGTCGGCGATCTGGTGGTCGCCGCGGTCAACCAGGCTCTTCAGGCGGCCACCGACGAAGCATCGTCGGCCATGGGAGGGCTCGCCGGAGGGCTGGACCTGGGCGGTCTGCTCGGCTGATGTTCGAGCCGCCGGTGCAGCGCCTCATCGATGAGCTGAGCCGCCTGCCTGGAATCGGTCGCAAGAGCGCCCAACGGCTTGCGTTCCACTTGCTCAACGTCGAGAAGGCCGACGCCGAGAATCTGGGTCGGGCCATCATCGAGATGCGCGAGCAGGTGCGGCTCTGCATCCGCTGTTACAACGTCACTGCCCAGGAGCAATGTTCGATCTGTCTCGACGTCCGGCGCGATCCGGCTGTGATTTGTGTCGTCGAACGTGCCCAGGACATCCCCGTCATCGAACGGACCCAGGAGTTTCGGGGGCGCTATCACGTGCTCGGGGGCGCAATCTCTCCCATAGAGGGCATCGGTCCGGACCAATTACGGGTGCGCGAGTTGGTGGCGCGGCTCGATACCGAAGGCGTCAAGGAAGTGATCGCCGCCACCAACCCAACGGTCGAAGGCGACACGACGGCACTGTATCTAGCCAAGCTGCTCAAGCCGCTCGAAGTCAAGGTGACCCGGCTCGCCAGTGGGCTTCCCGTCGGGGGGGACTTGGATTATGCCGATGAGATAACGCTCGGTAGGGCGCTGGCGGGCCGCAAGGAGCTGTAGGCCCAGAGCTCCGCGCCGGGCGGAGCGGCGTGTGGCTGACCGTCGGGCCAAAGGGTCGTGCGCTGATGACCTTCTGGTTGCGTTGTCTGCTTAGCTGGATGGGTGCGCATTGCGATCGTCGAGCCCTATTACGGAGGTTCTCACCGCGCCTGGGCCGACGGCTACCGGGACCACTCCCGCCACGCGGTGACACTATTCACTCACGAAGCGCGATTCTGGAAATGGCGCATGCAGGGCAGCTACGTGACGCTGGCCGAGGCGTTCGCCCGCCGGGCCGTGTCCGACGATGGCTTCGATTTGATTCTGGCGTCCGACATGCTTCACCTCCCGGCGTTCTTGGGGTCGATCGGGCCGACCCGGGGAAGCGCCGCAGTGGCGCTCTACATGCACGAGAACCAGCTGACGTATCCGCTATCACCGCGGGACTCCCCCGACGAGTCCTACGCCATCATCAACTGGGCATCCATGACCGTGGCCGACGCGGTCTTCTTCAACTCACAGTTCCATCACGACGTGTGGTGGGCCGAGATTCCGAAGCTGCTGCGTCGCTTCCCCGACTACCGGCACGAGTCATGGTTGGCGGCAGTGGCGGCGAAGTCGGAGGTGCTCCCGATTGGCATCGATCTGCGGCGAGTCGACGAAACTGCCACGACTCGGCCGGGGCGGCGTGACCGGCCGCTGGTGCTGTGGAACCAGCGGTGGGATTTCGACAAGGGTCCTGACGAGTTTGCCACCGCCATGCTCGAGCTGGCGGCGACGCACGACTTCTCGTTGGCGCTCGCCGGCGAGCAGATCACTGAGCTGGAGGCCCTCACCCAGCTCACGGAGGAGCTCGGCGATCGGCTGACCCACGTCGGGTATGCGGGGGACTCGCAGTACCTGGCGCTGCTGCAGGAGGCGGATATCGTCGTCTCGACCGCAAGTCAGGAGTTCTTCGGCATTGCAGTGACCGAGGCCATCTACGCGGGGGCGTTTCCCGTCCTGCCGGCGGCCCTCGTCTACCCCGAGCGTGTTCCCGATGAGTTTCACTCGACGTGTCTCTACGGATCGGATGAGCTCGTTGGGCGGCTCAGATGGGCGCTCGACAATGCCGAGGAGCGCCGGCGCGTCGTGCACCGGCTGCGGCCGCATATGGCGGTTTTCGACTGGTCTCGCGTCGCGCCGCAGTACGACGACCGGTTGCAGCAGCTGGTCGACTAGATCCGGGTCGTTGGCCTCTGGTGGGGCGCGTCGTCCACGGCGACGCTGTCTGCACACGCTGCGGAGTAGGTGATGCTGCCCGAACGCAGTGGAGCGCTCGAGTTGGCCGACGGCCGTTCACTTGGTTATAACGACTGGGGGCCAGCCGACGCACCCGCCATCGTCTATTGCCACGGTTTTCCCGGGTGTCGCCGCGAGGTCGAGCTGGCTCGACAACGCGTAGATCGCGCCGGAGCGGCGGTGAGGATCGTGGCCTTTGATCGACCCGGCTACGGGCTGTCCACCTTCCAGCCCCGCCGCACCTTCCTCCACTGGCCGATCGACTTGGCCGAGGCCGCCGACCGCCTCGGGATCGGCCGCTTTGCGGCCTTGGGCGGGTCCGGCGGCTCCCCATACGCGTTGGCTACTGGGTTGAAGCTGGCGGACCGGGTGACCCGCATCGGCATTGTCGTCGGCGCCGCACCCGTCGCGGCGCCGGGTATGGCGCGGGCGCTGGCATGGCCGTCGCGGAATCGGCTGGTCCGCAGAATTCAGCTGGAGACGATCGCGGTCGCCTTTCGGCTCGGCCGAGCCGACCGTATCGTCAACCGATCGCTTGCCGCCCTCAGCCCGGTCGATCAGGCAGCCCTACGCCGCCCCGAGGTCCGTCGCTGGTACAGCCAAGTGTTCGCCGAGACCGTCGTCCAGGGAGGCCGGGGCGCGGCGTACGAGGCTCAGCTCTACCGGCGGGACTGGGGCTTCCGCCCTCAAGACGTGTTGAGCGAGACCTACCTCTGGTACGGGGGCCGTGACGCCAATGTGCCGGCTGCGGTCGGGCGCTGGCTACATGCGGCCATCCCCCACTCCCACTTCACGCTGTGGCCGCAGCACGGCCACTTCACCTGGGCACTCAGCGACGACTGCTTAGAAGTGATTGCCAGTCTGACAGGTGGCGCGGAACCGATGGGGGCTAACCGATGGGCTCGCGACGATCGAAGCGGTGGTAGGCGTCGATGAACCGCACCGTGCCGGTGCGCGAGCGCATCACCACCGAATGAGTCCGCGCCCCTTGCCCGGTGAAGCGGACCCCCTCGAGCAGATCTCCTGAGGTGACTCCGGTGGCCGCGAAGAACGTGTGATCCGAGTTGACCAGATCGCGATTGGTGAGCACCCGGTTGAGATCGATGCCCTGCTCGACGGCATATCGCCGCTCGTCGTCATTGCGCGGCCAGATCTTGCATTGCAGCTCCCCGCCGACGGCGGCCATGGCGCAGGCTGCGGTCACAGCTTCCGGGGAGCCCCCGATGCCAAACAGGATGTCGATGCCGCTGTCCGCCTTGGCGGTGGCGATGGCGCCGGAGATATCGCCATCGGTTATGAGATGGATCCGCGCTTCGGCATCACGGACCGCTTGGATGTACGGCTCGTTGCGAGGGCGATCGAGAATGATCGCGGTCACGTCGCTGACTTGTTTGCCCAGCGCTTTGGCTACCTGGCTGAGGTTGTGGGCGACCGGTGCGTCGATGTCTATGGTGCCGGCCGCTTCTTCGCCAACCGCAATCTTGTCCATGTAGACCAGACTTCCGGGTGAGAACATGCTGTTGCGCTCGGCGAGTGCGATCACGGCTAGGGCGCCCGCTGCCCCCCGCGAGGTGAGCGTCGTCCCGTCCACCGGGTCCACGGCAACGTCGACCTGGGGTCCGGTGCCGTCGCCGACCGACTCACCGTTGTACAGCATGGGGGCTTCGTCCTTCTCCCCCTCGCCGATCACGACGACCCCGTCGATTTCGATCGTGGACAACATCTTGCGCATAGCATCGACGGCGGCTTGATCGACGGCGACCTTGTCGCCGCGGCCCATGTGACGGGCAGCGGACATGGCGGCCGCTTCCGTCACCCTGACGAGCTCCATCGCCAGGTTGCGGTCGGGCTGCGCCGGCATAGCGGGGGTATCAGTCAAAGATCACACCTTCACAATCATGGCGTCGCCCTGTCCGCCGCCTCCGCACAACGCAGCCGCGCCGTAGCCGCCACCGCGGGTGCGGAGTGCATTGACCAAGGTGACTATGAGACGGGCGCCGGTTGCTCCTAGTGGGTGGCCGATAGCGACCGCGCCGCCGTGGACATTGACTCGGTCCGAGGAGATGTTGAGCATGCGAGCCGACCATAGCGAGACGGCCGCAAACGCTTCGTTGATCTCAAAGAGGGCGACGTCAGTCAGATCGAGCTCGGCGTGCTTGAGCGCCACCCGGATGGCATCGGCGGGGCGTTCGTGCAGGGTCGCATCGGGCCCGGCGACCTGCCCATAAGCCACGATCTCGGCCACGATGGGCAACCCGGCGGCTTCGGCGGCCGTCTTGTCCGCGATCACGAGGGCGGCCGCGCCGTCCGAGACCTGAGATGCGTTGCCGGCGGTGATGGTCCCCTCGGTGGTGAAGGCCGCCCGCAGGTTGGCCAGTGATTCGACGCTGGTGCCCCGGCGGATGCCCTCGTCCTCGGTGATGGCCAGTGCGGGACTGCGCCGCTGTGGCACTTCGACAGCCGTCAGCTCGGCTGCGAAGGCCCCGTTGTCTGTAGCGGCCGCGGCTCGCTCGTGGCTGGCGGCGGCCCACTGGTCTTGCTCTGTGCGCTCGATCCCGAGTTGCCGATTCTTGAGATCCGACGACTCGCCCATGGTGCAATGGTCGAACGCGCACCACAGCCCGTCGTGGGTGAGGGCGTCGATCAGCGTGGCGTTGCCGATCCCGAGCCCTTGCCGGGCTTGGGGCAGCACATAGGGGGCGTTGGTCATCGACTCCATGCCGCCGGCCACGACGAAATGTGCCTCGCCGAGGCGAATCCGACGTGCCGCATCCTGAACGGCGGTCATCCCGGATAGGCACACCTTGTTGACGGTCACGGCCGGCACCGTCATCGGAATCCCTGCCTTGACCGCTGCTTGGCGCGCTGTGATCTGGCCCTGGCCGGCCTGGATCACATGTCCCATGATCACTTCGTCGACTTGGTCGGCAGATATCTGCGCGCGTTCGAGAGCAGCGCCGATGGCGACCTCACCCAAATCCACGGCGCTCAACGGCGTGAACGCGCCGTTGAATCGACCGATCGGGGTTCGCACTGCCGAGCAGATAACCGGCTTTGTCACGCGAGTCTCCTGTCTGGCTGGCCGGGAAGCAGGATACCGCCGCTCGCGGATCCCACGGCACGGCCCGTTAGGGGTTGGTCTCCTCAGCAGGCTCAACCTCGGCCCACGGCATCGCGTTGTAGGACTGCGATGGAAGCGGCGCCGTTGACTGCTGGGGTCGCCATGCCATTACCCACGCGCTTTGGCGAGGCCGCTGGATCGGTTGGGCGCGGGCGGCAGCTTCCTCTGCAGCGAGGTGAGCCACTACGGCCAGGATCGCAGCGGTCTCCTCGGGTCCGGCACCGCCCACGATCTCGACCTTGTGGCGACGATCACTCATTATTCAACTGCACGAGCTCGATGAGCGTGCCACCGAACGTGGCCGGATGTATGAAGGCGATCTTGGCGCCCCGTCCGCCGATGCGCGGTGTCTCGTCGACCAGGCGAGCTCCCTGCAGGCGGGCCCGCTGCAGCGCTTCCTCGATATCGGCAACGGCGTATGCCACATGGTGGAGCCCTTCCCCGCGTTTCTCCAAGAAGCGCCCTACCGCGGTGTCGGCCGCCAGCGGCGCGATCAGCTGCACGAAGGACCCGCCGACTGGAATCATGGCCTCTTCCACGCCCTGCTCGGCAACCGTCTCTCGCCACAATGGCTCGGTTCCGAAGAGATCCCGATGGCTGGCGATGGCAGCATCCAGGTCTGCCACCGCGATGGCGACGTGATCGAGGTTATAAGGCTTCACAGCACCACCAAAGGTAACAATGCAGGCCGGGCGGTGCAGTGCATCGACTCTCAGGCCGACGGGCTGGAACCGCGGCGGGCCTCATGATCGTCGATCGCATAGCGAGCGACTCTCTCTACCAGCGAGACCAGCAGACCGATGCCGAGCAGCACGATCAGGACGGTGAACAGCTTCGAAGTCGTTCGGCTTGGGGCGAGGTCGCCGTAGCCGACTGTCGTGAGGGTGATGACGGTGAAATAGAAGGAGTCGAGCCAAGACCATTCTTCGACGAATCGATAGAACACTGTTCCCGCCCCGATGACGATGCTCGTCAGGTAGAGCAGGCCCCGGAACGCCGGCTCGGCAAGTCCGAGCCGTACCGCCCTGAAGAACCGGACTGCTACCGCCCACATTGCGATCAACAAGCTCTCCCGATGAGCGTCGTGCCGACAGTACTCCAGGAACTCTCGTTTGCTGAGCACTCGTGGAGCGTCAGGTGTCGGTACGGCGCATCGGAGTGATGTTGTCGGCCGGTGGAGCCGGACGGTCGCTCGAATCGGACTCCTCAGCGGTGGTCACGGTGAAGAGGAACTGGGCGCCGGTGGGGAATCGCGGCTCGAACCACAGATCGCCGCCCATGGCCCGCGCCAGCTTGCGAGCGATCGGCAGGCCCAACCCGACGCCCTCCGAACGGGCGTCGCCTTTCACCGCTTGCTCGAAGTGCTCGAAGATGCGGGTCCTGTCTTCGACGGGGATTCCCGGGCCGTTGTCGGCGATGACCACCTTGTAGCTGGGACCGGTGCGCTCCCCGGCGATCAGCACCTGATCTCCCCCGTACTTGCGGGCATTCTCGAGGAGATTGCGAAAGATCTGGCGCAGCCGGTGAGGATCGGCCACGACAACGACGTCCACGGGGATGTCAACCTGGACTTCGCGCCTGGTGCCGGCAAAGACCAGCCGTGACACCTCGTAGGCCTCGGTGCGGAGCGGGATGGACTGGGGCTCGAGGCGCAGCTGGCCGGCCTCGAGGCGGGGAATGACCAGGATGTCTTCAACCAGGTTGGCGAGATGTTGCGCTTCGCCGCGCATGATCAGCAGGAACTCGTCCACTTCGTTGGGGGGCAGACGACTCCAACTCTCCCGCAGGGTATCGGCGAATCCCCCGATCGAAGTCAGCGGCGTGCGCAATTCGTGGCTGACCATCGACACGAACTCGTCCTTGAGCTCGACTGCCCGCCGCTCCGCGCTGAGGGCCTCGCGGTGCCTTCCTTCGGCAGCGAAGAGGGCTTGGCCGGTTGCGTAGAGCAACTGGGCCACCACTGCGCCTGACACCAGGATGGCGGTCACCTCTACCACCACCGAGTCTTCATGCGCCCGCAGCGGCTCCACCGCCCGCAGGAGCAGCGCCCACAGCGCGCCATAGCCGACAACGCCCACGGCCCGGCGCAACGGCAACAGCAGCAAGGAGCCGGTCAGGAGGTATACGAAGCCGGCTCCTATCAGCGCTCCGGAATAGCCTTGGATGATTCCGACGGTCCCGATGAGGGAAGCGTCCACCAGCAGCGGGGCCAGCGCGGTGTGCTGCCTGGAGCGCTCGAATAGGGCGTGGAAAGCGACGACGAGGCCGGCGGCGACGACGTATTCGGAATACGCGGAGCCTTGCACCCAGCCGACCGTCCCGATGATGGTGATCAAAGCGGCGCAAGCTGCGCGCACTGTGTTGTAGGAGCGGCCGACATCTTGGTAATCGATCGGCGCACCGAACCGCGCCGGATCACTCGAGGGCGGCGGTGGGAAATGGAGCTCTGTCGGCACCGTCAAGTTATCGGCATGGCCCGTGCCCCCTTGAAGGCTCACGTTAGCCGCGCCCGCTGTGCCAGCAGGGCATCCACGGTTTCGTCGGGAACTGCGAGATCGCCCCGGCCCACCCCGACCCGCAGCACCGGTTTGTACCCTCCGTGGTAGTCGGATCCGCCTGTCGCCGCGATCCCCAAGTCGTTGCAGATCTCGGCAAGATGGCGGCGGAGCGGTGGCTGATACTCCGAGTAGTAGGCCTCGAGGCCTCCGAGCCCGCGGGCGGCGAGCTCCTCGAAAGCATGGCGAAAATCCGCCGCACCCACACCGAGCGTATGTGGATGGGCGATCGAGGTGACAGCTCCGGACTCTCTCGCTAGTCGGATGGCCTCGACAGCCTCGAGGCGCTCGCGGGGAAGATATCCGGGCCGGCCGTGGGCGAGAAACCGGTCAAACGCATCGGGGATGTCGCCGGCGTAGCCTTTGCGCACCATCACGGCAGCGAAGTGGGGTCGACCGATGCCCATGCCCCCGGCTTCCGCCGAGATCTCGTCGAACGTTATGTCCATGCCGAGCTCCTGGAGTCGGGCCACCATTCGTTGGTTGCGAGTTGCCCGTCCCTCCTGGACCTTCTCCAGCCGGTCCTGGAGTGGCCCGCCACCCGGCTCGAGGAAGTACACCAGGAGGTGCATGGCCGCTCCCTCCCAGCCGACCGATAGTTCGACACCCGAGATGAAGTGAATGCCGGCCGCATCGGCGGCCGCCCTAGCCCGAGCAATCCCGTCCAGGTTGTCGTGATCCGTGAGCGCTATGGCCGCCAGACCCGCCGCGGCCGCCGCGGCGACGATGTCCTCCGGGGTATCGGTGCCGTCCGAGAAGACGGAATGAAGGTGGAGGTCGACGGCCAACGGCGGCGTTACGGAGCGAGGGTCGTCTCGACGAGAGTGGTCGTCGTCGGGGTAGCGTCGTCATCGCTGCAGCTGCCGACGATCAGATTCGACGCGATGAAAGCTGCGATCACCAAGAGCCCGATCTTCGACCAGCGGCTCACCCGGGCCCTTATCTTGTCGCGCGACTGCTGTTTCTTGAGCTCCGCCTGCCGCAACTCGCGGTTGGCGCGTTGCCGTTCCCGCTTGGTGGTTGCCATGACGCCACGGACTATAGGGCCCATCCCGCGGCGTGAGGCGGCGGCGCCGGGCTTACGGCGCTGGTCGGACGACTATCGACTCGATGTAGACGGTCTCGAGGGGCACGCTGGTCTCCCCACGCGGCGAGGTTCCCAGCGGGACGCTCTGCAGGTTGGCAAGCGTGTCGAATCCGTCGATCACCACGCCATACGCGCTGTAGAGGGGCGGCAGGGCAGAGTCGCCGAGCATGATGAAGAACTGTGATCCGGTGGTGTTGGGCCCGGCATTGGCCATCGCCAGCACTCCGGTGCCATATTGGAAGTCGTCGGGCGGCAGCTCATCGGGGATGACGTAACCCGGCCCGCCCCGTCCCGTGCCCGTGGGGTCACCGGCCTGGATCACGAACCCGGGGAGGATTCGGTGCGACACGGTGCCGTCGAAGTAGCCCTCACGTGCCAGGAAGACGAACGAGTTGACGGTCTCGGGAGCTTGGGCGGGATCTAGCTCGACCACGACGCTGCCACAAGAGGTGGTGATCGTCACCACCAACTTCTCATTCGGGTCTAGCCCGAGGTCGGTGGGAGCCGGAAACTCCTTGGGCGCTATCTCGGCAGGGGCCGTCCCGCCACACGCGGTGGGCTGTTCCCGGAACCCGGCGTAGTCGACCGGCGGCAGCCCGGCAGGAAGCGTCGTGGACAGCGGCACCAGCGCGGCCGTCGTGGTGGGCGCCGTGGTGGCCGAGGTTGCCGGCGCTGCGGTGGTTCCGCTCGGCTCGCTATCGCCACATGCCGCGACAACTAGGACCAGTGCCGCAATCGAGATCTGCGATCGAGTTGTCAGCCGCAAAATGACTTCCTGGCGGGTTGCGGCCCGCGATGGTAGATGAGCACGCTGCCTATACCGGTACACTCCACGGACCCCATGTCCCTCATCGTGCAGAAGTTTGGCGGCACCTCGGTCGCTTCGGCTGAGCGGATCCGAAACGTGGCCAAGCGCGTGGCGGAGACGCACCAGGCCGGCAACGATGTGGTCGTGGTGGTCTCGGCCATGGGCCAAGGCACCGACGAGCTGATCTCTCTGGCTTCTGGCGTAACCTCGAATCCTTACCCGCGCGAGATGGACATGCTGCTGACCGCCGGGGAACGAATCTCGATGGCTCTCTGCGCCATGGCGATTCACGATCAGGGCGTCCCGGCGATGAGCCTCACCGGATCACAGGCCGGCATCCTGACGACATCTGTTCACGGCCAGGCAGAGATCATTGACATCAGGGCGGATCGGGTCCGCCAAGGCCTCGACGAGGGCAAGGTGGTGATCGTGGCCGGATTCCAGGGAGTGGATCCCGTCGCCAAGGAGGTGACGACGCTTGGCCGGGGCGGATCCGACGCGACTGCAGTTGCCTTGGCGGCAGCCATGGAGGCAGATGCCTGTGAGATCTACACCGACGTGGACGGCGTCTTCACCGCCGATCCCCGCCTGATATCCGACGCCCGCAAGCTCGATGAGGTGTCATTCGAGGAGATGCTCGAGCTGGCCGGCTCGGGCGCCGGTGTGTTGATGGCCCGCTCTGTCGAGTTCGGCCGCCGTTACAAGATTCCCATCCATGTTCGCTCCTCGTTTCACAGCGGCGAGGGAACTTGGGTCAAGGAGGAGACCATGGAAGAGGCGATTGTTCGGGGCGTGGCCCACGACAGCTCCGAAGCGAAGGTCACAGTGCACGGTGTTCCTGACAAGCCGGGGGTGGCGGCCGATATCTTCGAGCCACTGGCAGCAGCCGATGTGAACGTCGACATGATCGTCCAGAACGTCTCTATCGACGGCATCACCGACATCAGTTTCACGGTGCCCAAGGTGGTGATCGAAAAGGCACGCGACATCGCGGAGCGCACGGCCGCCGCCATTGGGGCACAGGGCGTCGACATCGATACGAACATCGCCAAGGTTTCGTTGGTCGGGGCCGGCATGAAGAGCGAGCTCGGCATCGCCGGGCGTATGTTCCGGATCCTGGCCGAACACGACATCAACATAGAGATGATCTCCACCTCGCCGATCCGGATATCCTGCGTCGTACGCGGCGAAGACGTAGCCGCCGCCGTGAGGTCGCTCCATGAAGGATTCCAGCCGCCGACCGGCCCGGCCGAGGAGTAGCCACCGCATGCGAGGTTTGCGAATAGCGATCGTAGGAGCCACCGGTGCTGTCGGCAGCACCATGCTCGAGATTGTGTCCAGTCGGGATCTGGCGGTCTCCGAATTGCGGTTGATGGCATCGAGCCGATCCGCGGGTCGGAAGGTCGCAACCAAGTGGGGCGAGGTAACCGTCGAGGACTTGGCCACCGCCGACCCGGCGGGTATCGACGTCGCCTTGTTCTCGGCCGGAGGGAGCCGCTCGCGGGAGTTTGCGCCGCGATTTGCCGCCGCCGGCGCGGTCGTCGTCGACAACAGCTCGGCGTTTCGTATGGATGACGCGGTGCCGTTGGTAGTCGCTGGAGTCAACGACCATGCGATCACAGCCCATCAGGGCATCATTGCCAACCCCAATTGCACCACCATGACGGTCATGATGGCTGCTGGGCCCTTGCATCGGGAGGCGGGACTGGAGCGCATGGCGGCCACGTCATATCAGTCGGTCTCCGGCTCCGGTCAGACCGGTATGGATGTGCTCGCGCACGAGCTCGAAGTCCTCGGCAAGGATCGGGACTTGCTGGTTCGCGGGGGGTGGTCTGAGCCGGGCAGCGAGCTCTACTCCCGGCCCATTGGTTTCAACGTGCTCCCTCATGCCGGAGCCTTCACCGAGCAGGGCTATACCGACGAGGAGTGGAAGCTGGTCAACGAGACCCGCAAGATCCTCGAGGCCCCGCACATACTGGTCGAACCCACGTGCGTGCGGGTTCCCGTGATGGTCGGCCACGGGCTTGCCGCGACGATGTTCTTCACCCGCCCGGTCGACGTTGCCGAGGCGACCGCCATCCTGGCAGCAGCTCCCGGGGTCCAGCTCTGGAGTGATGACAAGGTGCCGACTCCCCTCGACAGCGCCGGAATCGACGATGTCCTCATCGGGCGCCTCCGACCAACCCTGGGACAGCCCGGTGGGATCAGCTTGTGGACGGTGGGCGACAACCTGCGCAAGGGAGCGGCGTTGAACGCCGTCCAGATCGCCGAACTGGCAGTTGCGGAGTGATCGGAGCCGGAGGGCTAGCGGCTAAGTGGTGGCTGTCTCGCCGATGGCGGCCTTGAGCTGCTCCAGCTCCTTCTCCATGCGCCGGCGGTGCGCCTTTCGCAGCAGCGGTCCGAACAGGACGGAGGCGACGGTGGACGCCAAGCTGTCCGGTGAGTCCTCGATGATGTTCGTTACCGACGTCGTCCCGTCGGCCGGCGCCAGCTCCATGCGCCCTTCGTATTCGAATGGGCCTCGGGATGCCCGGTTGGCGAACAGGCGGGGACGCTCGTAGTCAACCACCTCGATCTCGACCTCAGAAGTTCGCCACCCGGTCACGTAGTCGATCACGTAGCGGGCGCCCTTTTCCATCACCTGCGAGACCATACGGGCGCCGGAGACGCCACTGATCCAGCGCGGCATGTTGTCGACGTTGGTCACGAAGTCGAAGACCTCGTCGATAGGCCGGGGGATCGAGATGGTGGCTGTGGCCTTCATGTTTTCAGCTTCGGTACGGCAGACCGTCAACTCAAGCGAGATAACGGTACTAACTACAACCCACAAAGTACTGGGTACGAAGTACTAAGTCTTCGCTACGAAGTGCCCTTCTTCGAGTGAGCCACTGCCGTTTCCCACTGCCGTTTCCCACTGCAGTTTCCCAGTGCCGTTTCCTAGTGCCGTTCCACTCGCTCGCCGGCGTTGGCGAACCCCGAGGCCGCGAGAAAGCCCGACGGGCTCTCCCGCCGGGCTTTTCTGTCGGGACGGCCGGATTTGAACCGGCGACCTCATCGTCCCGAACGATGCGCGCTACCAAACTGCGCCACGTCCCGCTTCGGGGCCTAAACAATACCGCGTGTGGTCAGGACCTCAATTCGCAGCCGGCCGATCCGGTTGCGGTTCATCTGCAGCACGGTGAGCTTCACCGCGTCGACGTCGATTTGATCGCCTTCGGCCGGGATACGGCCGGCGGCGGCCAAGTAGAGACCGCCGACGGTGGAGTAGGGACCAGGGGGAAGCTTGAAGGTCAGCGCCTGTTCCACTTCCTCGAGGTCGATGCGGCCGTCGGCTACCCAGCTCTGCTCTCCGACCTTGACGAGCGATGGAGTTCCCGGGTCGTATTCGTCCTGTAGCTCGCCGACCAGCTCCGAGATGAGGTCCTTGATCGTCACCAAGCCCTCGATTCCGCCGTGCTCGTCGAGCACGATCGCCAGCTGAAAGCGTTCCCGACGCATCAGCTGAATGACGCTGAGCACGGACGTCGACTCGGGTACGTAGTTGGGCGTGCGCAGAATTGCCCGCACCTGATCGGGGTTCGCCTCCGGGTGGATTTGGAGCAAGTCCTTGACGTAGAGCACGCCGGCGAGCTCATCGAGGTCGGAGCCGATCACCGGATATCGGGAGTGACCCGAGGTTGCTATAGCCTGCCGCGCGCCGTCTGCGGTAACGGGCGTGGTGAGGGTCACTATGTCGATCCGCGGCGTCATCACCTCGCGGACCGGTCGGTCCGCCAGATCGAAGAGAGCGTTGATGATCTCACGCTCGACGTCTTCGATCTCGCCCTCCTCCAGTCCCAGCTGGACCAAGGCGCGTACGTCCTCTTCGGTCACTGCGGCGACGTCGCTGCGGGCCGGCAAACGAAACAGGCGAAACAGGCCACGAGTGATGGCGGTGAACATGCGAGCCACGGGTCCCAAGATCCGCGATAGCTGCCATATGATCGGGGCGACCGTGAGGGAGAATCGCTCGGGGTAACGTGTCGCCAAGCTCTTGGGCGTGATCTCGCCCACTACGAGCACAACCGCCGTCACCACGGCCGTCGCCACCCATGGGCCCCACCTTTCTCCGAGCAGGTTGATGAAGAGGGTTGTGGCGATGGCGGCGCCGAGTATGTTGACCAGGTTGTTGGCCACCAACAGCGTGCTCAGCAACCGATCGGGATCGGCCACGAGCTGCTGGACCCTTTCTCCGGCTCGGCCGTGCCCGGTCAGCTGCCGAACCCGTTCCTTGCCGATACCGATGAGCGCGGTCTCGGAACCCGAGAAGAACCCAGAGGCGAGAGCCGCACACCCGAGGATGATGATGTAGGTGAGGTTGGTGGCGTTCACTGGCGTCGCGGCTGCCGGACTCGGCTCACTCGGGGTGCTGTGCCATGGTGGAGTGCAGCGCGCCGGCTACGGCATTCCGTAGCTGATGAGCGGTGAACGGCTTCACCACCCATCCGGCCGCACCGGATCGGCGGGCGAGAAAGTTGTCGGCCGATCGATCGAGCAGGAGCACCACCGGCTTAGGCCGCGCTCCGCGCACGGTGGCGTTCTCGCGCACCGCCCGCGCCACCGCCATCCCTCCCATCGAGCCCACTTGAAGATCGGCGACAACGATGTCGAAGTCATCATCGACGACGAGGTCGGCCACGGAGCGGGGGTCTTCGTGATCGACCAGCTCGAAGTCCGGTGAAGTCAAGGCGGCGTGGACGTCGTTTCGAGTCCACACCTCGTCGGCAACCACGAGAACGCGAGTCATGGCAGTGAGGTTACCTCGCGTCCGTCGGGCCGAACATATGTGGGCTCGGGACCCAGATAACATCGCACCAGATGCATCGCCTCATTCCCGTAGCTCTGCTGGCCGGTATCACCGTGCTGCAATTGGCGGTTGGTGGTGTGCAGGCGCAGCCGGCGGCGGGCCCGGTGATCGTGGCCGACGTCCGCGGCCCCCTCGACCAACGCGCTCTCGACTTCCTCACCGCGACGGTGATGACATCCGACGCGCAGCTGGTGGTCATTCAGATGAACAACCCGGGGATCTCTTCGGGTGACCCGGCGGCTCTGTATGACGCCATTTCCCGCAGCTCGACCCCGATTGCCGTATGGGTGGGGCCGGCTGGGGCAGTGGCTTACGGAGGGGCCGGTCAGGTGCTCTTGGTGGCGGACGCCACCGGGGCAGCCCCGGGAACCTCGGTCGGGTATCTGGAGCCGGTGGTGGCAGATGCCAACGTCACCGGCGTTGCCTCGGCCGCTTCCCGACAACATGCGGCTGCCATGGATGAGTCGTTACCGGTGACGGCTGATGAAGCACCGCCGCTCATCGACGAGATCGTCCCGACCATCGGTCAGTTCATCGCGTCACTCGATGGCCGCACTCTGCGTGGGGTGTCTCTCGAGACGGCGCGTCAGATCACTGCGGAGGACGGATCTGTGGTAACGGTTCCCTCCGTAGAGGTGCGCTTCGTCAAGCCCGGGCTGTTCACCCGGTTCCTGCGGCTGGCGAGTCGTCCCGAAGCCGCCTTCTTCTTCCTGCTGGCTGGGATCGCAGTCGCGACTTTCGAGTTCTATGCAGCCGGCGCCGGGGTGGCCGCCGCCGTCGGCGCGCTCAGCCTCTTCCTTGCCGGGTACGGATGGGCGACTCTTCCCATGAACTGGGTCGCAGTCGGTGTCGCCCTGGTCGGGCTGCTGCTCTACACCTGGGACTTCCAGCAACAGCGCCTTGGGTGGAGAAGTGTGGTCGGGACGATCGCTCTGGTGGCAGGTGGCCTCTTCTATACCCAGGCGGGTCCGCAGTATCGGCCGGCATGGTGGGGCGTTGTCCTGACCGTTGTCGGCATCGCCCTCTTCTATGGCTTTGCGCTGACCACGGTCGTGCGCGCTCGGTTCTCGACTCTGACGATCGGTCGCGAGTACCTGATCGGCAAGCTGGGTACCGCAGAGACAGACTTCGATCCGGAAGGCGTCGTCGTGGTCGACGGCGCCAGGTGGCGAGCCCGTTCCCACCGCGCTGCTGGGTTGAGGCCGGGTGACCCAATCCAGGTTCGCGAAGTGAGCGGCATCCTGCTCGAAGTAGGGCCTCCCGATTGACCCACCTTTGGGTGTTCGCGAGTAGCAAGCACTACTTGCCAATATTTCCCTTGTCTCACCTGCCAAGGACGGCTAGCTTCCAGCGACGCTGACTCGCAGGCATTTGGAGGAGGGCACTGTGATCGCACTCGACAGGACTTGGCAGCCGGTTGCGCTTTGCAGCGGCAATCATTCCCATCTGTTCTTCCCGCCGAGCACCTCGGAGCGCAAGGACGAGCGGGAGAGGAGAGAGGCGAGGGCCAAGTCGATCTGTCAGATCTGCCCGGTTCGCAAGCCATGCCTGGAGTACGCCACCGAGATCCGTGAACCCTATGGGATCTGGGGAGGCCTGACCGAGGCCGAACGACGCCAGCTCATCGCTGCGGCGAGCGTCTGAGCGTTCGCACGTCGCCACGACGCGACGTCCACCCCTCATTGTCCAGCCATTCGAGCAGCGGGACGGCTTGTCGGCGGCTGATGCCCATTTGATCCCGGAATTCGGCAACGGTGAACTCGGCGGGCAGCTCGCCGAGCCTCTCCACGATCTCGGTCAGCTGCTCGGGAAGGTATACGAGATCCTCGGCAATGCGTGTCAAGCGCCCGGTCCGCACCGCGGCGTGCATCAGCTCCGGACGCAGCCCGAGATCCTTGGCCCGAGGAGCCGCCAGGCCCGAGGCCCGTAGCTGGTCGCCGGCGGCCTGCCACGCCTCTTCGTCGACGGGGCTCCACTCAGCGCCGTGGGTAGCCGTCCGGACGGTGGCACCATCGTCAACGAGATCCTCCCGCTGCGCCAGAACCGCGTCGAGCAGAGCGGGTTCCAATCCTTGGCTCGATGCCAGGGTCGCCTTGGGGATTCCGGGGCGTAGCGGATTGGCTTCGTGGAAGGTACGGACGGCGGAGGCGATCGAATCGGCGGCAGCGGCCGCCCGATCGGGTTGCATCGCTTGAGCACTACCCAGCAAGGCCCCAGCAGGACGCCCCCCGCGGCTGTCGATCTCCAGCTCATCGATGGCGGCTACGCCGCGCACCTCCAACAGAGCGGTGGCCAGTACGTCCGGGCCCCCAGCCAACGTAGGGCGCAGCACTCTGGCGGCATGAGACAGGTCGGCCGCGTTGCGGCCCGCCGGTCGCGGGTCGAGCACCCTGCCGCCGCCGACGATTGCCCGTCGGCCCGTCTCGCGCAGGATGTACCGATCGCCGCATGCCAGGGGGATGGTTGCCGCCGATGTGATTAGCAGCGTGGCGCCGTCGATGGCGCGCACCTTTACCGGCCACGCGCCGCTGCCGGCGTGAAGTTGGTAGGCCCCGCGGTCGGTGATCTCATCGACCCCGCGCACTGGACGTCCCGAGGCGAGGAAGCGGTTCGAGGAAGCCGCCCGACCGGGCAGAGTCAACAGCGCCCCCCGCGCCACTGCGTCCCTTTCCAGGCCGGCCAGGTTGGCGGCTACCCGTGATCCGGGTCGGGCACTTGCCAGCTCGGTCTCGTGGCTTTGCAGGCTGCGGATCCGGGCCGGGTGGGGCCCGGGCCACAGCTCGACCAGCTGGCCGGCGCTGAGTACCCCGTCGAGCAACGTCCCGGTGACCACGACGCCGGCGCCGGCGATCACGAAGCTGCGGTCGATCCACAGCCGGGGCCAACCGATGTCCGGCGGCTCGCCGGCGGCGTCGAGTGCTTCCGCCAGCCTGGCTCGGAGCTCATCGAGGCCCGCGCCGCTGATGGCCGAGACGGCGACGACCGGCCAGGCGGCCAGCGTGGTGCCCGCCACCTGTTCTTCGATTTCGAGCTCGGCGAGCTGGGTCGTCTCTTCGTCGGCGAGATCTGTCCGGGTCAACGCGATCACGCCGTGATGCACCTCGAGCAGATCGAGAACCGCCATGTGCTCCTCGGACTGGGGCATCCAGCCCTCGTCGGCGGCCACTACGAAGAGCGCGACGTCCAAGCCACCGACGCCGGCGAGCATATTCTTGATGAATCGCTCGTGGCCGGGCACGTCGACGAATCCGACGGCACGATCCCCAATCTCGGTCCAAGCAAACCCGAGGTCGATCGTCAGCCCCCGGTCCTTCTCCTCCTGCCATCTGTCGGGATCGCGCCCCGTCAGGGCATGGACCAGGGTGGATTTGCCGTGGTCGACGTGGCCGGCGGTGGCGATGATCGGCATACGTCAGGTGAGGGTCGGGCCGCAGGTGGGCGGAGCGGCGTTCACGACGCCTCGATCAGGCCGGCCGTGATCAGTTCGGCGAGATACGCGTCGTGCTCTACGGGCACTGTGCGCAGATCGATCTCGAGCGACCCCTCCTTGCGCCGGGCTAGGACCGGGGGGCTGGCCGCTATCAGAACCGGCCACAGCGCGTCGGCCTTGCCCTCGATCCGCACTGCGGGCGAAGAGATGACCTCCCCAGGCACCGACCCGGCCCCGGGTACCGAGGCCCCCTCGACTACCTGAGCCGGCGGGCCGATGTGCCCGGCCAGAGCAGCAGAGCGTGACTCGAGCTCTGCCCGATCCATGGTGGCCATCGCCCAGAAGGGGATCCGCGCCGCCTCACCGGCTGCGTATGCCTCGAGCGTCGCCACCAACGCGGTTTGTGTAGGGCCGTCGAGCCGCAGCGCGCGAGCGATCGGGTGGCGCTTGATGACGTCGATGTGGCGGGCGGCGCCAACGATGATGCCCGCCTGGGGACCACCCAACAGCTTGTCGCCGCTGAACAGCACAACGGAGGCGCCGGCCTCGAGTGTCTGTCGGGCGCCGGGCTCCCCAGCCAGCCAGGCTGGCGGTGGTCCACCCAGCCACGGCGTTCGCTCATCGAGCAGACCCGACCCGATGTCGGCGATGAAGGGGATCCCGGCGTCTGCGGCCAGCTCCGCGAGCTCTCCGTAGCCAACCTCTGCGGTGAATCCCTCCACCCGGTAGTTGGACGGGTGGACTTTGAGGATGGCGGCGGCGCCGGCGAGGGCAGCTTGGTAATCGGAGAGGCGGGTCCGGTTGGTGGTGCCCACCTCGACGAGCGTTGCTCCCGACGACGCCATCAGGTCGGGAAGCCGAAAGCTGCCACCGATCTCGATCAGCTCGCCGCGCGATACCAGCACCGGCTTACCCCCGGCCAGCGCCGCCAGGGAAAGTAGCAGCGCTCCGGCGTTGTTGTTGACCACTGTGGCGCTTTCGGCACCGACCAAGGCTTCCAGCAGCCGGGCGACGTATGCGCCTCGTCCGCCGCGGCTTCCCGTGCTCAGGTCGATCTCGAGGTTCGTGTATGCGACGGCATGATCCGCAGATTCGGCCGCGGCCGCGGGGGGCAGCGGAGCTCGCCCGAGATTGGTGTGCAGCAGCACCCCGGTGGCGTTGATCACGCTCCGCGGCCGCGTGGCGGCCAATGGCCCCAGCTCCTCCAAGGCGAGTTGTTCGGGGTCGGCTGCCTCACCGCGCCGAATCGCGGTGCGTGCCGCCTCAATGGCTCGCCGCGCTGCGGCGATGACGAGAGCCGAGGGGAGAGGGTATGGCAGCTCGGATGCCAGGGCGGCGGCGAGACTGTCGACTCCGGGGAGGTCGCGCAGTTCCATGTGGCGCAGACTACCTGCGTGGTTATCCTCACCTTCATGCGAGCCGTACCTTGGCTTTTTGTTGCGTTCTTGGTCACGCCCATCGTCGAGATCGCGCTATTCATCACGGTGGGCGATCGGATCGGCCTGGGCCCGACATTGGCGGTGGTGATCCTCACCGCATTGCTCGGCGCCTCCCTGGTCTCGCGCCAGGGCCATGCCGAGTTGTCGGCCCTCCAGGCATCTGTGGCCCAAGGGGTGGTGCCGACCAAGGAGCTGGCGCACGGTGCCATGATTCTGGTCGCCGGCGCGCTGCTGCTGACGCCGGGCTTCCTCACCGATGCGATCGGATTTTCGCTGCTCGTACCACGAGTCCGTGAGGTGGTCAGACGTTGGTTCGCTGGCCGCTACGGCCGGGGCCCGGTCACGATCCGCGAGCACATTCGCGAGTAAGCCCAGTGTCCACTCCAGCAACCCCGCGACCGTCGGCCACGATCTGCCTGCTGCGAGACGGCCGCGCCGGTATGGAGGTGATGATGGGCAAACGCAGCTCGACTGCGAAGTTCATGGCGGACGCTTGGGTCTTCCCCGGCGGTCGTGTCGATGTTGTCGATCGGGCCCGTGCTTTCGAGCTGGTGCAGGGCGACAACGACCCCGCGCAGCTGCCGTGGATCCTCACCGCCCTGCGCGAGACAGTGGAGGAGGCCGGCGTTTGGCTCACAGCGCCGCCGCGCGTCGAGCCGCTGGGAGATCGTGAGGTCTACGCGGTTCTCGATGCCGCCGACGAAGCCTTCCATGCCGACGCGCGCTACTTCGCCAACTGGGTGACGCCCGCCGACCTCCCGGTGCGCTACGACGCCAGGTTCTTTGCGACCGTGGTGGCCGGCACGATCGAACCGATACCGGACATGATCGAGATCGAACGGGCCGAATGGGTGCGGCCGCAGGACGCCATTCTGCGGGCGGCGCGTCGCGAATGGCTCATCCCATTTCCCACCCATATCACTCTCGAGCAGCTTGCCAAGGAGGAGTCGGCAGCCGAATTCATGGCGAGCGCCCTGGACGTCGAGATCGACAAGATCCAGCCGCGAATCCGCATCGAAGACGACGGCTCGCTGCGTGTGGTCATGCCGGGAGAGCCCGGCTTCGACGAGCTGCCGGAGGCGACCGGGGAGTTCGAGGCTCTGGCCCAGGCCGCCCGCAAGTCGAGGGACACTCGGCAGACGATCGCGGAGATCGAGTAGATGGAGATCGTCCGCGTCCTCGCGCCCAACCCCGGTCCGTATACAGGCACCGGCACTAATACCTACTTGATCCATGACGGCGCGGCGGCGGCGATCATCGACCCGGGCCCCATCATCGGTCGCCACGCCGATGCCATCGTGGCGGCCCTCGGCGAGCTCGAACCGGTCGCCGTGATTGTGACTCACAATCACCCGGATCACGCCCCGCTGGCCAACCCGCTCGCCGCTCGCCTCGACGTGGCCGCATACGGTTTCGCTCCCGGGCCGACCTTCACTCCCGACCTGATGCTCGCCGATGGCGATGCCGTTGCGGTCGGCTCGACCGCGCTGGTGGCGGTCCACACCCCGGGGCACAGCTGGGACCACCTGTGCTTTCTCGCCGGCACCGAGCTATTCACCGGAGATCACATCATGGGTGGCTCCTCGGTGATCATCGAGGATGCCGCCGCCTACTTCGACAGCCTCAACCGAGTCGCCGCGCTGGGTGCCGAGCGGCTCCGGCCCGGACATGGCGACGTGATCGAGGACGCCGCCGAGGCGGTGCAGGCTTACATCGCTCATCGGCGGGAGCGGGAGCAACAGATCGTGGAGGCCGTCGCCGATGGAGCCCACTCAATTCAGGCGATCACGGAGGCCGTGTACGCCGGCACCGACCCGGCGCTGCTGCCGGCGGCGGTCGCCCAAGTGCGGGTGCAGCTAGAGAAACTGCATGCTGAGAACCGCGTTTCATTGCAGGACTGGTCGATCGGCGGCACGGATCGAGTTCTGCCCGAAGAAGGGGTCTGAGTGCTGAAGCGCCTCGCTATCGCAATTGTCGTCGTAGCTGTCGTGAACGTGCCGGCCTACGCCCAAACGGGACAGGTCACAGAGGAGGACGTGGCGCATGCGGCCGAGGCGCGCAAAGCAGCATCATTGCAAGTGGCCGACGCCAACGCCGCCTACGACGAGGCGGTGCACGCCCTGTTGGACATCGAGAGCGACCTCAGGCGGCTTGCCTCTGCACTGACTGCCCGGGAGCGGGAACTGGCGGCCACCAGAGCCCAGGCCCGGTCGGTGGCTCAGGCCATGTACATGAACGCCGGGGTCGGCCAGCTCGACCTCTTCACGGCTTCGTCGATAACGGAGTACCGCCTCGGTGAAGGCTATCTCGACTTGGCGTCGCTCGAGGATCAGTCGACGCTCGATCGATTGCAAGCGGTGCGCCAGAGCTACCTCGACCAGCAAAGGGTGCTGGATCAGAAGCTGGCGCGACAGGCGGAGCTGACTGCGGAGGCCGAGCAGCTCGCCGGCACCATGCTGGTCGTGCTGCGGGCCGCCGATGCCGAGTACCAGGCGGTGGCGCAGCAGTGGGCTCAGCAAGAAGCGGAACGCATCGAGCGAGAGCGGCGGGAGGAAGAGGCGCGGCGGCGCGCCGCCACCTCAACCACCACTGCTCCGGGGACCACCTCGCCGCCGCCCCCCACGACGTTGGCGCCGCCGCCACCGGTCAACGGCAAGACCTGTCCGGTGAATGGAGCGGTGACGTTCCGGGACACCTGGGGGGCGCCTCGGCCCGGGGGTCGCACCCACAAGGGTGTCGACATGATCGCCGACCGCGGCACCCCGCTGGTGGCGATCGAAGACGGCACCGTGAGTCGAATCGGCAACGGCGGCCTAGGCGGGAAGACAGTCTGGCTGCGATCCGATACCGGACACTCCTACTACTACGCCCACCTCGACGGGTGGGCAGAGGGTCTGCGCGAAGGGGATCACCTGGATGTCGGCGAGCTACTTGGCTACGTGGGCAACACCGGCAACGCGGCGTACACGATTCCCCATCTGCACTTCGAGTACCACCCCAACGGCGGTGGTGCCGTCAACCCGTATCCCCTAGTGGCCGAGCTCTGTCTCTAGCCGGGTCCGGCTGAAGGCGGAGTCGCCGGGTCGGCCGACTGATCCAACCGCTTGAGCTGTTCCTCGAGGATCGCGATCCGGCTCGTACAGCTGTCCTCGGAGGCCGGCGGCACGATCTCGGTGAGCGTCTTGGCGATAGCTGCGAACGCAGCGGCCGCCGGCGAGTCGGGTTGCGCCCGGACGACGGGAGCGCCCTCGTCGCCGCCGGCAACCACCTCGGGATCCAGCGGAATCTCCCCCAGCAGCGGTATCCCCAGGTCGTTGGCCAGTTCTATGCCCCCGCCGGAGCCGAAGAGGTCGTACCGCTCCCCGTCTTTGGCGGTGAAGCCCGACATGTTCTCGACCACTCCGATCACCGGCATGAAGGAGCGACGCGCCATGTCGGCCACCCGGCTGGCGACTTTCTGGGCCGCTTTCTGCGGAGTGGTCACCACGATCATCTCCGCTTGGGGAAGCAGGCGGGCCAGCGCCATCTGCACGTCGCCGGTGCCGGGCGGCATGTCGATGATCAGGTAGTCGAGTTCGGGGTCCCAGCCGACGTCGCGCAGAAACTGTTCCAGAGCTTTGGACAGCATCAGGCCGCGCCACATGAGGGCGGTCTCCTCGTCTTCGACGATGAGCCCCGTCGACACAATTGAAATCCCAAAGGCCTCTGCCGGCTCGATGACACGATCCTGGTTGGCCGAAAGCGTGGCCGCCGTGGCCCCCAACATACGCGGGATCGAGAAACCCCAGATGTCAGCATCGAGTAGACCCACCTTGCGCCCCAGATCGGCGAGCGCCAAGGCCAGGTTCACGCTCACGGAGGACTTGCCCACTCCGCCCTTGCCCGAGCTGACCGCAACCACCCGGGTCTTCGGGTGCACTCGGGTGGCCCCGGCGTTCTCCCGGGCTCGCCGCCGCACTCGCTCCATGAGCGCCGTGCGCTCTGCCTGGGTCATGGCGACGATGTTCACCGCCACCTCGTCGATCCCCGGCAAGGCGGTGACCTTGCGGACCACGTCCCCCTCGATCTGGTCGCGCAGCGGGCAGGCGGCGATTGTCAGCGCAACCTCGATGGTGGCCCGCCCGTTGGCGACGTGAACCCCTTTGATCATGCCGAGATCGACTACGTTCTCGCCCAACTCGGGGTCGAGCACGCCACGCAACGCTTCCCAAATTGGTGTTGTCGCGGAATCGGTGGTCACTGTCATCTCAGGGAATCGTAGGAGCTTGCCGATGGTCTCCCGACGAGAGACGGCCATCAGCTGTGGCGTTCACTTCGGTAGACCGCATACCCGGTTGGCGTGGTTCCAAACTGGACGACCGCTACAGCGTTCTCAGCCGCAGTGTTCTCAACGGCGCCACGCCGACTTATAATCTTTGGGATGCGTTGCCGGTAGAGGGGGCCGGGGACAGCAGCGAGATAGACGGCAAGGGAGACTGAGTGATCACCAACGAATCAGAGACCGCAACAGCAACCGCCCATGCTTCGCTGACGGCGGCCGCCGCCGCCAAAGTTGCTGAGCTCATTGCGGCCGAGGGTGATCCGTCGCTCGCGCTGCGTCTCGGAGTGCGGCCCGGGGGCTGCTCCGGCTTCCAATACGAGATGTACTTCGATTCTCAGATCGATGATGGAGACATCATCACCGAGACCGACGGAGTCCGTCTGGTGGTGGACCCACAGTCGGCCGCCATGCTCAGCGGCGCCACCGTCGACTTCCGGGATCAGGGCCTCCAGGGATCAGGCTTCGCCATCAACAATCCCAATCAGCAGCGCGGCTGCGGGTGCGGCGAGAGCTTCTGCTGATCGCGCCCGAACACCGCTTGGGTATCGGCTAGCCATCCTCAGCCACAACCCCGGGCTGAATCAACGGCTGTGCGGTCTTGCCGCCTGCGACTCAGCGCGTGCATGTTTGTCGTTGTGGACGTCGCGGCACTCGAGCGACAGGCCGAAGTAGTCGTCCGTCTCGGCGGTGTCCTCGATCCCGGCCGAGTCCTGTGTCCACAGACTGATCTCCCAGGGAGATCAGCGTATCAGTCGATCTGTAGAGAATACGCTGCGCCGGCATCGTCCAACGTATCGATCGCCTCGCCCGCCACCCGCTGGCGAGGTCGTCTTAGCCGTCATTGTCGAAGTCGCAGTGCCGGGTGGCTCCGGTTGCCGCCACCGCAGGCAGCGCAGCCAGTGCGGATGTAATCAGCAGCAGAGAAACTGCGATCCGGCGCATGAACTCCCCGCTGGTCGCTGCTGCCGCCTCATGTGACCGTTGATCGTCGGCTCGGGCTAGTCCGGAGCTCCAACTCTCCAGGCCCCGCCGCGAGTGTGGGCCTGCGGCCACGGCTCACGAGCCGCTACGCAGCTACGCCGGTGCCGGATGGGGAGGGTCGCCGTTGCGGCATCGATTGCGCATAGCCGGATGGGGGCGCGAGCATTCGAGGTGCCGTGGTTGCGTGGCACGAAAGCTGGTTCACCGAGGCGAGGCCTCCCTATGACTGGGGGTTTGCTGCAGACGCTGCCTCGCTGTTGCTGGTTCTGCTCGCCGTGGTGATGGCGGTCGGGTGGCGCGTCATCGGCCTTCGGTCACGCCGCCCGGAGCTGGCCCTCCTGGAGCCGCTGGGGCGGCTGGCGCGGTTCGTCCCCCGTCTACTGGCGATCCACGCCGGGGTGTCGCTGCTGGCGCAGGCGGCCGGCGGCACCTATCTGGCGCCCGGGCTCGAGCTGACGGACTCCTGGTTCGGCCCTGCGCTGGCAATCCTGGAGGGAGTGGTCGGGGTCTGGCTGATCACCGGGTTCCGCATCCGCTACGCCGCCGGCTTGCTGGTGGCGGCCGGGCCGCTCGGCATGATCGGATACGGGGTCGTCCCCATTCTGGAGCGGCTCGACCTGCTGGGTATCGCCGCCTTCCTGGCGATCCTGCCTCCCTCCGACGAGCCGGCCGGTGCGGTGGAGGCGCCGCCCCGCCTGGTGGGATCGGCCCTCTTTGTGCTGCGCCTGATGGTCGGCGGATCGCTGATCGTTCTCGCCTTCACCGAGAAACTGGCTCGGCCGGAGATGGCGATGGCCTTCCTCGACCGTTTCCCCGCCTTCAACATCCTCGACGCGATCGGCCTCGGAGTCAGCGACGTAGCTTTCGTCCGATTGGCCGGCAGTGTGGAGCTCCTATTCGGGCTGTTGATCATCTCGGGGGCGATGCCCCAGCTCGTAGTGATCGTTGCCGGCATCCCGTTCAACGCCACCCTCTTCTTCCTGGGAAGCAATGAGTTGATCGGGCATCTCCCGGTGTACGGGGCAATGCTCGCTCTGCTGGTTTACGGCTCGAACAAGATCTATGCCCCAGAGGTGCCGCGGCTGGATCGGCTCGCGTTCGGAGAGCTGGTGCGCGCCGGACCGCGGCGCAGCTGGTCGACTCACTAGCGTGGCGCGGTGGAGGTTGGTGCTCCCTACGTGCTGCAGTTCCTGAAGTATCCGGCCACCCCGCATTGGCGGGTGGCCACGCACTATCTCGGTGAGGACGATCACGGAGTGTGGTTGGTGGGGCGACCCGGCAGCCGAATGCAAAAGGGGGATGCGCCGCCGCTCCAGATGCGCGAACTGTCCGTGCACCTGATTCCGCGTCACGGGTGGACCGTCTTGTCGTTTCACCCGCAGCACGAGACGATGTCACACTTCGTCGACGCCGCCACCCCGGCCGACTTCCAGGAGCGTCAGGTCGTGACCATTGACCTCGATCTCGACGCTATTCGATATCACAGTGGCGAAGTGATCATCGATGATCAGGACGAATTCGAGCTTCATCAGCAGGTGCTGAGCTACCCGACCGATCTGGTGGCCGCCGCCCAGTCCGCGATGGAGACGGCCAGCGCCGACCTGGCCGCCCTGGCCGAACCATACGGTGCCGTCTGTTGGGCCTGGTGGGAGGAGGCGGCCCGCCGGTGGAGCCAGTAGCGTCCGGCGCCGGCACACCAACGCGGACGTTGTTCGAGCAAGAACCCGGACTATCGAGACCAGACGAGACGAGGAGTTGCCATGCCCAAGAAGATTCTCGAGGCACCCAACGGTCCCCAACCGATCGGTGCCTATTCGATCGCCACCGAGGCCAACGGCTTCGTGTTCGTGTCCGGTCAGGTGGCGATCGATCCTGCCAGCGGAGGTTCCATCGGTGGCGACGTGTCGGCCCAGGCGAAGCAGGTGATGAACAACATCGCCGCGGTGCTCGACGATGTTGGTCTTGGGCTGGACGACGTGGTGAAGACGACGATCTTCCTCGCCGACATCGCCGACTTCCCCGTAGTCAACGAGATCTATGGGGAGCGGTTTGCGACCGGTAAGCCGGCCCGCAGCACCGTGCAGGTGGGTGGCCTGCCCGGGGGACACCTCGTCGAGATCGAAGTGATAGCTGCTCGCTAGCGTTGCTGCTGCGAGCCATGGAGGACGAATGATCAACCGGGAACAGATCACTCATGAACTGGGAATAGGGGCCACCAACTCGGGTGTCTTCGCCGGCGGGTGGCTCGAAGCCTCCGGTGCCGAGCTGGTCTCCTACGACCCGACAACCACCGCGGCGATTGCGTCGGCGACGCAGGCGAGCCGCGCCGACTACGAGCAAGCGGTGCAGGCTGCGGTTACGACGTTCCGGCAGTGGCGGATGCTGCCGGCCCCCCAGCGCGGCAATTACGTTCGCTTGATCGGCGACGGGCTGCGGGACAACAAGGCGGCGCTGGGCGGATTGATCTCGATGGAGATGGGCAAGATCCGCGCCGAAGGCGAGGGCGAAGTCCAGGAGATGATCGACGTCGCCGACTTCGCCGTCGGCCTCTCCCGTCAACTCTACGGGCTCACTATCGCCTCGGAGCGGCCACGCCACCGCATGTATGAGCAGTGGCACCCGCTGGGCCCAATCGGCATCATCACCGCCTTCAACTTCCCCGCCGCGGTGTGGTCCTGGAACGCGCTGATCGCCGCGGTGTGCGGCGACACAATGGTGTGGAAGCCGTCTCCGGTCACGCCGCTCACCTCGATCGCCATCACCAAGATCTGTCACGAGGCAATGGCCGGCTCCGGCTTCGAAGGCGTCTTCAACCTGGCAATTGGAGATCTCGACAACGTCGGCAAACCGATGGTGGCAGATGCCCGCTTGCCGCTCATCTCCGCTACCGGCTCGGTGCGGATGGGCCGCGAAGTCGGCACCGCGGTGGCGTCGCGCCTCGGTCGGGCGCTGCTCGAGCTGGGCGGCAACAACGCCATCATCGTCATGGAGGATGCCCATAAGGACCTGGCGGTCCGTGCCGCCCTCTTTGCCGCCGCCGGCACGTCGGGGCAGCGGTGCACTTCACTGCGGCGGTTGATCGTGCATCGGCCGATCGCCGATGTGATGGCCAAGCAGCTGATCGATGCCTACGGCCAGGTCCCGATCGGTGATCCCTTGGACGAAGGAGTCTTGATGGGCCCGCTGGTCAGCAGCGACGCGGTGGCCAACACCAAGCAGGCGCTGGACACCGCCCTCCAGCAGGGCGGCGAGCTCCTCTACGGCGGCAACGCCCTCGACCGCACCGGCCACTTCTTCGAGCCGACGCTGGTCAGGGTGCCGGCGGATGCCCCGATCGTGCAGGAGGAGACCTTCGGGCCGATCATGTGGCTGATCGAGGTCGACTCGTTGGAAGAGGCAATCGAAGTGCAGAACGGGGTGCCGCAGGGCTTGTCGTCGGCCATCTTCACCGACTCGCTGCGCAACGCCGAGCAGTTCTTGTCGGCCGAAGGCTCCGACTGCGGCATCGCCAACGTCAACATCGGCACGTCGGGAGCCGAGATCGGCGGCGCCTTCGGCGGCGAGAAGGAGACCGGGGGAGGCCGGGAATCGGGCTCCGATTCGTGGAAGGCATACATGCGACGCCAGACCGTGACCATCAACTGGTCGACCGAGCTGCCGCTGGCACAGGGCATCGAGTTCGGCTGAAGGTGGAGCTCGCACCCGAGCGCCCCGGCGCAGCGGCGTCGCGTGGCGCGCCGTGGGCCGGGCTCGCCGCCGCACTCGGATTGGCTGCATTGATTTGGATCGGGCTGCTGGCCGCTTGTGGCACCCCGGAGCTGTCGGTGGCCGAGTTCTGCGAGCTGTCGCGCCGGGGTGATCTGGAGACGGTGCGGCTCTTCCAGCTCGAGCCCGGCACAGCTGAGTTCGAGAAGCAGCTGGCCGTGGTGCGCCGCCTCAACGACGAGCTGTTCAGCGACCCTCCGGCCGAGATTGCTCCGGTCGCCGCCGAGTTGGCTCCCCTGTTGGCCGACGCCTCCGCCGACAACGAGCGAGTCAATCAGTTGTTGGATCAAGTCGACGCCTACGTGGCGCAGAATTGTGACCCGCCGGCGGGCGATGTCTGAACCTTTGCGTCCGCCGGCAGCGTGTGACACGCCGGCGCCGACCAGTCATCGATCAGTCACTGATCAGCCGAACGTAATGGCTACAGTGCGGCGGTCGGCCCGTCGATCCGTAGTGAAGTGAATCCCAAGCTTCGACTAGTCGCGCTCAGCTTCCTGATGTTGTTCGTCGAGCTCGCGCTCATCCGCTGGCTCGGCGAGAACATCATCTTCCTGTCCTACTTCACCAACTTCGTGCTGCTGGGCAGCTTCCTGGGAATCGGGCTGGGATTCCTTCTGTCCGGCCGCAAGTCGTATTTCCATTGGTTGCCCGCCGCGTTGTTCGCCGTGGTGGCATTCGCGCTGATCTTCCCGGTCGACATCTCCCGGACGAACGAAGACGTCATCTTCTTCGGTGCGCTCGAGGTCACCGGCCTTCCCATCTGGGTGATGCTGCCGGTCATCTTCGTCGGGGCCGCCGGAGTCATGTACCTGATCGCTCACGAAGTGGCGCAGGTCTTCAAGCTGTTCCCCCCGCTGGAGGCGTACCGGCTCGACATCCTGGGAAGTGTGCTCGGCATCCTCGGCTTCGCTGCCCTGTCCTGGCTGCGGACGCCGCCGGTGGCGTGGGCGGTCGTAGCCGCGGCGCTCACGTTGTGGCTGGGGCGCGGGATCATCGACGGCCGGGGCCGCATCTTGCTGGCAGGCGTCGTTGTGGTCCTGCTCGTACAGAGCCTCGTGCCGCGCTATTCATGGTCGCCGTACTACCGGGTCGAGACGTTCACGATTCAGGGCGTTCAGCAGGTGAATGTGAACGGCATTCCCCACCAGGCCTTCTACCCGATCGCGGAGCGCGCCGTAGTCGAGCCCATCTACGAGGTGCCGTACACACTCGTCGCCGGCGACATCGGCAGGGTGCTCATCGTCGGGGCGGGCACCGGCTCCGACGTCGCATTTGCGCTGGCGGCCGGAGCAGAGCACGTGGATGCAGTGGAGATCGATCCTGTGATCTACGAGCTGGGGGCGGCGAAGCACCCGGACCGGCCATACGACGATCCGCGCGTCAAGGTCATCATCGACGACGGCCGCGCGTTCATGGAGCGGGCCGAGCCCGGTTACGACCTGGTGCTGTTCGCGTTGCCCGACTCACTGACTCTCGTCTCCGGCCAGTCGAATCTGCGCCTCGAGAGCTTCCTGTTCACCCAGGAAGCCATCGACCGGGCGACCAGCCTGCTGGCCCCCGATGGCGTGTTTGCCATGTACAACTACTACCGGGAGCAGTGGCTCCTCGACCGGCTCGGCTTGACGTTGCAGACGGCCACTGGGGCCAACCCCTGCATCTATGCTCCCGACGGGGTGCGCGGTTTTGCCCTGCTTGCCGTGGGGCGGGCGCCGCTGACGTCGTGTCCGGGTGAACTGGATAGGGACGTGTCGACGGCTCCAACGCCGGCGACCGACGACTACCCGTTCCTGTATGTCCAAGAGCGGGGGGTGCCCGGCTTCTATTTGATCGGGGTGGCGTCGATCCTGCTCGTGTCCGCAGCCGCCATGTATCTCGCCGGAGTGCGACGCCGGTCGTTGCGACCCAATCTGGATCTCTTCTTCATGGGGGCGGCCTTCCTGCTGCTGGAGACCAAGTCTGTGGTTCAGTTCTCGCTCTGGTTCGGGACGACATGGGCGGTCAACGCAATGGTGTTTGCCGGGATCCTCACATCGGTGCTGGCGGCGATCGAGGTGGTCCGACGCTTCCGGATGCCGCGGCCGCTCTACCTGTACGCGTTGCTGGTGGTGGCAGTGGCCATTTCCTGGGCCATACCGGCCGGAGCGCTGCTGGACCTGCCGTCGCTGTCGCGTCTGTTCGTCGCCATCGCCCTCACCTTCTCACCGATCTTCCTCGCCAACCTCGTCTTTGCCCAGCGGTTCAATGAGACATCGCACTCGGCGGAGGCCTTCGGGGTCAATCTGCTCGGCGCGATGGTGGGCGGGATCCTGGAGTACTCGGCCCTGGCGGTGGGCTATCGCTCGCTCGCTATCCTCGTCGGGGTCCTCTACGGCCTGGCGTATGTCGTGTGGGCGCGCGATACCAAGACGGGCGTTTCCGACAGCGTTCCGGCGCGGGCGCCGCGAGTGCCGGTCGAGGTCGGGTAGCCGGCGGCCGGATTCAGCCGGTTCACCATGGGTGTTCGCGGCCGTCCCAAGTCCAGAAGCGTCCGTGGTGATCTTCCTCGAGACCGGCGACGAGGCGACGAATTCCTTGGACGCTTTCAGTGACGCTCAACGAAGCGCCGGCGCCTCCCATGTCGGTCCGTACCCAGCCCGGGTGGATCACGACGGCTACGACCCCGCGGTGGCCCCAGTCGGCGGCGCGGCGGCGGAACTCGTCGTTGAGGGCCGCCTTGGAGTCCCCGTAGTCGCCCAGGCTGCCGGAGCGGCCGCGGCGCGTTCCCATTTGCGAGGTCATTACAGCCACGATCCCGCCGGGGCGGATGGCGGCGGCACCCAACAACGCTGCGACGACGCGGATCGGGGCCGAGGCATTGACCTCCATCAGCTCCTCCCGAGTGTGCCCCTGATAGATCCCGGCGTTGTGAATCGTCAGGTCCAGGCCGGCCCCGCCGAGTGATGTCGCCAGCGCGGCAATCTGCTCGGGCTTGCGAACGTCGAGACGATGCAACGTCAAGTCGGCGGCGTCAGGGTCCAACTCGCCGGGTGACCCGAGATCGCGCACCGTGGCGTGGACTTGCCAGCCGGCCTCGAGGTACTGCCGGACCAGCTCGGCGCCGATGCCGCGGCTGGCGCCGATGATCAGCGCCGAGCCATTCATAGAGATCAATCCGCCAGGTCGTTGCCGAGCAGCCGATCGACCGTGGCCAGGTAGGCCGGATGCTCCTCCGAGCGGTACTCCAGGTCGAGATAACGGTCGGTGAGGAGGCTGGCGGCCGCCGCCAGCTCTGCGCCGAGATGGCCATCGTCGGCTTCGGCGGCGGCCAGCAGCAACGCCACCTGATGGGTCCGCAACAGGCGCTCGAGTTGAGCACGGAAATGGAGCGCCCCATGGGCCGGATCCTCCAGTGAGAGGCTGATACCACCGGCAAGCGTCTCCAGGGTCGTCTCCGCCACTCCGGCCAGCTCGCCCAGCTCGGGATCGGCAATCCCCTTGAGCAGCGTGGCAGTTCGGTCGACCACGATGCCGCCCAATCCGAGCCGGCCCAGATCGCGCAGCACCTGAGCTGCCAGCACGTTGTGGGTGCCTTCCCACTGCTCGTAGACGATGGCATCGCGCAGGAGGCGGGGCAGCACGCTGAAGTCTTCGATGGCGCCGTTGCCGCCGAGAACCTCGATTCCCTGGCGCACAACCGAGGTTGCCGCCAGAGCGCAGCCGAGCTTGTTGGCGTTGACGAGATAGCGATGGAAGCCGGCGTCGGCCGCATCCAGGGGGGCGGCGTCACCGGCGAGATCGACCGCCTCATCGAGGTGGGTCAGCTCCCAGGTGCTGTGTAGCGCCGCCAACCACTCCGCCTTCATGGCGGCGAGCTGGCTGCGGACCACGGGAAAGTCACGGATTGTCTGTCCGAAAGCGGTCCGCACTGCGGCGTAGTTGCTTGCTTCGAGGTAGGCCCGGCGCATGATGCCGACATCGCCGATCGCGTTGAGCCACCGGCTGGTGTTGAGCATGGCGGTCACCATGATCTTGAAGCCGTCGTGCACCTCCCCGACGGGGTAGGCCACGGCGTCATCGAAGTCGATCTCAGCGCTGGCCATCGCGGTGGTGCCCAGCTTGTCCTTGAGGCGGCGGATCGAGAAGCCGTTGAGGTTGCCGTCGATCAGGCGGGGGACGACAAAGCAGCCGAGACCGGCGGTGCCGGCGGCGGCACCAGGAGGCCGGGCCAGGAGGAGGAATACGTCGGCGTCGGCGACGGAACAGAACCACTTCTCGCCGCTCAGGCGATGAGAGCCATCACGGACCGGAGAGGCCACCGTAGCGATCGCTCCGACGTCGCTGCCGCCCTGGATCTCGGTGAGGAACTGAGCGCCCCGGAACGCCTTCTCGTAGTCGGTCTCGGTGAGCGCCGGCAGAAAGCGGCGCTGCAGCTCTGCGGAACCGGCGCGCCGCAGGACTCGGATCAGCCCGGTGGTGCAGGTGGCGGCGCACATATGCCCCATCTCTCCCTCGAGGGACGCCAGGTAGAAGAGGTTGGCCTGCTCGAACGACTGGCCGGGCGTATCGGCGCGTTGCAGCAGGCCGGACGCCCACACGATTCGCCCTGCCTCTGCGTATCCGGCTGCGAAGGTGACGTGCTCAGCGGGGTTGCCGGCGCCGTCGAACTTGCGCAGCTGCGGGGGATGTGGCCGGTAGCCCTCCACCAGGTCGCCGAGCCGAGTCGATTGACTGCCAAGCTCTGCAGCGATCGAGCGCACCGTGTCGAGCCGGGTGGGGTCGAGGTAGCGGCGGTTGACCGCGTCGAGATGGCCGTCTGCCAGGAACGGGTTCGCCGGATAGCGTTTCTTCCAGGCTGCGAATTGCTTTCGAGCCGTTGCGTATGGATCCACGTCCACGATTATCCCACCCCGCCGGGCCCCTGGGGCGGACGTGCCGGGAACCGGTCACGGGCTCAGGGAGCTTCCGCCGTGGCGAGCCGTTCCTTCGAGTTCGAGGATTCGTCCGGCGCCGGACAGCAGGCCGTGCTCGGGGGCGGGCGACACATTCCTGGGCGGAGTTCTTCTCCACAGAGCGCGTGGCAGTATTGGATCAGCGATCGGTTCCCCGGGTCAACCGTGGGCTGCGGCGGCTCGAAAGCCAGAGATGCGTCCGAGTCGGAGCGCAATCGCACCGACGACCACCCAGGGGAAGACGATCACGGCGCTTCCCCAAATCGACGAGGGGAAACGAGCGGCCGCCCCTACGGCGGCGCGGATCGATCGCCCGGTTCGAACGGTTTCGACGGCCAGCACGGATCCCCAGCGGCCGTCGCCCGGTGCGGAGACCTCGTTGGTGAGGACAAAGGCCATTCCGCGCCGGTACTGGTCTTGCAGGAGCCGGCGGGTCGACTCCGGCCCGAAGTGGCCGATCTCGGCCCGAGGCTCGAACCAGATCTTCACTCCGGCTTCACTCAGGCGGCGAGCCAGCTCGGTGTCTTCGCCGAGTTGCCGGGAGGTATCGAATCCGCCCATCTCGGTGAGGAGACGGCGGTCGATCGACAAGCTGTGCGCCGCTGGCTGCGGCCAGGACACCGGGCCTGCCGGCAGAATGGCTAGTCGGCCCCGGTAGTTGAGATAGGCCGAAGCCCAGCTCCACGGTCGATCTGGCCCGGCGTTGGTGACCGGCCCAGCGACCGCCCGATACCCCCGACGGTGGGCTCGTAGCCGGGCCTCCGCCCAGCCGGGATGAGCGATGCAGTCCGCAGCGAGAAACGCCACGAACTCGCCGGCAGCGGATTGCCAACCGACATTGCGCGCCCCGGCGGCGAGCAATCGGCGCTTGCTGGCTACCAAGGCCAGGCCGGGGAAGGCTCTCCGGATCAGTTCGGCGGAGCCGTCGTCGCCCGAGGTGACGACGATCGTCTCGACGGCCTCGCCGCACGCTTGATCCAGAACGGATCGCACGGCCGCTTCGATCGTCGTTGCGTTGCGGTACCCCATGACCACCACGCTCATGGCCGGCGCCTGTGGATCAGACGGGTTCGGCATCTTCTCCGAGGTACGCCGCCGCCTGCAAGGAGAAGAGGCGGGCGTAATGACCGTTTCGAGACATGAGCTCATCGTGGCTGCCGGCCTCCACGACCCGCCCCTCCGACAACACGTAAATGCGGTCGGCCATGACCACACTCGAGAACCGGTGAGAGATCAGCAGCACGGTGTGTCCGTGGAGAGCTTCGCGCACGGTCTGAAAGATCTTGTATTCGGCCAGAGGGTCGAGGGCAGCCGTCGGTTCGTCCATGATGACGAACGGAGCGTCCCGGAAGAAGGCTCGTGCCAGCGCCATCCGTTGCCACTGACCAAGCGAGAGGTCGGTGCCGCCGGCGAAAAGCCTGCTCAGGACGGTGTCGTAGCCCTCGTCGAGCTCCGATATGAACGCATCGGCTTCCGCCTTCCTTGCCGCGGCGCGGATGCGATTCTCGTCATCCATCGCCCGGACGCGTCCCAGCCCGATGTTCAGCCGAGCGGGTAGGTACCAGCGAACGAAGTCCTGGAAGACGACTGTGACGGCTTCCCGCAGGGTGGCGAGACCGTAAGCGGACACATCGACGCCATCCCAGAGGATTCTCCCCGAGGTTGGCCGGTGGAGACCCGCCAGGAGTTTGGCGGTCGTCGTCTTTCCCGACCCGTTTTCGCCCACCAGCGCGACCACCTCCCCCGCCCGAATCGTCAGGTCGAGGCCCGCGACGGCCGGCTTGGACGCCTCCGGATAGGTGAAGGTGAGTTCCTCGACCTCCAGCAGATCAAAGCCGGGTGGCGCCTGCGGCAACTCCGGCTCCTCGGCAAGTGGCATCAGATCGAGAAAGGTGGTGTAGTCCTCGAGGAACAGCGACGACTCGTATAGGTGAGCCACATGATTCAAGGCCGACCGCACCCGCTGTCCGAGCACCAAGGAGCCGAGGAGTGCCGCCCCGGCACCTCCCAAAGTGAGCCAGCTGCGATCAATCATCCATAGCAACGCAGCGAGAGTGGCGGCGGTGAACCCGGAGGCGGCCACGCTTCCAACGAGGGTGCGGCGCATCCGGTAAGACACGAGTCCGCGCAGCTGCTGTATACGACCGTCGTAGAGGGCGTCGTGTCGGGAGCGGAGGAAGGGGGCACTTCCGTAGGCCCGCACCTCCTTGGCGAAGTCCTTCTCCGTCAGGGCGTTCCACAGGTAGTTCCGCTCCCGGTCCGAGGCTGTCATGGAGTGAGTGAACTGGTGGAAGGCTCGGCTGTTGCGTGACGCAGCAAACCACAGGGGGACAATGACCAAGAGCCCAATCGGGACCAGTAGCGGCGCCACTGCCAGCAGGGCGGCGACTACCCCGGCGCTGGCCATGCCGGCTCCGATCAAGCCCAGGATGCTGCGGGCTACGGTCATATTGCGGGCCGTGGCGGTGAAGCGCGCCCGCTGGAGACGGTCGAAGAAGCCTGGCCGCTCATAGGCGTCGAGTTCGACTGCGCCGGTGACATCGAGCACTCGATCAGCCGCTTGCCGACCGACTCGCTCTCCGAGCAGTAGCGCAAGCTCGTTCTGCACACCGGAGGCCACCCCCAACATCACCGTCACGGCCACCAGCCCGGCGAAGAGGAATCCAATGTCGCTCGACAGGAACGTCTGGCGATCGGGATCGACGATGGCATCGAGGAGGCGTTCGGCGAGGACGAGTTCGAAGGTGAGGGCCAGCGCGCCGACAACCTGCGCGATGGCCGTCCGTATGAAGGCCGATCTGTCGGCCTCCCAGACGATGCCGACGCCCGTACGTATCAGCTGCAGAGTGGTCCCGAGGCTGCGGTCCGGTGGAGGCCGGCGGATAGCGTCGTAGGGAGAGCGGGCGCCAGCGGCCGCGCTGTTCCGGGGTCGACTCTCCTGCGCCACCGGGCCAGACTACCGAAATAGACTCGTCCGAATGACCCGACCCGAGCTCGTCTGCCTGCTCCCCGCCAGGAACTGCTCCGAGGGTCTACCCGGTTGGTTCGAATCGGTTTCTCGCTTCGCGGATGCGGTCGTCGCTCTCGACGACGGCAGCACGGACGACACCGGCGAGGCCCTTCGGCGACATCCGCTCGTGGTGCGCGTCGTGGCCAATCCACGCCGGGAGACGTACGAGGGATGGGACGACGCGGCCAACCGCAACCGCCTGCTGGCGGAGGCAGAGCACCTGAACCCGCGTTGGATCATGTCACTCGACGCCGACGAGCGAATCGACCCCGACGACGCCCGGGTACTGAGGGACTTCGTCGAGACCGACCGAGACAGGGCCGCGGCCTATCTCTTCCGCGTGTTCAGGATGATCGACAATGTCGACCATTGGGATAGGGCCGACATGTGGGCCGGCCGGCTGTTCCCCTTCGAACACGGGCAGGCGTTTCCCAACGATCGGCTCCACTTCGTGCCCCTGCCAACGTCGATTCCCCGAGAGGCGTGGCGCAGGAGTACGGTGCGCATTCAGCACTTGGCCGGTCTCACCCCAGGACTCCGCCGCGCCCGCTACGCCAAGTACCGCGAGGTCGATCCCGACCATGCGTATCAGGATGGCTATGACCATCTCCTGGAGGGTCCGGTCTCGATTCGGCCATGGGAAGAGCGTCCGCCCGACTTGCCATTCGTGACGGGGGGGAGCACCGGGGCGGAGCTGCCCGATCCCGGTTCGTCCACTCCCGTTCTGTCGGCCATCGTCATCAGTCGCGACGACGAACAACGCATCGTCCGGGCGGTCTCGGCGGTCGTCGCCCAGGAGACTCCCGAGCCGTTCGAAGTGATCGTCGTCGTGTCCGGAACGGACCGAACCGCCGAGATCGTTCGCCGACGGTTTCCTCAGGTTGAGCTGGTCGAGCTCGATAAGCCCGCCTTGCCGGGGGCGGCGCGCAACGCCGGGCTGGCAGTGGCCCGGGGCCGGTTCGCTTCGTTCCCTGGTTCGCACGTCGAGCTTCCTCCCGGCAGTCTGGCGGAGCGCATCGACGCCCACCGCGCCGGATACGCCATGGTCACCGGAAGCATGCACAACGGCACCGAGACGCGGGCAGGCTGGGCCAACTACTTCCTGGATCACTCGACGGCGCTTCCCGGGCGGCCGTCGGGCCCGCTTTCGATCTTTCCCGTTCACTGCTCGTATCTGCGGAGCCCGCTGGTGTGGGCTGGGGGCTTTCCGAACCTACGGGCGGGCGAGGACACGCTGGTGAATCGGCGCCTGTTCGAGTTGGGCTACGGTGCTTATCGGA
This sequence comes from Acidimicrobiia bacterium, assembly GCA_041605955.1. Classification (GTDB taxonomy): domain Bacteria; phylum Actinomycetota; class Acidimicrobiia; order Spongiisociales; family UBA5794; genus JAHEJX01. The sequence goes on from JBFIXI010000005.1 coordinate 79,071, forward strand.
GCAGCGAGATCGAGCTCACCCATCACACCCGGGCCCGCACGCCGCAGCGCTTGCTCGGCCACCACGCCACCCGTGGGCGGGGGCTCGCTGCTCTCTTGATGGAGGAAAAGCGTGCTGGGCGGCTCTTCACCCGTGCTGGCCTGCGACAGTACGTGGTGGTGTACGTGCCGGGGCGGCTCCGGCGGATACACCGGAATGTCATGATGTGGGGCGACAGCCGTCTGCGGCGCGAGTACGTACGATCCTGGCCGTTGATCGCACTGGCGGCGGGGGTTCACTGGCTGGCCGGATGGTGGCACTTCCTCGTCAGTGGCTCTCCGGGCCCTTCATCCGCCTCCGGCTAGGAGGGAGGGTGCGCAAGAGGTGCCAGGCGGTACGAACCCGGGGGCGCGCCCGGAGCGAGCGTACGAAGGCGGTGCGGGCGGTCTTCCGGTCGTCCAGCGAGCGAGCCATCAGCCCTATCCGCTTCAGACGGTGGGCGGCGGCGCGCGGATGGTCCGCCAGATACTCCCGATACGCCCTGAGGAAGCTGAGGTTCTCGTGGAGACGCGATCGCATGTCGTTGTGTCCGCGCGGACCGCGATGATGCCGGACGAGATACCCGATCTCAGGTACCGTCGTGACCGGCGCCACCTCCGCCATCTTCAGCCACCACACGACATCTTCGATGGCTCGCCAGCGCTCGTCGAACTCCAGTGCGAGTTCGCGAGGTAACGCGGTGTATCCAAGTGTCGGTGTCGGCGCGTCGAGGATCGAATCCGCGACCCGTCCTTCGAGCGTTCGGCCCCGCCCGGGTGGGGCGTTCATGAACCGTCCCCAGCACGTCGAGATCGGCGCTCGGTCGAGGCCTTGTAATGCCAGCTCGAGTCGGTGGCGAGTGAACATGTCGTCGTCGTCCAGGAAGGTGATGTATCTCCCGGTAGCCACTCGCAAGCCCGCGTTCCGGGCCACCGCCGGCCCCCGGCTGGCTTCGAGGCGGATTAGGCGGATCCGCCTGTCCGCCTGGGTGACGGCCACGGGGTCGCTGCCGTCGTCGATGATGATCAGTTCGAAGTCTGGGACGGTCTGGTCCAGCACTGAGTCGACCGCCTCCGCCAGCATTGCGGGTCGGTTGTGCGTCGGAAGGATGATGCTGAATAGCGGCGGTCTGGCCATAGACCCTCTCTACAGAATCCTTCGATTTCGCCGGAACGTAGCAGCTGGGCGGCGCCGCCCCCCCGGTCGCACGACTTGCCGGCGCCGAATGAAGGGCGGAGGCACATTCGACGCGGCGTCCACCGAGAGCTGCCTCAGTCCCGTTGGGTAAGTGCCTCGTCGACCACGGCCACCAGGCGGTCTGCGTTGTTCAGGGAGAACACCAGCGGAGGCTTGATCTTGATCACGTTGTGGAACGGGCCGTCGATCGAGAGCAAGACCCCGTGCTCCTTGGCGTAGTTGACGAGTTCCTTCGTCGTGACCGGGGCCGGGGTCTTCATCTCGCGGTTAGATACCAGCTCGATGCCGAGAAAGAGGCCACTGCCGCGGACATCGCCTATCGCATCGTGGCGGCTCATCAAGGCGCGTAGCTCGGCGAGCAAGTAGGACCCGACCTTGCGGGCGTTTTCTTGAAGTCCCTCCTGCTCGATGGCGTCGAGCACGGCGAGGCCGACGACGGCGGACACCGGATTGCCGCCATAGGTGTTGAAGTACTCCATCCCGTTGGCGAAGGCCGCCGCGATCTGGGCGCTCACGGCCACCGCACCCAACGGGTGGCCGTTGCCGATCGGTTTCCCCATTGTGACGATGTCGGGTTCGAGATCATGGAGCTGGAAGGACCAGAAGTGGGAACCGATCCGCCCGAAGCCGGTCTGGATCTCATCGGCGATCCTGACCCCGCCGCGTTCGGTGACCGCATCGTAGATGGCCCGCATATCGCCCGAGTCGGGCACCACCTGACCTCCGCAACCGACGATGGACTCGGCGAGAAATCCGGCCACCGGGGCGCGTTCATCCAGTAGCCAGTCGACCGTGGCCCGATACTCGGTGCCGCGAGTCGTGGGCCGATAGGGATCGGACAACGGCAGCACCGTCACCCAGTCGGGCCGGCCGCCCCCGCCCGGCCCGTTGAATTTGTAGGGGCTCAACTCGACGAGCGCCGACGTGTTGCCGTGGTAGCCGTGGTCGAGCACCGCCATCGCACGCCGCCCGGTGGACGCCCGCGCCATTCGCAATGCCAATTCGTTCGCTTCGCTGCCCGAGTTGACCAGATAGACAACCTGCAGGTTGTCCGGCAGCGTCTCCAACAGCCGCTCCGCGTAGCTGACCACGTTGTCGTGGAGATATCGAGTGTTCGTATTGAGCTGCAGCATCTGATCGGTGGCGGCGGCGACGACATCAGGGTGTCCGTGACCCACGTGGGCGACGTTGTTGACGCAGTCCAAGTAACGCCGGCCGCGGGTGTCGTAGAGGAACGTGCCCTCGCCGCGGACGATGTGCAACGGACCCGACGGCGATGACGAATAGGCCAGGCTCAACGCTCTCCCCAAAACCGCGTCGCGCCGGGCCCGCAGCGTGCTTCGAACCGGAGGCCGCTCCCGACCTGCGGCCGCAACGAGCTCGGCACTAGCGGCGACGGCGTCGACATAGTCGAGCCGATCGAGCAGCTCCCACACGTCGTCGACCGACACGGCGTGGTGCGGGTTGCCCTCATCGACCCGAACGGCGGCCACACAGGCCGACACCGCCAGCCGGGCGCGAATGAGGTCGTAGATCACGGCCGCCTCGGCCGCGGACACGTGGGCGATCTCGGAGTATCCGGCCACCACCTCGGCGGCTATCGCCAGCGGATCGTCTTGGCCGAGCATCGCATAGGTGGCGGCGATGGCGGGCTCTGCGATCCGCCACGAGTAGATGACGTCGCCGAAGTCGATGAGCCCGGACACGCGACCACCAATCAACAGCACGTTCAAGTCGTTGATGTCGCCGTGGATTATCTGCTTGGGAATGCTCTGCAGCTTGGGGGCTTGGACCATGAGGTGGTCCAGGACGTCCTCGATCAACGCGCGGGCGCCGCGGCCCGGTACATGGGCGACCAGCTGCTGGAGTGTGGATGGGGCAGCCGCCAGGTCCCAGTGGCTCTGATAATGCAGCGCAGGATGGTCGAACCCCTCCAGGCTGCGTACCACGCTTCCAGCGAGCAGGCCGATGTCGCGGGCGAGGTCCACGGGCCGTCCCGCATCGGCGAACGAGGTGCCGTCTACCCAGGTCAAGATCGTGGCCGTGCCCCCCTCAGGCAGGGCAACGATGTCCTGTCCGTTGGGCGGCGGTTTGGGGAATTGGTAGGAGAGGCCGGCCCCGGCGAGCCGGGTCATGGTGAACTGCCGGGCCGCCAACATCGACGCGGCCACCGATGGCGGCGAGATCTTGAGGACGTAGGCCTCGGCGCCGGCCCGGATGAGGAAGTTCTCGTCGACTTCGCCGGGCAGCTGGGTTGCCGTCCCGCGCACCCCGAAGTGGCTGGCGGCGATCTGGGCGGCGCGAGTGGTGCTCACCGTCATGGGGCGAGCGTAGTTTCCTAGCCGAAGCGGTAGCCCACGGAGCGCACCGTGGTGATCCAGGAGCTGCGCTCCTCACCCAGCTTGGCCCGCAGCCGCCTTACGTGAACGTCAACTGTGCGGGAGCCACCGAAGTAGTCATAGCCCCACACTTTGGCGAGCAGCTGCTCGCGCGACCACACCCGAGCCGGGTTCTCCACGAAGAATCGCAGCAGCTCGTACTCCATGTATGTGAGGTCGCTCGGCACCCCGGCCACGGTCGCCTGGTAGGTGGCGAGGTTCAGCTCCAGGTCGCGAAAGCTGAGCACCTCGGTAGCGCTGGTGCCGTTGGGAGCCTTCCCGAGGCGAGCCAGTCGTACCCGCAGCTCCGTGCGGTCGAGCGGAGTGAGAATGAAGTCGGTGATCCCGCCCTCGGCGGCGATATCATCGGTCATCGAGCGGTCGATCACCAGCAACACGGGGAGCTGGGCTTCGTCGGCAATCTTCTGTGCTATAGCCACCGCCGTGCCTAGGTCGGGGCGAGCCTCCACGAGTGCCGGCGCCCATCCCGACTCGGGCGCTCGCTCGATGACGTCGTCCACGCCTGCCACCGGAACGGGCTGATACCCAGCTTCGACTGCGGCATCGACGAGGTTCGGGGTCGGGTCGGGTGGATAGATCGGCAGCAGCATCAGAGGACGGGCAGGTAGTTCTCGAGCTCGAATCGCGACACGTGTTGCTGGTAACGATCCCACTCCCGCCGTTTGTTGCGCAAGAACCATTCGAAAACGTGGTCACCGAGTGCGTCCTTGACGAGCGCGCTGCGTTGCATTGCATCAAGTGCATCGGCGAGAGTCGTCGGCAAGTGAACCCGCTCAGTGGCCACATCTGTCGGGTCTGGGATTTCGTAGCCGTTCTCGATGCCGGCCAGCCCCGCAGACAGGATCACGCTGAAAGCCAGGTAGGGATTGCAGGCAGGATCCGGCGCCCGGTACTCGACCCGGGTCGAGGAGGCTTTGCCCTTCTTGGGGGTGGGCACTCGCACCACCGCCGATTGGTCGCGACGACCCCAGCTGGCATACACCGGGGCGTCGAAGCCTTCGACCAGTCGCTTGTAGGAATTCACCCACTGGTTGGTGATGGCGGTTATCTCTGGAGCGTGCCGAATCAAGCCCGCCATGAATTGGTATGCCAGCGGCGACAGATGGTCGTCCTCTGCTGCGTCGTAGAAGGCGTTTTCGTCGTTGCGGAACAGCGAGAGGTGAAGGTGGAGCCCACTGCCGTCGTGACCCTCCAGCGGCTTCGGCATGAACGTGGCGTAGATGCCGTGCTCCATGGCCACCTCTTTGACTGCCAGCCGAGTGGTCACCAGGTTGTCGGCCATGTTGAGGGCGTCGGTATGGCGCAGGTCGAGCTCGTGCTGGCTCGGGGAGACTTCATGGTGGGAGGACTCGACCGGGATCGATAGCCGCTCCAGCGCCATGATCGTCTCCCGGCGATATTCCTGGGCGACGTCCAACGGGGTCAGATCGAAGTAACCACCCTGATCGAGGACCTCCGGCTGCGGCGACGAGTCACGGAAATAGAAGTACTCCACTTCGGGCCCGACATAGAAGGAGTAGCCGAGCTCGTGGGCTCGCTCCAGGTTGCGTCGCAGCACGACCCTCGGGTCGCCGGCGAAGCTGGTGCCGTCGGGACGGACGATGTCACAGAACATCCGGGCGACGTCGCCACCCGTGCGCCACGGCAGGATCTGGAACGTGGTCGGGTCCGGCATCGCCAGCATGTCGGACTCCTGGTCGCGCGAGAAACCGTCGATCGACGAACCGTCGAACTGCATACCCTCGGTGAGGGCCACCTCGAGCTCGGCCGGTGTGATGGCGAAAGACTTCAGCGAGCCGAGGATGTCGGTGAACCACAGTCGGATGAAGCGAATGCCGCGCTCTTCGACGGTACTGAGAACGTACTGTTGCTGCTTGTTCATACTCATCGCTTGTGTGTAGGAGGATCCCGGCACGGGGGCGGATATGCCCTGCGCCCAGCGTCATGGTGGCGTCATGGTAAGGGAACAACTCGCGGTCGAGTACCCCGCAGCTCCCCCTGAAACAAAGTGTTCACATTCCGGCAACTCTGGCGAAACCGGCGCCTGGCAGCGTGTCTGCGCAGAGGCAGGTTCTGCGCTGCCCCAATAGATCACCTAGATGACAGAGATCACCTAGATGACAGAGATCACCTAGATCACGGAGGAACCCAATGCCGTACCGGGCGGAATACATCTGGATCGACGGGCAGAAGCCCACTGCCAAGCTGCGATCGAAGACCAAGATCGTGCCGGACGGAGATCCGCCCCCGATCTGGGGCTTCGATGGATCCAGCACCGAGCAAGCCCCTGGCGAGGCATCGGATTGCGTCCTCAACCCGGTCTTCATCACCAACGATCCCGTCCGCGGCGGCGACAACAAGCTGGTGCTCTGTGAAGTCCTCAACGTCGACATGACGCCCCACGAGTCGAACATGCGGGCTGCTTGTGTCGAGACCGCCGCGCAATACGCGGCGCACGAGTGCTGGTTTGGCATCGAGCAGGAATACACCTTCTTCAAGGACGGCCGCCCCCACGGCTGGCCCATCGGAGGCTTCCCGGCTCCGCAAGGTGGGTACTACTGCGGGGTCGGCGCCGACGAGATCTGGGGCCGCGACGTTGTGGAAGCTCACACCACAGCCTGCCTCGAAGCGGGCCTATCGATCAGCGGTACGAACGCCGAGGTCATGATCGGCCAGTGGGAGTTCCAGATCGGGCCGCTGGGTCCGGTGGAGTGCGCCGACCAGGTCTGGCTGGCGCGCTGGCTCCTGTATCGCATCGCTGAGGACCACGACATCTCTGCTCACCTGACACCAAAGCCGGTGCAGGGTGACTGGAATGGGGCCGGGGCGCACACCAACTTCTCGACCACGGAGATGCGCGAGTCGTATGACCCGATCGTTGCGGCGTGCGAAGCGCTGGGCAAGGCGCATGACCTCCACATCGAGCATTACGGCGCCGGCATCGATACTCGCCTGACCGGCTTGCACGAGACGGCGCCGTGGACCGAGTACAACTATGGCGTGTCGGATCGGGGTGCGTCGGTGCGGATACCGTGGCAGGTAGCGCGCGACGGTAAGGGATATCTCGAGGATCGCCGTCCCAACGCCAACATGGATCCGTACGTGGTGACGCGGCTGATCACCGACACGGTGTGCAGCGCCGCCGACGCCTAACTCACCAAACTCGACAGACAATCAAGTAACCCTCGTTGGAACGGGTCGCCTCCCGAGGCGGCCCGTTCCGCGTGGGGCGATTGCGCAGCCGGGGACCAACCGGAGATTCCCGGCGTGGCGGTGATGCGCGGCGCGGACAAAACGGCCATTATGGGGCGCTCAGGAGGCAACTCATGGTGCAACCAGTGCTCGACGTAGCCGGTCTGGAGAAGAGTTTCGACGACATCCACGCGGTGCGCGGCGTCTCGTTTCACATCGATCCGGGCGAGACCTACGGGCTACTCGGGCCGAACGGGGCGGGTAAGACGACGACGATCTCAATCGCCAGCGGCCTGCTCGAGGCCGATGCCGGCATGGTCAAAGTCGTCGGCGAAACCATGACCACGAAGACGCTGGGGCCGAAAGCTGCCGTCGGTCTGGTTCCTCAGGATGTCGCCATCTACCCGGACCTGACGGCTCGGGAGAACCTTCGGTTCTTCGGTCGCCTCTACGGCATGGAGAAAGCCCGACTGGGCAGTCGAGTTGACGAAGTGCTGGACGTGATCGGGCTCAGCGAACGAGCCGACGATCGGGCCGACGAGTTCTCGGGCGGCATGAAGCGCCGTCTCAACATCGGCATTGGCCTCCTCCACCAGCCGACCCTGCTGATCCTTGATGAGCCCACGGTGGGGGTCGACCCGCAATCGCGCAACGCCATCCTCGAGAGTGTGGAGCAGCTCTCGGCAGAAGGGCTGGCCGTGCTCTACACCACGCATTACATGGAAGAGGCCGAGCGGCTGTGCGACCGGGTGGGCATCATCGATCAGGGAGAGATCAAGGCGGAGGGCACCCGTCGCGAGCTCGTCCGCCTGGTGGGTCAGAGCGACCGGGTGCGCATTGCGGTGGCCGGCACCTCCCACAAAGCGGTGGAGGCGCTGCGGACCCTCCCGGGCGTGAGGGAAGCCATCGCGAGTGACGGAGCCATCGAATTGATCGCCGACCGCGCCGCTCAGGTGCTCGCCGAGTCGCTGCGGATTGTCACCGACGCCGGCGCGTCCGTCACCTCGGTCGAGGTGGAGGAGCCGGATCTAGAGGCAGTCTTCCTCCATCTCACCGGCAAAGCGCTACGCGACTGAAATGACGGCCGCCTTCACGATCGCAATTAAAGATCTGGCTCAGCGGATCCGCGACCGATCGGTGTTCATCATCGGGATCATCGCCCCGCTGGCGCTCGCTTTCATCTTCAATGCGATCTTCGGCGGCGGCATCAGCGACGTGGGGGAGAACATCACGTTGGACATCGGCGTCGTCGACGAAGACCGCGGCCCCATCGCTACGGCCTTCACCGAGGTCCTCGCGGACATCGAATCCGGTGGGTTCATCGAGCTGACCACCTATCCGGACGAGGCGGCCGGCCGGGTGGGGGCCGAGAACGGCGAAGTAGGCGCTGTGTACGTGCTGGGCCCGTCCTTGTCGAGCGACATCATCAGCGGCTCCGGTGCGGCGTTGACCGTCATCGGTAACGTCGACGCCCCCACCACCACTCAGATCGCCTCGTCGATCGCCGAAGAGTTCACCCTGGCGGTGCGGCGCGGCAACACCGCCGCCGTCGCTGCGCTGATCGCAGGGTCGATCGGACCGGACGAGCTGGAGGCGGTGGCGCGCGACGCCGGGCAAACGCCGTCGGCACTCGCCTTGGGCACGGTAGAGGCCGCCACCCGGCAACTCGATCCGACCACCTACTTCGTTGCCGGCCTATCTGTCTTCTTCCTCTTCTTCATAGCGGGGATGTCGGTCACCTCGATGCTCGACGAGCGCCGCGAGGGCACTCTCGGTCGGCTGCTGGCGGCGCCGATATCGCCCGGATCGATCGTTGCCGGCAAATCGATCACCAGCGTGATCATCGCGCTGGTCGCAATGCTCATCCTGGTGATTGCCTCGACGTTCCTGATGGGCGCCGACTGGGGCTCCCCGCTGGGCGTCGCCGTGCTCGCCTTTGCCGCCGTACTAGCCATCGTGGCGATCATGACCCTGGTAGGCGGTTTTGCCCACACCGCCGAGCAGGCCGGCAATCTCCAGTCGATCGTGGCGGTGACCCTCGCCATGCTGGGCGGCACCTTCGTTCCCATCAGCGGAGAAGGCTTCCTTTCGACGCTGTCGCTGATTACCCCCAATGCGTGGTTTCTCCGCGGTCTGGGGGACATGGCCGGTGGGTCGATCGCCGACGGGTTGCCCGCGTTCGTGGTGCTGATGGTGATTGCGGCGGTTGCCGGCACGACCGGCCTGCTCCTCGTGCGAAGGTCGGTGCGGGTGTGAGAGCGGCGGCGATTGCCATGGCCAACCTCCGCCGGTTCGTGCGGGACCGGTCGAACATCTTCTTCGTATTCGTCCTCCCCATCGGAATCGTTCTGCTCATTGGTGCTCAGTTCGGCGGCGACTCTGCCCCTCAGGTCGGCGTCGTCACCGGTCCCGGCGAGATCGGTAACACCATTCGCAACGCCCTTGCTGCAGAGCCGGAGATCGCGGTGGTCGACTACGCCACCGAGGACGAGCTGGTCAGCGCGGTCGAGCGGGGCACGATCTCGGCAGGCGTGGTGGTCCCCGCCGATGCCGATGCGATGGTCGCCGGCGGGGAGACCGGGGACATCGGATTCATCGCCCGGCCCGACGGCCTCGGCCCGCAACTCCAGGCGGTCGTGGCCGAAGCGGTCGCCGTAGCGGCTGCGCAAACAGACACCGTTCGCTACGTATCCGGTCTCGGAGTCGAAGCTGCGACCGCAGCCAATGCCGCTTCCGAGGCGGTAACCCAGGTTCCGGAAATCGACGTGACCGTCGTAACCGCCGGGGACGCGCTGTTTCCGGCGTCGCTCGGCCAGTTCGATATCGGGGCGTCGAGTCAGGTGGTGCTGTTCATGTTCCTCACCGGCCTGGCGGGCTCGGCCGCCGTGATCCAAACCCGCAAGCTGGGCGTTGCCACCCGGATGCTCGGTACTCCTACCTCGGTTGGGACGATCGTGGGGGGAGAGGCGCTCGGCCGGTTCGTCATCGTGCTGCTCCAAGGCATCTACATCGTCATCGCCACGATCCTGCTGTTCCAGGTGAACTGGGGCGACCCGATAGCGGCGATGGTCGTATTGGTGGCTTTCGCCGCAGTCGGTGCCGGCGCCGCCCTGCTTTTCGGGACGCTGTTCACGAACGATCAGCAGGCCGGTGGAGTCGGGGTCGTGGCCGGTATCGGCCTGGCGGCGCTGGGTGGCTCGATGCTGCCTCTCGAGCTCTTCGGCGACACGATGCGCACCATCGCCAACTTCACACCTCACGCCTGGGCCAACGAGGCGTTTGCCGATCTGGTCCGTCGCGAAGGCACGCTCGCCGACGTCCTCCCGGAGGTCGGGGTGCTGCTGGCCTTCGCCGCCGGCCTCTTGATAGTGGCCACGTGGCGAATGCGACGCGTGCTGACGGTTCGCTAGGCCCCCGGGTTGCGCACTTCTCGGCGGACGAGCCTGAGGGAGTTGGACACAGTGGCGGCCGCGGCCTTGTAGTCCTCGAGCGCGGTCAGCCGCGGCTCAGAGCCGGACGCGTTGACGAGGCCATCGATCATGCCGGCGGCGGCCTCTCGCATCGCTTCCATTCCGGCCAATACTGCGTCCCAGTCATCGAGCGCCGGTGGCGCTTCGAGGGCTGCAGTGTCGTCGGCGAGAGTGATGGTCTGGGCCTCGAGCTCTTCCAACGCATCGCGAGTGGCGCCGAAGTCCTCGTCACGGGTGTCCCAGTCGTCGTTGATCTGCTGAGCCAGGGTCGCCAAGTCCGAGACGTTGCGATCGATGGTGTTGGTGGTCTCGATGAACGCCGCCACCGCCGGGTTCAACGTCGTGCTGGTCGCCGGTGCCGCAGTCGTGCTCGTCGTGGTCGGCGACGTCGTGGTGGTGCCCGGGGAGGCCACCTCGGCGGCGGGGAGGGCGTTGACGAACACGTAGGTGAAGCCGATCAGGCCGGCCACCACGAGCGGCAGGACCCAGCGTCCCGGTTTGGGGTCTTCGCGACTCACGGCGCAAAGATAGCCCCGATCCCGGCAAATGCCGTATCGCGTACGCGCCGGAGTGCCTAGCCTTTCCAGATGGATATCTCGGGCCGCAACGCGCTGATCACGGGAGGCGCCACTCGAGTGGGCCGGGCGCTCACCCTCGCCCTCGCCGCAGCCGGGGCCGACGTCTTCATCCACTACAACACTTCGGCGGGCCCGGCCGAAGAGACCGCCGCCGAGGTCAAGGGCACGGGTCGCCGGGTGGCCACCGGCGCCACCGATCTCGCCGATCCGAGATCCGGGCCGGGCCTGATCGCAGCGGCGAGCGCGGCGCTTGGGCCGATCTCGATTCTGATCAACAGCGCCTCCGGCTTTCCCCGAGACACCTTGGCCGACGCCGACCTGGATGGCTTTCGTGCCGCTCTCGACCTGACTCTGGCGAGCCCGATATTCCTCACGCAGGCTTTTGCCGCGGCGCTCCCCGGGGATCTCGAAGGTGCCGTCGTCAACGTGACCGACGTCAAGACGCATCGACCCTACGTCGACCGCTTCAGCTACATCATCGCCAAAGGCGGTATCGATACGTTCACTCGGGCGGCGGCACGTTTCCTAGCGCCCCGTATCAGGGTGAACGCGGTTGCCCTCGGGGTCATCCTCCCGCCTCCCGGCGAAGGCGACTCGTATGCCGAGAAGCTCGCCGCCAAGCTTCCGCTGCGACGGGTCGGCGGCACCGAACCGGTAGCCGCTGCGATGCTCGCCCTTCTCGAGAACGACTTCGTCACCGGCGAGATCCTGCGCATCGACGGCGGAGGCCACCTGGAGTGATCCTCCCCCCTTCGAGCCAGAGGCTCGATTTGGGCGGAGTACCCGGCGAAGCCGGGGGAGGGGGAAGCGGAGGCGCGGGGATTCTCCCCCCGCGAGCGGAGCGAGTGTTTGGGGGAGTGCCGCCCGGAGGGCGGGGAGGGGGGAAGCGGAGGCGCAGGTAGACCTGTATCCGCGGGGCGGGTTCCACCGTGTTGGGGGTTGTTCCCGCGCCTTGGCTGCCCCCTCCGCCTCGTGGCGCTCGGTACCTCCTACTCGGGACGTTTGGCTTTCGGCGGGACGGCGATGTTGGTGGCGGTGGGCCTCACCCAAACCCCCCTCGCCCAACGCTCGCCCTCCTCGCTCGTAGCAGGGGCTCGATTTGGGGGGAGTACGCTCCTCGGGATGGACCTCGACAGAATCCACATCAGGGATCTCACCGTCATGGGGATTGTGGGGATCAAGCCGGAGGAACGGACCACGCCTCAAGAGATTCGCGTGAATGTCACCATGTGGGTGGATACTCGTCCGGCGGCAGCCAGCGACGACATTGCCGACGCCGCCAACTACCGAACGATATCGAAGGCGCTGATCGCCCATCTGGAGTCCGGCAAGCCGATGCTGGTGGAGCGGCTCGCCCAAGAGCTCGTCGACGTGGTCTTTCAAACCGAGCCCCGGGTCCAATCCGTAGAAATGACTGTGGAGAAGCCAACCGCGCTCCGGTACGCCAGATCAGTGGGAATCACCATCCACCGATCGCGCGTTTAACGCCTGTAGCCAACTTGGAGAGAATCAGTGGGCCCGTACAACCGCATCGACGCCTTGATCTCGGTCGGTTCCAACATCGAGCGGGAGAAGAACCTCCCCGAGGCGATACGGCTGCTGCGCCGCCATGGTGCTATCGATGTCATGGAAGTGAGCCGGGTCTTCGAGTCGCCATCTGTCGGCGGCGGCACGGAAGCACCTGACTTCTACAACGCTGCAGTCAGGATCTGCACCGGCCTCGAGCCCAAGGAGCTGCGGGACGAGCTTCGCCACATCGAGGAGGTGCTGGGTCGAATTCGCACCGACGATGTGAACGCTCCTCGAACAATCGATCTCGATATCGCCTACTACGAGGACGTGATGGTGCAAGACGACACCCTGATGATCCCCGACCCGGAGGTGCTGACCTCCCCGCATGTGGCCGTCCCGGTCGCCGACGTCGCCCCCGACTGGCTCCATCCCGAGACCAGACAAACGGCGTATGAGATCGCGGCGTCTCTCGACACGATGGCGGTCAAGCCCGTGCTCGGCTTCCGTCTGTCGCGGCCGCTGCCGGTCGATGACGACTGGGAGCCGGGCCGGATCGAGGTGTACTCGCCGAAGTTCGAAGCTCTGGTACGCGAGCAGCTGGTGGAGCTAGGGGAAGACCCGAAACGGGAGGGTCTACTGAAGACCCCGCTGCGGGTCGCCAAGGCGATGGACTACATCACCTCCGGATACTCGACGTCGCTCGAGGAGGTCGTCAACGGCGCCATCTTCGATGCCGAGGGTGCCGACGAGATCGTGATGGTCAAGGACATCGAGTTCTATTCGATGTGCGAACATCACATGCTCCCGTTCTTTGGTCGGGCCGCCATCGCGTATTTGCCCGACAAGCACATAATCGGTCTTTCGAAATTGGCTCGTATCACCGACCTGTATGCCCGCCGCCTCCAAGTGCAGGAACGCCTCACCAACCAGGTCGCCAACGCCGTCCAGGAGGTGCTCTCGCCGCACGGGGTGGCCGTGGTGATGTCCGGGAAACATCTGTGCATGATGATGCGCGGGGTCCAGAAACAGGACAGCTGGACGGTGACCAGTGCCATGCTCGGGACATTCAAGAAAGACGCCCGTACCCGTGCGGAGCTACTGGATCTGATCAAATCCTGAGTCCACGGCCTCGCGCCGAGGTGAGTGCGCGCCGAGGTGAGTGCGCGCCGAGGTGAGTGGCTATGAGCGCATCGCTGGCAGGCTGTGGTCGCGGAGCCGGTACGCTTGAGGCCTGATGGGCGCTGTTCGTGACACTCTCGGCAGGCCGGTGCGAGATCTTCGGATCTCCGTCACCGATCGCTGCAACTTCCGCTGCACCTACTGCATGCCGAAGGAGATCTTCAACCGCGAGTACGAGTTCCTGGCGCGGGATCTGCTGCTGAGCTTCGAGGAGATCACCACCATTGCCGGCGTGTTTGCCGACCTCGGCGTTTCGAAGCTGCGGCTGACCGGAGGCGAGCCGCTGATGCGCAAGGGGATCGAGAAGCTGGTGAGCGCCCTCAAGGATATCGAGGGGATAGCCGAGGTGACGCTGACTACCAACGGCAGTCTGCTCGCCCGTGATGCTGCCAAGCTGGCCGCGGCCGGCTTGGACCGAGTGACGGTGAGCCTCGACTCGCTCGATGAAGAGATCTTCATGGCCATGAACGATGCCGGCTATTCGGTGCAGTCGGTGCTCGAGGGGATCGCGGCTGCTTCCGCCGCCGGGTTGGATCCCGTCAAGATCAATGCCGTGGTCCAGCGGGGAGTCAACGACGGCGAGATCGTTCGACTCGCCGAGCGCTTCCGCGGCACCGGGCACATCATGCGGTTCATCGAGTACATGGATGTCGGCACGACCAACGGATGGCGGCTGGCCGACGTCGTGCCGGCTCGTGACATCGTGGCGGCGATTCACGAGCGGTTTCCAATCGAGCCGGTTGATCCCAACTACCACGGTGAAGTGGCCCAGCGCTATCGCTATCGAGACGGCGCCGGGGAAGTCGGGGTCATCAGCTCCGTCTCGCAGCCATTCTGTCGGGACTGTACGCGGGCACGTCTCTCGGCCGAAGGCCGGCTCTACACGTGCCTCTTCGCCGCTACTGGAACCGACCTTCGGGAGATCGTTCGCGGCGACGCCCCCGAGCGCCTGGCGGAAGTCATCACCGATGTCTGGGCCGCTCGCCGCGACCGCTACAGCGAGGTGCGCGCCGAGGCCACTCTGCCGTTCCCCAAGGTGGAGATGAGCTATATCGGCGGCTAGGCGGTCTCCGGAACCTGGCTGACTTCGCCTGTCTTGTTCCTTATGCACCTAATACGCCTCTATTGACTTCACCTAGCTGCAATCGTACTTTCGCCTCATGTCCGACTATCAAGGCGATCTGCCCGAGGAATACGAGCACATACCATGGTCGCAGCTGGTGCCGGTGCAGAAGGACCGGTCGCTGCAATTGGCCGTCGTGGTGGTCGTCGTCATTGCGGCATTGCTCGCAATCGTGTTCCTGCTCCGGCGGCCATCGCCGATCACACCGGTCGTAGCCGCCACCGCCCCGCCCGTCGCCACCACCGGGCCGCTCGAAGCGGCGGGTTTCGAGCCGGAAAGTGTCGCCGCGGATGCGCCCGTGCCGCTTTCCATCCCCCAGCCGGAGGCGCCGCAGATCTACAGCGAAGCCGACCTGATGGCCGCCCTTCCGCCAACGCCGGAGTTGATGGCGATTGCCCGCGCCGAGTGGTTCGTCACCGACTACTTCACCGTGGACGGCGATGCGGAGCTGGCGGACGCAGTGAGCGGCGCGTTGCCCGATGTTGTGGATCTGCCGGCTGCGGAGGGAACGACCATCTCATATGTCGAATGGGCCCGGTCGGTCGAGGTCGACACGGACGGGGCCGGCGGTTTCGACGTGACCGTCTGGTTCCGCACGCTGTATGGGGATCGGGATGGCGGGTTCGTCCGTGCCCCGGTGCGGGCGGTAATGGTCAGCCTCGTCACCGACACGGCGGGCCGGCTGGCAGTAGCCGATATCCCGATGCCGGTGCCGCTGGCCCCGATGGGGATCCCGCCCTCGTGGCCCGCGCCGGACGATCCCCCTGCGGAGGTGGTGGCTCAGTCGATGGAGACGGCGGCGGTCCTCGGCGAGAACCCCACGCTGGTGAGCGCCGGGCGGGATGAGGACGGTTGGCGAGTGGTGCTGTCGGTGGGCGATGCGTCCGGGCTGCGGTTTCCGATCGTGGTGCGCCCCGGCGCGGGGTAGTTCGCCTCTAGCGCCGCGACCGCATAACGGCGACGCTGGAGGCGGAGGAAGACGATGTACCCGATGCCCACCACCCGGCCCAGCGGAGAGCACCGGCTGGCTGCCCTGGTTGGCTTCGCCGCAGTGACTTTGTTGCTGACTGTGCTCTTCGTTTTGTTCGAGGCCACTTTCCTCCCGCTGGCAGCCCTGCTCGCGGTGCTGGCGCTGCTGCCGATCGCAGCTCGGGATAGGAGCGTCCGGGAGACGTACTGGCGGGCCTTCGCCGCCGGCGTCTTGGTCGCTTGTGCGTTCCTGATCTGGCTCACTTAGCTCCGGCGGGCCGGTGGATCTTCATGTCGAACCGCCGTCGGCGGCACGGGGTCGGGTCCTCAACCTGGTGGCTGCCCTCGCGGTAGAACCTGAGCGGATGCTGCTGACCGGCCGGCCGTCCCGGCGAGGCTCGCAAGCCGGCGATGGCCACGAGGCATGGGTCGCAGCGCCTGGTGCTGCTCCTCGACGAGCCGACCAACCATCTCGACCTACCCTCGATCGAGCGCCTCGAGGAGGCCGTGGCCGGCCGTCCGGGAGCGGTGGTCTTGCTGACTCACGACGACCAACCCGCCACCGCGGCAACTACCGCAACATGGGGTCTCGAGGGAGGTGAGCTCGTCAGTGGCGGGTCCGGCGGCCCTCGGCACGCCGCCACCCCCTCACTCGAAGTAGCGTTCCAGGATGGTTTTGGCGGCGGCAGCAATGGGCTCCCATGACGCCTCCGGCATCTTGGAGAGCGTTATGAAGTCGGCGGTGGCGAACATGCTGGTGACGCCCTCGATTGCCAGCAGCTCGGCGGCCATCGGGTCGTCCGGGTCACTACCGGCGGCGTACGTCAGCGGTCCTCCCACGTCGACTCCAACGGTGAACTTGAGCGCGTTGGGGTTGGGCGTGTTGCTGACTATGACCGGCATGAGTCCTCTCGAGTCGGCCGCAGCGCATCGTAGCGGCGGTGCCCCTTGACTGGGTCACATGCTGCAGTTGCTGGGATCGACGTTGGAGGCACCTTCACGGATCTGGTTGCGTGGGACGGGGAGCAACTCGTCGTCGGCAAGGTTCCCAGCACGCCAGACGATCAAAGCCGCGGCGTCGTCGCCGCGGTGCAGCCTCTCGCCACCGTGCCGCATGCGGTGGTTCACGGAACGACGGTCGCCACGAATGCGCTCCTCGAGGGGCGCGGCGCGCGCACCGCTCTGATCACCACCTCCGGGTTCGAGGACGTGCTGGCGATCGGCCGCCAGGACAGACCGTCTCTGTACGACTCGATGACCGATCGACCGCCGCCGCTGGCGCAGCGTCGGGTCGGCGTACCGCGCGACCTACCCCTCGACTCCATTCCCGATCTGGGGCGGCCGGAATCGATCGCCGTCTCGCTTCTCTACGGCTATCGGCTGGCCGCGGCTGAGGCCGGCATTGCCGAACAGCTTGCGGCGGCGTATCCCGGCATCCCGGTGTCGCTGTCCAGCGAGGTAGTCGCCGAGTTCCGTGAGTACGAGCGCACCGCCACCACTGTGCTGAATGCCTGCTTGCGTCCCGAGATGAGTCGCTACTTACAGCGACTCGAGGAAGAGCTCTCCGCCGTTGCGGAGTTGGCGGTGATGCGCTCGTCCGGTGGGCTGATGTCGCTAGCCGCCGCCGGTCGGCTGCCGGCGGCCGCCCTACTGTCGGGCCCCGCCGGAGGGGTGGTCGCCGCTGCGGCGCTCAGCACCGACATGGGATATGAGCGAGCCATATCGTTCGACATGGGCGGTACCTCCACCGACGTGTCACGGGTCGAGAACGGCGCGCCGACACTGACTTTCGAACGCCCCGTTGCCGGCTACCCGGTGCGGATGCCCAGCGTTGACATCCACACCGTCGGTGCCGGAGGCGGCTCGATCGGATGGCGAGACGCCGGCGGTTCCTTGCGGGTCGGCCCACATAGCGCCGGTGCCCAGCCGGGACCGGCCGCCTATAGCCGGGGGGGCACGCATGCCACCGTGACCGATGCCAACGTGATGCTCGGCCGGATCGGGGCCCTTGGAAAGTCGCTCCGGCTGGACTTCGCCGCGGCCGACGCAGCAGTTGCGGAACTGGGGGCGGCCATCGGGGTGACGACGGAGGGCACCGCAGCCGGCATCGTCACGGTCGTCGAGGAGACGATGGCCGGCGCCGTCCGTCGAGTGTCCGTGGAGGAGGGAGTGGATCCGCGCCGCGCCGTGCTGGTGGCGTTCGGGGGAGCCGGTGGGCTCCATGCGGCGGCGTTGGCCAAGCGCCTCGATATGCAAGCCGCGATCGTCCCCCGCTTCGCCGGCGTCTTCTCGGCCCTGGGGCTGCTGTTGAGCCCGCCGCGCGTCGACGCTGCTCAGTCGATCTCCCGAGAAGAAGAGCTGGCGCCGATCACAGCGGAAGTCTCCCGAACTGCTCAGACCAAGCTCGTCGCCGCTACCGGGGGCGCCGGAGAGGTAGAGACGACAGTCGACGTGCGCTACCTGGGTCAGTCTCACGAGCTGTCGGTTCCTTATCGCCCCGGCGATTCGCTGGCTGCGGTCGCCGCCCGCTTCCATGAACTGCATCTAGCCCGCAACGGATTTGCCCGGCGCGATGATCCCGTGGAGGTAGTGACTGTGCGGGCGTTCGCCGTCGGCGCCCCCGTGCTGCGTTGGGGGGACATCCCGCCTGCGGTGGCGCCTTTGCAGGGAACGGCAGACCTCGAACCACGACTCCGCCCAGTCACCGCCGCAGACGGCACGGTTCATCGTGCGCCCGTCTTCGCCGGGAACCTCCCCGCCGGCATGCGCATCACGGGCCCTGCGGTCATCGAGGACGGGGAAGCAACCACCTATCTCGATCCCGGCGATGTGGCCACCGTGGCTGACAACGGGGCCTTGGTGATCGAATGGTGAGCATCGACCCGATCGCGCTCGAAGTCGCCCGCAACCGGTTCGCCGCAGTGGCAGATGAGATGGGTGTAGTGCTGCGGCGCACCTCGTACTCGCCGAACATCAAGGAGCGGGCGGATTGTTCCGCGGCGGTATTCATGTCGAATGGGGAGATGCTGGCCCAAGCCGAGCACATCCCGGTGCACCTCGGCTCGATGCCGGCTTCGGTGGCGGCCGTGCTCGATCTCGTCGGCGGAGACGTCGAGCCCGGCGTGCAATACGCGGTCAACGACCCCTACGCCGGGGGAACCCATCTCAACGACCTGACGCTCGTGCGGGGAGTCTTCGTCGATGGCGAGCTCGTCGGGTTCGTGGCCAATCGGGCTCATCACGCCGACGTCGGCGGCGAGGCACCCGGCTCGATGCCGGCACACGCCACCACGCTGCACCAGGAGGGCCACGTCGTGTCGCCCCAGATAGCGGTGCGCCACGGGGAATGGGTCGACGAGTTCCTCCAGCCGTTTCTGGAGGCCACCCGAACCCCTGCGGAGCGTGTCGGCGATTTGTCTGCCCAGCTGGGCGCCAACGAGGCGGGCGCCCGCCGGATCGAAGAGCTGGCGACCGGTTCCGTAGGTGAGCATCTTGCGGTTTCGGCAGCGTTGCTCGACTACGGCGAGCGTCGCATGGAGGCGGCGCTGGCTGATCTGCCCGACGGTGCGTTCGAGTTCACCGACTACATGGAGTGGGACGATGAGAACATTCCCATCGTCGTCCGGGTCACTATCGATGGTGGTGGGCTGCACGCCGACTTTGTGGGCAGCGCAGCCCAGGTTGCCGGCAACATCAATGCCGTCGAGGCAGTGACCCTCTCGTGTCTCTACTACGCCGTGCGAGTAGCCGCCGATCCGACGATCCCCGCCAACGGTGGCAGCTATCGGCCCATCAGCCTGCGCGCCCCGGAGGGCACCATCGTCAACGCCGCGGCCCCGGCCGCAGTGGCCGCCGGCAACGTCGAGACCAGCCAGCGGATCGCAGACGTCGTTCTCGGGGCGCTGGCGCAGGCGGCGCCCGAGCGAGTTCCCGCCGCCAGCCAAGGCACGATGAACAACATCTTGATCGGCAACGATCGTTTTGCCTATTACGAGACGATCGCAGGGGGCCAGGGCGGTCGACCCGGCAAGCCGGGCCAATCCGGCATTCACACAGGAATGACCAACACCAAGAACACCCCGATCGAATCGCTGGAAGCTCATTATCCGCTGGCGGTGCTGCGCTACGGTCTGCGCGTCGGCTCCGGGGGCGCTGGTCGCTTTCCCGGCGGCGAGGGCATCGAACGCGAGCTCCAGTTCCATGAAGCGGCGACGGTGTCTCTCATGGGAGAGCGTCGCCGCATCGCACCCTGGGGGCTCAGCGGAGGTGGTCCCGGGGCGGTGGGGGAGGACTGGCTCATCCGCGCCGATGGATCGCGAGAACGCCTGCCCGGCAAAGTCACCTTCGAAGTGAGGCCACAAGACCGGTTGCTGGTGCGGACGCCCGGTGGGGGCGGTTGGGGAAGGGCCGACTGATCGGTTGGCCCTCCGATACCGGGCGTGCGCTCCGTCGGTACACTGCCCGAATGACCATCACCGCCGACTTGCGCGAGGTCTTGCCCGGCAAGGATCAGGTGCTCGACCACCCACTCGATCTGTACGTCTATGCCAAAGACGCCGGGGTGACCTCAGGCGAGGTAGCGGCGGTGGCTCTTCCCGAGACGACGCAGCAGGTGGCCGCTGTGGTGCGTATCGCCGCTCGCCACCGCGTCCCGATCGTGGCCCGGGGAGCCGGAACCGGGCTGTCGGGCGGGGCCGTTCCCACCCAGCCGGGGCTGATCGTGGCGCTCACCCGGCTCAATCGAATCTGGGACGTCGATGAGGAGGCGCGCACCGCTTGGGTAGGGCCCGGAGTCATCAACCTCGACCTGTCCCAACACACCGCGCCGCTGGGCCTCCATTACGCCCCGGATCCCTCGTCGCAGTCGGCGTGCACCATCGGCGGCAACATCGGGACCAATGCCGGGGGTCCCCACTGCCTCGCCGAGGGCACGACGGTGGCGCACGTGCTCGCCCTCGAGCTGGTTACCGCCGATGGCGATGTGGTCATGCTGGGC
The DNA here is from genome assembly GCA_041605955.1 of Acidimicrobiia bacterium. GTDB lineage: Bacteria > Actinomycetota > Acidimicrobiia > Spongiisociales > UBA5794 > JAHEJX01. The sequence goes on from JBFIXI010000005.1 coordinate 99,704, forward strand.
GGAGCCGCTCCCGACCCGCTCGGGCTTGACCTGCGTGGCGTCGTGGTCGGATCCGAGGGCACGATGGGGCTGGTCACCAAGATCCTTGTGAAGCTGACGCCCAATGCTCCGGACGTGCGAACGCTGCTGTTGGCTTTCGACTCGATCGAGGCCGCCGCCGAGACCGTGTCGCGCGTCATAGCCGCCGGAGTGGTGCCTGCAGCTATGGAGTTGATGGACCGTCCCATGATCGAGGCCGTGGAGAACTTCAAGGCGTGCGGATTCCCCCGTGCAGCTGCGGCCATCCTCATCGCCGAGGTTGCCGGCCACGCGGCCGCCGTGTCCGCCGAGGCGGAAGTGGTCGCCTCCGCCGGAGAGGCGGCCGGAGCCACCGAGGTCAGGATTGCCGCCACCGAGCTGGAGCGGGACCTCATTTGGTTGGGACGCAAGTCGGCGTTTGGCGCCGTGGCTTACGCCGCGCCCGATTACTACCTGCACGACACGGTGGTGCCGCGCACTCGTCTGGTGGAAGTCATGTCGGCGATCTACGAGATCGGAGGGCGCTACGGCCTAACAATGCTCAACGTCTTCCACGCCGGCGACGGCAATCTGCACCCGCTAGTGGCTTTCGATGCGAAGGAGCCGGGCATGTTGGAGAAGGTGAGGGCGGCGGCAGACGAGATGGTCAAGCTCTCCATCGAAGCCGGCGGCGCCCTGAGCGGTGAGCACGGCGTGGGGCTGGAGAAGAAGCACCTGATGGCCGACGTCTACTCGCCCATCGACTTGGACGCCCAAGCCCGACTACGCGACGCGTTCGACCCGGGCGGGATTCTCAACCCCGGCAAGATCCTTCCCGAGGGTTCCCGCTGTTACGACTTTGGCCTCGTGGCGAGCCTGGAGCCCGAGTCAGCCGCATGACCGCCGTCACGATCGAGGATTGGCAGGTCACCCCGCCGCCGGCCGCCCCGCCGGAAGCCATCGCAGTGGCCCCACCTGACCTCGAGTCGATCGCTCGCGTGCTCGAATGGGCCAGCAATGAGGGGCGGCCCGTCCTTCCCTGGGGTGGCGGCACCCACCTCGGTCCACCGGCGGGCGATGCGCCGGAAGTCGTCTTGCTCACCAGCGGGCTGACCGACATCGTCGACTGGCAGCCGGACGACCTGACACTGGTCGTGCAGGCCGGCGCTCTGATATCCGACGTGGAGGCCATGCTCGCCGACCGCAACCAATCCGCCGTGCTGCCCGAGCAGGCGCCGGGCTCGACGATCGGCGGGGCCATCGCCGCCGGAGCGAGCGGCTACCGCCGCTTGCGGTACGGCCCAACTCGGGAGCGTATCCTCGAGACTGTCGTTGCGACCGGTGACGGGCGCGTCGTCAAGGCCGGAGCCCGGGTAGTCAAGAACGTGACCGGGTACGACATCCCGCGGCTGCTGTGCGGTTCGCTCGGCTCTTTGGGCGTCATCGGTCAGGTCTGCCTCAAACTGTGGCCGGTAGCGGAGAGCGCCGCCAGCCTCGCCGTCGATGTCGCCACATTCGATGAGCTGTACCGGCCGCTGGCGCTCCTCGAGACCGAGACCGGGGCTACCGCCTACTTGTCGGGCACGGCCGACGAGGTGGCCGGCCAGGCCAAGGCTGTCGGCGCTCAAGCCCTCCCCGGTTTGCGGTGGCCCGCTCCACTGAGCCACGACTCCCGAATCGAGTTGCGGATCCCGCCTCCGCTGGTGGCGGCCGCAGTCGAGCACGTGCGGCGATCGGAAGCGGAAGCATTCCGGGCGCAGCACGGTGTCGGCATCGTCGAAGCAGGGTTTGCCTCGTGGTCAACCGAACGGCTGGATGAGCTGCGGGCCTGGGCCGAGCGCCATGGCGGAGCCGCAGTGGTGCTTGCCACGCCGGTTGCCGGCGTGGACCGCTGGGGCACCGCTCCCGGCTCGGTTGACTTGCAGCGCCGGGTGAAAGCAGCTTTCGACCCGCGGGGTGTGATGGTCCCGGGACGGCTCCCTGGAGGGATCTGATGCCTTGGATCACCGACCATGCGCCGCGTCAGGACGAGCTGGATGCGTGCGTCACCTGTGGATTGTGTCTGCCCAAATGCCCCACCTTCCGATTGACGGGTAGTGAGGCCGCCTCTCCCCGAGGCAGGCTGGCGGCTATGGCGGCGGTGGCCTCCGGGGTCGCCGAGGTTGATGAGCGTTTCGAAGAGGTCATGGGCTTCTGTCTGCAGTGCCGGGCGTGTGAACCGGTGTGCCCGTCCGTGGTGCCTTTCGGTAGAGCCATGGAGGGAGCCCGCGTCGAGATCGCCGCCCAACGACCGTCCTCGGCCACCAAAGCGCGCGCCTGGCTGCTGGGACGCGGCTTGGGTTGGCGGTGGCTCGTGCGGAGCGCCACCGCGGCGGTTGCGCTGGCCCAGCGGCTTCGCCTGAGCCGGCTCCCGGGGCGCGCTTTTGCCCGGCTCGGTGGCCTGCGAACACTTCCGTTTGCCGGCCAATCTCGGATCGGCAGCTTCGTACCTGCCCAGGGCGAGCGCATCGGTAGCGTCGCGTTGCTGGCCGGGTGTGTTCAGGACTCGTGGTTCGGCGCCGTGAACGAAGCCGCCATCGAGCTGCTGGCAGCCGCCGGATACGACGTCACGGTGCCGACGGACCAGACCTGCTGCGGAGCGTTGGCGGCTCACGACGGGGCGGCCCGAGCTGCCGAACGATTGGCGGACCGGAACAGCCGGGCCTTTGCCGACGCCGACCTAGTGGTGGCCACCGCGGCCGGCTGCAGCGCTCATCTAGCTGGTTATGGCGAGTGGTCGTCGGCCGGCGACGAGGTTGTCGCCAAAGCGGTCGATGTCACGGTTGTCGTGGCTCGAGCGATCGCGGCGGGTCGGCTGCCGAGACTGCCGGCGCAGCAGCAACCGGTTGCCGTGCAGGATCCGTGTCACCTGCGGCACGCCCAACGGGTGGTTGCAGAGCCGCGAGAGATCGTGACTGCCGCCGGCTACCAACCGGTCGAGATCGACCCTGACGGCATGTGCTGTGGAGCCGCCGGATTGTACGTCCTGACAATGCCGCAGACCTCCGACGAGCTGGGGCGGCGCAAGGCCGACCAAGTCATAGCGTCGGGTGCCACCGTCGTCGCATCGGCAAATCCGGGGTGCGAGATGCAGCTCCGCAGTCATCTGGGACCGCACTTCATCGTCCGTCACCCGATCGAGCTCTACAACGAGGCTCGACGACGGGCCATGTCGAGCGGTACTGCTCGCTCCCGCGCCGTCTAGAGACCCTTTTCGTAGAGGACGAGATCCTCCAACTCGAAGCCGATCTCGGTGGCGTCCCGCCGCAGCCACTCCACGCCCGGCATCATGATCTCGATTGCCGTCGCCTTCTCGGACACGGCGACCTCGTACAACGCCCGCAGATGGGCGCGGCCTCGGTCGGGCACTGTCTGGATCCAGCCAACCTCGAGGTAGTTGTCGCGGGGGGCGGCCATGGCCCAGCCGGTCGCGCCGGCAAACAGCGCTCCGTGCGCCGCCGCCCGTTCGAGGTCCTCGGCGTGCAATCTGCGCCACTGCCAGCTGACGGCCATCATGCTGCGGGCTGCCCGGCTCAATTCGTTGCTGGCCCACGCCAGATAAGCGGGTCCCGCCTCGGCAGCTCCGGCGCGTTGCAACGGGCTGGCGACCGCACTCACGGGAGCGGTGTTACGTCCGGAATGCTGGGTGGTCATGAACGCCCGGAGCCAGGTCGCAGTCTGCCGAAAGCCGACTCCGGTCACTTGGACGCGCGCCGCCTCGTTCCAATCCTCAGTCATCAACAGAGCCACCTTGGCTCCTTGCTCGGCCCCCCAAGCCTGCAGGCTGGAGCCGAGCTGGGAAGCGATGCCGCGGCGGCGCCATTCGGGATGGACCCTGACACCCTGGAGCCACAGCTCGTCGGGCGACAGCAGCACGCCGCGGGCAACCGCAATCGGCTCGTCGGTGTCATCGGCGGCCACCAGCACTCGCGAGTGGGGGTGTGCGAGCCAGCCGTCGAAGGAGTCCACGACGTAGTCACCCCAGGCGAAAGTGTGAGTAGTCCAAGGCGTCAGCAGCTCTTTGTCCGAGCGGCGAGCCTCGCGTAGTGAGTAATCCACCCCTCCAGCATAGGAACTCCCCGGGAGCATCAGACCTGCGACCGACCGGCTTACCCGGCGGCATACCTATCCTTGCCGCCACCCGCAGAATGAGGCCAGGGGATGAGCCAATGACGGTGACCACGACACCTGAAGAGCGCACCCCGCCGGCGTCGTTCGACGAGCTCTATCGGTCGTCGCGCGGCGCGCTGTTTCGGGCGCTGGCTGCGATAACCGCAGATCGTGATCTCGCCCTCGAGGCCATCGACATCGGATTCACTCGGTGGAGGCGGCGGGTCCGCAAGCCCTCCCATGTACCCGCCGACGTCGGGGTTATGGCACTCGCCTACCGGTGGGCCGGCAAGCAGCTGGCCAAGGCCCCGAATCAGCTGCACGGATTTCGACTTCGCCCCGAGTCGGAGGCCACTCAATCCGCCGCTCTGCGACGCTTCGCCTCCCTTTCGCTCGATGAACGAGCGCTGCTGGTGATGCAGGACCACCTCGGATGGACGGACTCCGAGATCTCGCACGCGATGCATGCCGACGGCGTAGGTGCTGCCGCCCGGGCACTGCAGGCACGACTGGGCGCGGAGGGATTCGGCCCCACCGACCTGGCCGAGGCGATTCGGTCGCATGCCGCCTCGTTTGCGGAGCCGCTCAGCCGCCTCGAGACCGTCAAGACAATGGGGTCCATTCAGCGGGCGGGGACGGTCGTTGCCTCTAGCGTCCTCGGCGTCGTCATCGTGGCCGGGGTCGTGGCCGCGGTCAGCAGTCTGGCCGCGGCGCCGGAAGAAGCCATTGCAGGCAACACCACGGTCGCGCCGACCACGGCGGGCGCAGAGCTCACTGCAGAGAACGCCGTCTGGCAGCGAGTGGCGCCTCCCGTCGGCGGAGACAACATCATGGCGCTGGCTCACGACGGGACGGACTTCTTCATGCTGGCCGGCGACGGCCGGGGTCGACCGGTGATGCTGCAATCGAGCAACGGCCTCGATTGGGCGCGAATACCGGCCCCGGCGACCGGTCAGAACACCTGGTTCAGCCAGATCGTGGCGACCCCGGATCTGCTGATGGCAGTAGGCAACGGATTCGACGAGGTGGCCGGTCGCGAATCGACCGTGGTGTTCACCTCGACTGAAGACGGCAGTTGGCAGCAGGCGGTCCTACCCACGGACAACGAGATCGACATCCAAGGCCAGAAGTTCCGGCTGTTCAGCTGGGTGAGCACCGTGACGGCCACTGAGGATGGCTTCATGATCATCGGCAGCCAAAACGTGGAGTTCGACCCCGACCAGTTGCTGCGCGAGGTGGTCGATGCGGGGCTGTTGCGCCATGGCTGGACGGCGACCCCGGACGGGATGCAGTTCTTCGACGATCAGGGCAACGTTGCCGAGACCAGGACGTGGGATGAGCTGGGCCTTGCGCCGGAGGTCGGGTCACTGCTGTCTGGGGGAGGCCGCCCCATCATCTGGACCAGCCACGACGGTCTCGAATGGGAAGCCGTGACCACTCTCGCACCCCCCAACTCGCAC